>NZ_JBFTSH010000016.1:0-130018 GCF_056399925.1 Cupriavidus sp. 01L43
ACCGCCAGGAAATAGGCCTGACGCCCGGTCAGCCCCTCGTCCAGCGCGCCGCCGTAAGCCTTCAGTTCTTCCCCAAGATCCGCCATGCCTTTGCGCTCCGTTGTCAGCCTGATAAAGCCTGCTGCAAGGACAACGCGTCGTGCGACGCGTGCCTTGCGCGCCGCACGATAAACGGATTCTCAGGGGGTGGAAATGCTTTGGCTGGGGTAACTCAGAGGCGTTTGATCAAGGCTCAATCGCCATGCAGATTCAGGGTTCTTCTATATCTCTAGCCCGCCGTGCATGCTAGCGGGCGCGAAAGATCATCGTGCTACTTCTTGAGCCGATAGAGCACCTGCAGGATCACGAGCCCGAACAGCGTGCCGACCACGGCCGTGCTTTCGCGGCCGAGGCCGCAAGCCACGCCGATGGCGGCCACGGTCCAGATGCTGGCGGCCGTAGTCAGGCCCTGGATGTTTTCCTCGCTGTTGAGCTTGATGATGGCGCCCGCGCCCAGGAAGCCGATGCCGGACGCCACGCCCTGAAGCACGCGGCTCATGTCCGCGACCTCCATGCCTGCCATCAGCGGCACGAGCACGAACAGCGCCGATCCCAGCGCCACGAGCATGTGCGTGCGCAAGCCGGCGGCCTTGCCGGCCGCTTCCCGCTCGAACCCGATCAGCCCGCCCAGCACGATCGCGAGCGTGAGCCGCGTGAGAATGCGGGTCAGTTCCGCGACATCGGGGATATCGGCAAATTCCGAACGCAGCGTGCTGTAGACCTCTCCCCAGATACCATCCATGGCAGGCTCTCCGTGATCGTCTTGCGGGGAGGCTAGCATGCAGGGCGCTGCGCGCGCAGTCGGGCGCCGGCTGACAGCGGAAGTGCCGAGGTCAGCCCAAATTCAGCGCAGGCGCAGCGGCTCGAGCAGCGCGGCGTCGTACTGGGCGCGCGATATACGGCCCAGTTCCATCATCCGTAGCAGGATATAGGTCTGCCGCTGGCGCGCCCGGCGCGGGTTGACCACGGGATTGTTGGCCGATGGCGCCTTGGGCAGGCCGGCCAGCATCGCGCATTCGGCCAGCGAGAGCTGGGCCACGGGCTTGGCGAAGTAGGTCTGGGCGGCCTCGTCGAAGCCATAGGCGCCCTGGCCCAGGTAGATCTTGTTCAGATAGATCTCAAGGATCTCGTCCTTGGTCAGCGCGCGCTCGATGCGGTAGGCCATCAGCACTTCGTAGAGCTTGCGCGTGTAGGTCTTCTGGCGCGACAGGAAGAAGTTGCGCGCCACCTGCATGGTGATGGTGGACGCGCCTTGGGAGAGGTCGTCCGACAGATTGGCGATGCCGGCCCGCATCACGCCGACGTAGTCCACGCCGTCATGGAGATAGAATCGGTCATCCTCGATGGCCACCACCGCCTCGCGCAGCGCCGGCGGGAACTGGCGTAGCTCGACATAGTCCGGCGTCTTGCGGAACGCGGTCAGGGAGTCGAGCGACGGTAGCTGGCGGTCGGCCACCAGTACGGCGAAGGCGATGAGCAACGCACCGCCGAGTACGGCGAGCAGGACGAGTTTGACGAAGGCGGACCAGAGGCGTTGCATGGCGCATATTTTGCCATGGGTCCGATGACGATTCGGAAATTGCCGATCGCCCGCCTTAATTCGAGCACGGGTTTCGTGATGGGGGCGTCTTGTTGGCGGGGACGGCGGTCAGACCCAGCCGAGCCAGCGCCAGTACGTGGCCGCGAACAGCAGCATCAGGCCATAGCCGATGATCGTCAGCGGAATGCCCACGCGGGCGAACTGTCGGCCGTTGAAGGTGTCCGTGCCGAGGCAGACCATGTTCTGCGGCGCGTTGATCGGCAGGATGAAGCCGAAGCTGACCGTGAAGCCGAGCAGCATGGTCATGCCGACCTTGTTGATGTCGCCCGGCAGCGTCTGGAGCACCGAGATCAGGATGGGCAGCAGCGCGGCGGTCAGCGCGGTGGCGCTGGCGAACCCCAGATGGATCAGGATCAGGAACGCGGACAGCACCGCGAAGACCATCAGCACGCCATGGTCGGCAAGGCCGGAATGCGTGACCACGAACTTGCCGAGCCACTGGCCGGCCTGCGTGGTCAGCAGCGCGGTGCCAAGGCTGATGCCGACGCCGAATACGATCAGCGTGCCCCACGGCGTGCGCGCCTGCATGGTCTTCCAGTCCATCACGCCAAAGCGCGGCAGCATCAGGATTACCAGGCCGACGAAGGTGATCGTCGCGGTGTCGAAGCTGTGCAGCTTGCCCTCGGTCGCCCAGAACACCAGCAGGCCGATGGCGACGGCGGCGAGACGCTTCTGCGGGCCGGTCATCGGCCCGAGCGCGGCCAGTTCGCGCTGCACGGCTTCCTTACCGCCGGCAATCGCATCGGTTTCGGGCGGCAGCAGCCAGCGCACGAGGAAATAGAGCACCGCCGACATGACGAGCGCCCACGGCGCGCCGGCGATCAGCCATTGCAGCCAGGTCACGCGCTCCCCGAGCAGCTTGTCCATGAAGCCGGCGGTCAGCAGGTTCTGCGCGGCGGCGGTCTGGATGCCGACGTTCCACACGCTGGTGGCCATCGCCACCATGATCATGATGCCGGCGGCGGTATTGGACTTTTTGTCCACGCCGAACGCGGCAATCACGCCCATCATGATCGGCACCGTGCAGGCGCTGCGCGCGGTGGCGCTGGGTACGACCAGGCTGAGGATGATCGTGACCGCGATGGTGCCGATGAGGATGCGGCGCGTGCTGGTGCCGATGGCGGAGAGCGTGACCAGCGCGATGCGCCGGTCGAGCCCCGTCACGGTCATCGCGGCCGAGATGAACAGCGCGGCCGCCACCAGCGCGAGCGCCGTGTTCGAGAAGCCGGCCAGCGCCATGCCCAGCGCGCGCGAGGTGCCGTAGTTGACCGTGGGATCGGCCACCGTCGGCGCGAAGCCGATCAGGCCCGCCATCAGCGAGGTGATCATGATCGCGCTGGTCTCGTAGGTCACCGCCTCGGTGATCCACACGACCACGGCGAAGGCGAGGATGGCGAGCATGCGCTGCCCGGCGATGGGAAGCCCTTCGGGCGTAGGTATCAGGAGTACCGCGGCGAGCACGGCGAGGGCGAGGTACAAGCCCCAGTGGAGGGTCACCTTGGGGGTGACGGGCGCCGACATGGCGGCGGCGGGTGCAGCAGAGATATGCGGGTCAGGCATCTTGACTTCCTAAGTGGATGAGCCTGTCGACGCGGTCGTCACGCAGGGTCGCCGCGGTCGACCCACGCATTATGAGAAGCGTGCCTGCCCATGCCAAGGCACCGCGTCAGCGCGATTTGTCCAGGATCAAGCCTCTGCAAGATCAGGCATCGGGGGCGACACACGGTGCGTCACGGCGGCGCAACGGATTGCGGACATTGGGCGATTCCCGATGGCGCCGCGTGTCCTCGATCTGAAATAATTGGGGACGATGTTGAAAACCCTTCGATCACCCTTAACCGGACACCGACATGGTGACTCACGCAACACACATCCGTCCGTGCCTGCCGCTGGAGACCATCAGCAACGCACGTGACCTCGGTGGCCTCGTCGGCGCGCATGGGCGCCGCGTGCGTCACGGCAAGCTCTTTCGCAGCGGCAATCCTGCGCTGGCCAGCGTGGCGGACCTGGATCGCCTGCATGCGCTGGGCCTCGACATGGTCATCGACTTCCGCTCGACTGGCGAGAAGTCCCCACAGGAGGCCGCCTTCGGTGAGCGCTTCCGCTGGATTCCCGTGCCGGTGCTGGAGGGCAGCATGGCGATGGACGTGCTGATGCCGCGTCTGCGTGACAGCACGCCGGCGCAGGTCCATGCCTTCATGGTCGATGTCTACCGCGATTTCCCGGTGCGCTATCGCGACGCGTTCGGTGGCTTCCTGCGCAATGCGGAGACAGGCGGCACGCTGTACTACCACTGCACTGCCGGCAAGGACCGCACCGGCTTTGCGTCGCTGCTGCTGCTGTCCGCGCTTGGCGTGGCGCGGGACGACATCGTCGCCAACTACCTCGAGTCCAACCACTGGAACCGCCGCTTCAACGAGGCGATCCTCGCGCGGACCGAGGCGCTGGGCGTGCCGCCCGACGTCATCATGCCGTTGCTCGAGGTGCGGCCGGAATACCTGGAGGCGTCGATCGCCGCCATCGAGCAGGCGCACGGCGGCCTGGAGGCCTATCTGGCCGATGGGCTTCGCGTCGATATCGACCGCCTGCGCGGCCACTATCTCGAAGCCTGAGCCCGGCCGCCGCCGCTACTACAGTCCGCCGCGCTCGCGCAGGATGCGCGCGGTGGAGAGCGCAATCATGCCTTCCTCGTCGGTCGGCAGCACCAGCACGGGCACGCGGCTGTCGTCGCGGCTCACGCGCTGGGTGTTGGCGGCATTGGCCTGCTCGTCAAGGCGGACGCCGAACAGCCCGTCGAGGTAGGCGCAGATGCGCGCACGCACCTCGGCGGAGTTCGCACCGATGCCTGCCGTGAACACCAGCGTATCGAGCCCGCCCAGCGTGACGGCCAGCTTGCCGATCTCCTGCGCGGCGCGATAGGCGTAGAAGTTCACCGCCAGCACCGCACGCGGCTCGTTGCTGGCCAGCAGCACGCGCATGTCGCTGCTGATGCCGGAAATCCCCTTGAGCCCCGACTGGCCGTACAGCATGGCCTGGATCGCATCGGCTTCCATGCCTTGCGCGGCGAGCCACAGCACCGCGCCCGGATCGATATTGCCGCAGCGCGTGCCCATCGGCATGCCATCCAGCGCGGTCAGTCCCATTGTCGATTCCACACTCCGGCCCTCGCGCATCGCGCAGAGGCTGGCGCCGTTGCCGAGATGCGCCACGATGACACGGCCCTCGGCCAGATCCGGCGCCACCTGCCGCAGCCGTCGCGCGATATACGCATAAGACAGCCCGTGGAAGCCATAGCGGCGGATGCCGCGCTCGTAGTACTCGTACGGCAGCGCCATCAACTGCGCGAGCGGGTCGTGGCCGGCGTGAAAGGCGGTGTCGAAGCAGGCCACCTGCAGCAGCTCCGGCACGGCGGCGCGCACCGCACGGATCGCGGTCAGGTTATGCGGCTGGTGGAGCGGGGCGAGCGGGACGAGGGCCTCCAGCCGCTCGATCACGTTGTCGTCGATCGCCACCGCATCGGCGAAGTCTGCGCCGCCATGCACCACGCGATGGCCGACCGCCACCGGTGGCGTATCGCGCAGGCCCACGCTCAGCGTCAGCCGAATCAGGCGGAAGGCGGCATCGTGGTCGGCCACCTGCTCCACGGGAAACTGCTCATCGGCCACGACGCGGCCATCGGCCATGCGCGCGGTCAGGCGCGGCGCCACGCCGATGCCCTCGATCTGCCCGTGCGCGGCCAGTTCGGGCTGGATATCGACATTGTGATGCGCCGACTCGGGCACCACGTAGATGGAAACCTTCACGCTCGATGACCCGGCGTTGACAACGAGGATCACGGGATGGACGGTACTCAAGATGATTCTCCTGGCGACTGTCTTGGCGCTGGCATCGCGCTCAGGCGGGCACGGCGGCGGCGGTGCGGCGCGCGTGCGCAAGCAGCACGGCGATGGCGCAACTGCCGATGCGCGCGCGCACGCTGTCGGCACGGCTCGTCAGGATGATCGGCACCCGTGCGCCCAGCACGATGCCGGCGGCCTCGGCGCCGGCCAGGAAGGTGAGCTGCTTGGCGAGCATGTTGCCGGCCTCGAGGTCCGGCACGAGCAGGATGTCGGGGTCGCCGGCCACCTCGGAGTGGATGCCCTTGGTGTCCGCTGCGGCCTTGCTGATCGCGTTGTCGAAGGCCAGCGGGCCGTCGAGGATGCCGCCTTCGATCTGGCCGCGCCGGCTCATCATGCAGAGCGCCGCCGCGTCGATGGTCGACGGAATCTTGTCGGTGACGGTTTCCACGGCGGAGAGGATCGCCACCTTGGGCGTCTCGATGCCGAGCACGCGCACCAGGTCGATGGCGTTGCGGACGATGTCGGCCTTCTCGTTCAGCGTGGGGAAAATGTTGACCGCCGCGTCGGTGATGAACAGCGGCTTGTGATAGGTGGGCACGTCCATCGCAAACACGTGCGAGAGACGCCGGCCCGTGCGCAGGCCGCTCGCCGAACTGGCCACCGCGTGCATCAGCTCGTCGCTGTGCAGGCTGCCCTTCATCAGCAGTTCGGCCTCGCCGGCACGCACCGCTTCCACGGCACGCGCGGCGGCGGCGTGGCTGTGCGGGACGTCGAGGATGCGGGTGCCTTCCAGCGACAGCCCGTGTTCCGCCGCGACATGGCGGATGCGGACTTCGGGGCCGACCAGCAGCGGCACGATCAGGCCGAGCCGAGCCGCCTCGAGCGCGCCATCGAGCGAACTGTAGTCGCACGGATGGGCCACGGCGGTGGGAATCGGCGGCAGGCCCGCGCAGCGCGCGAGCAGCATGGCGTACTTGTCGCCGGTGGGCGGCAACGCGGACGGGTCCAACGTAGGTGTGAGCATGGGCAGCGTTCCCTGGAACCAAAATTCTGGAGTCGGGCAGGCATCCCCCGGGGGCCAAGGATGCTGCATTGCGCAAACGGCATCTGCGAGTATAGGTCGGGCGACGATGACACGCCAGCGTCATATCCGGCGCGGAAATTGCACGAATCTGCGCCATCGGTTGTCTTCGTCCGCCGAGGCTGGTAGATTTTTACTTGCTGCATCGCAACAGGCGCCTAGTACGCCGCTGCGACCCGTCTGACCACCTCCACACCTTCCCAGAGGGGAGAATCGGAATGAATGCACGCCAACCCGCCGGGAGCGGTCCCGCTCCCGCGCAAGATGAATCCGCATCGCCTCCGCCGTTCCCAGATCTCTCGGCAATCTCCGCTTACGCTGCCCATCCCCTGGCCCAGGCCGCCTGGGAGTATGGCGTCGACGCCTGGCAGCGCAGCATCCTCTTCCTCGACATCCTGCGCCGGCGCGGCAACGAGACGGCCGAGCACGAGCGCGGTGGCATGCCGCCCGTGCTGGTGTTCGAACATGAATTGCTGATGGACGGGCGCACGATGCCCAAGCCCGTCAATTACGCGCTGCTGCGCATCGTCCCGCCGGAGGCCAATCCGACCGATCCCGACAAGCGCCCCTTCGTGGTGATGGACCCGCGCGCGGGCCATGGCCCCGGCATCGGCGGCTTCAAGGCCGACAGTGAAATCGGCAACGCCATCCGTGGCGGCCATCCGTGCTACTTCATCACCTTCTTCCGCGATCCCTGCCCGGGGCAGACCATCGAGGACGTGGCGCGGCTCGAAGCCACCTTCCTGCTAGCGGTGGCCGAGCGCCATCCGAACGCGCCGGGCAAGCCGTTCGTGGTCGGTAACTGCCAGGCCGGCTGGGCGCTGCTGATCCTGGCCGCCGCCGCGCCCGACGTGACCGGCCCGATCCTGCTGGCCGGCGCGCCCGTGGCGTACTGGGCCGGCGTGCGCGGCAAGAATCCGATGCGCTACAGCGGCGGCCTGCTCGGCGGCTCGTGGCTCTCCTCGCTGGCTGCCGACATGGGCAACGGCCGCTTCGACGGCGCGTGGCTGGTGCAGAACTTCGAGAAGCTCAACCCGGCCAACGCGCTCTGGGAAAAGCTCTACAACGTCTACGCCAAGGCCGATACGGAAGGCCCGCGCTTCCTTGAGTTCGAGCGCTGGTGGGGCGGCCACTTCCTGATGAACCGCGAGGAGATCGACTGGATCGTCCAGAACCTGTTCGTCGGCAACCACTTGACCGCCGGTGAGATCCACAGCGCCGATGGCGAGACCGTGATCGACCTGCGCAACGTGCGCTCGCCCGTGATCGTATTCGCGTCCTGGGGCGACAACATCACGCCGCCCCAGCAGGCGCTGAACTGGATCCCCGATCTCTACGCCAACGTGGACGAGATCGTGGCCAACCAGCAGACCATCGTCTACTGCCTGCATCCGTCGATTGGCCACCTCGGCATCTTCGTCTCGGCCAGCGTGGCCAACCGCGAGCACACCGAGCTGTTCTGCGCGCTCGACCTGATCGACGTGCTGCCGCCCGGTCTCTATGAAGCGAAGATCGAGGACGTGGCGCCGGGGACCTCGCATCGCGACCTGATCGAAGGCCGCTACCTGGTCCGCTTCGAGCGCCGCACCATCGACGATATCCTCGCGCTCGACGATGGTCGAGACGACGAGCGCCCGTTCGAGGTGGTGCGCCGCGTGGCCGAGATCAACCAGCATCTGTACGACACCTATGCGTCGCCGTTCGTCCGCGCCGCCGCCACCGAAGTCACTGCCGAGGCGATCCGCGAGACCCATCCCTCGCGCATGGAGCGCAAGCTCGCCAGCGACACCAATCCGCTGATGGCCTGGGTCGGCGCGCTGGCGCCGATGGTGCGCGAGCATCGCCAGCCGGTTTCGGCCGACAACCCGTTCATCGCGATGCAGACGGCGATGTCCGACCAGATCGTCACGATGCTGAACCAGTACCGCGACGTGCGCGATGCCTGGCAGGAGCAGTGGTTCGAATCGCTCTACGCCACGCCGTGGCTGCCGGCGATGCTCGGCATGGAGACCACGGCGCGGCGCGCGGAGTCGCCGGCCATCCACGCGCTGCGCGCGGAGGTGGCCGAACTGCGCAAGCGCGAGGCGCTGGCGCACGTGGGCGAGGGCACCGCGCTCGACGCCTTCACGCGCATCCTGGCCTACGTGACGGAGGGCAAGTCCGCCATCGAGGAGCGGCCGTTCAACCTGCTGCGCAAGCTCGCGCGCGAGAACCCGCCGGAGAAGCGCGTGACGCTGGCGCAGTTCAAGGACGCGGTCTGGCGCCAGAGCTATGTGGTGAGCCTCGATGCCGCCGCGGCGCTGCAGGCGCTGCCGGCGCTGGTGCCGGACATGAAGGAGCGGCGCCGCGTGATGGTGCTCGCGCATCGTGTGCTGACCGTGGGCGGGCCGCTCGATGAGGACTGGCTGGCGCGCTATCGCCAGGTGGCCGCCGTGCTCGGCGCGGACCACAGCAGCCCGGCCACGCGCGACGCCGAGGCCGGTGCGGCCACCGATTCTGCCACCTGAGGAGGGCCGCGCCATGGTGCAGGTACCCAATCCGCCGCTGGCCGGCGCCCGTGTGCTGGTGGTGGGCGTGGCCAATGAAGACTCGATCGCCTGGGGCTGCGCGCGCGCGTTCCGCGAGCTGGGCGCCGAGATCGCCATGACTTACCTCAACGACAAGGCGCATCCGCACGTGGCGCCGCTGGCGGCACAGGTCGCCGCCCCAATCTTCATGCCGCTGAACGTGGAGGACGAGACGCAGATGACTGCGCTGTTCGCGCGCATCGCCGAGGACTGGGGCCGGCTGGACGCCGTGGTGCATTCGGTGGCCTTCGCACCGAAGGCGGACCTCCAGGGCGGGCTGCTCAATTCGTCCGCCGACGGCTTCGCCCGGGCCATGGATGTCTCGTGCCACTCGTTCATCCGCATGGCGCGCCGCGCGGTGCCGCTGATGACCGAAGGCGGCACGCTGTTCGCGATGAGCTACGACGGCGCCAACCGCGTGGTGCCGAACTACAACCTGATGGGGCCGGTGAAGGCCGCGCTCGAGGCCAGCTGCCGCTACCTCGCGCACGAGTTGGGGCCGCAGGGCATCCGCGTGCACGCGATCTCGCCGGGGCCGCTGAAGACGCGCGCGGCTTCGGGGCTCAAGGACTTCGACCTGCTGCTCGCGGAGGCCGCCGGCCGCGCGCCGCTTGGTGAACTGGTCGACATCATGGACGTGGGCTTCGCCACGGCCTACCTGGCGACGCCCTACGCGCGCCGGCTGTCCGGCAACACGGTCTACGTGGACGGTGGCGTGCACATCATGGCGTAGCGCGGCGGCGCAAGACTTTGGTAACCAGGAGAGGCTGTAATGCAGGTACTGATCCGTGGGCTGCATCGGGATGTGACCGAGGACATGCTGCGGGACAAGCTCAAGGGCTACGCGCCCGTGAACTCGGTGGAACTGGTGCGCGATGGCGATCCCAATCACCCGTGGGCCTGGGTGGACCTGGCGGTGGACCCGTTCACCGCATGGCGCCTGCTGCGCCAGCTGGACAAGCAATACTTCGCCGGCAGCGTGATGCGCTGGTACATCCCGGCGCACCAGAGCTGACGGGGCGGGGAGGTCGCCGGGGGCACCGCTTCGCAGTACCATAGCCGCACCTCGGCAACCGTACACCTCCACATGCTAGAACTCCAAGGCGCCATCTGGTTTCGCGCCGGCACGCAGGACTGGGGCGGACGCGACCGCATCGCGCTGCTGGCCGCCATTGGCGAGCGTGGCTCGATCACCGCCGCCGCGCGCGCGGTGGGCATCAGCTACAAGGCCGCGTGGGACGCCATCGACGCTATGAACAACAGCGCCGGCGAGCCGCTGGTCTCGCGCGCCGCGGGCGGCAAGGGCGGCGGCGGCACGCGGCTGACCGAACGCGCCGAGCGGCTGATCCGCACCTACCGGGCGATGGAAACCGAGCACGCCCGCTTCGTCGCCTATCTCGACAAGCTGGGCGGGGCGATTTCCGACGCCAATCCCGATGACATCCACCTGATGAGGCGCCTCATGATCCAGACCAGTGCCCGCAACAAGCTGTTCGGCCGCGTGGCCGCCGTGCGCAGTGGCGCAGTCAATGACGAAGTCACGCTGACGCTCTCGGGCGGCCAGCAGGTAGTGTCGACGATTACCCACGAGAGCGTCGAGACGCTGGGCCTGGCGCCCGGCGCCGAGGCGTTCGCGCTGGTCAAGGCGTCGTCGGTGCTGATCGGGCTGCCCGATCCGGGCATGCGGCTGTCCGCCCGCAACCAGTTGCCGGGCGTGGTGGCCCGCGTGGTGCCGGGCGCCGTCAATGCCGAGATCGTGCTCGACCTCGACGGCGGCGGCACCGTGGCGGCCATCATCACCAATGGGTCGCTGGCGGATCTGGGGCTGAAAGAGGGTGTCCGCGCCCTGGCGATCTTCAAGGCCTCCAGCGTGATCCTTGGGACGATGGCCTGACTAGATGGCGTGCGCGGGCTGCTGCGGAGCGTAGACCGGCGGATGCTGCCTGCCGCGCCCGCCGCCGTGGATGCGGCCGTCGCGGATCTCCAGCACGTGGTCGCCCAGTATTTCCACGTCCTTCGGGTCGTGCGAGATGACGACCATCGGCACGTCCAGGCTCTCCTGCAGCGCGCGCAGCTCGGCGCGCATCCGCGTGCGCAGCGCAGGGTCCAGGGCCGAGAACGGCTCGTCCAGCAGGACGATGTCCGGCTGCGCCACCAGCGCGCGTGCCAGCGCCACGCGCTGCTTCTGTCCCCCTGAAATCTGGATCGGATACTGGTTGACGATCTCGCGCAGCCCGAAGGCATCCACCCAGCGCGCAGCCTCGGGCGGCAGCGCGCGGCGCGCCGGGTTGCGCCAGCCCTGGCTGAGCCCGAAGGCGATGTTCTGCGCCACGGTCAGGTGCGGGAACAGCGCGTAGTCCTGGAACAGGTAGGCCACGCGGCGCTCCTGCGGGCGCACGTCCACGCCGGTCTCGCTGTCGAACAACACGCGGCCGTTCAGGACGATGCGGCCGCTGTCGGGCGCCAGCAGCCCGGCAATCGCGCGTAGCGTCAGGCTCTTGCCGGCGCCGGACGGGCCGAACATGGCGATGCGCCGGCTGTCGGAATCGAAGTCGATGTCGAGCGCGAACTGGCGGTCAGCCGTGACAATGCGCTTGCGGATGGTGACGTGCATGCTCATGGCGATCTCACCGTCAGCGCGTGGCCGGGCCGCGCCGGAAGCGGCGCCGCTCGTAACTATCGCCAAGACCACGCGCGGCCGGCGGCACGAGCCGGCCGGCAATCACCAGCAGCACCACGCAGGTGACCGACGTCACCAGCACCAGCAGGTTGGCGGTGTTGTCATCGCCAGCCTGCACCGCCTCGTAGATGGCCACGGACAGCGTCTGGGTGCGGCCCGGCAGGTTGCCGGCGATCATCAGCGTGGCGCCGAACTCGCCCAGCGCGCGCGCGAAGGCCAGCAGCACGCCGGCCACGATGCCGCGCAGCGCCAGCGGCAGCGTCACCCGGAAGAAGATCCCGGTCTCGGACACGCCCAGCACCCGGGCGGCGTTCTCAAGCTGGTGATCCACGCCCTCGAAGGCAGCCCGCGCGGACTTCAGCACCAGCGGGAACGCCACCACCGTGGAGGCCAGCACCGCGCCTTGCCACGTGAAGACCAGCGTGATGCCGATCGATTCGAGCCAGGCGCCGAACACGCCGCGCCGGCCCACCAGCACCAGCAGGTAGTAGCCGAGCACGGTGGGCGGCAGCACCAGCGGCAGGGTCAGGATCGCATCGACGACATCCCGCGCCGACGAGCGCCAGCGCGCGATGCCATACGCCGCCGCCACGCCCAGCACGGCGTTGAGCAGCGTCGCCCATCCCGCCACCTTGAGCGAGAGCAGGAGCGGGGTCCAGATGCCATCCATGACGATGCGGAGATCCTGAAAAGGGGGTTACGGCTTCTGGAAGCCGTACTTCGCCAGCACGGCCTGGCCGTCCGGCGACAGCACGTACTGCACGAAGCTGGCGGCCTGCGTCGGCTGCTTGGTCTGCGTGGTGATGGCGATGGGGTAGGTCACCGGCGTGCGGTTCGGCACGCGTACGGCCACCTTCACCTTGTCCGGCATGATGGCCGCGTCGGTGGCGAACACGAAGCCGGCGTCGACCTCGCCGCGCGCCACGTAGTCCAGGCTCTGGCGCACGTTCTGCGCCGGCACGCCCTTGGCGGAGACGGCTTCCCAGAGGTTTTCGGCCTCCAGCGCGCCCTTGGTATAGCGGCCCACCGGCACCGACGACGGGTTGCCATAGGCCACGCGCTTCACATCCGCCCGGGTCAGGTCGCGCAGCGCGCCAATGCCGAGCTTGCTGTCGGTCGGCACGATCAGCACCACCTGGTTGGCGGCGAAATCCTTGCGCGAGGCCGGCTGGATCACCCTCTCGGCCTCGGCCTTGTTCATCGCGTCCTGGTCGGCGGAGGCGAACACGTCCGCCGGCGCGCCGCGCACGATCTGCTGCATCAACACGTCCGAGGCGCCGAAGTTCAGCACGACCTTGGTGTCGGGATGCACCTTCTCATACTGCTCGGCCAGCGTCTTGAACGCATTGGTCAGGCTGGCGGCGGCCGAGACCACGAGGTCGGCGGCAAACGCGGAGGGCGCGGCGCCAAAGGTCAGGGCGGCGGCGAAAACGGTGCGGCGGAGAAAGGGAGTCATATGAGAGGGGTAGGTCGCCTGGACGTCACAGGCGCAATATAAGTTGCTATATAGCGCTGCGTCAATCCGCCGGGGCGTATAGCCATCTTCAGCCGGATCGAATAGTCCTGTCGGGCAATATGTGTTGTAAACGACACAAAATGACACAAGGCGGCCCATCCCGCGACTGTCACAGCGTTGACGCCTTGGCTCACCAAAATCCCCAGCGCACAGCAGCACAACAAAAAACACGCAAAAAGGGAATCCGAGACCATGTCACACCGCATCTCCCGTCTGCAGTCCGCCACCCTCGCGGCGCTCCTGGCCGGCACGGTGGCCATCGTGGCCGCGTGCGGCTCCGACGACAGCCCCACCAACAACAATGGCGGCAATGGCGGGACGCCGGCGGCCACGGTGCCGGCCGGCACCAAGGCCACACTGGCGCTGCTGGAAACCACCGACCTGCACACCAACGTCCGTAGCTACGACTACTTCAAGCTGGCCGATGACCCGTCGCTCGGCTTCGAGCGCGTGGCCACGCTGATCAAGGCCGCCCGCCAGGAATTCCCGAACAGCCTGTTGCTGGACAACGGCGACACCATCCAGGGCACCGCGCTGTCCGACTACCAGGCGCTGGTGAAGCCGGTGGCCTGCAGCGAGACGCTGGCGATGTACAAGGTGATGAACGCCGCCGGCTACGACGGCGGCGGCATCGGCAACCATGAGTTCAACTACGGCCTGCCGTACCTGAGCCAGGTCACGGGCAGCCGTTTCAATGTCGATGGCCTGCCCGAGCCGGGCACGCAGACGGTCTGCGCCGGGCCGAAGTTCCCGCAGGTGCTGGCGAACGTCTACAGCGTGAAGACCCGCGCGCCGCTGTTCCAGCCCTACGCGATCCTGACCAAGACGGTCACCGCCACGGGCCCGGACGGCAAGCCGGTCACCGCGCCGCTCAAGGTCGGCATCATCGGCTTCGCGCCGCCGGCCATCCTGAGCTGGGACAAGCGCTGGCTCGACGGCAAGGTCTATACGGAAGGCGCGGTGGAAACCGCCCAGAAGTACATCCCCGAGATGCGCGCCAAGGGCGCCGACCTGATCGTGGTGATCTCCCACGGCGGGCTGGACAACTCGACCTATTCGCCGGACATGGAGAACGGCAGCTACCACCTGTCGAAGGTGGCGGGCGTGGACGCCATGCTGATCGGCCACTCGCACCAGATCTTCCCGGACGCCACCAGCACCGTGCCGCAGTTCAACCTGCCCGGCGTGGACAAGGTCAAGGGGACGGTCAACGGCGTGCCGACCGTGATGGCCAACTACTGGGGCAAGCACCTGGGCGTGATCAACCTCGCGCTGGCCTATGACGGCAGCAAGTGGTCGGTGGACCGCGCCGGCACCACGGTCCAGGCGCGCTCGATCCAGAACGCCGACAAGACCTATGTGGCGGCGGACGCCTCCGTGGCAGCCGCCATCGACACCGAGCACCAGGCCACCATCCAGTACGTGAAGACGCCGATCGGCGCCACGAACTACCGCATGTCGAGCTACTTTGCCGATGTGGGCGACCCCGGCGCGATCCAGATCGTCAACATGGCCCAGGCCCAGTACGTGAAGGACTACCTCACCGCCAACCAGCCCGCGCTGGCCAGCCTGCCGGTGCTGTCGGTCTCCGCGCCGTTCAAGAGCGGCTTCGGCGGCGGCAGCGACTACACCGACGTCTCCGCCGGCAATCTGGCGATCAACAACGCGGCCGACCTGTACCTGTATCCGAACACGGTCTACGCGGTGAAGGTGAATGGCGACGAGGTCAAGGCGTGGCTGGAGACGGCCGCCAAGCGCTTCAACCAGATCAACCCGGTGCTGGCCACGGACCAGCAGTTGATCAGCAGCTTCCCGGGCTACAACTTCGACATGTTCACTTCGGTGGACATGCAGTACGAGATCGACGTCACCCAGCCGGTGGGCAGCCGCATCAAGAACCTGACCTACCAGGGCGCGCCGGTCACGGCAGCGATGTCGTTCATCGTCGCCACCAATAACTACCGCGCCAGCGGTGGCGGCAACTTCCCGGGGCTGGATGGCACGAAGACCGTGTACGCCTCGCCGGACGCCAACCGCGACGTGCTGATCGCCTATATCAAGAACGCGGCGAATGTGACGCGTGCGGCGCACGGTAATGCCCGTAGCTGGCGCTTCACGCCAGTGACGACGGCCGGCAAGGTCGTGTTCAGCTCGGGCGTGGGCATGCTCCAGCAGGCGGTCGATGCGGGCCTGACCAACATCACGCTCGATAAGGCCGACGATGGCGCGAACAAGAACCTGTCGCAGTACAAGATCGATCTGAGCCTCTGATGACCGCCGCTACTGTCGCCGCCCCGTTTCCCCCATCCGTCCGGCGCCGCCGGGCCCATCCGCTGTTCGCCGCCGCGCTGGTGGCGGTGACGGTGGCCGCAGCCGGCGTGGCCGGTGCCGCCGCGTGGCGCCACCATGCCGAGGCGCGCCAGGCCGAACTGGCGCAGTGGCAGCGCATGGCCAGCATGGCCGCCGATGCCGACGCGCTGTCGCGGCTGGCTCGGGCGGCAGATGCGGGCGAGACCGCCGCCCGCGCCGCGCTGGGCGAGACGCTGCTGGCCCGCCCCGACGCGCTCTCGCGCGCCGATGGCGAGCGCTGGCTGCGCCTGGCTGCCGACAGCGGCAGCGTGCGCGCCCACTTCGTGCTCGGCAAGGCGTCGATGCTGGGGCAACTGTCGGTGCGCCAGCCGGACCTCCCGCGCGCCTGGACCCACCTCGAAGCCGCCGCCCGCGCCGGCGATGCAGGCGCCGCGTACTACCTGGGCCTGCTGTGCCGGGGCGGTTATGGCCGCGCGCCGGACGCCCCGGCAGCCGTGCGCTGGCTCACCGTGGCAGCCGAGGGCGGCGTGGCGCAGGCCATGTTCCTGCTGGCCAACGCCTACCGCGACGGGGAGGGCGTGCCGCGCGACGACGCCCGCGCCACGGACTGGTACGAAGCCGCCGCCGAGCGCGAGCATCCGGCGGCGCTCCAGGCCCTGGCCATGGCCTACCTCAACGGCGAACTGGGCCTGGCGCGCGACGACAAGGCGTACCGCCAGCACATGGCCGAGGCGGCGCACGCGCTGCGGCACCCGGCGCTGACCCCCTGAGGTGGCTGGCATCCGGTAAGCTGGCATCCCACGACGGATGCCCACACCTCACGCCCCATGAAATCGATCTATCTCGCCGGATTCGACGTTTTCCGCAAGGACGCGCTTGCCCACGGCGCGCACCTCAAGGCGCTGTGCGCCCAGCACGGCTACGAAGGGTTGTATCCGCTCGACAAGGCTGCGCCGGCCGGCCTCTCCGGCCCCGACACCGCGCAGTGGATCTATGAGGCCAATCTCGCGCTGATCCGCCGCGCGGACCTCGTCATGGCCAATCTCGATGACTTTCGCGGCCCGGGCGAGCCGGATAGCGGCACGGCGTTCGAAGTGGGTTTCGCGGTGGCGCTCCAGAAGCCGGTGTGGGCCTATTCGGCCGATGCCGGCACGCTGCTGGACCGCGTGCGCGTGGGCACCGATGCCGATGGCGAGGCGCTCGATGCGCGCGGCTACGTGGTGGAGGACTTCGGCCTGCCCAAGAACCTGATGCTGGCCTGCAGCGTGCGGCTGGTGGCTGGCGACGCCGAGGTCTGCCTGGCTGCGATGGGCGAGGCGGACCGGCGCCGCGCCGCACGCCGGGCGCAGGCGCTGGAAGCCGGCGGCCCGGAAGACTGACTAATAGATAAGGATCAGGGCCGCAGCGATTGCACGCCGGCGGCGATGTCGGCGGCGGTGGTCGCCACGATCTGGCGGTAGGCGGTGACCATGCCGTCCACCTGGCCCGGCGCGGGCAGCTCGGTCTGCGTGCGGCCGCTCAGCACCTTGCCGTCGGGCAGCTTGCGCACGGTCCAGGCGATGGTGGCGGCAGCGCGCTGGCCCAGATCGCCATCGAGCCGCACCACTTCCGTGGTCACGCGGTACACCGGCGTCACTTCGGACAGACCCTGCTGGTAGGTATCCACCGCGCCGAGCCGCGCCTGCAACTGCTGGGACAGCGCGTCGCGCAGTTCGTCCGGCAGCGGCGACGACCAGCGCGACAGGTCGAGCAGCTTCAGCCCGCCTTCGCTGCCGTCCGCCACCACCAGTTGGGGTCGGTTCAGCCGCTCGGGCACCCGTACCGGGGCCACCTCGATCCAGATCGGAGTCGTGGCCGCCGCAGGCGCCGTGGCTTCGCCGTTCGCCAGCGTGTAGTAGCGCGGCTCGGGCGAGGCGCAGCCTGCCAGCACCGCCAGCGCGGCGAGAGCCGCCAGCACGGCCGGCGCCATCCTCTTCTTCTCAGCAGATCGCTTCATCATGGTTTCTCCGCCTTGCCGCGCAGCAGCGCCTCGGGGTGGCGTTCCAGGTAGTCGGTCAGCGCGCGCAGGGACACAGCCGTGCGCGTCAGTTCCTGCAGCATTCGGCGCGTGTCCTGCTGCAACGGCGCGTCAGACGCCAGCGTGCCGTTGGCCGCCGTCAGCGTGCGGCGCGCGTCCTGCAGCGCGGCCAGCACCTGCGGGGCCACGTCGCCGTTGAGCTGGGCCACGAGCTTGTCGGCGGAGGCCATCATCGCGTTCATCGAGGCCATGGCCGTGCGCAGGTCCTGCCCGATCTGGTCGAACGGCACCTTGTCGATGCGGTTGACGATATCGCCCAGCTTGGCCTGCAGGGCGTCGAACGTGCCCGGCGTGGTCGGCAGTTCCGGCATCGCCGCATTGAGGTCGATGTCGGTCGGCGGCGGCGCCTTCGGGAAGAAGTCGAGCGCCACGTAGAGCTGGCCGGTCAGCAGGTTGCCGGTACGTAGCTGCGCGCGCATGCCCCGCTTGACCAGCCCCTGCACGATGGCGCGCTTGCGCTCCTCGTCGGCCACGTCGCGTTCACGGAAGCCCATGCGCGACGGATAGAACTCCACCACCACCGGCATGCGGAACGCCTTCTTGTCGCGCACGTACTCGATGCCGATGGAGCGCACCGTGCCCACCACCACGCCACGGAAGTCCACCGGTGCGCCCGGCGTCAGCCCGCGCACGGACTGGTCGAAGTTGAGCACGGCCAGCGCGGGCGCCAGTTCATCAGGCTCCTTCATGGCCTCCGACTGATCGCCGGCGAGCAGATATTGCGTGTTCTCGGCGGCGGCAGTGCGGGCCGAGGAGTTGTCGGGCGACTGGAACGCCACGCCGCCCAGCAGGACCGTCACCAGCGACTGCGTGGAGAGCTTGAGCCCGCCCGCATCGAGCTTCAGGTCCACGCCGCTGGCGTGCCAGAAGCGGGTATCGGCGGTGACGAGGGTGTCGTACGGCTTGTTCACGAACACCCGCAGCGTGATGTCGCGCCCGTTCGGCTCAAGCTGGTAGGCCACCACCTGGCCCACCTGCACGCGGCGGTAGTAGACCGGCGAGCCGATATCGAGCGAGCCCAGGTCCTGCGCGCGCAGCACGAACTGCCGGCCCGAGGCATCGGTGGTGACCACCGGCGGCACCTCCAGCCCGGTGAAGCTGCGCGTGCTGGACTGCGACTTGCCGGCATCCACGCCGATATAGGCGCCGGACAGCAGCGTCTCCAGCCCGGACACCCCGCTGACCGCAAAGCGCGGTCGCACCACCCAGAAGCGCGTGTCGCTGACGGCGAAGTTCTCGGCATCCTTGGTCAGCTCGATGATGGCCACCACGTGCGAGCGGTCCGGCGCCAGCCGCACGGACTTCACCAGCCCGATATCGACATCCTTGTAGCGCACGGCGGTCTTGCCCGGCGTCAGGCCCTCGGCGGTGCGGAAGGTCACCGTGATGTCGGGCCCGCGCGAGGCCAGCGTGTTGATCAGCAGCGAGATGCCCACCACGGCGGCGACGATCGGGATCAGCCAGACCAGCGAGGGCAGCCAGCGCGCGGGCTTGCGCCGGGCGGGCTGGGGCAGGCCGCCGGGGGGCGGCGGGGGCGGAAGGGGTGGAGCGGCGTTGTCAGTGTCGGGCATCGTTGGATTCCGGCAATTCGAGTGAGTCCCACAGCAGGCGCGGATCGAAGCTCAGCGACGCCATCATGGTCAGGACGACCACGGCGCCGAAGGCCATCGCGCCGCCGCCCGGGATGATCGTGGCGAGCGCGCCGGCGCGCACCAGCGAGGCGAGCAGCGCCACCACGAAGATATCGAGCATCGACCAGCGGCCGATGATTTCCACCAGCCAGTACAGCCTGGTCTGCTGGCGGATGCGCCACGACGTGCGCAGGTGCACCGAGACCAGCAGCAGCGTCAGGATCATCATCTTCAGCAGCGGCACGACGATGCTGGCGATCAGCACCACGCCGGCCAGCAGGTGCGAGCCGGACACCCAGAGGTAGATCACGCCCGAGAGGATCGTGTCGCGCTGGGTGCCGAGGATCGACTGCGTGACCATCACCGGCAGCAGGTTGGCGGGAATATAGAGAATATAGGCGGCCAGCAAGAACGCCCAGGTGCGCGCCAGGCTGGCCGGCTTGCGATGGTGCAGCGTGGCGCCGCAGCGTGGGCAGGGCTGGCCTTCCAGCGTACGCGGGCTGACCAGGTCGCAGGCGTGGCAGGACACCAGCCCGCGCGAGGTGGCCGTGGGCACCTGGGGCAGCGGTGCGTCGTCGTCGTTGTCGGGTAGCCTGAACGTCTTCATGGCGCTGGGCTCCGGTCACGGGGCGGCACCTCGTCCGCGCCGGGCGGCTCGAGGTAGTGCCACAGGTCGCGCGGATCGAACGACAGCATCGCCGCCAGCACGATCACCAGCGCGCCGAACGACCACAGCGCCACGCCGGGCAGCACCTGCGCCATGGTGGACAGCTTCACCAGCGTGACCAGCACGCCGATCATGAACACCTCGATCATGCCCCAGGGCCGGGTCTGGCGGATGCCGCGCACGATGCGGTCGAACCCGGGCGGCATCTGCCGGCGCGACATCGGCACCAGCAGGTAGCCCATCATCAGCATCTCGGAGAGCGGGAACAGGATGGTGGTGGCGAAGACCAGCAGCGCCACGGGCGCCATCTGGTCCGCGAACAGCGCCTGCACGGCGCCGATCAGCGTGGTCTGGGTGCGCACGCCCTTGAGGTCCATCTCGACGATGGGGAAGGCGTTGGAGATCAGGAACAGGATCAGCGCCGTCACCACCAGCGGCAGCAGGCGGCGGTAGGCGCGCGAGCTTTCGCGGTAGAGCGGGCCGCCGCAGCGCAGGCAGGCGGCGCGCTCGCCGGGGGCCAGCGCGGTGCGTTCGTAGAGCGCGTCGCAGTATTCGCAGGCCACCAGCCGGTGCAGATCCGGGGGCAGGTCCTGCGGGGTGTCGGGAGGAGCGTGCGGCGCCGGCGTCATGCGTCCGGAGTGAGAGTCTTGGGCGGCGTGGCCGTGACGGCGGTCATCGGCGGCCGTTCCTGCGTGCCGATGGTCCAGTCGCGCAGCAGCGCGTAGGCCACGGCCAGCACGGTCGGGCCGATGAACACGCCGAGGAAGCCGAAGGCCAGCGCTCCGCCCAGCACGCCCATCATGATCCAGATCAGCGGCAGGCCGGTGCCCTTGCTGATCAGCAACGGCTTGACCACGTTGTCCGCCATGCCGACCACGGCGCCGCCCCAGATCACCATGAAGATCGCCCAGCCGGTGTGGCCCGAGTGGTAGAGCCACAGCGCGGCCGGAATCCAGATCAGCGGCGGGCCCATCGGCACCACGGAGAGGAAGAAGGTGATGAAGCCGAGGATGGCGGCGCCGGGCACGCCGGCAATCCAGAAGCCGATGGCGGCCAGCACGGCCTGGATGAAGGCGGTGCCGAGCACGCCGTAGACCACGCCCTTGACCGTGCTGCCGGCCAGCGCCAGCAGGTGGTCGGCGCGCTCGCCCGCCACGCGGCGCATGCCGCCGCGCAGCCACTGCACGGCCAGTTCGCCGCCGGTATAGAAGAAGAACGCCAGGACGATGGAGAGCGCCAGCTGGCCCAGCCCGGCGCCAATCGACAGGCCCGCGCCCAGCAGCACATGGCCGACCGGCGCGATCAGCTTGCGCAGGTTGGCCACCATCTCGGAGTCGGCGGTGATGACCTCCTGCCACGCGTTGGCGAGCTGGTTGCCGACGAAGGGCAGGCTGCTGAGCCATTCGGGCAGTTGGGGAATGCCGTGCTGGGTATAGCGTTCGACCAGCGCCTGGAGATCGTCCAGATGGCCGGAGAGGCTGGCGCCGGCATAGACGAACGGGCCGAGCACGATGACCGTGGAAATCAGCACGCAAATCAGGGCGGCGATGCCGCGCCGGTTGCCGAGCCAGCGCGTGAGTACGGTATAGGGGTACCAGGAGGCGTACGCGAGGATCGCGCCCCACAGCAGCGCGGTGGCGAACGGGGCGAGTACCAGCAGCGAACCGCCGATCAACACGATCAGCGCGAAGACGGCGGCGAGCTTTTCAATCAATTGTCCGGAACTCATCGGGCAGATCTCCAGGGGCGGCCGTGTGACGGAAACGCCGTAAGCATAGCGGAAATCGATGACAGCGCCGCCGGGGGCGCTGGCCTGGATGAGTGTAATGGGAGGCGGGATGTGGGGCGGAGACTTCGTGGAGAGGGCCGGCGCCTCAAGCCGCCATCACGGCTCCGTCACGCCCCGGCGCAGCAGGGCCGCCACGAGGTCCGTCTGCGTGACCATGCCGACCACGCAGCGGTTGTCGTCGATCACCGGCACATGGTGCAGCCCGCCGTCGGAGAAGGCGCGGCCCAGCTCCACGATGGGCTGGTCGGGGCGCGCGGTGACCACCGCGCGGGTCATCAGGTCGCGCACGGTGCCGTTCACGCGGCGCGAGTGCATGCGCTGGGCGCGGAAAAAGTCGGTCTGGGTGAGGATGCCGAGCAGGCGGCGCCGGCCGTCCACCACGGGCAGCGCCTTGATGTGATGGCGCGCCAGCAGCGCGGMGGCGTCCGCGGCGGCCTGGCCGGGGCGCACGGCCACCACGTCCCGCGACATGATGTCCCCGCACGCCACATCGCCAAAGCGGCGCCGATAGGCGCGCAGCTCGGCCTCCACGATGATGGCCTCGAGATCGTCTTCCTCGATGTCCAGGAACTCGCCGCGCGCGGCCAGCACGGCGTCCAGGTCGGCGCGCGTCACGCCCACGCGCTGGCTTGGCGGCACGTCGCGGGTGTGATGCTGCGTGGCGGCCTCGGGCGGCCGATGCGGATAGCGCCGCCGGGCGAAGTTGTTGAAGGCGAGGGCGGCCAGCAGCAGCAGCATCGAATTGATGGCCACCGGCATCACCACGAAGCCGAAGCCCAGCGCCTGCACAGCCGGGCCGCCCAGCACCGCCGTGACGGCGACGGCACCGCTGGGCGGGTGCACGCAGCGGAGCTGGAACATCAGGGCGATGGCGCCCGCCACGGCCACGCCGGCCGCCAGCCCAGGGTCCGGAATCCAGCGCGCGCAGGCCACGCCCACGGTGGCGGCGACCAGATTGCCGCCGATGATCGACCACGGCTGGGCCAGCGGGCTGGACGGCACGGCGAACAGCAGCACGGCCGACGCGCCCATCGGCGCGATGAACCACGGGTTGAAGCCCTGCAGGAAGCGGCGGCAGATCCACTCGGTCAGGAACAGGCCGATCAGCGCGCCAAGGCAGCTTTTCAGGCGCTCGCCAAGGCTCGCGGCGATCGGCATCGGCACGAAAGTGCGCAGCCAGGCACGTGCCTTGGCAACGGGTTGGGAAGTGTCGAATGCGGCGGGCATCGATATCGGGGAGCAGGGGCGCTCAGAATGCGGGGGTCCGCAAATATATCATCGCATGATATATTGCGCCGGCCTCCGGACTGCGCCCCCCTGCCCCCGCCCCCCCCTTATGCCTCCCTCATCACATTCCGACCCCGTCCCGTTCGAGAAACGCGACTACGCCGCCAACGGCCGCCTGCCCATGCTGGCCGGCATCGCGCTGGCCATCGGCGCGATCAGCACCGGCGCCGCCTTCGTGCTGGTCAATCTGATCCGCTTCTTCACCAACCTGTTCTTCTTCCAGACGATCTCCTTCGCCGACCGCTCGCCGGCCAGCCACGCGCTGGGCCCCTGGGTAATCGTCGTGCCGGCCATCGGCGGGCTGATCGTCGGCCTGATGGCACGCTACGGCAGCGACAAGATCCGCGGCCACGGCATCCCCGAGGCCATCGAGGCGGTGCTGTTCGGCAAGAGCCGCATGTCGCCGAAGGTGGCCGTGCTCAAGCCGCTGTCGTCCGGCATCGTGATTGGCAGCGGCGGGCCGTTCGGGGCCGAGGGGCCGATCATCATGACCGGCGGCTCCATCGCCTCGCTGCTGGCCCAGTACCTGCACCTGACCGCCGCCGAGCGCAAGACGCTGCTGGTGGCGGGCGCCTGCGCCGGCATGACGGCGATCTTCGGCACGCCGGTGGCCGCCGTGCTGCTGGCCATCGAGCTGCTGCTGTTCGAGCTGCGCCCGCGCAGCCTGCTGCCGGTGGCGCTGGCCTGCGCCGTGGCGGGCTTCCTGCGGCCGTTCGTGTTCGAGGCCGGCCCGCTGTTCCCGCTCCAGACCGCGCCGGCCAGCACACTGGCGCTGGGTTCGTGCGTGCTGGCCGGGCTGCTGTGTGGCGTGCTCGGCGCGGGGCTGACGCTGGCGCTCTATCGCACCGAAGACGCGTTCGGCAAGCTGCGCCTGCACTGGATGTGGTGGCCGGCCATCGGCGGGCTGGTGGTGGGCATTGGCGGCTATTTCGAGCCGCGCGCGCTGGGCGTGGGCTACGACGTGATCGGCGACCTGCTCAACAACCGCCTCGCGCTGGAGGTGGCCGTGGCGCTGCTGGCCGTCAAGGCCGTGATCTGGATTGCCGCGCTGGGCTCGGGTACCTCGGGCGGCGTGCTGGCGCCGCTGCTGATGCTCGGCGCCGGGCTGGGCGTGGTGCTGGCGCCGGTGTTGCCGGGCGGCTCCCCGGCGCTCTGGGCGCTGGTCTGCATGGCCGGCGTGCTCGGCAGCGTGCTGGGCGCGCCGCTGACTGCCATCGTGTTCGCCTTCGGCCTCACGCACGACAGCGAGGCGCTGCTGCCGCTGCTGCTGACCACGGCGGTGGCCTACGGTTTCTCGGTGCTGACCATGAAGCGGTCGATCATGACCGAGAAGATCGCCCGGCGCGGGCTCCATATCTATCGGGAGTACGGCGTGGACCCGCTCGAACGCGCCCACGTGGACGAACTGATGACGCGCGACGTAGTGACCATCGACGCCGAACTACCCGTGGCCGACGCCCTGCCACGCTACTTCGGTGACCACGCCGCCCATCGCGCCTATCCGGTGGTGCGCACGGGCCGGCTGGTCGGCATGCTCCATCGCACGGCCATCGTCGCGGCCCATGCCGGGGACGCGAGCGGCCATGAGGGGCTGCGTTGCGGGGATCTGGTGGCGGGGCAGGGCGATGCCGCGCCCGCCGCGCTGCTGCCCGCGCTGACTGGCCGCGCCGCCGCCGGCCGCATGGCCGAACTGAGCGTGGCGCGCCTGCCGGTGGTGGAGAGCGTGGCGACGATGCGCATCGTCGGCATCGTCTCGCTACGCGACCTGCTGGCCCCGAGCGGCCATGTGATGCACGAGGAAACCCGCCGCGAGCGGCTGCGCGGGGCAGTGCGCGCGGTGCGCGGGGTCGGTCAGAGCTTGTAGCTGGTCAGCAGGATGCTGGTTTCGGTGGCCGAGATCCCCTCGATCAGCCGGATCCGGTCCAGCGTGCGGTCGAACTGCTCCAGCGTGTCCGCGCGCAGTTCGGCGATGATGTCCCAGCGGCCGTTGGTCGTATGCAGGGTCTGCACATTGGGCTCCCCGCGCAGGGCCTGCAGCACCTGCCGGGCGCGATTGCCCTCCACGGCCACCGTCATCCAGGCGCGGATGCGGTGTGGCTCGGCCTCGGCCTTGAGTCGCACCGTGTAGCCGACGATCAGCCCTTCCTTCTCCAGTTTGTCGATCCGGTTCTGCACCGTCGCGCGCGAGACGCGCAGCGCCTTGGCCAGCGCCGTCACGGGCGTGCGGGCGTTGTCGCGCAACAGGCTCAACAGTTGTCGGTCGGTGGCGTCCATCGGGGGCTCCTCTGGCGATTTGTCGCCCTATGCTGGCGAATTGTCGAATCGTGCGCGCATTTTGTCCATCTTGCTGGCTATTTGTTGGCGCGGGCGGGCACCACAATGCACGCACGGCAGCCACAACAGACAAAGGAGCCCAGGTGACCGACCGCCCGACCATCCTCCTCATCGCCCCCACGTTCTATGACGTGTCCTACAGCATCAACCCGTGGATGGACCCGGCAGCCTGGGCGCGCGACCCGCGCGGCATGCATCGCCAGGCCCGGGCGTCGTTCGACGCGCTCCACGCCGCGCTGACCGCCGCCGGGTTTGCCGTCGAGGTGGCCGAAGGGGCGCCGGGCCAGCCCGACATGGTGTTCCCGGCCAACGCGGCGGTCGTGCTCGACGGCAAGGCCGTGCTGGCGCGCTTCCGCTACCCGCAGCGCCGGGGCGAAGAAGCGCCGTTCGCGGCAATCTTCGACGCGCTGCGCGCGCGCGGTCTGCTCGACAGCGTGATCACGCTGCCCGAGGGCTGCTATCAGGAAGGGGCGGGCGACTGCATCTGGGACGCGCAGCGCGGCCATTTCTGGGCCGGCTTCGGTCCGCGCTCCTCGCGCGAGGCCGCCGATGCCGTCGGCGCGCAGTTTGGACAGGAGGTGGTGGCGCTGGAACTGGCCACCGAGCAGAGCTATCACCTCGACGTCTGTTTCTGCCCGCTGGCCGGCGGCGAGGTGCTCTATTACCCGCCCGCGTTCTCGGCGGCGGCGCTGCGCACCCTGCACGCGCGCGTGCCGGCGGCACTGCGCATCGAGGCCACCGAGGACGACCTGCGCCACTTCAGCGTCAACGCCGTCAATCTGGACGACCACGTGGTGATGACCCGCACCACGCCGCATCTGCGCGGCGAACTGGGCCGGCGCGGCTACCGGCTGCACGAGGTAGACCTGTCGCCGTACATGCTCTCCGGCGGCGGGGCTTACTGCATGACGCTGCGCCTGGATCGCACCAGCACGCCCGCGCGCCGCGCCGTGGCCGCATGACCAGGAGACCGCCATGACGGCCAAAATGACAACCTTCCTGGATGCCGCCGACGCCGCCACGCTGGTGCGCCGCATCGGCGTCGCCCGGGCCATCGGCGAGGTCGCCGAGCACGTCCGCCAAGACTTCCTGCGGTGGCCCGCCTTCGAGAAATCGGCGCGGCTGGCCAGCCATTCGCCGGTGGGCGTGATCGAACTGATGCCGGTCAGCGACGGCGCCCAGTTCGCCTTCAAGTACGTCAACGGGCATCCCGGCAACGCGCAGCAGGCGCTGCCGACGGTGATGGCCTGCGGCATGCTGGCCGATGTGCGCACGGGCTTCCCGCTGCTGCTGGCCGACCTGACGCTGGCCACGGCGCTGCGCACGGCCGCCACCTCGGCGCTGGCGGCGCGCGCCATGGCCCGGCCCGGTGCCCGCACGATGGCGCTGGTCGGCAACGGCGCGCAGGCCGAATTCCAGTCGCTGGCCTTCCACGCGATGCTCGGCGTGCGCGAGATCCGCGCCTACGACATCGACCCGGCGGCCACCGCGCGGCTGGTGCACAACCTTGCCGGCGTGGCGGGCTTGTCGATCGTGCCGGTGGGGTCGATCTCGGCCGCGCTGGCGGGGGCCGACATCGTGGCCACGGTGACGGCCGACAAGACCCACGCCACCATCCTCACGCCAGACATGATCCGTCCCGGCATGCACCTGAACGCCGTGGGCGGCGACTGCCCGGGCAAGACCGAGCTGCACGCGGACATCCTGCACGCCGCGCGGATCGTGGTGGAGTACGCCCCGCAGTCCCGCATCGAGGGCGAGATCCAGCAATGGCCCGAGGCGCCGGTGCATGAGTTGTGGGAAGTGCTGTCAGGCGCCGCGCCGGGCCGGGTGTCGGTGGACGATGTGACGATCTTCGATTCGGTCGGATTCGCGCTGGAGGACTACGCGGTGCTGCGCTGGCTCCATGCTGCGGCGCGCGCGCATGGGGTGGGAAGGCCGATCGCGCTCGTGGCGCTGCCGCCGGACCCGCGCGACCTGTACGGCTGGATGATGGCGTCCTGCCAGGAAGCCGTGGCGGCCTGAGGGGAAGGGGAGCGGGAGTGTACGGGGCTCTTACTTAATACCGGACGCGTGGTCTTGCTCCCCTCTCCCGGAAGGAGGAGGGGAGCCAGCCTGCGCTCAGGCGCCCACGCGCCCCATCATCAGCTGCGCGCGCAGGAAGCCCTTGATCTCTTCCAGCGACGGCGTCTTCAGGAACACCATGATGCCCCATTGCTGGAGCGCATCGGCCACGCCGTCATAGGCCTGGCGGTTGGTGATCACGGCGAAGATCACGCGTTGCCGCGCGAAGAAGTTCTGGAGCTTCTCGATGGTCGCCGACTCGGCGTCGTTCAGCTCCTCCACGTAGTAGAGCACCACGCGCGGCCGGGCGTCGACCGAGGTGATGACCGTGTCGACCACGTCCTCGAGCACCTGGCTCTTGAGCGGCAGCGACCACTTGCCCAGCTGGGCGCTGATGCGCTGCGCTTCCTGGTGGTTCGGGTGAAACACCACAAGGTCGAGGTCGTGCTCGGCGGCCATGTCGGGCGTGGCGCGGCTCGCCAGCAGGCGATGGACGGTTTCCTTGTGAATGCGCCGATGGCCGCCGTTGGTCTTCCACGCGCCCAATTCGCCGCGTTCGACCATTTTCTGGACGGTGCCCAACGAGACGTTGAGAAGTTTTGCCGCGGTCCGCGTGCTGTAGTAGGGCTTTTCAGCCAGTTCCGGATCCAGTTTCATCCAATCACCCGTAGTGTCGATCGGCAGCACGGCGCCTGTTGCTCGCCGCGTGGCACCCTCGGACGCGCCACGCCGTTTTGATCCGGGCTGCCGGATTTACTGACCCTGACATTTGCGACCCGCTCCCCGGCCGGTCTTTGTTGCTTTTACGCGTGCGTGGGCTCAGGTGCCCGCGCGCGCGGTTGGAACCTGGCAGTCTGTGCCGCCTGTCGGTAGGGTTCCGCCATGCCAATAGTATGGCTTCATCGCGCTGTGCCGCCACAGGGAAACCCGTGGTTGGCGTCACACTTTTGTTGTTTAACGTACATCGGGCAGCTTCGGTGGACGGCACCAACGCTGTCGGTTCGCATTCTCGCCGGCATTTTTGCCCGCGTGCCAGTCCCAGCGCACCTCTCAAGGGACAGGTGCCAGGCGCGGCAGTTCCCCCGCTCGTACATTCGATACATTGCCGTCGACGGCGTGACGGTCAGTTCAGCCCGTACTTCCTCACCTTGTCGAACAGGGTGGTCTTGGCCACGCCCAGCGCCTCGCCGGCGCGGCTCAGGTTGCCGTCGTGACGGCGCAGCGCATCGGCGATCAGCGCGCGCTCGAACTGCTCCACGGCCTGGGAGAGCGGCAGCGCGTGCGGCGCGGCGCCACCCTGGGCGGGGTCGCAGCCCAGGCCGAGCACGTGGCGTTCCGCCAGGTTGCGCAGCTCGCGCACATTGCCGGGCCAGGGGTAGGCCACCAGCCGGGCCAGCTCGGCCGCCGTGGCCGGCACGGCCTCGCGCTCGAAGCGCAGCGCGGCCTGGGCGACGAAATGCTCGAATAGCTGCGGCACGTCCTCGCGCCGCTCGCGCAGCGGCGGCAGGGCCAGCGTCACCACGTTCAGCCGGTAGTACAGGTCGGCGCGGAACTGGCCGGCATCCGCCAGCGCGCGCAGGTCCGCCTTGGTCGCCGCCACCACGCGTGCGTTCACCGGCACCGGCAGGTTGGAGCCCAGCCGCTCCACCACGCGCTCCTGCAGCACGCGCAGCAGCTTGATCTGCATCGGCATCGGCATGCTCTCGATCTCGTCGAGGAATAGCGTGCCGCCGTCGGCATGCTCGATCTTGCCGATGCGGCGCCGCGCGGCGCCCGTGAACGAGCCGGCCTCGTGGCCGAAGATCTCCGATTCGAACAGCTGTTCGGGCAGGCCGCCGCAGTTGATCGGCACGAAATGGCGCGCCCGCCGGCCGCTGGCTTCGTGCAGGCAGCGCGCCACCAGCTCCTTGCCGGTGCCGGTCTCGCCGTGGATCAGCACGTTGGCGGCGGTGTCGGCCAGGTCGGCAATCATCTGGCGCAGCCGGCCGATGGCCGGGGAGTCGCCGATCAGCCGGGCGGACAGCGTCTCGCGCCCGGCCAGCCGCGCGCGCAGCTCGGCCACTTCCAGCGCCAGCCGGCGCTTGTCGAGCGCGCGGCGGCACGTGGCCACCAGCCGCTCGGGCGAGAACGGCTTCTCGAGGAAGTCGTACGCGCCTTGTTTCATCGCCTGCACGGCCAGCGACACGTCGCCGTGACCGGTGATCATGATGACCGGCAGCGCGGCGTCGCGCGTCATCAGCTCGCGCAGGAGCGCCATGCCGTCGGCGCCGGGCAGGTGGATGTCGCTGACGACGATGCCGGCGTAGCCGGCCTGCACCTCGCGCAGCGCGGCCTCGGCGCTGGGCACGCCGCGCGTGGCCATGCCTTCGAGCCGCAGTGCCTGCTCGCAGCCGAGCCGCACGTCCGGGTCGTCCTCGACGATCATCACCGTCATCGTCGTCATGCCAGCCGTCATGGCGTCCGGCTGCTGCACCTCAGCCGACATGCCGCGCCTCCGGCCCGGCCTCGGGCAGGGCGAGCGTAAAGCAGGCGCCGCCCTCGGGATGGTTGATCGCGGTCAGCGTGCCGCCGTTCTCGTTCAGGATGCCGGCGGACAGCGTCAGGCCGAGCCCCAGCCCTTCGCCAGCCGGCTTGGTCGTGAAGAATGGCTCGAACAGCCGCGCGAAGGCCGCCTCGGACAGCCCCGGGCCGCTGTCGCGCACGGTCAGGTGCACCAGCCCGCCGCTCTGGTAGGCGTGCAGCGAGAGCCGGGGCGCGGTGCGGCCGGCCATCGCGGCCATCGCATCGAGTGCATTGCCGACGAGGTTGACGAGCACCTGCTCGAGCCGGTTCGGGTCGCAGGCCACCATCAGATGGGGGTCGATGTCGCGCTCGATGGCCGGCGCCACCGCCGCGATGCGCGTCTCCAGCAGGAACAGCGCGTTGTCCACCGCCTCGGCCAGCCGGGCCGTGCCGCGCTGGCCCACCGACGGGTTGCGCGCGAAGGACTTCAGCGCGCCCGTGATGCGCCCCATGCGGTCCACCAGCCCGATGATCTTGCCGAGGTTTTCCTGCGCCGTGGCGTGGTCGCCGCGTTCGAGGAACTTGCCGGTGTTGCCCGAGAGCGTGCGCAGCGCCGCGAGCGGCTGGTTCAGTTCATGGGCGATGCCGGCCGACATCTGGCCCACCGCCGCGAGCTTGCCGGCCTGCATCAACCCGTCCTGCGCCTGGCGCAGGAAGGTCTCGGTGCGGGTGCGTTCGGCCACTTCGGCATGCAGTTGCTGGTTCGCGGCGAAGAGGTCGGCGGTGCGTTCGGCCACCTTGCGTTCGAGTTCGCTGTTGGCCGCCTCCAGCGCCGTGCGCGCCGCCAGCCGCTCGCTGACGATGCGCCGCCGCACGTTCCAGGCCGCCCCGAGCAGCAGCACGAACGCCGCCAGCACGCCGGCCAGCGCCGCGCTGTTGAGCGCGGCCACGCGGGCCTGCGAGGTATTGGTCAGCAGGGTCAGGTTCCAGTCGGTGCCGGGCAGGGCCAGGTGCTGGGCCAGCATCGGCGGGCCCTGGCGCAGCCGTACCAGGGCGTCGCCGCCCTCGCTGGGGCCGAGGCCGAGTTCGCGCACCGTGGTCAGCGCCAGCGGGGGCAGCGGGGCGCGGTTGTACTGGAGCGAGCGGTCCAGCTTCTCGCGCTGGGCCGGCGCCAGCGGCCGCGTGGCGGCCAGCTTCCAGGACGGGTCCGAAGCGAGGATCACCACGCCGTTCTCGTCGCTCAGCAGCATCTGGCTGTCGTTGCCCTGCCAGCGGTTCTCGAGCGGCTCCAGGCCGATCTTGACCACCGCCACGCCCACCGGCTTGTCACGGTCGCCCAGCGGGGCGGAGAGGTAGTAGCCAGATTCGCTGCGCGTGGTGCCCACGCCGTAGAAGCGGCCGAGCTGGCCTTCGATGGCGCTGCGGAAGTAGGGGCGGAAGCTCAGGTCTTCGCCGAGATAGCTGTCGGGACGCTGGAAATTGCTGGTCGCGAGGACCTTGCCGCGCGCGTCGAGGATATAGACCACGCGGGTGCCGGCCCGGCCGTTCAGCGCGGCGAGGTAGGCGTTGGCGGCGGCCACGCGCTCGGGGTTGCCCGGCTGGCGCAGCAGCCCCTCGATGCGGGCATCGAGCGAGAGCAGGCTTGGCACGTAGTCGAAACGGGCCAGTTCGCTCTCCAGCGCCTGGGCGTACAGGCGCATCTGCACCTGGCCACGTTCGGCCTGGCGGTTCAGCGCGGTGTCATAGGTAAAGCGATAGCCGAGCCAGCCCGCGGCCGTCACCAGCGCGGCCAGGGCCAGCAGGGCGACGATCGGCGCGGCGCGGCGCCAGGGCGAGGTGCCGCCGCCCCCGCCAGGAGCGAGGCCGGTATCGGCGGAGGACAGGGGGCCGGTCATGAGGAATTCTGTGAGGCGGATGCACAGCCGTCGGGTGACGCCGACGCCGCATGCTGCTGGCGCGGTGCGGGCCGGATCCGCGGCGAGGCCCACGTTTTACCACACCCCATGCAAGTGCCGGCCAAATCGGACGGGTCAGACGTCCCGGTAAACGCAAAAAGGCCCGGCCGCCTGATCGGCAACCGGGCCCTGGCACGCCTGGCCGGCTTACTTGCTGGCCAGCGCCTGAGCGGGTGTCAGGCCGGTGTTGCTGTCCGCCGAGGTGTCGTCCTCGTCGGAGAGATCCGGCGCGCCGATCGCGCCTTCGCTTTTGGCGACGACGGTCGTGGCAATGGCATTGCCCAGCACATTGGTGACGGTACGGCCCATGTCCAGGATGTGATCGATCCCCAACACGAGCAGGATGCCGGCCTCCGGCAGGCCGAACATCGGCAGCACGGCGGCCACCACCACCAGCGAGGCGCGCGGCACGCCCGCGATGCCCTTGCTGGTCACCAGCAGCACCAGCAGCATGGTGATCTGCTGCGTGAGCGAGAGCTGGATGCCGTACACCTGCGCCACGAACAGCGCGGCGAACGAGGTGTACATGATGGAGCCGTCCAGGTTGAACGAGTAGCCGAGCGGCAGCACGAAGCCGGTGATGCGCGGCTTCACGCCGAAGCGCGTGAGCTGCTCGATCACCTTCGGGTAGGCCGATTCGCTGCTGGCCGTGGCGAAGCCGATCATCAGCGGCGCACGGAGCTGGCGGATCAGGCGGAAGATGTCACGGCCCAGGAAGTAGTAGCCGCCGGCGATCAGCGCCACCCAGAGCAGGGCCAGCGACAGGTAGAGGCTGCCCAGCAGCTTGGCGTAGACGGTCAACACGCCCAGGCCCTGCGCCGTGATCACGGCAGCCACCGCGCCGAACACGCCAGCCGGCGCGAACGCCATCACGTAATTGGTCACCTTCAGCATCACGTGGCCGAGGCCGTCCACGCCCTGCAGCACCGGCTTGCCGATGCCGTCCTTGAGCGTGCCGAGCGCGAAGCCGAAGAACAGCGAGAACACCACGATCTGGAGGATCTCGTTGGTGGCCATGGCCTCCACGAAGCTCTTGGGGAACATGTGCGCGATGAACTCGCGCAGGTTCAGCGCCCCGGTCTTCAGGTTCGAGGCGGCGTCCGCGGCTGGCAGCGGCAGGTTCATGCCGTGGCCCGGCGCCAGCAGGTTGGCCATCACCAGACCCAGCAGCAGCGAGGTGATCGATGCGCCCAGGAACCAGGCCATCGCCTTCAGGCCGATGCGGCCGACGGCCTTGCCGTCGCCCATGCCGGCGATGCCGGCGACCAGCGTGGCGAACACCAGCGGGCCGATGATCATCTTGATCATCCGCATGAAGATGTCGGTGAGGATGGCGAAGTGGTCCGCGATCGATTTCGCGGTGGCGGCGTCGGGCGCCAGGTGGTGGGCAGCGGTGCCGGCCAGAACGCCGAGCAGCATCGCGATGAAGATCAGTGTGGGCAGTCGCTTCATTGTCATCGTCAGTACATCCTCCTTGGGGTCGGGCACGTAGGCGTCGCGCCCTGACAGCGGCGCCTAGGTGTGCACGAGGCGTGCCAGCGCGGCGGCGCTTTGGGAAGGGTGTAAGTCGATGATTGGAAAGGGATTTTGCGCGTGGCGGCGGCGCGGCGTTCGGGGATCCGGACGGATGGGCGGCAGGCCGTTCGGAAAACCGAACGGCCATGTGATGTTTTGCTCCCCTCGCCCGCTTGCGGGAGAGGGGTTGGGGGAGAGGGCCGGCGCTGGCCGAAGCCTGCGCGCTGGAGCACACCGAGGGCCCCGCTGTGTGTGGTCGCTTGCTAGACCACCCCTCTCCCCGGCCCTCTCCCGCTGAGGGGAGAGGGAGAAACGGTGGTGTCGATGTGCGCCTGGGCGTGGTTTGCGGTGTCGCCGTTAACAGGTCAGGCCGCGTCCGCCTCGTGCTCCCACGCCTCGAGCAACTGCTCCACCGGCACCGGCCGGCCGATCACATAGCCCTGGGCGTAGTCCACGCCGATCGCGCGCAGCGTGCCCAGCGTTTCCTCGTCCTCCACGGACTCGGCCACGGTCTGCACGCCCAGCCGGTGGCCGATGTCGTTGATCGAACTGACGATCTCGCGGTCCACCACGCTGCCGGTGAGGTTGCGGATGAAGCTGCCGTCGATCTTGAGGTAGTCCACCGGGAACTGCTTCAGATAGGAAAACGACGAAAGGCCGGCGCCGAAGTCGTCCAGCGCCACGGTGCAGCCGGTGCTGCGCATCTCGGCCACCAGCCGGCTGGCGGCGGTCATGTTGTTGATCAGCGCGGTCTCGGTGATCTCCAGCCGGATGCGGTTGGCGGGGAGCACGGAGTCGCGCAGGGCGTCGTGCAGGAAGGGCAGCAGGAAGGGCTCGCCCAGCGAGTTGGCCGACAGGTTGATCGACACCGACAGCCCCGGCACCGCCGCCAGCCGCCGCCCGTACTGGTGCAGCACGTTGCGGATCACCCAGCGGTCGATGTGACCCATCAGGTCGTAGCGTTCGGCGGCCGGGATGAACGCGCCGGGCATGATCAGCGCGCCTTGCTCATCGACCATGCGGACCAGGATCTCGACGTGCCGGCCCTGCTCGCCCTCACGCAGCGAGCGGATCTCCTGGGCGTAGAGGCGGAAGCGGTTGGCGTCGAGGGCCGAATGGATGCCGGCGGCCACCTCCAGCTCGCGGTGATGGCGCCGCGCGTCGCTTTCATCGCGCCGGTAGACCGAGACCCGGTTGCGACCGGCGGCCTTGGCGGCGTAGCAGGCCACGTCGGCGCGGCTCATCAGCTCGCCTACCGGCGGGGTGTCCGCGTCGATGGCGGCGATGCCGATGCTCGCGCCCACGTCGTAGACGCGGCCTTCCCACGGGAAGCGGCGCTCGCGCACGGCGTCGATGACCTTCTGGCACACGTGCTCGGCCTGGTCCACCGAGCAGTCCTTGAGCAGCAGCGCGAATTCGTCGCCGCCCAGCCGGGCGAGCAGGTCGTCCGGGCGCACGTGGTGGCGGATCACGTAGCCCAGTTCGCGCAGCAGCACGTCGCCGGCGCCGTGGCCGGCGGTGTCGTTGACGATCTTGAAGCGGTCCAGGTCGATAAAGCACAGCGCGGCGCGGTGGCCATGCAGGCGGGCGGCCTCGCAGGACTCGCGCAGGCGCTTTTCGAACCAGGCGCGGTTGGGCAGGCCGGTCAGGGCGTCGTGGGTGGCCGAGTGGGCCAGTTCGCGCTGCAGCGCCCGGGAGGTCGTGATGTCCTGGAACACCAGCACGGCGCCCAGCACGCCGCCGTCATTGGTCAGCACCGGCGCGGCGGAGTCCTGCACGTCGTGGCGCTCGCCGGTCAGGCTTTGCAGCACCGCGCCTTCCTGGAGGTAGGCCGGGCGCAGGGTTTGCAGGCACTGCTCCACCGGGCTGGGGATGGTCACCCCGGTGATTTCATCGACGATGCGGAAGACCTGCTCGAGCGGCTGGCCCATCGCGGCGTCCATGCTCCAGCCGGTGAGCTGCTCGGCGATCGGGTTCATGAAGGTCACGCGCATCACGCGGTCCGTGCAGATCACCGCGTCGCCGATCGAGCGCAAGGTGATGTGCAGCCGCTCCTTTTCCTCGAACAGCGCGCGGTTCAGGCGGCGCTGCTCGGTGATGTCCCAGTTCGTGCCGACCAGGGCGCGCGTCATGCCGCGGCGCGTGGGGGTGCCTGCGCTGGCGCCGCCGCCATCGTCGTCGTCCTCATCGTCGTGGTGCGAGACCATGGCCATGGCGCGCACGTGGCGCACCTCGCCGGTGGGGCAGACCACGCGGTATTCGGTGTCGAAGCGATGCACGCCGCGAATCGCCTGGCGCATCTCGGTGCTGACCCGGCTCACGTCCTCGGGGTGCAGCATGGCGATCCACTGCGCCAGCGTGGGCGCGCCCAGCTCCACCGAGGTGCCGTGCAGCGCGTGCATGCGGGCGTCCCAGGTGATGGTGGCGTTGGTGAAATCCCATTCCCAGATGCCCACGCCGCCGGCTTCCACGGCCAGTTCCATGCGGCGTGCCAGTTGTTCCATGCGCTCGTGGTCCGTCTTGCGGCTGTGGATATCCTCGATCTGGGAGATGTAATGGTCCGGCTGGCCGGTCTGCTGGTTGCGCACCATCGACACGGCCAGCAGCGCCCAGCGGTAGCGGCCGTCCTTGTGGCGGTAGCGCTTTTCCATGCGGTAGGCGTCGATCTCGCCGGCGGTCAGGCGTTCCAGCTGGCGCAGGTCGGCGTCCAGGTCGTCCGGGTGGGTCATCCGCTGGAACGGAATCTCCCGGAACTCCTCGGGCGTGTACCCGAGCAGCTCGCACATGGCCCGGTTCACCAGTTGCCAGCGCCCGTCCAGCCCGACCAGCGCCATGCCGATGGCCGAATGCTCCAGCGCCTGCCGGAAGCGCTGCTCGCTGCTGCGCAGGTTGGCGCGGCTCTTGCGATTCTGCGCGCTCATGAAGGCGATGCAGGCCGGGAAGATCGCCACCAGCGCGGCCGAGACCAGCAGTTCGTGGCCGGCCCAGATGGCCGCCACCCCGGCGAGCGTGCACAGTGCCAGCAGCGCGCCCTGCAGCCGCCGCCGCCAGGGGGCAGCCGCCGGGGGCGGGGGTTGGAGGGGGTTCGCGGCCGTCTCTGGCGTCATGTCTTGTGTTGTCGATGGCTGCCCCTGTGCATCAGGAGGCGGTCCGGGGTACGGCGGGTGCCGGTGCAACGGTCGCACCCCTGCCCAGCGTATGGCGCAATGTAGTCGTTCTGCGGGGCGGACGAGCCCCGAGATACGGGGCATGGCGGGGCGTTGTTGGGGCTGGCGCTCGGGCGCATTTTTTGGTAGGGGGTGGGGAAGACCCGATGCCGCGGGCGGTCGGCGTCTGTATCATCGCGCACAGAATCCGCGCCCCGATCCGGCTGCAATCAGGCCGGGGCGGGCCGCGCGGCGGCCGTGCCTCCGCCACGGAGAGGGGAACCCATGGATATTGCGCGATTCTTCCGCATCGCCAGTTCGGCGTCGATTACCTTCGTTGTCGTGGTGGTGGTGGCCGTGGGCAGTACCTATTGGTGGGGCGGACGCAAGCTCGCGCGGACCGTGAAGGTCAACGTGACCCCGGTGACGATTCCCACCGACACCGCCGCCATCGCCCATGGCAAATATCTCTACGAATCGCGCGGCTGCATGGACTGCCACGGCGCCAAGGGCGCCGGCAAGCAGGTCTTCGACGAGCCCAACGGCCTGCGCGTGCGGGCGCCGGACATCACCCAGGCCAACCCCGACGTCGCCAAATACCGCCCGGAGGACTGGGACCGCGCCATCCGCCACGGCGTGGCGCCAACGGGCCGGCCGCTGCTGATCATGCCGAGCGAGGATTACAACCGGCTTTCAAACGAGGACTTCGGCGCGCTGGTGGCCTACGTGCGCAGCCTGCCGCCGGCCAACGGGCAGCCGGCCGAAGTGCGCTTCCCGTGGTTCGCGCAGGGGCTGTACGGCGCGGGCGTGATCCGGGACGCCGCCGAGAAGATCAACCATGACCTGCCGCCCGCGCCGGCGATTGCCGCCGCGGTGACGCCGGCCTATGGCCAGTACATGGCCAATGCCTGCATGGGCTGCCATGGCGGCGACCTGCGCGGCGGCCATATCCCCGGCGCGCCGCCCGACTGGCCGCCGGCCGCCGACCTGCGCCCGAACGGCGTGATGAAGCGCTACCCCCAGCCGGACCAGTTCGTCGCCATGATGCGCACCGGCAAGCGGCCCGACGGCACCGACGTCAGCCGGGTCATGCCGTTCTCGTCGTTCGCCAAGATGAACGACACCGACCTCAACGCGCTGCATCTCTATTTGTCCGCGACTAAATAGAAGGGGCGCTACTTAATTAGCAGGGCCCAGAAACTTCCGTTTCGCCCCATCCCGGTGCACGCCAACCCGTGTGCGTAGGGCGGCGCACGTTTCTCGAATTTGTTCTATCCTCCGTGGGCGCCGCCGGGTGGCCAGGGATCCCGTGCCACGTTGCTTGCCAACGAGCCCGGCGGTGCGATGCAAGAAGACTAAGGGCAACGCACCCAAGGAGTTCCCCGCAATGACTACCCTCACCCTCAACGGCAAGACCGTGGACGTGGACGCCGATCCGTCCACGCCACTGCTCTGGGCCCTGCGCGACAACCTCGGCATGACCGGCACCAAGTTCGGCTGCGGCATGGCTGCCTGCGGCGCCTGCACGGTCCACATCAACGGTCAGGCCACGCGTAGCTGCGTGATGCCGATTTCGGCCGTGGCCGGCAGCAAGGTCGGCACCATCGAATCGATGCCGGACGACAAGATCGGCCGCGCCGTGCTCGACGCCTGGCTGCGCCACGACGTGGCCCAGTGCGGCTACTGCCAGAACGGGCAGGTAATGAGCGCCGTGGGCCTGCTGCGCAGCAAGCCGCGCCCCACCGACGCCGACATCGACCAGGCCATGGCTGGCAACATCTGCCGCTGTGGCACCTATCAACGGATTCGCGCGGCCATCAAGGATGCCGCCCGGGCCATCGCCTGAGCGGGGAATCATCATGCGAATTCGTGGCATTGAAGCACTGGCCGGCGGCAGCGGCGCGCCGGTGAGCGAGGCGTCCGCGCCGGCAGAAGGCATCGCCCCGCTCTCGCGGCGCAGCTTCCTGAAGCTGGGCGGGCTGGCTGGCGGCGGGCTGGCGATCGGCATCGGCGGGCTCAGCGCGGTTGCGCAGGCCCAGGAAGGCGCCCCCAAGGCGCCGTCCGCGCCGCAGGCGTTCCTGATCATCGGCCCGGACAACACCGTGACGGTGGCCGTGAACCGGCTCGAGTTCGGCCAGGGCGTGCACACGGCCCTGCCGATGGCGCTGGCCGAGGAACTGGATGTGGACTGGAAGAACGTGCGCGCGGTGCTGGCCCCGGCCGGCGACGCGTACAAGGACCCGGCCTTCGGCATCCAGATCACCGGGGGCTCCACGGCCCTGAACCACTCGTTCCAGCAGTATCGTGAGCTGGGCGCGCGCGCCCGGGCGATGCTGATCTCGGCGGCGGCCCAGCAGTGGAAGGTGGACCCGGCGAGCTGCAGCACGTCGCTGGGCGTGGTCACCTCCGGCAGCCATCGCGCGACGTATGGCGAGCTGGCCAACGCCGCCATGGGCCTGCCCGTGCCGGCGCAGGTCACGCTCAAGGACCCGGCGCAGTTCCGCATCGTCGGCAAGCCCACGCCGCGCCTGGATTCGGCGGCCAAGCTGCACGGCGACGCCGTGTTCGGCATCGACACCCGGCTCAAGGACATGGTCGTGGCCGTGGTGGCCCGCCCGCCGCGCTTTGGCGGCAAGGTCAAGACGTTCAACGCCGACCGCGCGCGCAAGATCAAGGGCGTGGTCGATGTGATGCTGGTGCCCGTGGACCGTGGCGGCACCGGCGTGGCCGTGGTGGCCGATGGCTACTGGCCCGCCAAGACCGCGCGCGAGGCGCTGGAGATCGTCTGGGAAGACACCGGCTCGACGGTGAGCACCGCCGCGCTGTTCGACCAGTACAGCAAGCTGGCCACGCAGCCGGGCACGGTGGCCAGGCCGCTCGAGGGGATAGACGCCTCGCTCAAGGGCGCGGCGAAGGTCATCGACGCCGAATACCGCCTGCCGTACCTGGCCCACGCGCCGATGGAGCCGCTCAACTGCACCATGCAGGCCGAGGTGGCCGGCAACAAGGCCACGGCGGTGAAGGTGTGGGTGGGCTCGCAGTTCCAGACCGTCGACCAGGCCGCCATCGCCCGCACGCTGGGGCTGGCGCCGGAGAAGGTCACGCTGAACACGATGATGGCTGGCGGCGGCTTCGGCCGGCGCGCGGTGCCGACCTCGGACTATCTGGTGGAAGCCGCCAATGTGCTGCGCACGTGGGTCGGCAACGGCCACACCGAGCCGCTCAAGGTGATGTGGAGCCGCGAGGACGACATCAAGGGCGGCTACTACCGGCCGCTGCACGTGCACCGCGCGCGCATCGGCGTGGACGCCAAGGGCGCCGTGGTGGGCTGGCAGCACACCATCGTCGGCCAGTCCATCGTCAGCGGCACGCCGTTCGAGTCGATGATGGTCAAGAACGGCGTGGACGTGACGATGACTGAGGGCATCGTCGAGAACGACTACGACGTGCCGCTGCAACTGGCCGTGCATCATCCGAAGGTGGACGTGCCGGTGCTCTGGTGGCGCTCGGTGGGCAACACGCACACGGGCTTCGTCAAGGAAACGCTGGCCGACGAGATGGCTACCGCCGCCAGGCAGGACCCGGTGGCGTGGCGCCTGGCCCGGCTGGACCCGCAAAAGCACGCCCGGCACCGCGCCGCGCTGCAACTGGCGGTGGACAAGTCCGGCTACGGCAAGAAGAAGCTGCCGAAGGGGCATGCCTGGGGCGTGGCCGTGCACGAGTCGTTCGGCTCGGTGGTGGCCTATGTGGTGGACGTGTCGGTGGTCAAGGGTGAGCCGCGCGTGCACCGCGTGACCGCCGGCGTGCACGCGAACCGCGTGGTCAATCCGCTCTCGGCCGAGGCGCAGATCCAGGGCGGCTGCGTGTTCGGGCTGTCGATGACCCGGCCCGGGTTTGCCATCGAGATCGAGAACGGCGCGGTGAAGAACAGCAACTTCCCCGACTACCCGCCGCCCCGCATGCCGGACGCCCCGCAGGTGGACGTGTTCTTCGTCCCCTCGCAGGACAACCCGACCGGCCTCGGGGAACCGGGCGTGCCGGCCATCGCGCCGGCAGTGGCCAACGCGCTGTTCCGGCTCACCGGCAAGCGCCAGCGCCAGTTGCCGTTCGTGGTCTGAGGCGGGTTGGCCGCGTCGGCCCGGCTGGTCCGGGCCGTCCGCATTGTCCAGGTTAGGCCCCGCAGTTAGGTCTATTTCGCCCCGCTTCCCGTGCCAACGGGGGCGGGACGAATGCCGTCGAGGCTTGCGTTTGCCGCGTTACCGCGCTACAAACCACTGCATACACGACGACACGGGGTTGGACATGGCCACTCAGGAAAGCGCGCTGACGTTTGCGCTGCTCGCCGTGCCCGCGCGCGCGGCCATCTGCCGCGCCTTGCTCGAGGCCGGCGATGACGGCCTGCCGGCCGACCAGCTCGCCCAGCTTGCCGGGCTCACCCTCCATCGCGCGGCCCATCATTTCGGCGAGATGGTGCAGGCCGACGTACTCGTCCTCGTGATTCGTGACCGCCGAGTCGGCTATGTGCTCAAGGCGCGCCGCGAGGTGCGCGAGGCGCTGGGCTACCTCGACAGCAGCGGACTCGACTAAGCCCGGGGCAGGGCGGCCGCGATCCGGGCGATGTTGTCGCGCGCGGGTTGCTCGGCATCGGCAAAGGCGGGCGTCAGGAACAGGCGCTCGCGCTGCGCCAGCGTAGTGAGGAAGCCCACGCGGCGTGCCATGAAGGCCGCGTGCAGCGCCGCGCCGGCCAGCCCGGTGCGGCGGGCCAGCAGCGCGCGGTTCTCCTCGAACACGGCTTGCGTATAGGCGTCGAACGCCTCGGCGGGGGCCGCCAGCCGGTACAGGTCCAGATCGAGCACTGTGGCCGCGTCGGGCGCGGTCGGCGTGTGCGCGCGGGTGTCCAGCACGATCTGCATGGCCTGGCGCAGCACGTCGGCATCCACATCCCCCACCATGGTTTCGATCAACGCCGCCGAGGCGGCCTCGTTGTGCTCGCAGCCGGGCACGTACACCGCGTCATGGAACAGCACCGCCAGCGCCTGCGCCGGGTTCAGCGCGAGGCCCCGGGCGTGCGCCACCTCGAACATCTCGAGCACATGGGTGCGGTCGTGGTAGCGGCGATAGGGCGCCTCATAGAGCGCCAGCGCCTGGAGCACGGTCTGGCGCGGCAGGAAGTCCAGGCAGGCCAGCGCGGCCGGCCAGTCCGGCGCGAAGCGGGGCATCTCGCCGGCGTCGGTCCGCACCGGCTCGGTGAAGACTTCCGCCGTGCGCACCCACAGGATCGAGCGGTCGCGCATGGACTCGTAGACCACCACGGGCGCCAGGTCGGCCTCGAAGCGGCCCAGGCCGGTCACACGGTAGGCGCCGCCCTTGTAGTGGCGGTAAGGCATGCCCGGCACAAGGTCCGGGTCGTTCGGCATCGGTATCGACTTCGGAATGGGATTCGCCAAGATATAGACTCCACGGTTGCGGCGGATCATAAGCCATAGGGTAAACCCTTGTGTAGGGAAACCCCGTATTCAGCCCCTGTCTTGAAAACGACAACCCTCGTCCCTATAATTAGCACTCCCCGGGGGTGAGTGCTAACAGAGCCCTTGCGGTACCCGAAAACCGTTGGCCGTYGCCTTCAGACGGCCATTTGTGAATCAAAACTCACTTTTTGTACCTAGGAGTCCGTATGAACCTGCGTCCTCTGCACGACCGTGTGATCGTGAAGCGTCTGGACAATGAAACCAAGACCGCATCCGGCATCGTGATTCCCGACAATGCTGCCGAGAAGCCCGATCAAGGCGAAGTCCTCGCCATCGGCCCCGGCAAGAAGGATGACAAGGGCAACAACATTGCCCTCGACGTCAAGGTGGGTGACCGCGTGCTGTTCGGCAAGTATGCCGGCCAAGGCGTGAAGGTGGATGGCCAGGAACTGCTGGTCATGCGCGAAGAAGACATCATGGCCGTGGTCAACAAGTAATCCACGCGTCACTCGTACAGATCAGGAGAAACAGAACATGGCAGCAAAAGACGTAGTGTTCGGCGACGCCGCCCGTGCCAAGATGGTCGAAGGCGTGAACATTCTCGCCAACGCAGTGAAGGTGACCCTGGGCCCGAAGGGTCGCAACGTGGTGCTGGAGCGCAGCTTCGGCGGCCCGACCGTGACCAAGGACGGCGTGTCCGTGGCCAAGGAAATCGAACTGAAGGACAAGCTCCAGAACATGGGCGCGCAGATGGTCAAGGAAGTGGCTTCCAAGACCAGCGACAACGCCGGTGACGGTACCACCACCGCTACCGTGCTGGCCCAGTCGATCGTCCGCGAAGGCATGAAGTTCGTTGCCGCCGGCATGAACCCGATGGACCTGAAGCGCGGCATCGACAAGGCTGTCGGCGCTGCCGTGGAAGAGCTGAAGAAGCTGTCCAAGCCCACCACCACCAGCAAGGAAATCGCCCAGGTTGGCGCGATCTCGGCCAACAGCGACGCCTCGATCGGCGAGCGCATTGCCGAAGCCATGGACAAGGTTGGCAAGGAAGGCGTGATCACCGTGGAAGACGGCAAGTCGCTGGCCGACGAGCTGGAAGTCGTGGAAGGCATGCAGTTCGACCGCGGCTACCTGTCGCCGTACTTCATCAACAACCCGGAAAAGCAGGTTGTTGCCCTGGACAGCCCGTTCGTCCTGCTGTTCGACAAGAAGGTGTCGAACATCCGTGACCTGCTGCCGGTGCTGGAGCAAGTGGCCAAGGCTGGCCGTCCGCTGCTGATCATCGCCGAAGACGTCGAGGGCGAAGCCCTGGCAACGCTGGTGGTGAACAACATCCGTGGCATCCTGAAGACCGCCGCCGTGAAGGCCCCGGGCTTCGGCGACCGCCGCAAGGCCATGCTGGAAGACATCGCCATCCTGACCGGCGGTACCGTGATCGCCGAGGAAATCGGCCTGACGCTGGAAAAGGCGACCCTGAACGACCTGGGCCAAGCCAAGCGCATCGAGATCGGCAAGGAAAACACGATCATCATCGACGGCGCCGGCGACGGCTCGGCCATCGAAGGCCGTGTGAAGCAGATCCGCGCCCAGATCGAAGAAGCCACTTCGGACTACGACCGTGAAAAGCTGCAAGAGCGCGTGGCCAAGCTGGCCGGCGGTGTTGCCGTGATCAAGGTTGGCGCTGCCACCGAAGTCGAAATGAAGGAAAAGAAGGCACGCGTGGAAGACGCGCTGCACGCCACCCGCGCTGCCGTGGAAGAAGGCATCGTCCCCGGCGGTGGTGTGGCCCTGCTGCGCGCCCGCGCTGCGATCTCGGGTCTGCAAGGCGAGAACGCCGACCAGAACGCCGGTATCAAGATCGTGCTGCGCGCCATGGAAGAACCGCTGCGCCAGATCGTGCTGAACGCTGGTGAAGAGGCTTCGGTCGTGGTGGCCAAGGTGATCGAAGGCAACGGTAACTACGGTTACAACGCTGCCTCGGGCGAGTACGGCGACCTGGTGCAAATGGGCGTGCTGGACCCGACCAAGGTGACCCGCACCGCGCTGCAAAACGCCGCTTCGGTTGCTTCGCTGATGCTGACCACGGACTGCGCCGTGGCTGAATCGCCGAAGGAAGAGTCGGCTCCGGCCATGCCGGGCGGCATGGGCGGCATGGGCGGCATGGACGGCATGATGTAAATCACGCCGGACCAGACGAGGCCTCCGGGCTTCGTCAACGTCTGAAAAAACCCCCGCGGGCGAAAGCGCGCGGGGGTTTTTGTTTTGGGGGCGGAGGGGGCGGAGGGGGCGGGGGTCTAGATCTCCACCACCCGCCCCCAATCAAACACCGGGTTCTCCGGGTTGCCTGTTCGTCTCGATATATACCCGCGCGGGTTGCAGACTACGCGGGACTGGTCGATCCAGTAGTCGAAGCTGGTGTGGGTGTGGCCGTGGATCCAGAGGTCGGCTTGGGCTACGAGGTCGGGGCGGCGGGAGAGGAAGCCGGCGGAGACGATGTCGTGGGCGTAGCGGGGGTCCAGGCTGCCGAGGTCGGGGCCGTGGTGGGTGACGACCACGGTCTTGCCGTCGAAGGGTTCGGCCAGGGTGTCCGTCAGCCAGGCGGTGGCGGCGCGGTGGCGGGCCAGGGCGTCGGCGGGGGTGTAGGGGCGATGCTGGCCGGCCTCGTCGGTGGTTTCGATCAGCCGGTGGTCCACCACCACGCGGGCGCAGGCCTGCATGGCGTCGTCGATGCGGTCGGTGCCGTAGAGGCAGTAGTCGGTCCACCAGGTGGTGCCGATCACGCGCACCGGGCGGCCGTCGCCATCGGCGTACTCGGCCACGGCGCCGTTGAGCAGCGCCACGTTGGGCGCCGCCTCCGCCGCTTCGGCCATCAGGCGGTCCACGGTGTCGAAGTTGTTCTCGTAGTACTCATGGTTGCCAGGCACGTAGACCACGGGCACGTCGAAGGTGCGGGCGGCCCAGTCGATGCCGTCGCGGCCGTTGGCGATGTCGCCGGCCAGGATCACGAGGTCCGCCGCGCACGCGGGGATCGCGTCGGTCTGGTTGTGCTCCAGGTGGATGTCGCTGAGGATGCGCAACTTCATGGGGGCTCCCGGGGACGGGCGGCGCGGGCCGCGGGCGCCTTGATTCTCCCACGATCCGGGCCGCGCGCGCATCCCCCGGAGGCAATCCCCCGGGGGCGCGGGCCCCCGCTCGGCAAACCGGGCTCCGGCGCTACTTGGAGATGCGCAGGATTTCCGAGGCCAGCTTGGCGAAGCATGGCCGCAGATCGTTGACGGTGGCGGCAAAGCAGTAGATGCCGGTGGGCTGGTTCGTGTTGTAGCGCGTGGCGTCGCTGGTGTTGGCGATGTTCTTCAGCAGGTTCTGGTCGAGATCGCCGTTGCTGCCCAAGCCCAGCGTGAACACGTAGACACCCTGCGCGCGCAGCGACGAGGCCATCGCCATCGGCACGTTGGTGGCGGCGTTGTAGACATTGGTGTAGGCGATGTTCTTGTTGTTCGATGCCGACGTCACCGTGTTGGGCTGGCTGCCGACGATCAGGAACTCCGTATCCGTGGCGTTGTGGGCGTTGTAGTACTGGGGCATGTTCTTGGGCAGTTCGTTGCCCCGGAGGGTGTCGGCATTGCAACTCCCGCTGAGCGTGTCGTCCTGGACGTCGATCTTGTAGTAGCCGGTCACGTCATTGCCGGTGGCCGTGATGCCGCCGGTACAGGTGCTGCCGCCGGCGGTCTTGTACGCCGCCGCCAGCGTGTTGGGGTTGCCATCGGAGAAGAACACCACCACGCGCAGGCTGGAGCGGTTCAACTGGGCAATGCTGTTGAGCTGGGCGCGCGCCTGCCAGAGTCCCTCGGCATAGTTGGTGTTGCCGCCGTAGTTGAGCTTGGTGATCTTGGTCTGCATGGCGGGGCGGTCGAAGCCACGCTGCGACGTGCGGATGGCGACGTCCACTTCCGCGCCGGACGAGAAGTGCACCAGGCCCACCCGGTCCGTGGACGGGCTGAACTGGTTCAGGAAGCTGTTGGCGTTGGTGCGCACGGTGCTCCAGACGTCCTTCATCGACCCGGAAGAATCGATCACGAACACCATGTCCAGGTCCTTGCGGATCGATGTGGACGAGGCGGCCACCGCCACGTCATGGAAGCCCAGCACCTTCAGCAGCGTCAGCGGCATGGTGGCGGAGGCCGAGACGCCGATCGTCACCTTGCCCTGCTCGAACGTCACGCTGGGCGTGTCCAGCGAGGGCGTGCCGTGCAGGTAGCCGTTGGGGAAGTTGGCGTTGAAGAAGTCCGTGGCGGCCTGGCGCGCGGCGGCGGTCTGCTCCGCCTGCGTGGTGCCGTTGGTCACGGCGCGCGCGGCGGCCACCGCGGCGGCGTCGACGGCGGCATTGAGGCGCGCGCGCGTCATGTAGGCCATGCCGGTGTCGATGGCGAGCCCGGCCGTGCCGAGCAGCCCGATCATCAGCGCGCCGGCGATGATCGTGATCTGACCGCGCTGGAACTTCTGGTGCATGCGTTGCGGTCTGTGGGTCATGGCGCCTCCCTGCCGTGGCTCAGAACGTCGTGGACGAATAGAGGTTCGGACCAATCGTGGGCATCTTGAGCGTGCCCATCGTCAGGCCCTGGAAAAGCATGTTGAAGCTGTACCAGGACTCCACCACGTAGACCACCTGGCCATCGGTGAGCTTGCCGGTCATGGCATTGGCCGTGGGGGATCCCGTGCCGGGCGAGGGCAGGTTCTTGCAGGCGCCGTCGCTGCTGCCGTAGCTGCCGCAGCCGTAGACCTTGCTGGGTGGCGCGCTGCCGCCGAGGCTCCAGCCATCGGTCCAGCGGGTTTGCTCCAGCACGATGTTGCGGACTGTGCAATTTGTGCCGCTTTTGTTGCAGTTCTCGGCATTGCCCATGAGCTTGGTGATGTAGATCATGCCGCGCTGGCCCATGTTGAGCGGCGGCGTGGTCTGGGCCAGCGAGTCCATGATGACCTGCGGCAGTTGCGGGCTGCGCGAGGCCAGGCTGGCGCCTTCGCGGGTCAGGTTGACGAGGATCAGATTGGCCTGGATGGCCCGGCCGAAGTCGATCACCGGCAGCGTCAGGAAGATGAAGATCGGCAGCAGGATGGCGAACTCGATGGTGGCGATGCCGCGCGGCGCCGTGCGTGCCGTCCGGCGGGAACTCGGGCGGGAATTCGGGCGGAGGGGGGAGTGGGCGCGGGTCATCAGAAGGCCTCGTTGCGCATGGTGGCGGCCACGCTGAAGCGGTACTTGCCGCCGTTGGACTGGTAGAACGCGGCCACGATCGGGGTGATCAGCGGCCAGTTGCAGGTCACCTGGATCACTACGATGTCCCCCGCGCTGCCGAACATCCCCGCGCCGTTGGGCTGCGAGGTGCCGTTGACCCACGTCGTCACCTGTGCGCCGGACCGGTCGAAGATGCCGTGGGAGCTGTCGTGGATTTTCTCGAGCACCGCGCGGTAGCGCTGCGGCGCGCTGGCGTTGGGGTCGAGCGCGTTCTGGCCGGTCACGGCGTAGCGCGCGCCCTCGCGCACGGCATGCTGCATGGTCACGGTGGCCCACATCATGGCGCTGAAGTCGACGACGGAGAACAGCAGGAGGAAGAACAGCGGCGCCACCAGCGCGAACTCCACGGCGCTGGCGCCGCGCTGGCGGGGGATGGACCGGTTGCGGAGCATGGTGTGTCTCCCGGTGGAGTGTGGGCTCGCCGGCCGGTTCAGCCGGACTGGCCCATCATGAAGGGCATCAGCGAGCGGTAGAACTGCAGGGCGGGCGAGCCCAGCAGCACCACCATCAGCGACGGGAAGATGAAGAAGATCAGCGGGAACAGCAGCTTCACGGCGATCTTGGCGGCGGTCTCCTCGGCGCGCTGGCGGCGCTTGGTGCGCAGCGTATCGGCCTGCACGCGCAGCGATTYGGCAATGCTGGTGCCGAAGCGGTCCGCCTGGATCAGCATGCTGACCAGCATGTCCACGTCTTCCACGGCGGTGCGCAGCGCCAGGTTGCGCAGTGCCTTCTCGCGCGAGAGCCCGGCGCGCAGTTCCAGCACCAGCAGTTCCAGCTCCTCGCCCAGCGCGCTGCGCTCCGCGCGCAGTTCCTCCACCACCTTGAGCAGTGCGGCGTCCATGGCGAGCCCCGCCTCCACGCAGACCGTGATCAGGTCGAGCGCGTCCGGAAAGGCCTCGAAGATCTGCCGCCGGCGGGTGCGCACGCAGTGGCGCAGGGCCAGGTCCGGCAGGTAGAAGCCGGCGATGGCCACCGCGAGCAGCGCCACCGGCAGCAGGCGGGGGTTGTCTTCGCTCAGCACGCCGCCAGTGGCCAGGAACAGCGCGGCGGGGAAGAGCAGCGCCAGCGCGGTCTTGGCGGCGAAGTAGACCGGGATGGCGGCCGGATTGCGCCAGCCGGCGTTCATGAAGCGCGTGCGCAGCGCCGAGTTGTTCCAGCCCTCGCTCGGCAGGGCCAGCCGGGCGAGCGGCCGGGAGACCCGGGCCATGCGTTGCAGCCACTCCTCCTGCAGCACCACGGGCGTGCCGCCCTCCGCGCGCGTGGATTGCGTGGCCTGGGAGATGCGGCGGCGCACGGCACGCGGCTGGAACAGCAGCATCGCGGCCAGCGCAGCCCCGAAGGCCAGCACGAAGGTCAGCACCAGGATGGCGATTTGCTCGAATTTCATGTCAGCTCCCCTTCGTCCCGCGTTGGTCCTGCTTTGTACGGCTTGGCGCCTCAGATATGAATCCGCACGATGCGCCGCATCCACATCAGCCCGAGCGCCATCAGCGCCAGCGCGTAGCCCACGATCCACGGCCCCACCGGGTCCTCGACCAGCGGATCGAGGAACTCGGGATTGACCAGGTACATCGCCCCGGCCACCGCGAACGGCAGCAGCGACAGGATGATCCCGGACAGTCGCCCCTCGGCAGACAGCACGCGCACCTGGCCCATCAGCTTCATGCGCTCGCGGATGATGTGGCTGACGTTGCCCAGGATCTCGGCGAGGTTGCCCCCCGACTCGCGCTGGATCAGCACGGCGATGACCAGGTAGCGCAGGTCGGGCAGTGGCGCACGCTCGGCCAGCGCGCCCAGCGCGTCGTGCATCGACGCCCCGTAGTTGATTTCGTCGAAGGTGGTGCGGAACTCCGCGCCGAGCGGATCAGGCAACTCGTCGCCGGCCATGTCGAGCGCGCTCGAGAACGAGTGCCCGGCCCGTAGCGCGCGGCTGATCAGGTCGGCCGCCTCGGGCAGCTGGGTCTCGATGCGCTGCAGCCGGCGCGTGCGGCTGCGGTTGACGTACCACGCGGGCACCGCCAGCCAGCAACACGCCACCACGGCCACCGGCATCTCGGGCAGCTCGATCGCCCGGGCCACCACCGCCAGCGCCACGGGCGGGATGCACGTCATCGCCAGCAGCGTGGATACCTTCCAGCGCAGCCCCGATTGCATCAGCCAGCGCTCCAGCGCATGGCTGTGCGGCAGCCGGTTCAGCAGGGCGGTGAGCAGGGGCGAGCGCGCCAGCGCGTGCGCCTTCATGATCGACGCCTCCGCGTCCTCCTGCCACGGCGTCTCGGTGACCGCGCGCAGGCGCCGGCCATAGCGCCGGGCGGCCGCGCTGTGGCGGCGCATCCACCACTGGTAGCCCACCGTGATCGCTGTCACGATGGCGACGAACAGGCAAAGCGCGAAGCCGATGAGGTTCTGGTCCATGGCGGTCCCCGGGGGTTCTCAGGCGTCAAACGTCGTAGCGCACGGAGGGCTCGTACAGCCGGTCGGGCACGGTCAGGCCGAAGGCCTGCAGGCGGTCGGAGAAGTGTGGCCGCACGCCGGTGGCGCAGAAGTGGCCCTTGACCCGGCCCTCCGCATCCACGCCGGTGCGGCGGAAGGTGAAGATCTCCTGCATGTTCACCACGTCGCTCTCCATGCCGGTGACTTCCTGGATGCTCAGCAGCCGGCGCCGCCCATCCGTCAGCCGGGACACCTGGAGGATCACCGTAATGGCCGAGGTGATCTGCTGGCGCATGGTGCGCGGCGGCAGCGCCAGGCCCGCCATGCTGACCATGTTCTCCAGCCGCGTCAGGGCGTCTCGGGGGCTGTTGGCGTGGATGGTGGCCAGGGAGCCCTCATGGCCGGTGTTCATGGCGTGGAGCATGTCCAGCGCCTCGGCACCGCGCACTTCGCCCAGGATGATGCGGTCCGGGCGCATGCGCAGCGCGTTGCGCACCAGCGAGCGCTGCGTGATCTCGCCCCGGCCCTCGATGTTGGGTGGGCGCGTTTCCAGCCGCAGCACATGGTCCTGCCGCAGTTGCAGCTCCGCCGCGTCCTCGATCGTCACCATGCGCTCCGTAGCGGGGATGAAGCCCGACAGGATGTTCAGCATGGTGGTCTTGCCGCTGCCCGTGCCGCCCGAGATCAGGATGTTGAGCTTGGCCTTGACCATGGCCTCGATCAGCTGCGCCATCGGCGGCGTGAGCGTCTGCAGCTCCACCAGGTCCTTCACCTGCAGCGGGTTCACGGAGAAGCGGCGGATGGAGAGCAGCGGGCCATCCACGGCGGAGGGCGGAATGATGGCGTTGATCCGCGAGCCGTCCGGCAAGCGCGCATCCACCATCGGGCTCGATTCGTCGATGCGCCGCCCCACGCGCGAGACCATCTTGTCGATCACCTTCATCAGGTGGGCATCGTCCTGGAAGGTCACGTCGGTCAGCTCCAGCTTGCCGCGCCGCTCCACATAGACCTTGCTGGCCGTGTTGACCAGGATGTCGGAGATGGTGGGATCGGCCAGCAGCGGCTCCAGCGGGCCATAGCCGAGCATCTCGTCGCGCACATCGGTCACCAGCCGCCGGCGTTCGGACTCGTTGATGGGGATGTTCCGCTCGTCGATCAGATGCTCGACCTGCGCGGCCAGCTCGCGCTTGATCTGCTCGGGCGTCAGGCGCTGGAGCTTCTCCAGTTCCACGCGCTCGATGATGGCGGCGTGGATGTCCATCTTCAGTTGCTGGTAGGCCGCGCTCGCGGTCTGGGTGCCGCCGCCGGCCGCCACGCGGTCCGCCACGCGCTCCGTGACGGATTCGCCGGCCTTCTCGAACAGTTGTGCGCGCAGGGACATGTCGGTTCTCCGCTGGGGTTAGGCGTGCTTGCCTGCCGGCAGCACCGGGGCGGGGTGGCTGCCTGAATCAGTCTGGGCCGCGCGCTGGCCGAGCCAGCGGGACAGCAGGCCAGCCTCCCGGCGCGTGGCGTCCGGGAAGACGGCATCGACCATATGGGTCAGCGCGCGCGCCATCGTGCTGCGCGGTGCCAGCTGCAGCACCGGAACGCCCTGGTTGGCAGCCTCGCGCGCGGTGCGGGCATCGGCGGGCAGGGTGTGCGCCACCCGCATCCCCAGGGTGTCTTCCAGCGTGCGCTGGGCGATCGGGGCGTGCTTGTCGAACTGGTTGACCAGCAGTTGCAGCCGCTCCGTGGCATAGCCGAGCGAATGGAAGATCTCCGTCATGTGGCGCCCGGCGCGCAGGTAGGGCAGCGCGAGCTGCACCACGGGCACGATGGTCTCGCTGTGGTCGAGCACCATGATCGACGAGGGATTGATCTCCTGGCCGACATCGAACACCACGACGTCGTACACCGGCCGGGCGAGGTCCAGGATGCGCTCCAGGTGGGCCGCCTTGATGTCGCCGGCCTTGACCGGGTCGCCGGCGCCGGCCAGTACATCGAGCATGGGATGGGCGTGCAGCGTGCAGGCATCGAGCAGGGCCAGGTCCAGGCGGTCGATCTGCTGGCAGATGTCCGGGAGGGTGGCCGGCGGCGCCTTGTCCGTGACCACGAAGGCGGCATCGCCGAACTGCTGCACGAGGTCTACCAGCAGCACGCGCTTGTTGCGGAGCGCGGCCACTGCGGCGGCGAAGTTGGCGGCAGCGAAGGTCGTGCCGCTGCCGCCCTTGCAGGACGTGAAGGCGATGGTGCGGGCCAGCGTCTCGCCGACTTGTGCGCGGGTGTCCAGCCGCGCCAGCTCGTCATTGAACTCGCGCGGGTCGAGCGGCCAGCGCAGCACGCTGCGCACGCCCATGCGCATGGCGCGCATCAGCAGCTCGGCGGTGGGCTGCGGCGTGACCAGGATGCACGGCACGTCGCCATCGGGAAAGCGCTGGCGCAGGCGGTCCAGCACCTCGGTGTCGAATTCATCGGCCTGCAGGACGAGGAAGTCGGATGTGTGGATCAGGCCGGCCATGGCCAGCGCCTTGCCGGGTTCCACGCAGACCAGCTGGGGCTGGCGGCGCGTATCGGCCTGTTGCGCCAGGGCCAGCAGCTGGCGTGCGCGCGTGTCGTCGGCCGCGACCAGTATGAGCTTTGCCATCTCGATTCTCCGTTCTGCGTTGCCGGGTTCAGGGCGCGGACGAGGCCGTGCCTACGCCCACCACGTAGGCGTTGCCGTCCGGCTGCGGGTTGCGGTACGACTGGCCGTAGCGGTCCATCGCCGCCGTGGCCGCGCGGGCATCGACGCCGGTCACCGGGTCCGTGTTGGCCGAGGCATTTGGGTTGAGCGTCTGCATCATCCGCACGGTGCGCACGGCATCGCCGAACTGGGCGTCCCAGACGGGCGAGGTGCTCATGCAGCCGGCGCAGGCGAGGGCGGCGGCCATGGCCAGCGCGGTTCGGGCGAGGCGGGAGGGTTGGATCATGATGGTCCCCTGTCTGGGTGCATGCGTGGCGCGGATCATTGAAGGGCGCTGCCGACGACCGTGGCAGCGGTGATGGCGCTGGTCGTGGCGGGCGGCGAGGGTGCCAGTGCGGCGGTCGGCACGAACCCGCCGCTCGCGGGCTGCGTCGGGTCGGCCGGGGCGGGCACGATGGAGGTGGTGGGCCGGACCGGGGCGAGGGGGGTGGCCGGGGCGATGGGCGCCGCAGCCGGTGTGGCCGGTGCAGCCTGCGGCATCGGGGCGCCGACCGGCGCGAGGTTGTCCGGCGCGCGGCGCGGGTGGCCTTCCATATTGCCGTTGATGAAGACTTCGCCCGGCGTGGCAGGGCCGAAGGAATCGGTCGGCATCGGGTAGTTGGCCGGCAGCGGCTTCACCAGGCGCGGCGTGACGATGAACAGCAGCTCGCTGCGGTCCTGCTGGAAGTTCGTGCTGCGGAACAGGTTGCCCAGGATCGGCAGCTCGCCCGCGCCCGGCAGGGCCTTCAGGCTGCCCGTGACGTTGCTCTTGATCAGGCCGCCGATGGCGAAGCTCTGACCGTCCATCACCTGCAGCGTGGTGGAGGCGCGCCGCGTGGTGATCAGCGGCAGGATGGTCGAGCCGGACAGGTTGGGCGCGGTGAGCGCCACGCCGGTCGGCGAGAGTTCCGACACCTCCGGCGCCACCTTCAGGTTGATGCGGCCGTTGGCCAGCACCGTGGGCGTGAACTTCAAGCCCACGCCGAAGGTTTCCTCCTGCAGCACGATGGTGGCCACCCCGCCGAAGGACGACTGCGGCACCGGGATGAACACCTTGCCGCCCGCCAGGAAGCTCGCCTCCTGCCCGCTGATGGCCATCAGGTTCGGCTCGGCCAGCACCTTGACCAGGCTGTCGCCCTTCTGCGCATCGATCTGGAACGCCAGCGGCAGGTTGTTGCTCTTCATGCCGGTGAGCACGCCGGCGCCGCCCGAGAGGAAGTTGGCCAGCAGGCCGAAGCTCCAGCTGCCGAAGGCGCCGTTGAGGTTGGCCGCCGCGCCGAGCTGGTCGATCAGCGTCTTGCTGACTTCGGCCACTTTCACCTCGAGCATCACCTGCTGCGGCGCGTCCACGGTCATCATGTTGATGATGCGCGCGCTGCGCATGGGCATGCCGTTGCCCTGGTTGGCGTTGGCCGAGACGGGCATCATCGCGCCGCCCATGTTCATCGGCATGCCGGGCGCGCCCACGTTGGCCGGCGTGCCCAGCGGCTGCTGGGGCGCCTGCAGCGGGCTGCGGGTCTGGCGCATCACGAAGGCGTTGGCGATGTCCATCACCTTCTGCGCGGTGGTCGAGTCCGGCACGTTGCCGCTGAGCACGAGGCTGTCGGCGGCGGAGGAGACCCGCACGCCGCGTGCCTCGGGCATCAGCGAGTGCAGCGAGGCCTGCAGGCCGCCGGGGTCGGCGCCGACCGTGACATCGATGATGGTGCAGCGGCCAGTGCGGCCCTGCACGATCATGTTGGTGGTGCCGACATCGAGCCCCAGCAGGTAGAGCGTCTGCGGGGAGACCAGCATGGCCTGCACCACGCTCGGATTGYCCAGGGTGCGTGTGCGCACCGGCTCGGGCAGTTGCAGCATGCGGGACTTGCCCACCGGCACCGTGACCTGTTCGGCCTCGGCCGCCGCGCCCACGCAGCTTGGGCCGCGGCTGGTGTTGTTGTCCGCGGCGGGCGGGGCGGCGGCGGCCGCGCCGATGGTCAGCTGGATCGGCCCCGTGGCGGCGATGCGCGTGGGCTGACTGGCCTGCACATCGTCGGCCGCCTGCACCTGGGCGCTGGCCAGCCAGACGCTGGTGATGGCCAGCGTGGAGAGGGCCGTGGTGCGCAACGCGCGGTGATGATTGGCTTTCATGATCGGTTTCCCCGGTGGGTGTGTCCTGGCGCCGCGTGCGGGCTCAGAAGCACTCCATGTCCTGTTTCATGCCGCTGATGACGCCGACGCAGTTGGTCTGGAGTTTTTGGGCGGCGATGCGCTGGATCACCTGCACTGCCTTGACCACCGGCGCCACGGGCGCGGCGGCCTGCACCACCGGCTCGTTGAGCAGGCTGCGCTTGGTGGCGCCGGCGGTGTCCACCGGCCGTGCTTCCACCTGGTTGCGCAGCACCAGCGAGAGCGAGCCCACGCTGCGCGCCAGGTCCAGCTTCTCGGCTTCCTGCGGGGAGACTTCCAGCGTCACGGCGTTCACCACCTTGGGCTTGGTCTCGTCGCGGTTCACCTCCTGCGCCACCGCCAGCACCAGGATCTTCTCGAGCACGATCTTCGAGATCGACTGCTCGGCCTGCGGCCCGGCATCGCCCTTGGCGGCGTCCTTCTGCGTGTTGACGATGATGTCGACGAAGCTGCCCGGCAGCGCGAAGCCCGCCACGCCCACCACGTCGTTGACCCGCACCGTGATGGCGCGCTTGCCTTCGGCGATCACGGCCGAGAGGCCGCCCTTGGTGCCCATCGGCGTGAGCTTGGCTTCCAGGATCGGCTCGCCGCGCATCACGCTGGCCTTGGTGACGCGCCCGTCGATGGCTTTGAGGTCCGAGAGCACGCCGGCCGGCAGGCTTTCGCGCGGCCAGTCGACCAGCTTGACGAACTCGGGCGCCAGACGCTGGCCGAGGTTGATGTCGGTGGTGGCCACGGCCACCTTGACCGTGGTGTCGGCGCTCTGCTGCATCATCCAGCGCGAGGCCATGACCACCGCAGCCAGCCCGGCGAGGGCGGCCACCAGCAACATCAGCAGGGTGCGTACGTTTCTCATTTCAGGGTCCTCCCGGTTTCAAGGCGCGCCGGCTCCCCTGGCGGTCCCGGGGGGCGGGACGCCATGGCAGACCTGCGTGGTACTGCTGAGGGTGGTCTAGTGGTGGAAGACCCAGCCGATGTGCTGGCGCAGGGTGCGCGCCGCCTGGGCGGGCGGTTGCGCCAGCGGGGCGCGGTCGAACAGGCGCGACGGGCAGCGGCGTTGGCGGGTGGCGCTGTCGGCGCTGGCGTTGTTGCGGATCTTCGTGGTCATGGTGCTTCTCCCGTTCCTGCCCGGTCTGGCCGGGCTGTTCCTTCTCTTGTGCCGGGCGTGTCAGAGCACGCCGGTCATCACCAGCAACACGCCTGCCGCAATCGCTACCGCGTAGGGCAGGCGCGCAGTCGTCTGGGTCCGTGCCGTGGCGGCGGGCGCCACCGTGTAGGGCATCCACAGCAGCGTGGAAAACATCGCCTGCAGCGTGCGGCGGGCGTGCCGGCGGGCGATCATCACGGTGATGGCCAGCACGCCACCGGCGAGCAGGGTGCCGAGCAGGATCATCGGCATCGCGGCAGGACCCACGCACGCGCCGATGGCGGCCATCAGCTTGGCGTCGCCGGCGCCCACGGCGCCGAGCAGGTAGAGCAGAAGGAACGGCACCAGGCCGGCCGCGAGGCCAGTGAACCAGTGCCAGGCGCCCGCACTGGCGCCCAGCAGCGCGGTCTGCAGCAGCAATGCCGCGGCGGCGCCGGCCAGGTTCAGCCAGTTGGGAATCCGGTGGCTGCGCAGGTCGGTGACCACCGCTACGCTCACCAGCGCGAGGACGCAGCCGGTGGTGAGGGCATCGAACGCGCCAATCTGGCTGGCGAGGCGTTCGGCAAGCGGGGTGAAGGACGGATGCATGGCAGCCTCTTGCAAGGGGTTGGGCCAGCGGCGGCCCGGTGCGCAGCGTCACGCGCCGGGCCGTGGCGGCTCAGGCAGCGGAGAGCGCGTTCTTGATGTCGGTCCAGATCGTGGTCACGGACGACTTGACCGTCGGACCGGCCGCGACCATGCAGAGGGCCACGAAGGCCAGCAGCAGGGCGTACTCGATGCCGGCAGCGCCGTCTTCTTCCTGGGCAAAACGCTTGATGCCATCGAACATGGTGGTCATGTCTTTCTCCTTCACTTCACGGTGGATGGGAAAAAAGCGCCCGCTGGAGATCGGGCACAAGGTTTCGGCCGAACTTCCGACCGAGGCCAAACCGAAAAGCCGACACTGACGTGGCATCTTTCCGATTCCACCTGGCTCAGGCTCGCGTCGCCCCGGCAAAACCGGTCCGGCGCCAGTCACCCGATGCATGGCGACTCCCTGCGCATGCATCCTGGTTGGGTGCCGCGGACCGGTCCGATGCTTCTCCAGGAACCCGTCCGCGCCTGACAGTGCTGCAAAACTGCTTCACGTCGCGGCGGCGGCGCTGCCGACTTACCGCCTGACCGTTCTGCCGGACCGGCCATGCAGCTGGCCGATCGCTTTTCCTCCCCGGGCGCTGACGCTGTTGTCACCGCCTTTCCCCGTCCCACTTGTTATCTCGAATCGTCCTGGCACCTGTCTTTGCGGGTGACCCGGCGTTCCGTGGTTGTGACAGCTTCAGCGACGAACGTGCCACGACGCGTAAGTCGTTGATTTGTATAGGAGTGGGGTTTGGCCACTGCGTCATTCGCGAAACGATGTAACTAAATGTTTCTGGATGGTTACGTGTCGGGTTTGATACGCCGCTACGGGTTTTTCCGGCGAATGGGCAGTATTCGATGCATACAGGCGTCGATAAATGGTGAATACGATCCATGGCCTGCCTTACACCCCACTCAATGGGAGCAGGGGGCAAAGCGGTCAAAATGGTTGCAATCATGAAGCGCCGATTACGCCATTTCGCAGGACCCTCATCCTTCCGGCTCGGGTGCGCCGGGGCTGTGCTTACCTGAAACGCGGTAGGTCGAGATCGGCGGGGATGCGTTGGGACCCCTTATGGGCATGCTGTGAAGCCGATGTGCCGGTCGGTCGTTTGGACGAGGCCGAGAGGAGAAGGATTGCGTACGGCACGCGGTCTCATCCTGGTGGTGGAGGCGAGAGCCGAAAATCGGCAAATCGGGTCGTGAGGCAGAAACGTTCCAATATTGAAACTAGGCCACGAAACGCCCCTTTCGCGTTTCGAATTTGATGCGGCGTTATCACCGCTTTTTGCGATGGTGGACCGTGCTCTGTTACAACTCGGAAACAGACATCGCCAATGTTCTGCAAGGCTGACACGGGTCAACCCGCATTGCCGCCGCGTGGTATCTTTCGCAGGTTTTGCACCACGATGGTGAAGATCATGCCAGGCGCCTCCCCGACAACCCCCTCCGATTCCCTCGCTTCCCAACCGAACCAGGCCGCCAACCCCCGCTGGCGCGTGCTCGCGGTGTTTTCGCTTGGGTTTCTGGTCTCATATATCTTCCGGGGCGTGAATCTCGGCTTCGCGCCGTTCCTGACGCGCGAGCTAGGCCTGTCGGCGGCCGATCTGGGGCTGCTCACCAGTTTCTATTTCCTCGGCTTTGCCTGCGCGCAACTGCCGGCCGGCATCCTGCTCGACCGCTACGGCCCGCGCCGTACCGAGGCCGCCTTGCTGCTGCTGGCCGTCGCCGGGTCGCTGGTGTTCGCCTTCGCCCCGGGCATGGCCGGCCTGGCCGCCGGGCGGGCGATGATCGGCGTGGGGGTGTCGGTCTGCCTCGGCGCGGCCATCCAGGCGCTGTCGATGTGGTTCCCGCTGTCACGCATGCCGTTGCTGAACGGGCTGGTGATGGCGATCGGCGGGCTGGGCGCGGTGGTGGTCGGCAGCCCGCTGTCCTGGCTGCTGGCCTGGACGGACTGGCGCACCATTAGCGTCGGGCTGGCGGCGCTGTCGTTCGCCATGGCCGTGCTGCTCTGGTTCGGCGTGCCGGACGCCCGGCGCCCGGGCAAGGAAACCTTCGCCGAGCAACTGCGCGGCACGCGGCTGATCCTGGTCAGCGAGAAGTTCTGGCGGGTGGTGCCGCTGACGCTGCTGAACCAGGGCATCTTCCTGGCCGTGCAGACGCTCTGGGTCAGCGCGTTCATGCGCGATGTGCAGGGGCTGGCGCCGTCCGAGGGCGCGCGGCTGGTGTCGGTGATCGGCTTCGCCATGATGGCCGGCTGCGTCGGCGCGGGCTGGGCCGCCCGGCACCTGGAGCGGCGCGGGGTGAGCCTCTACGCGTTCGCCGGCTTCGGGATGATCGGCTTCATCGTCGTGCAGCTACTGCTGATGGCGCGGCTGCCGTTCGTGCCGCTCGCCGTGCTGTGGGCGGCCTACGGGGTGTTCGGCTCCAGCGGGATCCTGACCTACGCACTGCTGGCGCGGCGCTTCCCCGACGCGCTGATCGGGCGGGCGACGACAGCCATGACGTTGACTGTTTTCCTCGCGACCTTTGTGTTTCAGGTGGGGATTGGGTTTGTGCTCGATTTCTGGCCGTCATCCGGGGGGCGTTATCCGGTTGTGGCGCATTGGGTGGTTTGGGGTGGGTTGGTGGGGCTGCAGGTTGTGGCGGCGGGGTGGTATTTGATGGAGAAGCGGGGAGGGAAGGTTTGAGGGGCGGTGTTGGGTTTTGAGCCCAAAAGCCAACACCCCAAACCTCAGAGCACCATCGGCCGATCGTCCAACTCATTCCGATTAAACCCATCCCCCGAAGGAAAATGCTCCATCAGCAGCGCATGGATCTCCCCCACCGCATCCAGCACTGGCCGTACCGACAGCGACTCCCGTAGCCCCACCGTCAGCCCGGCGCAAACCTTCTCCCACACCCGCGCGCTAACGCACGCGTCAATCCCCCGGTCCGCGAGGATTTCCACCGCGTGGTCAGCCAGATTGATATAGAGCAGCACGCCCGTGTGGTCCTCGGTGTTCCACACCTCCAGTGCGCCGAACAGCGCCCGGGCGCGTTCGCGTGGCGTGGTGCCGCGCCAGGCCAGTTCCCACGGCATGCTGGCCTCGATGACCACGCGGACTTCCCCGCGATGATGCTGTTCGCCGGCGTGCACGGCCACCTGCAACTGGTGCTGGGCCTCGGCGGGGAACGCCTTGCGCGCCGCCGATGATGTCGAGCCGAGGTGCCGTAGCGCCCGCTTGAGAGACTTCTCCCTGATTGCTTTCATCAGCCAGCCTCCCGATTACCAGTTACCCGAGGCGCCGCCGCCGTCGAAGCCGCCGCCGCCTCCGCCGCTGAATCCGCCGCCACCACCGCCGCCGCCGAAGCCGCCACCACCTCCACCCCAGCGGCGCCCGACCTCATACCCGCCCAGCCCGCCCAATCCACCAGCCGTGGTGGTCGGCCAGCCGCGCCGGCCGGTCACGATCTGCGGGCCGCGTCCGCGCCGCAGGATCGCTGAAAGAAAGAAAAATACGACGATGGCGAGCGGGAACAGCACGGGCAGCCAGTCGTTGAGGGCAGAGGTCGCTGCATTGCCGGCTTTCCGCTCGGGCCCAGGCAGCGCCTCCTTGTCGATGGCGGCCTGGATGGCCGAGATGCCTGCCGCGAGGCCGCCGTAGAAGTCGTTCTGGCGGAAGTGCGGGGCCATCACGTCGCGCAGGATGCGCGAGGACACCGCGTCGGTCAGCGACCCCTGCACGCCGCGCCCGGTCTCGATGCGCATCTTGCGCAAGCCGGGCGGGTTGTCTTTGGCGATCAGCAGGATCACCCCGTCGTCGATGCTCTGGCGCCCCGCCTTCCACGCGTCCGCCACGCGGATGCTGTACTGGTCGATGGTCTCGGGCTCGGTCGTCGGCACCATCAGCACGAAGATCTGGCTGCCGCGCTGTTGCTCGTACTCGGCCAGCACGTTTTCCAGCGCGGCGCGCTGTTGCGGGGCCAGCGTGCCGGTCAGGTCGGTCACGCGCTGGGTGAGCGGCGGCACCGCGACAAAGCCGTCTGCCGCCCGGGCGGGATGGGCGGCGAACATCGCCGCAAGGCATAGCCAGATGCCGAAAAAGCGGAGCAGGGCGGCGCGCATGATGGCGATGCGCCGCGTCAGAACTTGACGGCCGGCGGCGTGGAGATGGCCTTCTCGTTCTCCACCGTGAACGACGGCTTGACCGGGTAGCCGAACACCTTGGCCGTGAGATTGGTCGGGAAGCTGCGCGCCAGGACGTTGTACGACTGCACCGCCGCGATATAGCGCTGCCGCGCCACGGTGATGCGGTTCTCGGTGCCTTCGAGCTGCGATTGCAGGTCGCGGAACGCGGCGTCGGCCTTCAGTTGGGGATAGTTCTCGGAGATCGCCAGCAGGCGCGACAGCGCGCTGGTCAGCTGCCCCTGTGCCTGCTGGAAGCGGGCGAAGGCCTCGGGATCGTTGAGTGTCTCCGGCGTCACCTGAATGCTGGTGGCCTGGGCGCGGGCCTTGGTCACTGCCTCGAGCGTCTCGCGCTCATGGCTGGCGTAGCCCTTGACCGTGGCGACCAGGTTCGGGATCAGGTCCGCGCGGCGCTGGTACTGGTTGACGACTTCGCCCCATGCCGCCTTGACGGCCTCGTCCTTCGACTGGAAATCGTTGTAGCCGCAGGCGCTGAGCAGGCTGGCCAGCAGGGCCATGGCGAGCCAGCGGCCAAGGGCGGCGGGCGAGGGCAGGACGAACAGGGATGGGAGGGCAGCGCGCATCGATGACTCCTGGAATGGCCGGGATCGGCAAAATCCAAGTGTAGCGCACGGCATTGGGGCGCCGCCCTGAGTGTGAAGGAAGAGTAAGGGGAGAGCGAGGCGCGCCGGGCGCGCCTCTTGGGTCACTCGACAGCCGCTTAGCCGGCCTGGAAGGCGCGGGCGGCCGCTTCCACGGTAGTGGCGATGATCGCGTCGTCGTGCTTGGCCGAGACAAAGCCGGCTTCGAACGCCGATGGCGCCAGGTACACGCCCTCGTTAAGCATGGCGTGGAAGAAGCGGTTGAAGCGCCCGACGTCGGCCTTGGTTACCTCGGCGAAGCTGGTCGGCACCGTCTGGGTGAAATAGAGGCCGAACATGCCGCCGATGGCGTCCGCGGCGAACGGCACGTTGGCGGCACGGGCAGCGGCGGTCAGGCCATCAGTCAGCTTGCGCGTCTGCGCGGCCAGCTGGTCGTGGAAGCCCGGCGCCTGGATCAGCTTCAGCGTGGTCAGGCCGGCGGCCACGGCCAGCGGGTTGCCGGACAGCGTGCCGGCCTGATAGACACCGCCCAGCGGCGCCAGCTTGGCCATGATGTCGCGCCGGCCGCCGAACGCTGCCGCCGGCATGCCGCCGCCAATCACCTTGCCCAGGCAGGTCATGTCCGGTTTGATGCCGTAGTGGGCCTGCGCGCCGCCCAGCGCCACGCGGAAGCCGGTCATCACTTCGTCGAAGATCAGCACGGCGCCGTGCTCGCTGCACAGGTTGCGCATGGACTGGAGGAAAGCGGCCGTGGCGCGCACCAGGTTCATGTTGCCGGCTATCGGCTCCACGATCACGGCGGCGATCTCGCCCTTGTGGCGCGCGAAGGCTTCCTCGAGCTGGGTGACGTTGTTGTACTCGAGCACCATGGTGTGGCGCGTCACGTCGGCGGGCACGCCGGCCGAGGACGGCGCGTTCTGGGTGGTGTCCGCGAAGGTCAGCAGGCCCGAGCCGGCCTTGACCAGCAGGCTGTCCGCGTGGCCGTGGTAGCAGCCCTCGAACTTGATGATCAGGTCGCGCCCGGTGAAGCCGCGCGCCAGCCGCAGCGCGCTCATGGTGGCCTCCGTGCCGGACGACACCAGCCGCACCTGCTCGATCGACGGCACCAGCTTGCAGATTTCCTCGGCCATCTCGATCTCGCCCTCGGTGGGCGCGCCGAAGGAGAAGCTTCCGGCGGCGGTGTCCTGCACGGCCTTGACCACGGCCGGGTGGGCGTGGCCGAGGATCATCGGCCCCCAGGAGCCGATGTAGTCGATATAGCGCTGGCCGTCCGCATCCCACATATAGGCGCCCTCGGCGCGGGTGATGAAGCGCGGCGTGCCGCCCACGGAGCGGAAGGCGCGCACGGGCGAGTTCACGCCACCGGGAATGGTCTGCTGGGCGCGGTCGAAAAGCTGCTGGTTACGGGACATGGCAGGAGTTGTAATCCGATACAGGATGAAAATGGGCTTGCCGGGGGCCGGAGCCGGGCGGCTAGCGGTCAGATGCCGGAAAAGCAGGCAATCTGGGCGAAATACGCGCCGTTTGAACGGCATCTGCACGCTAACATGCGCAAACGCGACGATATTGGCAGGATTGCGCCGCCCCATGGGTGGCGCCGGCGGCGCGGTTTATGTACCATCTGCGCTGGAATTTTAATGGAGAGTGGCAAGAGCCTGCATATGGAATACAAGACTTGGATGTGCCTGATCTGCGGTTGGATCTACGACGAGGCCACCGGTTCGCCGGAAGACGGCATCGCGCCGGGCACCAAATGGGAAGACGTGCCGATCAACTGGACCTGTCCGGAGTGCGGCGCGCGCAAGGAAGACTTCGAGATGGTGGCGATCTGACGCCTGGCCGTCATCCACCCCGAAAACCCCGACGCGTCGCGCCAAAGCGACAGATCGGCGGGCCGCGCCGGACGAACCGGATTGACGGCCCCACCGCGAGTCGTCACACTTTGCGGCAAAACTAGCACTATCAGAGCAATAACACAGCAATACGTCGGGCGGACGCACGGGTCGCGCCGCCGGCGCCGGTCGGATTGACCGGGCTTTTTTTGATTGGGAATTTGGAAATCGGGGGCCGCCGGCGCGCCAAGCGCTGCCGTGCGGGTGTTCTCAAGTGAATACCGGCGCCTGCATTCGTGCGGGCAGCTGGTCGCGGGAACAGTATGCGGGTCGCTCAAACAGAAGAAAACACGTCCGTCGATGGGGTCAACACCGGCGACGCCGGTGCCGTCAAGGCAGCCGCGGCATTGCGCCGCAAGATCCTTGTGATCGACGATTCCAGCACCATCCGCCGGACGGCGGAGATCTTCCTGTCGCAGGCAGGCTATCAGGTCATGCTCGCCGAGGATGGCTTCGAGGCGCTCGCCAAGGTCGGCGACATGCACCCGGACGTCATCTTCTGCGACATCCTGATGCCCCGGCTGGACGGCTACCAAACCTGTTCCCTGATCAAGAAAAGCCCGAGGTTCCACGCGATCCCGGTGATCATGCTGTCGTCCCGCGACGGCGTGTTCGACCGTTCGCGCGGCAAGCTCGTCGGCGCGCACGACCATCTCGCCAAGCCCTTTTCCCGTGAAGCCCTGATGCAGGCCGTAGAGACCTGCCTTGGCGGCTGTGCGCAGGAAGAGGGTGCGGTCGTGGCGGCCTGACCCTGAACGCCGCCACGCAAAAGCATCCAGGAAACACACCAATGACCATCAGCAAAATCCTTATCGTCGACGATTCCCCCACCGAAGCGCTGTTCATGTCCGACTTGCTCGGCAAGAAGGGTTTCAAGGTCTCGGTGGCCGGCAACAGCGACCAGGCCATGGCCCGGCTCGAGGCGGAAGCCTTCGACCTGATCCTGATGGATGTGGTCATGCCCGGCCAGAACGGCTACCAGACCACCCGCGCCATCAAGCGCGACGACCGCTTCAAGGACATTCCCGTGATCATGTGCACCAGCAAGGGCCTCGACACGGACCGCATCTGGGGGATGCGCCAGGGCGCATCGGACTACATCGTCAAGCCGGTGGACAGCGACGAGCTGCTGTCGAAGATCGCCGCGCTGGCGCACTGAGCCGCACCGAACTGCCTGCCGGGCCGATGGGGCCCGGGGTTTGCCGTCACGCCGCCCGCTGCGACGCGGGCAGGGGTGACGCTGTGTCCGCCATCTGCCAGGCGGTCTCTTATCCACCGGTATGCCGACCATGAACGCGCCGCGCCAAGACATCCGTGCCCGCCAGACCCGCTTGCAGGACTATCAGGCCATGCTGGCCCGTCGCCTGCGCGACGCGCGCAACCTGCCCGCCGTGGACAGCTACCTCGGCGTGCTGGTGGGCCAGCGCCACTGGCTGCTGCCGCTGCCCGATACCGGCGAGGTGCTGGAGATGCGCCAGCCGGCCGGCGTGCCGCTGACCCAGCCGTGGTACCGCGGACTGGTCAACGCGCGGGGCAACCTGCTCGGGGTGATCGATTTCGGCCTGTTCTGCGGCGAGGGGCACACGCCCGTGCAGCCGGGCAGCAAGATCGTGGTGCTGTCGCGCCACGTGGAGCGCGCGTGCGGGATCATCGCCACGCGGGTGGTGGGGCTGCGCCATGCCGGCGACCTCTCGCTGCCGCACGGCGACGCCCCGGCGGGGCACGCGGATCTCGCCGCCGAATGGCACGGCCCGCGCTTCGCGGACCGCGACGGGCGCGACTGGCAGGTGCTGGACATTCGCCAGCTGCTGGACGCCCCGGCGTTCCTCCAGGTGGGCCGCGTGGTGGCCTGAGCCGATGGTCGAAAGCCGATAGCTGACAGTCGATAGCCGAACATCAAGACGCAGTACCAACGAATCAAAAAACAAACGGACAGAGGGTTGCTATGGGTATCAAGAAGATGAGCCTGGGACGCCGGACGGCTGCCGCGGGAGCCGCCGCCGAAGCCGTGGCGCCGCGCCGGTCGGTGTTCGCCAAGGGCAGCGCTGGCGCTGACAAGGGCGGCCTGGGCCGTACCCCGGTGGAGCAACTGTCCGGCTGGCTGTCGCGCATGCCGTTCGCGTCGCAGCAGCGTACGCTGACGGTGGGCGTGGTGGTGTCGCTGGTGGCACTGCTGGCCTCGGTGTATCTCGATAACCGCCAGGCCACCAACGGCGCGGCGCAGATCGAAATCGCCGGTAACATGCTGATGCACTCGCAGCGTCTGGGTAAGGCGGTGCCGGTGGCACTGCTGGGGAACGCACAGGCCTTCACGCAGCTGCGCCAGTCCAAGGAACAGCTCACGGCCGACCTGCTGGCGCTCCAGAACGGCAGCGACGAGAAGCACGTCAGCGCCACCACGGGCACGGCGATTCCGCTGCTCGAGACCGCCATGAACTCGTGGAAGCGCTCCGAGAAGAGCGCCGGCGACGTGCTGGCCCAGCAGCCGATTCTGACCACCATCGGCCAGACGCTCCAGATCTTCAACGCCTCGAACCCCGAACTGCTCGAGGCCGCCGAACAGGTGGCCGCGATCAAGCTCCAGGCCGGCTCCAACGCCCGCGAGGTGGCCGCCTCCGCGCAGCTCGTGATGCTGACCCAGCGCCTGGGTAAGAACCTGAACGAGTTCCTCTCCGGCGAAGGCGTCAACCCCGAAACCGCGTTCCTGCTCGGCAAGGACACCAACACCTTCCGCGAAACGCTGGACGGCCTGATGAACGGCTCGGACGCCCTGCGCCTGACCGCCTCCACCGACGCCGAGACGCGCAGCTACCTCCAGCAGCTCTCGCAGCGCTTCGAGGCCGTGCAGAAGACCACGCAGACGATTCTCCAGAACCTGCCGGGCCTGATCGCCGCCAAGCGCGCCCAGCAGCAGATCTTCAACGACAACGAGGCCCTGCGCGGCGAGCTGTCCACGCTCCAGACCGCCTACTCGGACGGCGCCCGCTACCGCCCCTGGACCCTCGGGGCGACCATCGTGTCCGCGCTGTCCACGCTGATCTTCCTGGCCGGGCTGGCCGCGCTCTACCTGCGCGACTCGCGCGTCCGGGCGCTGGAAGCCGAGGCGCGCGAACGCGAGGCCGAAGCCCGCCGCCTCGACGAAAAGCGTAACAACGACGCCACCCAGAAGGCCATTCTGCAGCTGATGAACGAGCTGCAGGACATCGCTGACGGTGACTTGACGCGTCAGGCCACCGTGACCGAGGACATCACCGGCGCCATCGCCGACTCGGTGAACTACACCGTGGAAGAACTGAAGGAACTGGTCGGCCGGGTGCAGCAGACCGCCGTGGACGTGCAGCAGGCCTCGAGCCAGGTGCAGGAAACCTCGGTGCAACTCGCCGCCACGACCGAAGAGCAATCGCGCCAGATCCGCCAGACCGGCGAGTCGGTGGTGGAGATGGCAGACCGCATCACGCAGGTGTCGCGCGGCGCGGCGGAGTCCGCCAACGTGGCCCGCGCCTCGCTGGCCGCTGCGGAGCAGGGCCAGCAGGCTGTGGAAAACGCGATTACCGGCATGAACGGCATCCGCGACCAGATTCAGGAAACGTCGAAGCGGATCAAGCGTCTGGGCGAGTCGTCGCAGGAGATTGGCGAAATCGTCGAACTGATCTCGGACATTACCGAACAGACCAACGTGCTGGCACTGAACGCCGCCATCCAGGCGGCTTCGGCCGGCGAGGCAGGCCGCGGCTTCTCGGTGGTGGCGGAAGAAGTGCAGCGTCTGGCCGAACGTTCCGGCGAGGCCACCAAGCAGATCGGCGCGCTGATCCGCACGATTCAGACCGATACCCAGGACGCCGTGCACGCCATGGAGCGCAGCACGCAGGGCGTGGTGGAAGGGGCGCGGCTGTCCGATAACGCCGGTGCCGCACTGGTCGAGATCGGCCGGGTGTCGCGCCAGCTGGCCGAGCTGATCGAACAGATCTCGCAGACCACCTCGCACGAGGCCGGGCTGGCCACCAACGTGGCGCGCCACATCGACGGCATTCTCCAGGTGACCGCCCAGACCACGTCCGGTACGCGCCAGACCGCCACCTCGGTGCGCCAGCTGACGGCACTGACCGAAGAACTGCGTAACTCGGTGTCGCGGTTCAAGATCGCCTGACTTGCATAAAACCTGCATCGAGGCCCGCGCGCGGGCGCAACGGATTGTGTCATGTCATTGAATTTTTCCGTATCGAGCGACGTGGCTGACCCGGCCGCGCCGCAACCGCCGGTGCAGGGCGAGGCCGCCACGCCGGCCGCCGTGCCGCAGCGCGACCTGTCGGTGCTGGCCTGGCTCGCGCCGAGCCTGCGTACCGCGCTGGACGATGCCGCCGCCGAGCTTGGCCACTATGTGGACGAGATCCAGCAGGCCCCCGAGGCGCTGGGCGCGCGCGACACCACGTCGCTGCGCCTGGCCGGCCAGCAGCTGCACCAGGCTGCCGGGGCGGTACACATCGTCGGCCTGCGTGGCGTGGATGCGCACTGCCAGGCCATGCGCCGCCTGCTGGAAGCCATCGACGCCGGTACCGTCGCCGCCAGCCCGGAGACGCTCGGCGTGTTCCGGCGCGGCGTGCAGGCGCTGGCCGAGTATGTCGATGACCTGATGGCCGGCGATCCCGAGGACCCGCTGCGCCTGTTCCAGCCCTACGCCGACGCCCTTGTCCTGATGAAGGAGGAGCGCGTCCATCCGGCCGACCTGTGGCTGGAGGAATTGCAGATGCTGCCCGGCATCGTGCTGCCCACGCGCTCCACGTCGTCGGTCACGCGCGCGCGCCAGCGCTTCGAGGCCGCGCTGCTCAAGGCGCTGCGCCTGCCCACGCCCTGCACGGACGGCGCGCTGCTGCGCGAAGCCTACCTGCCGCTGCAAACGGCGCTGGACGATGTTCGGAACCACGAACAGAACGCGCGCCGCACCACCGATACCCCGGACCGGGGCATCTGGCTGACGCTGTCGATGGTGTTCCGCGCGCTGGCGCACGGGCTGCTGCCGTCCGACCTGCTCGCCAAGCGCTTCGCCGCGCGCGCCCACCTGCTGCTGCGCCAGTACCTGCAAGGGCAGGTGCGCGTGCCGCAGGCGCTGCTCAACGATGCCGTGTTCCTGCTGGTCAGCACCGGCCTGACGCCCGATGGCCCTGAGGACACCACGCCGCCGGCGGTACAGGCCGCCGTGCAGGTGCTGCGCGCCGACATCGCGCGCGGCCTGCAGGCTTTCCGCGTCGATCCGGCCCACGCCGTGGCGCGTGCCGACTATCGCCGGCGCTACTACGGCTGGCTCGATCCGATCGACACGCGCAACCTCCAGAACGCCGCCGCCGCGATCGAGCGCGCGGCTGCCGACGATCAGGCCGGATGGGAACTCGCGCTGGCTTCGCTGGCCGAGGCCGCGCAGCCGCTGGCCCAGCCCGCGCTCCAGCACTGCCTGAGCGCCGCTGTTGCCCATTCCGCTGCCCATGCCGGGCAGCGCAACGTGCCCGGCGAGACCGGGGCCGCCCTGGGGCCAACCGGCGTAGCGCTGTTCCTCGCGCGCGCGCTGGCCATGCCGTGGCGCGTGCATGGCCAGTCCGGCCATGCGTCCGCCGCCGAATTCGCCGCCCGCTGCGACCAGCTCGCCGCCTGCCTGGCCGACCCCGCCGCCACCGCGCCTGACTGGCTCGCCACGATGGTCGAGACCGCCAACGCCCAGGCGCTGCGCGCCGAGGCCGTGACCCGGCTGCGCGCCCAGCTCGACAGCGGCGAGTCCTGGCTCGATACCTTCGATCGCAACGCGGCCAAGCCCGATGCCGTCAACACGCTCGGCGATGCCGCGCAGGCGTTTGGCGGGCTGCTGGCCACGCTGGAGCGTTTGATCGGTAGCGCCGCGATGCCGGAAGGCATCGACGAAGCCGCCACCGCCGCACTGGCCGCCACGCGCGCCGTGCTGGCGCGGCTGGACGTGCTGCGTGGCATCGACACCCAGCCGGCCCGCGTGGCCCAGTTGTCCGAGATTGCCGCCGAACTCGGCGCGGTGCATGCCTTTGCCGACATCCTCGAATTCGGCCGCCGTCAGGCCGATGCCACCGACGACGACGCGCTCGCGCCGCGCCGGAACGACGAGGTGCCCGCCACCGCGCTGGCTGCCGCGCGCCACGCCGCGATGGACGCCATCCGCGTAGCCGCCGGCGCCGATTCGCCCGAGATCCAGCGCCTGCGCGCCGCCTTGCAGGCTGTGAGCGACCAGGCCGCCATCGACGACGATGCCGCGCTGCGCCGCCAGGTCACCGACGCCACCACGCAGCTGCACGCGTGGCTGGCCGGCAGCGACTCCGCCGCCGAACGCATGATCGTGGCGCTGGCCGACCCGATGCCCGCCGCCGGGCTGGCCTCGTCCGCCGCGCCGTCCGCCCCGATGCCGAGCGACGCCGCCGGGGTCGACGCCGAACTGCTCGAGATCTTCCTGTCCGAAGCCGAGGAAGTGCTCGGCAACATCGCCGCCGACTTGCCCGGCGGGCTCGACGCGCTGCGCGACGCCGACGTGCTGAGCCGCACACGCCGCGCCTTCCACACGCTCAAGGGTTCCAGCCGCATGGTCGGCCTGAACCGCTACGGCGAGGCCGCGTGGGCTATCGAACAGGTGATGAACCTGTGGATTGCCGAGGCACGCGAGCCGATGCCCGCGCTGCTGGCGCTGCTGCACCACGCGCACGATCTGCTGCGCGAATGGGCCGTCGCCCTGCAGGCCGACGCCGGCACCCAGCGCGACATCGCCGCGCTTGTGGCGGAAGCCCAGGCCGTGCGCGAGCCCGGTCAGGCCGATCTGTCTGCCGATGCGCCCGCCGCGGCGCCGGAAGATGCCATCGATTCGCTCGATGCCCTGCTGGCCCACGCCCAGGCCAACGCGCCCGGGCAGGCCGCCCCGGCGCAGCCGGTCGCCCCTGAGCAGCCGGCGGCCGAGGCCGAGGACAGCAATGTGCTGCCGTTCCGCCTCTCGGGCGGGCTGGCCAGCGACGACGACCACTACAAGGTGATTGGCCCGGTGCGCATCGGGCTGGCGCTCTACAACGTCTACCTGCAGGAGGCCGACGATCTGGTGCGCCAGTTCGCCACCGACCTGTCCGAGTGGAAGCACGAGAACCATCCGTGCCCGAGCGAGCTGGCGCTGCGCGTGGCGCATACGCTGCAGGGCAGTGCCTCCACGGTGGGGCTGGAGCCGGTGCGGGACATCGCCGAGGCCCTCGAACAACTGCTGTTGCTGCTGGGCCGCCACCCCGTGGTGATGCATCCGGGCGACTTCCGCCTGCTCGAGCAGGCCGTGGAGCGGCTGCGCGCGATGCTGCACCAGTTCGCCGCCGGGGTCTGGCCCGATGCCGACCCGGCGCTGTGCCGTGACCTGAACGATTTCGGCGAACGCGCGCTGATGCGCCCGCGCGCCACCGTGACGGGCGAGCAGGCGCAGGCGGACCAGGAAGGCTCGGTCGCGCAGCTATTCGGCAATACCCAGATCCTGCAGGCCACGCCGCTGTCGCCGCTGCCGCCCGTTAGCGAGCCGGCCGCGCCGACCCCGGCACTGCCGGCCGTGACCGATGCGCCGGCCAAGCTGACGCCGATCACCTCGCTGCCGCCGGTGGCCCCGCCGACGCTAACGCCCATCAGCCCGGTCACTCCGATGCACGACGCCGTGGTCATCGCCATGCCGACGGCGCCGCGTCATGAGCAGGTGGCTGTCGCCCATGTCTCCGCGCAGTCGCCGGAGGTGCCGCAGTCGGACGAATCGCTCGACGCCTCGTCGCTGGACGCCGATCTGGTCGACATCTTCCTGGAGGAGGCGCACGGCAGCCTGCCCGAACTCGGCAAGCTGGTGCGCACCTGGGAAGCCACGCCCGAGGAGACGCAGCAGGGCGGGCTGGTGCTGCGCGCGCTGCACACGCTCAAGGGCAGCGCCCGCATGGCCGGCGCGATGGCGCTGGGGCAGGCCGCGCATGAAATGGAAACGCTGCTGGAAGCCAGCGTGCGCGGCCAGCGCGTGACGCCGGACCTGTTCGGCAAGCTCTACGCCTGGTACGACCGGATCCTCGCGCACGTGGACGCGCTCCAGAACGGCCGCCTGCTGCCGGTGGACGATGCCGATGTGGTGAACGGGCTGGTCGAGCCGGACGCAGTGCCCGCTGCCTCGGCCGATGCGCCGGCTGCCATCACGGCATCGACCGACACCCCGGGCACCGCACTGGCCACGACCGCTCCGCAACTGCCGGCCACTGCTACCAAGGCCCCGGAGGCCGACCGCCAGCGCGCGCTGGTGCGCGTGCAGGCCCGGGCGCTGGACACGCTGATCAACGACGCCGGCGAAGTCGGCGCCACGCGCGCCCGGCTGGACAGCGAGCTGGAAGCGCTGCGCGCTTACCTCGGCGAACTGAACGACAACGTGGGGCGTCTGCGCACCCAGTTGCGCGAGATCGAAATCCAGGCCGAGACGCAGATGGCGTCGCGGATTGCCGATACGCAGCAGAGCCCGGACTTCGATCCGCTCGAGTTCGACCGCTTCACGCGGTTCCAGGAACTGACGCGGATGATGGCCGAGTCCGTGAACGACGTGGCCACGGTGGAGCAGAACCTGCAGCGCGGCTTCGACCGCGCCTCGGGTGACCTCGCCGCACAGGCCCGGCTCACGCGCGGCCTGCAACGCGGGCTGATGCAGGCCCGCATGGTGCAGTTCGATGCACTGGCCGAACGGCTGTACCGCGTGGCGCGCCAGTCGGCCACCGAAACCGGCAAGGAAGTGCGCCTGCTGATCAAGGGCGGCACGGTGGAGATCGACCGCTCGGTGCTGGACCGCATGGCCGGCCCGATCGAGCACTTGATCCGCAACGCCGTGGTGCACGGCATCGAGCCGGCGGACGCGCGCCGCGCGGCGGGCAAGTCCACCACGGGTGCCCTGACGCTGGAAGTGCAGCAGGAAGGCAACGAGGTGGTGCTGACCTTCTTCGACGACGGCGGCGGGCTGGACCTCGGGCGCATCCGCGAGCGGGCCATCAGCCGTCAGTTGCTGACGCACGAGGAAGACGCCAGCGACGCGCGCCTGACCGAGATGATTTTCACGCCGGGCTTCTCGACGGCGGACGAGGTGTCCGAGCTGGCCGGGCGCGGCGTGGGCATGGACGTAGTCCGGGCCGAAACCGTGGCGCTGGGTGGGCGCATCACGCTCTCCACCGAGGCGGGCCGGGGCACCAGCTTCACGGTGCACCTGCCGCTGACCACGGCCATCACGCAGGTGCTGCTGGTCTCGCTGGGCGGCCGCCTGTATGCGATGCCGAGCGGCATGATCGACCAGGTCCACCAGCTGCGCGAAAAGCCGCTGCTGGAAGCCTACAACGCCGGCCGCTTCGGCGCGACGACGGGTCCGGGCGCCGGTGTGGAAGCGCCGTTCTACTATTTCGGCACGCTGCTCGAAGAGAGCGCGGCGATCGCCTCGGGCCGGAAGTACTCGCCCGTGGTGGTGGTGCGCTCGGGCGCGGACCGCGTGGCGGTGCACGTGGACGAGGTGATCGGCAACCGCGAAGTGGTGGTGAAGCACATCGGCCCCCACCTCGCGCGTCTGGAAGGCATTGCCGGCGCCACCACGCTCGGCGATGGCGAGATCGTGCTGATCTACAACCCGGTGGTGCTGGCGCAGCGGTTCGTGCGCGAGCGCGGCGAGGTGACGCCGACGGCGCTTCTGGCATCGACCGACAACACCGGCGCGGTGGCCGAGTTCGTCGGGGCAGGGGATGCCCGGCCGGTCTCGGGCCTGATGACGCAGCCTACCGTGATGGTGGTCGACGATTCGCTGACGGTGCGCAAGGCCAGCCAGCGGCTGCTGACGCGCGCGGGCTACCAGGTGGTGCTGGCGCGCGATGGCGTGGACGCGCTGCGGCAGTTGCAGGAGGTGATGCCGGACGCGATGCTCGTGGATATCGAGATGCCGAACATGGACGGCTTCGACCTCACGCGCAACGTCCGCGCCGATAGCCGCACCACGCACATGCCGGTGGTGATGATTACGTCACGTACGGCCGAGAAGCACCGCCGCTACGCGGCCGAGATCGGCGTGAACGTCTATCTGGGCAAGCCGTTCAATGAGGATGAACTGCTGCGTACGCTGCGCCAGTTGATCGGCGAGAAGGCCGGCAACGCTGCCGGCTCGGTGGCTCAGATGCTGGGCGACGCCTGACGCATCTGACGTAGTCAGAAAAAAAGGCCGGCGCTTCGTCAAGCGCCGGCCCTTTTTCTTTGTGTTGCCTTGATAGCGATCGGCTACCTCAGCCAGCCTTGCGATTCACCATCGTCGCCGGCACCGACAGCGTCAGCGCCGCGCCCGCCACCAGGCAGATCGCCAGCAGATACATGCCCGAGTCGGTGCTCTGGGTCAGGTCCTTGAGCCAGCCCACCGCGTAGGGGCTGATAAAGCCGGCCAGGTTGCCGAGCGAGTTGATCAGCGCGATACCAGCCGCTGCGCCCGTGCCGGCCAGGAAGGCCGTGGGCAGGCTCCAGAACAGCGGCAGCGTGGTCAGGATGCCGATGGTGGCCAGCGTCAGCGCCACCATGGCCAGCGTGGTGTCGCCATGCCACTGCACCGACAGCACCAGCCCCACCGCCCCGGCCAGCGCCGGCAGCGCGATATGCCAGCGCCGCTCGCCCCGCTTGTCGGCGCTATACGCCACCAGGATCATGCCGATCACGGCGCAGCCGTAGGGAATCGCCGTCAGCAGGCCGATGTCCAGCGCGCCCTTCACGCCGGTCTGCTTGATGATCGTCGGCAGCCAGAAACTCACGCCGTAGAGGCCCATCACGAAGCAGAAGTAGATCGCGCTCATCAGCCAGACGCGCGGGCTGGACAGCACCTTGCGGATCGGCGGGTCTTCCTTGTGCTGCTCCTCGTTGGCGATATTGCGCTCGAGCAGCGCCTTCTCGTCCTCGGTCAGCCACTTGGCGTGGCGGATGCGGTCATCGAGGTAGGCGAGCACCCACAGGCCGACCAGGATCGACGGAATGCCTTCGAGCAGGAACATCCACTGCCAGCCGGACCAGCCGTTGTGGCCATCGAACGCCTGCATGACCCAGCCGGACAGCGGCCCGCCGATCACGCCCGAGAGCGCGATAGCCGTCATGAAAAACGTGGTGGTGCGCCCGCGCCGCTCCGCCGGGTACCAGTAGGTCAGGTACAGGATGATGCCGGGGAAGAATCCCGCTTCGGCCACGCCAAGCAGGAAACGCAGCACGTAGAACATCGTCGGCGTGGTCACGAACATCATCGACGCCGAGATCAAGCCCCAGGTGATCATGATCCGGGCGATCCAGATGCGCGCGCCCACGCGATGCAGGATCACGTTGCTGGGGACCTCGAACAGGAAGTAGCCGATGAAGAAGATGCCGGCACCCAGCCCGTAGATGGTCTCGCTGAACTTGAGGTCGTTGAGCATCTGGAGCTTGGCGAAGCCCACGTTCACGCGGTCCAGGTAGGCCACCACGTAGCACAGCAACAGAAAGGGCACGAGGCGCCAGCTCACCTTGCGGTAGGTGGCGTCTTCGAAACCGGCGTCGCGCACGCCGGGGTTCACTGCGGTCGTTGTCATGAATGTCTCCTCATTGGGTTCTTATAAGACGTTGCCGCGGGTTGTGAAGGGGGCGGGCGCTACACGCAGCGCCCGCCGTCCACTTCGATACAGGTGCCGGTGATGAACGCCGCCTCGTCCGAGGCGAGGTAGAGGCAGGCATTGGCCACGTCCTGCGGGGTGGACATGCGCCCCATGGGGATCGTGGCGAGGAATTTGGCGCGGTTCTCGGGGGTGTCCGGCAGGCCCATGAACTGTTCGAGCAGGCCGGTGGCCCCGATCACCGGGTTGACGCAGTTCACGCGGATGTTGTCCGGGCCGAGTTCGGCCGCCATGGCCTTGCTGGCCGTGATGACGGCGCCCTTGCTGCCGTTGTACCAGACCAGCCCCGGGCGGGGCCGGATGCCGGCGGTGGAAGCCACGTTGACGAAGTTGCCGCCGCCGCGCTGGCGGAAGTGGGGGATGAAGTGCCGGGCCGACCAGTAGATGCTCTTGACGTTGACCGCGTAGACGCGGTCGAACTCGTCCTCGGTGATCTCCAGGATCGGCTTGTTGCGATGGGTGGTGCCGGCGTTGTTGACCACGATGTGCACGTCGCCGAAGGCGGCCAGCGTGGCGTCGCGCATGGCGGCCACGTCGTCGCCCTGGGCTACGTCGGCCCGGACGGCGCGGGCGTTGCCACCGGTCTCGCCATATTGTTCGCGGATCGCGGCGGCGACGCGCTCGGCCGCCTCCAGGTTCAGGTCGGCCACCATCACGGCGGCGCCTTCGCGCGCGAACGTATGGGCGATGCCTTCGCCGAAGCCCGAGCCACCGCCCGTGACCACGGCCACCTTGCCAGCCAGTCTTGCCATGTTGCTGTCTCCTATATCGATAGGCCCGTCGCGGTCTTGGCGCCGCTGGCGGGCATGCTGCTAGTTAACTAGTGCGAGAACGGCCCCCGTCCGCGCAGGGCGTTGGCCACCATCATCACGGCCAGCAGGAAGGGCAGGGCCACGTAGAGGCACCAGTGGACGCGGTCGCCCACGGTGTCGCCCCATTTGCGCTTGAACACCTGCAGGCGGGGCATGCCGGACGGGTTGGTGGCACGCTTGTTCCGGACATGCCAGGCCATCCAGAAAAAGAAGATGGCGAACGCGATCGACAGAAAATTGATGTTACCCATGTTGAATGGCGATGGTTTTCAGAGTGGTGAATCCGTACAGGGCCTCGAAGCCCTTCTCGCGGCCATAGCCCGACTGGCCGGTGCCGCCGAACGGCAGCTCCACGCCGCCGCCGGCGCCGTAGTTGTTGATGAAGACCTGCCCGGCGCGCAGCTTGCGGGCCAGCCGTAGCTGGCGGGCGCCGTCGCGCGTCCACAGCCCGGCCACCAGCCCGTAGGCGGTGCCGTTGGCGAGGCGCAGCGCTTCTTCCTCGCTATCGAAGGGCATCGCCGCCAGCAGCGGGCCGAAGACTTCCTCCTGGGCCAGCCGGTGCGTGGGCGGCACGTCGCGGAACAGCATCGGCACCTGGTAGTAGCCAGACTCCGGGGCCTCGCCGACGATCTGGCCCTGCGCCATCACCGCAATACCGGCGTGCTGGGCATCGGAAACGAAGTCCCAGACGCGTTGCTGCTGCTTGCGGCTGATCAGCGGGCCGCATTCGAGGTCGAGTTGGGACGGCCCCACGCGCAGCGACTCGAACACGCCCGAGAGCCGGTCCAGCAGGGTCTCGTAGACAGAGCGCTCCACCAGCAGCCGGCTGCCGGCCGAGCAGGTCTGGCCGGCGTTCTGGACGATGCCGTTGACGATGACGGGCAGCAGCACGTCCAGGTCGGCATCGGCAAACACGATCTGCGGGGACTTGCCGCCCAGTTCCAGCGTCACCGGCACATGGTTTTCGGCCGCCAGCTGGGCGACGATCTTGCCGGTCTCGGGCGAGCCCGTGAAGGAGATATGGTTGATGCCCGGATGGCGGGCCAGCGCGGCGCCGGCCTCGTGGCCATAGCCAGTGACGATATTGAGCGCGCCTTCCGGCAGGCCGGCCTCGGCAGCCAGTTCGGCCACGCGCAGCAGGGACAGGCAGGCATCCTCCGCAGGCTTGACCACGCAGGCGTTGCCGGTGGCCAGGGCCGCGCCGACGCTGCGGCCGAAGATCTGGAGCGGGTAGTTCCAGGGGATGATGTGGCCCGTCACGCCGTGCGGCTCGCGCACGGTCAGCACCGTGTAGCCGGGCTGGTAGGGGATGGTCTGGCCGTGCAGCTTGTCCGCCGCGCCGGCGTAGAACTCGAAATAGCGGGCCACGGCGCGGGCGTCCGCGCGGGCCTGGCGCAGCGGCTTGCCGGTGTCGCGGGCCTCCAGCGCGGCCAGTTCATCCTCGTGGTCCATCAGCTTGACGGCCACGCGGTTCAACAGGCGGACACGCTCTGCAGGTGCCATGGCACCCCAGGCGCCCTCGGCGGCCTGGCGGGCGGCCAGCACGGCCACGCTGATGTCCGTGCTGTTGCCACGGGCAATCTCGGCGAACGGCTCGCCGTTGGAGGGATCGAAAACCTTGATGCGCAGGCCGGAATCGGGGGCGATCAGGCGGTTGGCGACGAAGTGCTGGGCGTGCATGCTTATCTCCGTGCTCGGGTATGGAGCGACTGCTGAATCGGGAATGCCGCATTATCGCGCACCGTGCGCGCCGCGCAAGGCACTTGGTACTTCGGGCGCGGCGCGGCTGCGGCGCTTGTCAGCGTGGGGTCAGGAGCGACCCGCTATAATGCCCGCCATCCCACAACACTGGCATTCGGAGAACTCGCATGAGCTTCAACCTCGTCTCCCCGGGCAAGGACCTTCCCAACGATTTCAACGTCATCATCGAGATTTCGGCTCAGAGCGATCCGGTGAAGTACGAGGCCGACAAGGAAACCGGCCTGCTGTTCGTCGACCGTTTCATCGGCACGGGTATGCGCTACCCGGCCAACTACGGCTTCATTCCGAAAACGCTGTCCGGTGATGGCGACCCGGTGGACGTGCTGGTGCTGACGCCGTTCCCGATCCTGGCCGGCGCGGTGGTGCGCTGCCGTGCGCTCGGCATGCTGAAGATGACCGACGAGTCCGGCGTGGACGCCAAGCTGGTGGCCGTGCCCGTGGACAAGCTGAGCCCGGCTACCGCCTTCATGAAGGGCCTGTCCGACGTGCCGCAAAACACGCTCGACCAGATCAAGCACTTCTTTGAGCACTACAAGGCACTTGAGGCCGGCAAGTGGGTCAAGGTGGACGGCTGGGCCGGCATCGAGGAAGCCCACAAGGAAATCACCGACGGCGTGGCGAACTTCAAGAAGTAAGCTGGTTCGCACCAGATCGATGATCGATAAAAAACCCGCCAGTTGGCGGGTTTTTTTATTCGCCCCGGGCAAAGGGGCTGTGATCGTTCAACTCGTCGAGATAGGCGTCGATGCCCTGGCGCTCGCGGGCCAGGAAGCGCTCCACTGCATCGGCGAAGGACGGGTGCGCCAGCCAGTGCGCGGACCGCGTGGCCACCGGCAGGAAGCCGCGCGCCATCTTGTGCTCGCCCTGCGCGCCGCCTTCGAAGGTGCGCAGGCCCTCGGCGATGCAGAATTCGAGCGGCTGGTAGTACGCAGTCTCGAAGTGGAGGCACGGGTGGTGCTCCAGCGCGCCCCAGTAGCGGCCATAGAGCGTGCTGACGCGTGGATCGGTATCGAACACGACCAGCGAACTGGCGATGTCGCGGCCTTCCCGGGTGGCTATCACCAGCAGCAGGTTCTCGGGCATGGTCTCGCCGATGCGCCGGAAAAAGTCCAGATTCAGGTAGGGCGACGAATGGTGCTCGCGGTAGGTCTGGCGATAGCAGCGGTTGAAGAAGTTCCACGCCTCGTCGTCGATCTCCGCCCCGCGCAGCTGCCGGAAGGTGATGCCGGCGTCCGCCACGCGCCGGCGCTCCGCGCGGATATTCTTGCGCTTCTTCTGGGAAAGCGTGGCCAAAAAGGCGTCAAAGTCGGCGTAGCCGGGGTTGGTCCAGTGGAACTGCACGCCATGCCGCATCATCATGCCGGCTTCGTCCATCAAATCGGCCTCATGGTCGGACGGAAACAGCACGTGCAGCGAGGACATGCCCGATTCCTCGGCCAAGGCCAGCGCAAAGCGCAGCAGCAGGCGGCGGGCGATGTCGTTCTCGGCCAGCAGCCGGGCGCCGCGCACCGGCGTGAACGGGACGGCGGACAGCCACTTGGGGTAGTAGGGCACGTCGTGCTGGCGATAGGCGTCGGCCCAGGCCCAGTCGAACACATACTCGCCGTAGGAATGCGATTTCGCGTAGAGCGGCATCGCGGCGGCCAGCCGGTCGCGGCCCGTGCCGTGGCCGCCTTGCACCCCGTCTTGTACCCACAGCGTCAGGAAGCGTGGCGACCAGCCGGTGTCGTCGGTGGCGCTGCCGCTGGTGTGCATCGCGTGCAGGAAGGCGTGGCGCAGGAAGGGCGTGGCGTCGGGCTGGGCGGCCACGAGGGCGTCCCAGTCGGCGGCTGGCACCTCGGCCAGGTCCAGGACGATCTCCGTCCGGTAGTTAGCCACCGGGGTGTCCGGCTGTGCACTCACCGGCTGACACGATTCCGACTGCATTCCGCCCGATCCCACTCAAGAATTGAAGATTATTTGATCCGTCTGACGTCCGTCAGGTGCCGGACGAGTCTACCGGAAGACGTGCGGCGGCGCAGCCATGGGCCGCCAGGTGGCGTGCACGACGGTTGCGCGGTGCGCATCGTAGAATGACAGGCATCACGCCGATTGCCGCGCCGGCATGCGGGCGTCCCGAATCCGAAGGCCAGACATGACTCATCCGTTCTTCAACCTGTATTCCCACGGCTTTGCGCGCGTGGCCGTGGGCGTGCCCGAGTGCCGCGTGGCGGATCCGGCCTATAACGCCGACCAGACCCTGGAGCTGGCCCGCCAGGCCGTGCAAGGCGGCGCGGCGCTGGTCGCGTTCCCGGAACTGGGCCTGTCGGCCTACACCTGCGACGACCTGTTCCATCAGCGCGCGCTGCTGCGCGAGTGCGAACTGGCGCTCCAGCGCATCGTGGAAGCCTCGGTGTCGCTGCCGGCCGCGCTGGTGGTCGGGATGCCGCTGGTGGTGGAACATCAGCTATTCAACTGCGCCGTGGTGGTGGCCAACGGCGCCATCCAGGGCGTGGTGCCAAAGAGTTACCTGCCGAATTATTGGGAATTCTACGAGGCGCGCCAGTTCAGCGCAGCGGACTGCGCCCCCACCGAGGGCCGTATCTCGCTGCTCGGTGCCACGGTGCCGTTCGGCGCTGGGCTGCTGTTCGAGATCGAGAACATCCCGTTCTTCCGTTTCCACGTGGAAATCTGCGAGGACGTCTGGGTGCCGGTGCCGCCGTCGTCGTTCGCCGCGCTGGCCGGGGCCACGGTGCTGGTGAACCTGTCGGCGTCGAATATCGTCATCGGCAAGTCCGGCTACCGGCACCAGCTGGTGTCGCAGCAGTCGGCACGCTGCCTGGCGGCCTACCTGTACACCTCGGCGGGCAAGGGGGAGTCCTCCACCGACCTGGCCTGGGACGGCCAGGCGCTGATCTACGAGAACGGGGAACTTCTGGGCGAATCGGAGCGGTTTTCGGACCGTTCCCACCTGTTGACGGCCGATGTGGACCTGGAGCGGCTCTCGCGCGAGCGCATGCACCAGACCACCTTCGGCCATTCGGTGCGCCGTCATCGCGAGGAAGTCGAGAAATTCGAGATCGTCTCCTTCCGCGTGGACGTGCCCACGACGCAGAACCTGCCGCTCGCGCGCAAGGTAGAGCGCTTCCCCTATGTGCCGGCCGATCCGCGCCGCCGCGACGAGCGCTGCATGGAGGTCTACAACATCCAGGTGCAGGCGCTGGTGCAGCGGCTGTCGTCGAGCAAGATTTCGAAGGTGGTTATCGGCGTCTCGGGTGGGCTGGATTCCACCCATGCACTGCTGGTCTGCGCCGCCGCGATGGACCGCCTGGGCCTGCCGCGCGCCAATATCCTCGGCTACACCATGCCGGGCTTCGCCACCAGCGACCGCACGCTCGATCAGGCGCGGCAACTGATGACCTGGATTGGCTGCACGGCGCGCGAGATCGATATTCGTCCCAGTTGCATGGCGATGCTGAAAGATCTCGACCATCCCTACGCGAAAGGCGAGCCGGTCTACGACGTGACCTTCGAGAACGTGCAGGCCGGCGAGCGCACCAACCACCTGTTCCGGCTGGCCAACCACAATCACGCCATCGTGATTGGCACCGGCGACCTCAGCGAACTGGCGCTCGGCTGGTGTACCTATGGGGTGGGTGACCATATGTCCCACTACAACGTCAACGCCAGCGTGCCGAAGACGCTGATCAGCCATCTGGTGCGCTGGGTGGCCGAAACGGGCCAGGTGGCGGAGGGCGGGGAAGCGGTGCTGACGGCCGTGCTCGACACCGATATCAGCCCCGAACTGGTGCCCGGCGGCACAGCTGCGGACGGTCAGGACAAGGCGCCGGGCCAGAAGACCGAGCAGGTCATCGGGCCGTATGAATTGCAGGATTTCAACCTCTACTACACGCTGCGCTTCGGGTTTTCGCCCAGCAAGGTGGCCTTCCTGGCGCTCAGCGCCTGGGGCGACGTGGCGCGCGGCGAATGGCCGAACGGGCCGCATGTTGCGCGTAACGCCTACGAACTTGCCGAGATCAAGCGCGTTCTGGGGATTTTCGTCGACCGATTCTTCCGCACCAGCCAGTTCAAGCGGTCCTGCGTGCCGAATGCCCCGAAAGTGGGCTCGGGCGGGTCGCTTTCGCCGCGTGGCGACTGGCGCGCCCCGAGCGACGGGGAATCGGCGGTCTGGGTGCGTGATCTGGCCCGGATTCCGGACTGATCGAACCGGGGCGAAGGGGCCAAGTGTGCCCATACCCGCAATCCCGAGGCGGGTTTCGGGCTAGAATCTGTCATCTTCCGACAAACACAAATAGAGGCCAGCCATGAAGCAGATTACCGCCATCATCAAACCGTTCAAGCTCGACGAAGTGCGCGAGGCGCTGGCGGATGTGGGCGTGACCGGCCTCACCGTGACTGAGGTAAAGGGCTTCGGCCGCCAGAAGGGCCACACCGAGCTGTATCGTGGCGCCGAGTACGTGGTCGATTTCCTGCCGAAGATCAAGATCGAAGTGGTCGTGGCCGAGAACCAGCTCGACACCGTGCTCGATTCGATCGTGAAGGCTGCCCACACGGGCAAGATCGGTGACGGCAAGATCTTTGTGACCGAGATCGAGCGCGTGATCCGTATCCGCACCGGTGAGCAGGACGAAGCCGCAGTCTGATTGGGACTCATCGTCCAGACGCAAAAAAGCCGGCCCAGCGCCGGCTTTTTTCATTTCTGAGGGTTCTGCTAGCTTGGCAGTTTCCAGCCAAGCTGTACGGACAGCAGGCGCATGGCGATCGTGACCAACGCCCCGGTCAGCAGCGCCGCCTCCTGGTCGGCGCGTAGCCAAGTCAGGCCGACATAGACCCAGCAGCCCACAAACGAGCAGGTGGCGTAGGGCGAGCGGTCGCGCAGGATCATCGGCACTTCATTGCAGAGCACGTCGCGGACCACGCCGCCGAACACTGCCGAGATGATGCCCATCATCACCGCCACGGTCGGCGTCATCTGCGCCACCAGCGCCAGCGAGGTGCCCGTGACGGAGAACAGCCCCAGGCCGATGGCATCGGCGACCAGCATCGCCCGGTTCGAGGCCACCGTGCTCACCACGCGAAATACGATGGCCGCGCCGATCGACATCGCGAAGATCAGCAGCACGTAGTACTCGTGCTCGACCCAGTAGAACGGGCGCCGGTCCAGCAGGACGTCGCGCACGGTGCCGCCGCCGAACGCGGTGGCGAACGCGACGATGAACGTGCCGACGGCATCGAGCCGCTGCTTGCGCGCATCCACCACGCCCGAAATCGCAAACGCGAGCACGCCGACCACCTCCATCGCATGGAGGATCAGCGGCAGCCGCCCCATCAACAGATCGAACGGCAGGTGCATCGACATCAGGCGCGGGGCTGACGCAGCAAGACCATTAGGGCGCCGGCCCCGCCCAGCGACTCGCGGGCCTGGACGAAGGCGATGACTTCCTCCTTCTGCACCAGCCAGCTGCGCACCTTGCCCTTGAGGACCGGCAGCTTGTCCGGGGAGCCGATGCCCTTGCCGTGGATCACGCGCACGCAACGCACGCCGTTGCGCACCGAGCGGCGCAGGAATTCGGCCAGTGCCTCGCGCGCCTCGTCGCTGCGCAGGCCGTGCAGGTCCACCTTGTCTTGCGGTACCCACTCGCCACGGCGGAGCTTGCGGACCACGTCGATGCCGATACCGGGGCGCCGGAACGACATGGTTTCGTCGATATCGAGCAGATTCTCGACATCGAATTCGTCGGACAACGAGGCTTCCAGCACGGCTTTGTCGTTAAGCTGGGTCTGGATGGCGACGGGTGGGGGACGCTTGGGCGGATGCGCCACGTGGTTACGGTCACGCAGGGCGCTGACCTGGCCGACATTGCTGCGGAAGACGTTGGCTTCCTCGTCGGCGCGGCGGGCGGCGGCTTCGGCGGCCACGCGCTCGGCCTCGCGGCGTTCGGCGTCAGCCTTGAGATTGTCACGCACCGCGGCCAGATCGTGCAGGCCGAAGCGCTTGGAAGGGGATTTTGCGCCGTGCGACATGGAAAGATTCTCCGGGGGCTCGGCGTCGATTATAAGGGGATTGCGAGGGGGAGCGGCCTCCGCGCCCTCCATGGCGGAGGGGGTGGAGGCCGTGGCGCTTACTGCAGTGCCTCTACGAAGCGCTGGGCGTCCAGCGCGGCCATGCAGCCCGTGCCGGCGCTGGTGATGGCCTGGCGGTAGATGTGGTCCTGCACGTCGCCGGCGGCGAACACGCCCGGGATGTTGGTGGCCGTGGCATCGCCGGACAGGCCGCTCTTGGTCACGATGTAGCCGTTCTTCATGTCCAACTGGCCCACGAAGAGGTCGGTGTTCGGCTTGTGGCCAATCGCCACGAACACGCCGGCCAGCTTCAGGTCCTCGGTCTTGGCGGTGTCCTTGGTGCTGCGGATGCGCAGGCCGGTCACGCCCGACTCATCGCCCAGCACTTCATCGAGCGTATGGTCGTAGCGCAGTTCCACGCGGCCTTCCTTGACGCGCTGGAGCAGGCGGTCCACCAGGATCGGTTCGGCCTTGAACTTGTCGCGGCGGTGGATCAGGGTGACCTTGCTGGCGATATGCGACAGGTACAGCGCCTCTTCCACGGCCGTGTTGCCGCCGCCGACCACGGCGACTTCCTGGTTCTTGTAGAAGAAACCGTCGCAGGTGGCGCAGGCGGACACGCCGCGGCCCATGAACGACTCTTCCGACGGCAGGCCCAGGTACTGCGCCGAGGCGCCCGTGGCGATGATCAGCGCGTCGCAGGTGTACTCGCCCGAGTCCCCGATCAGGCGGATCGGCTTCTCGGTCAGCTTGGCCGTGTGGATGTGATCGAAGATGATTTCGGTGTTGAAGCGCTCGGCATGGGCCAGGAAACGCTGCATCAGGTCCGGGCCCTGCACGCCATTGGCGTCGGCGGGCCAGTTTTCCACGTCGGTGGTGGTCATCAGCTGGCCGCCCTGGGCCAGGCCGGTAATCAGCACGGGCTGGAGGTTGGCGCGGGCGGCGTAGACGGCGGCGGTGTAGCCGGCCGGACCCGACCCGAGAATCAGCACTTTTGCGTGTTTTGCGGACATGTTGCGTTCCTGTGGCCGGCGTACGCGCGTGTTGCGTTCGCGCCGGTGTAACTCGAAACCGCCATTATAAGTGGGCTGGCGTTTGCCGACTGTTGCAAATTCCAATGGGGCCGATAGCGCGCGCAAGGTTAAAATGGCCGCCATCGTCCACCCCGAGCGATCTGAAGCGATCATCCGAACCCAAGGCATGGCCCGCGCTACCACCACTACCCGGACCGACCCGTCGGCACTCCCCTCGCGAATCGCCAAGCTGCTGGGCGAGGTGCGCTGGTTCCTGCTGCTGGCCGTTACGCTCGGCTTCGTGTGCGTGCTGGCCAGCTACAGCAAGGCGGACCCCGGCTGGTCTCACGCCAGCCAGGTGGCCGATATCCACAATCTGGGCGGCCGCGTGGGCGCCTGGGTGGCGGACGTGCTGTTCTTCATCTTCGGCTTCTCCGCCTACTGGTGGAGCGTGCTGCTGATGCGCCGCTGCTGGCGCGGCTGGCGCACCCTGACCGCCGAACTCCCCGAGCGCGTGCCGGATCCGCAGCACAGCGTGGCGATCAGCTGGATCGGCTTTGGCCTGACGCTGGTATCGAGCATGGGCCTCGAGGCCATCCGCATGTACCCGCTGCGCGCCGCGCTGCCGCGCGCCCCGGGTGGCGTGCTGGGCGACCTGCTCGGCGGCTGGCTGCAACTGGCGCTGGGCTTTTCCGGCGCCACGCTGCTGTTGCTGCTGATGTTCGCCATCGGGCTGTCGCTGTTCTTCCATTTCTCCTGGCTCTCCGTGGCCGAACACGTCGGCGGCTTCGTCGAAACGCTGTTCCTCGGCTTCAAGGCCCGCCGCGAGAAGAAGCAGGACCGCATCATCGGCGCCGCGGCCAAGGTGGAACGGACCGAGACCGTGGAAGTGCAGCGCGTGCGCCAGGAGGAAGCCACCCCGGTGCAGATCGTGCGCCCGCAGGCCGTGCCCAAGCACGAACGGGTGGAGCGCGAGAAGCAGCAGCCGCTGTTCGCCGATATCCAGGACTCCGACCTGCCGCCGCTGTCGCTGCTCGACGCCGTGCCGGCCCATCAGGAGACGGTGAGCGCCGAAACGCTCGAATTCACGTCGCGGCTGATCGAGAAGAAGCTCAAGGACTTCGGCGTCGAAGTCAAGGTCGTGGCCGCCTACCCGGGGCCGGTCATCACCCGCTATGAGATCGAGCCGGCTACCGGCGTCAAGGGCAGCCAGATTGTCAATCTGGCGCGCGACCTGGCGCGTTCGCTGTCGCTGGTGTCGATCCGCGTGGTGGAAACCATCCCGGGCAAGAACTACATGGGGCTGGAGCTGCCGAACCCCAAGCGCCAGACCGTTCGCCTGACTGAAATTCTCGGTTCCCACGTCTACAACGAAAGCGCGTCCAGCCTGACCATGGCGCTGGGCAAGGACATCGCCGGCAAGCCGATGGTGGCCGACCTCGCCAAGATGCCGCACTGCATGGTGGCCGGCACGACTGGCTCGGGCAAGTCGGTGGGCATCAACGCGATGATCCTGTCGCTGCTCTACAAGGCCAAGCCCGAGGCCGTGCGCCTGATCCTGATCGACCCGAAGATGCTGGAAATGAGTGTCTACGAGGGCATTCCGCACCTGCTCTGCCCGGTGGTCACGGACATGCGCCAGGCCGGCAACGCGCTGAACTGGGCCGTGGGCGAGATGGAGCGGCGCTACAAGCTCATGAGCAAGCTGGGCGTGCGCAACCTGGCCGGCTACAACAAGAAGATCGATGAGGCGGCGGCGCGCGAGGAAAAGGTGCCGAATCCGTTCAGCCTGACGCCGGACGCCCCCGAGCCACTCGAGAAGCTGCCGACCATCGTCATCGTCATCGACGAACTGGCCGACCTGATGATGGTGGTGGGCAAGAAGGTCGAGGAACTGATCGCCCGTATTGCCCAGAAGGCCCGCGCGGCCGGCCTGCATTTGGTGCTGGCCACCCAGCGGCCGTCCGTGGATGTGATTACCGGCCTGATCAAGGCCAATGTGCCGACGCGGATCGCGTTCCAGGTCAGCAGCAAGATCGACTCGCGCACCATCCTTGACCAGCAGGGCGCCGAGGCGCTGCTGGGCATGGGCGACATGCTCTACCTCGCGCCGGGCACCGGGTTTCCGGTGCGCGTTCACGGCGCCTTCGTCTCCGATGAGGAAGTGCACCGCGTGGTGGAGCAGCTCAAGGCGTCCGGCGAGGCCAACTATATCGAGGGCATTCTCGAAGGCGGGCTGGTCGATGGCGACGGCGCGGGCGACAGCCTGGGCGGCGGCGCTGGCATTGGCGGCGGGGGCGGCGAGGCCGATCCGCTGTACGATCAGGCCGTCGAGGTGGTGGTCAAGAACCGCCGGGCGTCGATCTCGCTGGTGCAGCGCCACCTGCGCATCGGCTACAACCGCGCCGCGCGGCTGCTCGAGGATATGGAGAAGGCCGGACTGGTCTCGGCCATGTCGGGCAACGGCAACCGCGACATCCTGGTGCCGGCCGGCGCCGGGGCCGGTGCGCGCGACGACGACTGAACGCGTCCGGGGCGGCAAAGGGCGGCGAGGGGTGGCCGGCGTCAAATGTGACGCGTAACATACCGTTACCCCGGTCACAGGAATCCGGCGCCCCGCGCCCGGCTCTAACCGGGCATTCACTACTCAGGAAAGGCTGACTCCATGCGACATCGCATTCTTGCGTCCACCTGCGCCGCGCTTGTGCTGCTGACGGCTGCCGCATCGGCCGCCCAGGCCGCCGCGACAGACCAGCTGCAGAGTTTTGTGACCAGCGTGAAGACCGCGCGTGGCGAATTCACCCAGAAACAGCTCAAGGGGCAGGGCGGCGAAGGCAAGGCCGGCGGCACGTCCAGCGGAACCTTCGCGTTCTCGCGCCCCGGCAAGTTCACGTGGCGCTACACCAAGCCCTACGAGCAACTGCTCCAGGCCGATGGCCAGACGCTGTTCATCTACGATAAAGACCTGAACCAGGTGACCGAGCGCAAGCTGGACAACGCGCTGGGCTCGAGCCCGGCCGCCATCCTGTTCGGGAGCAACGACCTGAGCAAGAATTTCGATGTGAAGAACGGCGCCACGCGCGACGGCGTGGAATGGCTGGAGCTGACGCCAAAGTCGAAAGACACCCAGTTCGAGAAGATCCAGATCGGCTTCAAGGCCGGCAACCTGGAGGCGATGGAGTTGCGCGATGCCTTCGGCAATACCACGCTGCTGACCTTCTCGGCGATGCAGAAGAATCCGTCGCTGCCGGCGGACACGTTCCGCTTCACGGTGCCGAAGGGCGCCGACGTGATGAAGCAATGAGGCCCACCATGCCCGCCGATTTTTCGCCGTCCGTTCTGAAGCCCCGCCTGCTGGCCGGGGCCGCCGTCCTGCTGCTGGCCGCATGCGCCCAGGCGCCGGCCAATCGGTTCGACGTGGATGCCTTCCTGCGTGCATCGGATACGGCCATGCCCGAAGTGCTCGGCAATCCGGACTTCCTCAAGGCCACGCGCGTGCCGCACTCGCAGTGCGCCACGCTGCTCCAATCGGCGCACAGCGGGGTGCTGGAAGACCTGCCGGCCAGCAATGCGGCGCGTGGGCCGGCATGGCTGCTCCATCCGGCCGATGCGCCGGACAAGGTATGGCTGGTGGTGGGAGTGGCCGGTGGCGAGCGGACCTGCCATGGCCCGCTGCCTGCGGATGCCATGAAGACGCTGGCCGACCGGGCCAAGGGCTGAGGGCTGACGCCCGCGGCGCTACGCCTGCGCTTCGCGCGCGTAGCGCTGGCGCGGCACCGGCAGCTTCTGCAGTTTCTCGCGCCGGATCCTGATCGCTTCCTCGTCGCCGCGCTTGATCGCGGCGCGCAACTTCAACACGGCTTTCCGATATTGCTTCTTCTTGCGGATGCGGGTCGTGATGGCCATGGCAGTGGCTTCCTCCTGGCGAGCCGGCCGTCGGGCCGGCGGGGTTGGAAAAGCTGGGCAAGCCTGGGTAGACCTAGGTAAGCGTCAAGGCGAGCCCCATGGTATCAGAGGAGGAAGCGGCGGTTGTCGTTGGGCGGATACTGGCTTTCCACCTTCTTGAACCGCAGCTTGGTGCTGCTGTTGAGCTTGCGCCCTGCCATCTTGCGCTGCAACTGCCGGTGCACGGCGCGGATATGGCCGACCGAGCCCTGGGCATAGGGCTGGCCATCGGTGGCGCCGGGCAGGCCGCCGCCGGCAGCAAGTGCAGCATTGTGCGCTTCCGCCGATTTCTTGATCAGCACGTCCAGCGCCTGGCGCGCGCGCACGGCCGCGTGCAGCGGACCATCGGCCGGATTGGCCTTGGCCCGCACCGCGTCCTGCGGCAGCCGCACGTTGCCGGCCACGCGGCGCAGCGCCGCGCGCAGTTCGGCGCCATCGAACTGGCCTTCCTGGACGATCCACACCGCGTCATGGCGCAGCCAGCCTTCCACATCGGCCAGCCGGCGCAGCAGCGCGGGCATCAGCATCCGACCGCCGAAGCGGCGCGAGCGCCGGATCGCGGACAGTCCGATGCGGCGTACCTGCGGGTTCTCATGGTCGACCAGATCCTCGATCAGGCGGTCGGCCTCCTCCTGCGATCCGATCATTTCGGAAAACTGCCCTGCCAACGAGATTTCTTCCACGCCGCTGAGCTTGTTCTTGCTCGCGAGGCGGGACATCTTGAACAACAGCATGCGGTAACGCAGCATAGGGATCCTCGAACTTGTAACCGATGAATCTGCCACGCCCGGTCGGGTGATACGCGGGCCATTGGATGTTATCGGCAAGGTTGAAGGGATTCTTTAGGCCATCGGGCGATGGTCTACACTGTCACGTTCCGCGCCGCGGCCAGCCCGCGCGCGCCCAGATCCAAGAGGTAGAACCATCGTGGCGGATTCGCTGTTTTCCGACCCCCCTGAACGTTCCCGGCAGCCGCTGGCGGAACGCCTGCGCCCGCGCACCATCGACGAAGTCATCGGCCAGCAGCATCTGCTGGGGGCCGGCAAGCCGCTGCGCGTGGCGTTCGCGTCCGGCGAGCCGCATTCGATGATCCTGTGGGGTCCGCCCGGCGTGGGCAAGACCACGCTGGCGCGGCTGATGGCCAACGCGTTCGATGCCGAGTTCATTGCGCTGTCGGCCGTGCTGTCGGGCGTCAAGGACATCCGCGAGGCGGTGGAGCGCGCCGAGCAGTACCGCGCCCACGGCCGCCGCACGCTGGTGTTTGTCGATGAAGTGCACCGCTTCAACAAGAGCCAGCAGGATGCCTTTCTGCCGCACGTGGAAAGCGGCCTGTTCACGTTCATCGGCGCAACCACGGAAAACCCGTCGTTCGAGGTCAACGGCGCGCTGCTGTCCCGGGCGGCCGTCTACGTGCTCAAGAGCCTGGACGACGCCGAACTGAAGCAGCTCGTGCTGCGCGCCAGCGAGGAACTGGGCGGGCTGACCTGGGAGGACGAGGCGCTCCAGCTGATCGTCGGCTCGGCCGACGGCGACGGGCGCAAGCTGCTGAACAATATCGAGATCGTCGCGCGCGCGGCCCGCAACGCGGGGCAGGACCGCATCGACACGCCGCTGCTGGGCAGCGCGCTGGCCGAGAACCTGCGCCGCTTCGACAAGGGCGGTGATGCGTTCTACGACCAGATCAGCGCGCTCCACAAGTCCGTGCGCGGGTCCGATCCGGACGGCACGCTGTACTGGTTCTGCCGCATGCTCGATGGCGGCGCGGATCCGCGCTACCTCGCGCGGCGCATCGTGCGGATGGCCTGGGAGGACATCGGGTTGGCCGATCCACGTGCCGCTCGAATCACATTAGATGCGGCCGAGACCTACGAGCGGCTCGGCTCGCCCGAGGGCGAACTGGCGCTGGCCCAGGCGCTGCTGTACCTCGCCGTCGCCCCGAAATCGAATGCCGGCTACAACGCCTACAACGCCGCGCGGGCCTTCGTGGCCAAGGACAAGTCGCGCCAGGTGCCGGTGCACCTGCGCAACGCGCCGACCAAGCTGATGAAGGAACTCGGTTACGGCCACGCCTACCGCTACGCGCACGACGAGCCCGAGGCCTACGCCGCCGGCGAGCACTACCTGCCCGACGACCTCCGCCGCCAGGACTGGTACCAGCCCACACCACGTGGCCTGGAAGGCAAGATCAGCGACAAACTGCGCCATCTGCGCGACCTCGACGCGGCCTGGCATCGCGAACATCGGCCGGACAAGGGCGGTGAGAAAGAGTGAGACGACTCTGAAAATGCCGAACAAGGCTGGAAAAGGGCGCTGACTCCGTCGCGGCAGGGGGTGCCGGTGCAGTAAAATGGCGCCCATCGCCGGCATGTCGCCGGCACTGCACATCCATCGCTCCCGCAACATGCTCGACATCCAGCTGCTCCGCAAAGACATCGACGCCGTGGCCCAACGGCTGGCCACGCGCGGTTTTCAACTCGACGTGGCGACGTTCCAGGCCCTCGAGGCCGAACGCAAGCAACTGCAAACGCAGACCGAAGACCTGCAGGCGCGCCGCAACAGCTTGTCGAAGCAGATCGGCATGCTCAAGGGCAAGGGCGAAGACGCCTCCGGCCCGATGGCCGAGGTCGCCGGCATTGGCGACACGCTGAAGGCGTCGGCCCAGCGCCTGGCCGAGATCCAGGAACAGATCCACGACGCGATCATGTCGGTCCCGAACCTGCCGGACGCGAGCGTGCCGGTGGGCAGCGACGAGACCGGCAATGTCGAGGTACGCCGCGTCGGCACGCCGCGCACGTTCGACTTCGAGGTCAAGGACCACGTGGACGTGGGCGCGAAGCTCGGCCTCGACTTCGAGACCGCCACGCGCGTGACCGGCTCGCGCTTCTCCTTCCTGCGTGGCGGCCTGGCGCGCATGCACCGCGCGCTGGTGCAGCTGATGGTGGACACCCACACGCTCGAGCACGGCTACACCGAGATGTACGTGCCGTACATCGTCAATGCCGCGTCGATGCGTGGCACGGGCCAACTGCCCAAGTTCGAGGACGACCTGTTCAAGGTGCCGCGCAAGGTCGGCGGCGAGGATGGCCAGGACACCATCGAGAACTTCTACCTGATCCCGACCGCCGAAGTGCCGCTGACCAATATGGTCCGCGACGCCATCGTGGCCGGCGACAAGCTGCCGCTGCGCTACGTCGCCCACACGCCGTGCTTCCGCTCGGAAGCAGGCTCGTACGGCAAGGACACGCGCGGCATGATCCGCCAGCATCAGTTCGACAAGGTGGAGATGGTGCAGGTGGTGCCGCCCGAGCAGTCGATGGACGCGCTCGAGCAGATGACCGGCCATGCCGAGGCCATCCTCAAGAAGCTGGAACTGCCGTTCCGCACCGTGGTGCTCTGCACGGGCGACATGGGCTTCGGCAGCACCAAGACCTATGACATCGAGGTGTGGATTCCGGCGCAGAACACCTACCGCGAGATCAGCTCGTGCTCGAGCATGGGCGACTTCCAGGCGCGCCGCATGCAGGCCCGCTTCCGCGCGGGGCAGGGCAAGCCGGAACTCGTGCACACGCTGAACGGCTCGGGCCTGGCCGTGGGCCGCACGCTGGTGGCGATTCTCGAGAACTACCAGAATGCCGACGGTTCGCTGACCGTGCCGAAGGCGCTGCAGCCGTATATGGGCGGCATCACAACGCTGCAACCGGAGGCGTAAAAATTATTGCGGAAGCCGCTTGCAAAGGCGGGCGCAACATCGCTATAATCTTGGTTTCGCCGCAAGGTCGACCAAGTTACCGGAGAGGTGGCAGAGTGGTCGAATGTACCTGACTCGAAATCAGGCGTACCGGCGACGGTACCGTGGGTTCGAATCCCACCCTCTCCGCCAAATAAGAAGCTGCCCGGTTCGCTGGGTAAGCAACAAATAGCAGTAACACTCAGACCGACGCACTGTGCAAGCAGGCGTCGGTTTTGTTTTTCTACACGTCCCCTCCCGCGTTCCCTCTACACATCCCAATACGGCGGACTGCCGATCGCTTCGCGCAGGTGCTCCACCAGCGCACGCAGCTTGGCGGACGCGCGTCGGCCTTCCGCGTGGGCGACGTAGATCGATTCGGCTGCCGTCTGCACGCCGATGTCCACGCTCCGCAACGCGCCCGATTTCAATGCAGCGCCGGCCAGGAAGGTCGGCAATAGCGCGATGCCGAGGCCGGCCAGCGCCGCGTCCAGCATCATGTCGCCATTGTTGACCCGCAGGCGGGCGCGGGCGCGTAGCGAAGTCATTTCGCCGTCCTGCAGGAACGACCAGTCCGCGATGCCCCGATTCGTATAGAAGATGCCGTGATGGCGCTGCAAGGCCTCGGGCGAGTCTGGCGCGCCGCATTGGTCGAGGTAGGCCGGCGATGCCACGAGCAGCCGGCGGCTCGGCGCCAGGGGCCACGCCACCAGCCGCGAATCGCCGACGGCGCCGTGGCGGATCACCGCGTCGTAGCCTTCCGATGACGCATCCACGCGACGGTCGTCCAGATCTAGTGAGAGATCGATGTCGGGATGCCGGGCCAGGAAGGGGTAGAGCGCCGGCCCCAGGTGCAGGCGTCCGAACGTGACTGGCGCGGCGATCCGCAGCGGGCCGGACAGCGTGCCGCGCCGCTCGGCCATCTCCGCTGCGGCGTCCTCCACTTCCCGCAGGATCCGGGTGGCGCGTTCCAGGAACGCGGCGCCGTCTTCGGTCAGGCTCACCCGCCGCGTGGTGCGGTGAAGCAGGCGCGCGCCCAGCACTTGCTCCATCTCCGCCAGCCGCTCGCTGACTACCGATTTCGACAGGTGCAGCCGGCGCGCCGCCTCTGTGATCGACCCAGACTCGGCCACCGCCACGAAACTCGCCACCCCTTCCAGTTTGAACATTGTTCGGTTTTTCCGAAAAGCAGAATCATGATTAGCAATATACCGCTATCTAATCCCAGCGCCCATACTGGGTTCAGACGCGGCGCACCTGGGTGTGCCGAACCGAAATCGATAGATCAAATCAACGAATCAACTCAACGGAAACCGGAGCACATCATGGAACGACTGAACGGCAAGGTGGCGATCATCACGGGTGCAAGCAGCGGCATTGGCCTGGCCACGGCGGAGTTGTTTGCGAAGGAGGGCGCGAAGCTCGTGGTTGGCGCGCGGCGGCAGGCGGAACTGGACGCCCTCGTGGCCCGCATCCGCGCCGCCGGTGGCGAGGCGGTTGCACTGGCGGGCGACGTCCGGGACGAAAACTATGCCCGCGCCCTGGTGGATCTGGCGGTCGAGCAGTACGGCAAGTTGGACATCGCCTTCAACAACGCGGGCACGTTGGGTGAAGGCGGCCCGAGCACCGGGGTGTCGGAAGCTGGCTGGAACGACACGCTGGCGATCAACCTGACCGGCGCGTTCCTCGGCGCCAAGCACCAGATCGCGCAGATGGCGAAGCAGGGCGGGGGATCGGTGATCTTCACGTCGACGTTCGTCGGCTACTCGTTCGCGTTCCCGGGCGTGGCCGCCTATGCCGCGAGCAAGGCCGGCCTGATCGGCCTGACGCAGGCGCTGGCGTCCGAGTACGGGCCGCAAGGCGTGCGGGTCAACGCCATCCTGCCGGGCGCGGTGGACACCGAAATGTATCGTGACATGAACAATACGACCGAATCGCAGGCGTTCATCACCGGACTCCACGCTCTCAAGCGCGTGGCCAAGCCGGAAGAACTGGCGCGGTCGGTGCTGTACCTGGCGTCTGACGACGCGGCGTTCGTGACCGGCACGGCGTCCCTGGTGGACGGCGGCGCCTCCGTCACGCGCACGTGACTCAGACCTGAGTCAGTGGTCCCCGGCTGTCGCGGCGGTCGGCGCCACCGCGCCCGGCAGCCGCGACACCAGCAGCTGGTCGATCTTGTGATGATCGATATCCAGCACCTCGAAGCGGTAGCCCGCCACGGTGATCGACTCGGATTTCTTCGGAATCCGCTTCAGTGAGTAGATCACCAGGCCGGCCGCCGTATCGACGTAGTCCTCGCCGGGCAGCGAATCGAGTTCGAGCGCCTTCTTGAGGTCCACCAGCGGCGTCACGCCGTCCACCAGCCATGACGTCTCGTCGCGCCGCACGATCTGCTCGTCCTCGGCCGAATACAGGATGTCCCCCATTAGCGCGCCGACGATGTCGTCGAGCGTGACGATGCCCACCACGAGCCCGTACTCGTTCATCACCACCGCAAAGCTCTCGTGCATCTCGCGGAACCGCGTCAGGGACTCGGACAGCGTCAGCGTGTCCGGAATCACCAGCACGTTCTTGTCGTGATGCCGGCCGATGTTGCCGAGCACCGTGGCGCTCTCGTCGGCCAGCAGCCGTTGCAGGATGTCCTTCGAGTCGATGTAGCCCAGCACGTCGTCCAGGTCGTGACCGCAGACCGGGTATTGCGCGTGCGGCTGGCTGACCAGCTTGCGGCGCACGCTGTCGGCGGTCTCGTCCAGCGTCAGGAAGATCACGTCGTCACGCGGGGTCATGATCGCCGTGATGCCCTTCGAGTCGAGTTCGAACACGTTTTCGATCAGGTGCAGCTCGTGCTTGTGGAGCACGCCGGCCTCGGCGCCGGCATCGACCATCGCGGCGATGTCCTCGGTGGTGATCTGGTCCACCGGCTTGGTCGGGATGCCGAGCAGCTTCAGCATCGCGTCCGCCGCCGCGTTGAAGATCCACACCACCGGCTTCAGCACGCGCAGCAGCGTGAGAATCGGCTCAATGACCACCACCGCGCAGCGCTCGGGGAAGGTCATGGCGATGCGCTTCGGAATCAGGTCCGCGAACTGGATGAACAGCAGCGTCACCACCAGGAAGGAGCCGATATTGGCCACGCGCAGCGCGTGGGTGGCGCTCATATAGGGGGTCAGCGCGGCGAAGACGAGGTCGGAGACGTGTTTCTCGCCCAGGATACCGGCGAGGATGGCCACGCTGTTCACGCCGATCTGCACGATGGTGAAGAAGTTGCCGGGCTCTTCCTTGAGCCGCAGCACCTTGGTGGCGCGGCGGTCGCCGCGCTCGGCCAGGACCTGGAGCTTGGTGCGCCGGGCGGCCGTCAGCGCGATCTCCGAAATCGAGAAGAACGCGCTTATCAGGACGAGGAGAATCAGGGTCAGGACGAACATGGGGGTTTCACGCGCCTGTCGGGGCGGGTTGATGATGGTGTACGCCGCGCAGGTCTGTCAATGCGGCGTTTCTGAGGGCGGCGCGGCTCATTTCTCGGGCGCGTCGAACTGCACGCGCGGGGCTTCGAGCCGGTGGGGCAGGGTGGCCGCCAGCTCGGCGGCGGCGGCCGTGAACTGGGTGCGCATGTCGTCCACGAGGCTGGAGGCGCCCCGGTGGCTCGCGCGCAGCAGCTGGATCTCGAAAGGCAGCATCGGCTCGATATCGTGCAGCGCCACATTGGCCGGATTGGCGCTCAGGGCCGTGTACTGGTCGAGCACGGTCAGGCCGAGCCCCGCATCGACGAGTGCCAGCGCCAGCGAGTAGGTCTGCACCTCCAGCGTGGAATGCGGCTCCAGCGCGTGGCGCGCCAGCGTCTGCCGCACCAGCAGGCCCAGCGAGGTGTCGTCGTCGTAGCCGACGAAGGGGCGGTCCATCAGCTTGTGCATCGACACCGCCCCGCGCCGCCCCCCGGCCGGCAGCGGCAGCGTGCGCGGCACGGCAAGCAGCATCCGGCCGGCGGCCACCGGCTCCGAGGAGATGGCCTCGTGCCGGGGCGGCGAAAAGGCGAAACCCACGTCGATCTGGTTGGCCAGCAGCGCGTCCACGATCTCGTTGGTATGGTGCGTCAGCACCTGGACCTGCGTTTCCGGATGCCGCGCGCAGAAGCGCCGCACGGCCGGCACCAGCAGCGGGTTGGCCAGGCTCGGCGTGGCCGCTACGCGCAGCCGCCCGGCGCCCTTGTGGCGCAGGCTCTCGGACACGCGCCGCACGCGCTCGATCTCCCCATATAGCCTTTCGACATCCCCATAGAGCGCGGTCGCCTCGGGCGTGGGCTGCAGCCGGCCGCGCACGCGCTCGAACAAACGAAAGCCCAGCGAGGCTTCGGCGTGCTGCAATACCCGCGTCACCACGGGCTGGGAGACGTGGAGCAGGCGCGCGGCCTCGCTGACGGTGCCGGTCAGCATGACGGCGCGGAAGACTTCGATCTGGCGCAGGCGCATCGTTGTGGTGCTGGATATTGTCCGGAAAGGTGCGGCGGAAACCGGCCAGGACGGCCGTGCACTACGGGTAAGCCCGGGTGGCCGGCATCCATAGCCTGGGGACATATTCTGGCACGTATTGGCATTGGGCAAGCCGCGCGCGGTGGACTACGCTCTGGCCCATCGTTTCGATATGGATGGCAAGGCAGGTTCGATGCGCATAGCGATTGTGGGAGCAGGGGTGGTCGGCATGACCACCGCATGGCGGCTGGCCCAGGACGGCCACGAGGTCACCGTACTGGAGCGCCACGAGGGGCCGGGCGAGGAGACGAGCTTCGCCAACGGCGGGCAGCTGAGCTATAGCTACGTGGCGCCGCTGGCCGGGCCGGGCGTGCTGTCGAAGGTGCCGGGCTGGCTGCTGGACCGCGATTCACCGATGCGCTTCCGTCCGACCGCCGATCCCGCCCAGTGGCGCTGGCTGCTGGCCTTCGTGCAGGCGTGCAACGCCGCCACCAGCGAGGCGACCACGCGCAAGCTGCTGCGGCTGGCCTTTTATTCGCGGGACCTGATGCAGGCCTTCGTGGAAGGCCCGGAGGCACGCGGCGAGGGCGGCGGCTTCGATTTCGCGCGGCGCGGCAAGCTGGTGGTGCATCGCAACGAAGCCGCCTATGCATCGGCCTGCCGGCTGCTGGACTACCAGGCCAGCCTGGGCTGCGAGCAGCAGGCGCTGGACCGCGACGCCACGGTGGCGCTGGAGCCCGCGCTGGCCGGCATCCGGGGCGACATCGCCGGCGCCATCTACACGCCGAGCGAAGAAGTGGGCGATTGTCATCGCTTTTGCCTCTCGCTGGCCCATCTGTTGCAAGGGAAGGGCAATGTGTCGATGCGGTTTGGCACACGTGTCACAGGATTGATGACATCGGGCGTCCAGGTGGTGGGCGTGAGGACGACCGATGACGAGGTGCGCGCGGACGCGGTGATCGTCGCGGGCGGCATCGGCAGCGTGCCGCTGCTGCGTCCGCTCGGCGTACGGCCGATGCTGTGGCCGCTCAAGGGCTACAGCATCACGGTGCCGATCGCCGATGGCGCCCGGGCGCCGCATATCAGCGTGACGGACTTCGCCAACAAGATCGTCTACGCGCGCATCGGCAATACGCTGCGCGTGGCCGGCATGGCGGATCTGGTGCGCGGCGGGCCGACCATCGACCGCGAGCGCGCGCAGACACTGGTCGCCCAGACCCGCGCCGTGTTTGGCGGCGTGGCCAATGGCGCCGGCCTCGACGCCCTGCAGCCCTGGGCGGGCCTGCGCCCGGCCACGCCGGACGGCCTGCCGCTGGTCGGCCCGTCGCGCCTGCCGGGCCTGTGGCTGAACCTGGGCCATGGCGCGCTCGGGTTCACGCTGGCGATGGGCAGCGCGGGGATGCTGGCGGACCAGTTGGCCGGCCGCGCGCCGGCCATCGGCGCAGAAGATTTCAGTGCGGCGCGGGCCTGACCGGCGCACAACGGGTGTTGAAGTTTGTAGTACGGAAGTGGGATTGCCTCGAGCTGATTAAACCAAGCCCCATCAAGGAGCGAAAACCATGAAGTCACTGCGTGTCCGTCTGACCCCTACCTGCCTGTCCACCCGCCTGCTGGCCGCCGCCGTGCTGGCCTGCGCTGCCGCCGGCGCGCACGCCGCCGATGGCGATACGCTCAAGAAGATCAAGGACACCGGCGTGATCTCGCTCGGCTACCGCGAGTCGTCGATTCCGTTCTCGTACACGGACGGCAAGGAGGTCATGGGCTACTCGCACGAGATCCTGTTGCAGATCGTCGACAAGATCAAGACGACGCTGAACATGCCGAACCTGCAGGTCAAGCTGACGCCGATCACCTCGCAGAACCGCATCCCGCTGATGCAGAACGGTACGATCGACATCGAATGCGGCAGCACGACCAACAATCTCGAGCGCCAGAAGCAGGTGGCCTTCTCGAACAGCCTGTTCGTCTACGGTATCAAGATGCTGACCAAGAAGGACTCGGGCGTGACCGACTTCGCCCAGCTCAAGGGCCGCAACGTGGTCACCACGGCCGGCACCACGGGCGAGCGCCTGCTGGTCAAGATGAACGGCGAGCAGGGCATGAACATGAACCTGACCAGCGCCAAGGACCATGGCCAGGCGTTCCTGATCCTGGAGACGGGCCGTGCGGTAGCCTTCGTGATGGACGAGCCGCTGCTGTACGGCGAGCGCACCAAGGCCAAGAACGCGAGCGAATGGGTCGTGGCCGGCGAGCCGCTCCAGACCGAGAACTACGCGTGCATGTTCCGCAAGGACGACGCCTCGTTCAAGAAGCTGGCCGATGGCGTGGTGTCGGACCTGATGCTGAGCGGCCGTGCCGACAAGCTGTACACGAAGTGGTTCCAGTCGCCGATTCCGCCGCGCAACATCAATATGAACTACCCGCTGTCGCCGGACATGAAGGCGCTGTTCGCGGCGCCGAACGACAAGGCGTTCCAGTAAGCAGGGAAGGGACTGGCGGCGCCCGGTCCGCCCCGCCCGGCCCCTGGGTGGGGTGGCGGATCGGTTATATAGCCATAATGAATCGTTATTTCGCGTTTGATAGTGTTTGCGGTAGTGTGGAGCCCGTTATAGGCTCTTAGGAGCCTCCGGTTCGCCCCCAAAAGGGGCAGCCGGCCTGATCCGCCTCTCACACTGGAGAATTTATGCGCTCGATTCGTACTGGCTTGCTCAAATCCCTGTTGGCTTCCGCGCTGCTGGCTGGCGTTGCCGGTTTCACGGCCACGGCCGCCAGCGCCGCCGATCTGCTCGACACGGTCAAGCAAGCCGGCGTGCTCAAGATTGGCGTGGAAGGCACGTACCCGCCGTTCGGTTATCGCGGCGCGAAGAACGAACTCGAGGGCTTCGACGTGGACGTGGCGCGCGCCATCGCCGGCAAGCTCGGCGTGAAGCCGGAGTTCGTGACCACCGAATGGAGCGCGATCATCGCCGGCCTGCAGGCGGGCAAGTTCGACATCATCGTCAATCAGGTCGCGGTCACGCCGCAGCGCAAGCAGACCCTCGATTTCTCCACGCCCTACGTCTATTCGGCAGCCCAGTTGATCCAGCGCAAGGACGACAAGCGCGAGTTCAAGTCGCTGGACGACCTGAAGAGCCACAAGCTGGGCGTCAGCCTGGGCAGCAACTACAACGAACTGGCCAAATCGGTGGCCGGCATCGACGTGAAGACCTATCCCGGCGCGCCTGAGTACCTGCGCGACCTGGCCTCGCAGCGGATCGACGCGGCGCTCAATGACAGGCTGATGGTCAACTACCTGATCAAGAACGCCAACCTGCCGCTGCGTCCGGGCGCCGTGGTGCCCGGCGCCAATACCGAGGTCGCCATTCCGTTCCGCAAGGACAATCCGAAGTTCGCCCAGGCCATCGACAAGGCGCTGGAAGATCTGCGCAAGGACGGCACGCTGGTGAAGCTGTCGACCAAGTGGTTCGGCTCGGATGTGACCAAGGCGCCGAAGTAAGCGGACAGGGTTGCGCCCCCCGCCGGGCCAACCCGCTTCCAGCCCGTACCAGCAAGGCCGGCTCCCGAGAGTCGGCCTTTTTTTTCCGCGGCCGGATCACGTATGATCCCGGCATTCCGGATTCCTGACCTGCTCCTGCCATGTCCGCCCTCGCCCTCGTGATGGATTCGCTGCCCGTGCTGTTGCAGGGCGCCCTGCTCACGCTGAAGTTCGCCGTGCTGTCGATGGCGTTCGGCCTGGTGATTGGCATTGTGGTCGCGCTGATGGGCATTAGCCATGCGCCGATTCTCAAAATGGTGGCGCGCGTGTACGTCAGCATCATGCGCGGCACGCCGCTGCTGGTGCAGATCTTCGTGGTCTATTACGGGCTGCCGAGCGTGGGCATTGCGCTCGAGCCGACCCCGGCCGGCGTGCTGACCCTGAGCCTCAACGTGGGCGCCTATCTCTCGGAAAGCATGCGCGGCGCCATCCTCGGGATTGCGCGCGGGCAGTGGATGGCGGCCTACAGCCTGGGCCTGACGCCCATCCAGACGCTGCGCTACATCGTCGGGCCGCAGGCGCTGCGACTGGCCGTGCCGAGCCTGTCCAACAGCCTGATCAGCCTGATCAAGGACACCTCGCTGGTGTCGGTGATCACCGTGACCGAGTTGCTGCGCACCGCGCAGGAAATCATCGCCGCCACCTACCAGCCGCTGCCGCTCTACCTGGCGGTGGCGGTCATCTACTGGATCCTGAGTACCGGGCTATCGGTGTTGCAGCGCGTGCTGGAGCGCCGGCTCTCGCTGCCGGGTCGGCACTGAAGGCGAGGGGCTAGGCGGCGGAGGAGGGCGCCGGTGGCGGCTTGGGGACCTCGACCTGGAGGGGCTGCCCCGTCTCCAGCAGCGTCTTGAGTCCGGCGAGGATCATCGGCCAGCCGTTGCGGCCACCTTGCAGGATCTGCTCGTCCACCGGCTCGCGATGGGTCTCGCTCACTGTCAGCCGCACCGCCTGCCCCAGCGCATCCACCTGCCAAGTGACCACCACCTCGGGTAACTCGCGGAAGGCCTCGAGCCACTCCACGCGCCACGTCACCGAGAGCCGGTAGGGCGGCTCGGCCAGCAGCACCACGCCCTGCGAATCCACCCGGCCGTCGTCCATGCGCAGCACGAACGGGCTGCCCACCTGCCAGTCAGACTCCACGCGCCGCCCGAAGAAATACTGTTCGCTCTGCGCGGGCTCCGTCAGCGCGGACCAGACCTGCTCGGGTGTGGCGGCGATGTAGGTGACCACTACGGTCTGCGGCGATTGCATGGCAAGCCTCCTCTGGATGAGACCGGCGGGGCAGGGCGGTCATCGGAGCGATGGTGACAGTAATGTGGCACCTGCAACCGTTTCGATGCAAGTGGACGCACAAGAAAAAAGGCCGGCTCCTGGGAGCCGGCCTTCGCACGGACGCACAAAGGTGCGCGTTACTGTTCCGCGATGCGCTGGGCGATGTGCCCGAGTGCCTCTTCCACCTGATCCACCAGGATCAGGCACAGGTCGCCCGGCTTCAGGTGCCCCAGCGCGGTGTCGATCGCCAGGAACTCGCCCCGGATCTCCTCCACGTGCTGCGTGCGCTGTGCGCCTTCCAGCCCTTCGCGCAGCAGCGCCAGTACCTCGCCGTCCTCGCGGCCGCGCTGGCACTGGTCCTGATACAGCACCACCTCGTCGAACACGCCGCCCAGGATCTGGGTTTGCCGGCGGATGTCCACGTCGCGACGATCGCCCGCGCCGCTGATCACCACCACGCGGCGGTCGCCCTTCATGGATTCCACCGCATTGCACAATGCCTGGATGGCATCCGGATTGTGGCCGTAGTCGGCGATCAGGGTGGCGCCCCGGTAGTCGAACACGTTGAAGCGGCCCGGCGCCGTGGCGGCGTCGTTGACGAAGGTAGCCAGCCCGCGACGGATCACGGCCCAGTCCACGCCCAGCGCCCAGGCGGCGGCGACCGACGACATCGCATTTTCCACCTGGAAGCCGATGCTGCCGTTGCGCGTCAGCGGGATGTCCGCCAGCGCGATGCGCACCTGGGTCTCGCCCTCGCACGCCACGATCTCGTCGCCTTCGACGAACACCACGCGCTTGCCCTGTGCGCGATGCAGCGCCATCGTCGGCAGCCCGGCATCCTGCGCGAAGAACGTCACCGTGCCGGGGCAGGCGTCGGCCATGCGCGTCACCATCGGATCCGCGGCGTTCAGCACAGCCATGCCATGCGGCGCCACGTTCTGGACGATCACGCTCTTGAGCACGGCCAGGTCTTCCACGGTACTGATATAGGACAGCCCCAGGTGGTCGCCTTCGCCCACATTGGTGACCACGGCCACGTCGCAGCGGTCGAAGGCCAGACCCTCGCGCAGCAGGCCGCCGCGCGCGGTTTCGAACACGGCCGCGTCGACGTCCGGATGCAGCAGCACGTTACGCGCGCTACGCGGACCGCTGCAGTCGCCGGTGTCGATGCGCTCGCCCCGGATATACACGCCATCGGTGCCGGTCATGCCCATGCGCAGGCCGCTCGTGGCCAGCAGATGGGTGATCAGGCGCACCGTGGTGGTCTTGCCGTTGGTGCCGGACACCGCCACGACCGGAATGCGGCCATCGTCGCCATCGGCGAACATCGTCGAGACGATGGCTTCGCCCACGGCGCGGCCCTTGCCGAAGGACGGCTGCAGGTGCATGCGCAGGCCCGGCGCGGCGTTGACTTCGACGATGCCGCCGGCCTGTTCCTCGAACGGCTTGAGCATGGTCTCGCACACGGCGTCCACGCCGCAGATGTCGAGGCCCACCATCTGGGCCGCGGCCACGGCGCGTGCGGCGATGTCCGGGTGGACGTCGTCGGTCACGTCGGTGGCGCTGCCGCCCGTCGACAGGTTGGCGTTATTGCGCAGCACCACGCGCGTGCCGTTGGCCGGCACCGAGTCGGCGGTCAGGTGCTGCTTGGCCAGCGTTGCCAGCGCGATGTCGTCGAAGCGGATCTTGGTCAGCGACGTGGCATGGCCCTCGCCCCGGCGCGGGTCGCGGTTCACTTCCTCCACGAGCTGGCGCACGGTGTGCACGCCATCGCCAATCACCTGCGGCGGATCGCGGCGCGCGGCGGCCACCAGGTGCTTGCCCACCACCAGCAGGCGGAAATCGTGACCGGGGATGTAGCGTTCCACGAGCACGTCCGAGGAGATGTCGGCCGCCACTTCGTAGGCCGTCATCACTTCTTCGCGCGTGCGGATGCGCACCGCCACGCCCTTGCCCTGGTTGCCGTCGCGCGGCTTGACCACCACCGGCCCGTTGATGGCCTGCGCGGCGGCCCAGGCTTCCTCGGCGCTGCGCACCGAGCGGCCCAGCGGCACCGGCACGCCGGCGGCGTGCAGCAGGCTCTTGGTCAGGTCCTTGTCCTGCGCGATGGACTCCGCCACGGCGCTGGTCATGTCGGTCTCGGCGGCCTGGATGCGGCGCTGCTTGCTGCCCCAGCCGAACTGGACCATCGAGCCCTGCGTGAGGCGGCGATACGGAATGCCACGCGCCACGGCGGCGTAAACGATGGAGCCGGTGCTCGGCCCCAGCCGCACGTCCTCGTCCAATTCGCGCAGGCGGTGCAGCGCGTCGTCGAGGTCGAACGGCTTGTCGTCGCGGGCCGCCAGGCATAGTTGTTCGGCGAGTTCGAAGGCGAGCCGGCCGACTTCCTCMTCGCTGTACTGCACCACTACCTGATACGTGCCGGGCTCCACGGTGGGCGCGGTGTTGCTGAAGGTGACCGGGCAGCCGGCGGAGGCCTGCAGGCCGAGTGCGGCGGCTTCCAGCGCGTGGGCCATCGACGGCGTACCGGCCTCGTCGTCAGGACGGAGCGGGCCGATGGCCGGGAAGCGCGCGCGCAGGCGATCTTCGAAGCCGGGCAGGTCGGCCAGCAGGTGCGAGGTGTCCGAGCAGGCCACGATGGCCTCGATGCCAGTGTGGCGGCACCAGAGATTCGGGCCGCGCAGGGCCCGTATACGGGAGACTTCCATAGTATTTCCGTTATTTTTCTGGCCGAGCCATCAGGCGCGGCGGCCGCTACGGCCGACCCACTGGTGTACCTGCTCGACAGTGCCCTCGGGCGAGCCCTCGTCGCACTGGATGACCAGCAGGTCGCCGGCCACCAGTTGCGAGAGCGCGGTCTCGATGGCGGCGCGGCGAGCGCCTTCGTCGATGATCTTGGTCACGCGGCGGCCTTCGTACAGCCCCTTCCTGACCAGCGCGCGGGCCTCGGCATCGGGCAGGTCGCGCTTCACGCTCTGGTCCTCGCAGAGGAACACGCGGTCGAACGCGGCACCGATGATCTTGCCGTGGCTGACGAGGTCCTCGTCCCGGCGCTGCACGCCGGCGCCGAACACCAGCATGCGGCGCTCGGCGGGGAAGCGGTCGAGCGCGGCGGCCAGCGCCGTCAGCGCGGGCGCGTTGTGCGCGTCATCGACGATCACCGTGGCGCCCTGGCGCTCGAACAGCGTGAAGCGGCCCGGCACGTCGACCTGGCCAACGTCGAACGTCACCACGCCGGCGCGGATCAGGTCGTTGGAAATGCCCAGCGCCCAGCCCGTGGCCACGGCCGCCAGCACGTTCTCGATCTGGAACGCCACGCGGCCCGCGTAGGTCAGCGGAATGGCCGACACATCGGTCAGCGGCATCTCGCTCTGGCCGGTAGCCATCACGACCTTGCCTTCGCGTACGAACACCGCGCGCTTGCCCGCCGCCCGGTGCGCGGCAATCGCCGGCAGGTCGGCGGTGAGGCCGAAGAAGATCACGTCGCCATCGCACAGCTCGGCCATCTCCACCAGCCGCGCATCGCCGGCGTTGAGCACCGCCACGCCGTTGTTGAGCACCACGTCCACCTGGGTGCGCAACACGTTGTACATGCGGTCCTCGTCCTCGACGTAGTAGTCGCCGAGGTGGTCCGGCTGGGCGAAGTTGGTCACCACGCCAACCTGGCAACGGTCGTACGGCAGGCCCTGCGACAGGATCATGCCGCTGTCGTTCTCGAACACGGCCGCTTCCACGGCGCGGTTCATCAGGATGCGATGGCCGGCTTCCCAGTTGGCGCGGTCGCCGGTCTCCACCTGGCGGCGGTCCAGGAACAGGCCGTCGCTGCACGCCAGCCCGGTGTGCTTGCCCGAAAGTTGCAGCAGGCGCGCCACCAGCTTGGCCACCACGGTCTTGCCGTTGTTGCCGGTGATGCCGACCACGGGGATGCGGCCGTCATCGGCGCTGCCATCCTTCGCGTCGGGGAACAGATGGTCGATGATGGCGGGGCCCACGGGGCGCGGCGTGCCGTCGGCCGGCTTGATGTGCATCAGCAGGCCCGGGCCGGCGTTCACCTCGACGATGGCGCCGCGCTGGTCGGCCAGCGGACGCGAGATGTCCTCGGCCACGAGGTCCACCCCGGCGATGTCCAGCCCCACCACGCGCGCGGCCAGCGCGGCATGCGCGGCCACGCTCGGGTGCACGCGGTCGGTCACGTCGAAGGCGACGTTGCCGTTGCGCTGGATCAGGATGGTCTTGCCGGCGGGTGCCACGGAATCGCCATCTACCAGGCCCTGGCGCTTCAGTTCCAGCCGTGCGGCGGAATCGAGCCGCACGCGGTTCAGCGGATGGTCCTCGGTGCTGCCCCGGCGCGGATCGGAGTTGATCTGCGAATCGATCAGTTCGTCGATGGTCGAGGTGCCGTCGCCCACGACGCTGGCCGTCTCGCCCATCGCCGCCGCCACGAGCCGGCCGCCCACCACCAGCAGGCGGTGTTCGTTGCCCGGCACGAAGCGCTCGACGATCACGCCGTTGCCTTCGTCGATGGCCACCGAGTAGGCGGTTTCCACTTCCTCGCGCGTCATCAGGTTGGTGAACACGCCGCGGCCGTGGTTGCCGTCGTATGGCTTGACCACCACCGGCACGCCAATGCGCTCGGCGGCGTCCCAGGCGTCCTCGGGGCTCTCGACCATGCGGCCTTCCGGTACCGGCACGCCGCAGGATTCCAGCAGCGTCTTGGTCAGGTCCTTGTCGCGCGAGATCGATTCGCCGATGGCGCTGGTCCGGTCGGTCTCGGCGGTCCAGATGCGGCGCTGGCGCGCCCCGTAGCCAAGTTGAACCAGATTGCCGTCGGAGAGTCGGATGGAGGGGATGTCGCGGTCATCGGCAGCATCGACGATGCACGCCGTGCTCGGGCCGAGGCAGTGTTCGTCGACCAGGCGGCGCAGGTTGTCCACGGCGTCGGGTACGTCGAACGGGCGGTCCTCGATGGCGGCCATGACCAGATCACGGGCGGTGAACAGCGCGGCGCGCGTCACCTCCTCGTGCCAGGCCCGGACGATCACCTTGTAGACGCCCCGCACGGGGGTCTCGCGGGCCTTGCCGAAGCCGCCCGGCATGCCGGCCAGGTTCTGCAGCTCAAGCGTCACGTGCTCGAGGATGTGGCCGGGCCACGTCCCTTCCTTGAGCCGCTGCAGGAAGCCGCCGCGCTCGCCAATGCTGCAGCGATGCTCGATCAGCGACGGGAGCCAGGCCGACAGGCGCTCGTAGAACCCCGGGATCTTGTTGGAGGGGAAATCCTCCAGTTCGCCGATATCAACCCATGCCTCCAGCACTGGCCGATATGTCCACATATTCGGGCCGCGCAGCGACATGACATCGAAAATCTCAATGTCCTTCTTTTTCATTGATTTAGCTTGAGGCAGTGGGCGAATGCCCGAGAAATGGGAGCCTAACCTTTCAGTAACGTTTCAACGGCATCAGGGTTGACCCCTGAAGTCCGGAAGACGTTGTGCAGCGCACCAGGCGCCCCGTTTGTTTGCGTTATGTATACTTGCGGGCAAAATCGCGGGCCGCCAGCCGGCTTCCCGCCTAAATTGTTTCAAGTTATGTCCGTGTCTACCCTGTTGTGGACTCACCGCGGACGCATTTCGCGCCAATAATGACCCAATCCTCCCCGTCCGTCCCAATCCCCTCCGGCCCGCAAGGTCGTTGGGGCGCCGAGATCGGCACGAGCCTGCAGCCCGGTGAAACCGTGCTGGCTGGCCTTGACCTGGACCTGGACGCAAGGCTGCATTTTACCCAAGGGTGGCTGGTTGTGACCGACCGCCGGCTGATTGCCCGGGGGGGCGGTGAAAAAAACATCGTCGACTGGGAAATTACGCCTGCCTTGACGCTGACCCATGGCGACCACGCCGGGGTTGGCTCGCTGGAACTGGCCGACGGCCGCGCCCGGCTGGGGAGCTGGCGCTACACGCTTGGTTACAATCCCGACGCCCTGCGGCTGGCCGATCAGTTCGAAGCCCGCCGCGCGCTGCTCGCCACCGGCCAGGCCGCCGTGCCGGCCGACGACGATGTCTGCCCCACCTGCAAGGCCCCGCTGCCCCCCGGCGAGGACGTCTGCCCCCAGTGCAGCCGCGACCTCGAGACCCCGCCATCCACCTGGGCGCTGCTGCGCCTGTGGCGCTTCGCACGGCCCTACCAGTGGGAGCTGCTGGCCGGCTTCCTGCTGACCCTGCTCGGCACCGCCGCCACGCTGGTGCCGCCGTACCTGACCATGCCGCTGATGGACAAGGTGCTGATTCCGTACCAAAACGGCGTGCCGATCGACTATGAGCGCGTCAAGATGTACCTGGCCGGGCTGCTCGGCGCCGCGCTGGTGGCGTGGAGCCTGGGGTGGGCGCGGACGTATCTGCTGGCGCGTGTATCCGAGCGTATCGGCGCCGATCTGCGCACAACAACGTACGAACACCTGCTAAAACTGTCGCTCGAATATTTCGGTGGCAAGCGCACGGGCGACCTGATGGCCCGTATCGGCTCCGAAAGCGACCGCATCTGCGTCTTCCTGTCGCTCCACCTGCTCGATTTCGCGACCGATGTGCTGATGATCGTCATGACGGCCATCATCCTCATCTCGATCAATCCCTGGCTGGCGCTGGTGACGCTGGTGCCGCTGCCGTTCATCGCCTGGATGATCCACCTCGTGCGGGACCGGCTGCGTCACGGCTTTGAGAAGATCGACCGCATCTGGTCCGAGATCACCAATGTGCTGGCCGACACGATTCCCGGCATCCGCGTGGTCAAGGCCTTCGCCCAGGAAAAGCGCGAAGTCGACCGCTTTCGCGAGGCGAACAAGCACAATCTGGCCGTCAACGATCGCGTCAATGCCGTCTGGTCGCTGTTCACGCCTACGGTGACGCTGCTGACCGAAGTGGGCCTGCTGGTGGTCTGGATCTTCGGCATCTGGCAGGTCAGCCACGACGCCATCACGGTCGGCGTGCTGGTCGCCTTCCTGACCTATATCAGCCGTTTCTACACGCGGCTGGATTCGATGAGCCGGATCGTGTCGGTCACGCAGAAGGCTGCCGCCGGCGCCAAGCGGATCTTCGACATCCTGGACCATGTGTCGAGCGTGCCCGAGCCGCAGCGCCCGGTGCATCTCGATAAGGTGGAGGGCGCCATCGAACTGCGCGACCTCGGCTTCCGCTACGGCAACCGCGCGGTGATCCGCGGCCTGAACCTGTCGATCCGGCCAGGCGAGATGATCGGGCTGGTCGGCCACAGCGGCTCGGGCAAGAGCACGCTGGTTAATCTGATCTGCCGCTTCTACGATGTGTCCGAAGGCGCGATCCGCGTGGATGGCATCGACATCCGCTCGCTGCCGGTGTCGGAGTTCCGCCGCCATATCGGACTGGTACTACAAGAGCCGTTCCTGTTCTTCGGCACGATTGCCGACAACATCGCCTACGGCAAGCCCGACGCCACGCGCGAAGAAATCGTCGCCGCAGCGCGGGCCGCGCATGCGCACGAGTTCATCCTGCGCCTGCCGCACGGCTATGACTCGCTGGTAGGGGAGCGCGGGCAAGCGCTGTCCGGCGGGGAGCGCCAGCGCATCTCCATCGCACGCGCGCTGCTGATCAATCCGCGCATCCTGATCATGGACGAGGCCACGTCGTCGGTGGACACCACCACGGAGAAGGAGATCCAGAAGGCGCTGGATAACCTCGTGCAGGGACGTACGACCATTGCGATCGCGCACCGGTTGTCCACGTTGCGGAAGGCCGATCGCCTCGTGGTGATGGATCGCGGACAGATTGTCGAAGTCGGCAATCACGACGAACTGCTCGCGCGCGAAGGCGCCTACTACAAGCTCTACCAGGCGCAGGCGCGCAATGTCGATGCCGATGCAGACCTGCCCAGCGCGGGCGAACGCCTCGATACGGAGGCCGTCAATGCGCAGTGATTCTTCAGGTGATTCGATTTCTCGGCAAACCGCTATGCAGACGCCCGATTACACGTTGTCCCGCAACCCGTTCGGCAAGCTCGTTCTGACGACGGCCGACGGCACGGCGCACGAGGGCGTGGTGCCTGTGCGCGCCTTCCCGATTGCCGCGCCCGACGACGGTGTCGGCATGATCAGCACCGATGGCCGCGAATTGGCGTGGATTCCGCGCCTCGATACCCTGCCGGCGCCGATGCGTGCCCTGATCGAGTCCGAACTGGCCGCGCGCGAGTTCATGCCGGAAATTCGTAGCATTGTGGGTGTGTCCACCTATGCCACGCCGAGCGTCTGGACGGTGCGGACGGATCGTGGCCAGACCGACCTCGTGCTGCGCGGCGAAGAGGACATTCGTCGACTGACCGGCAGCACGCTGCTGATCTCCGACAACCACGGCATTCATTACCTGATTCGCGACCTGTCCGCGCTCGACAAACCGAGCCGCAAAATACTCGATCGCTTTCTTTGATTTATAGTCTTGTTCGCGCAAGCAAAAACGGCACGCCCTCGGGCGTGCCGTTTCAATTTCCGATGTTGGATTTAGTGCAGCATGGACGGCATATCGTCGTCTTCGTCATCCCAGTCTTCATGCATGATGGGAGACTCCGGCGCCATATCCCACACCATGGAATGGAAACGCGGCGTGAACCATTCGCGGAACATGGCCAGGGACATATTCTCGGGCCACATGGAATCATCAAACCATTCGCCCAACATGAATTCGAAGAACGCCTGCCAGCGCTTTTCCACCCAGCGCATAGCAGTCTCCGGGGAATCCGCCACTTCCGACGGCAACAGGAAGACGCTGGCGTCGTCGCGGACGTCCTCGAGCGACAGGCCCGGCACGGGCTCCGGGTCGACGGCCTTGATCCAGTCCAGGAACGGCTGCTCGGGCAGCAGCATGACCATGGAGCGGTTGAGGGTGAAGCGGGGGTGGTCGGTCATGGAGTTGGGCAGGAAGAGGCGGGCGTCCATTGTAGCCCCGTGCGGCCAAGGGACCCATGCGTTATCTCGTGTCCTGGAGGAAGGCTTCAGGAAAATGGCAAATCTGCCGATATCCATGGGATCTGGCATTGGAGATTGGCAATGAGCCTCACATTCCAAGCGCCCGGTGAGGCGGTCGCCCAGACGGCGACGGAGCGCTTTGCCGAGGCGGAGAAGCACGAAGACCGGCAAGTGCGCTGGGCTGCGCAGGCGGCCATCGCGCTGGATTCCGGCGATATGTACCTGGTAGGCCTGGTGCTGTTCAAGGCCATCCAGGAGTACGGCATGGAAGCGTTTGCCGACCTCAGCGGGCAGGCCCCGGGCCGCCTGCAGCGGCTGTGGATGCCGGGCGTGTTGGTATCAGTGAACGAGGCCTCCCAACTGTTCGGCCTGCTTGGCGTGCACGTAGCGCTGGACCGCTTCTATGCCGCGCGCCTGGCAGCGAGCCAGCCGGCGGAATCCGTGCACTGAGCGGCTTTGTCGCCGTGAGCCTGACGAAGAGCATGTACCAGAAAAATACCTGCACCCAGGTAGATAACAGCGTTGCGTACATATCCTGGAAAAACTGCATGACCAGTGGGAACAGGGTCGCCGAATAAATAAAAACCCACGGCCCGCCGCGGTTGCGCATCAGGCGGAACAAGGTGAAGTGCAGTGCCGCCGAGGCCACCGCGAATCCCACCACGCCCGCCGCCCCAAAATCGCGAAAATACGGATCCATGACCGTGAATACGTTTACGCGATCCGGCACGTGCACATAATCACGTATCAGCGGCAGTGATTCGAATTCGATCCCTGCCAGCTTGGTAAGCAAAAGCTGGAAAAATCGCAGCGAATAACCGCCCAGCGCCAGCGGTTCCGTGTTGCCGTCAGCCACCACGGCCATCGCCATCGTTGGTGACAGCACGTAGACTTTCAGCATCTTCAGGATGCTCTCCGCGTTAGCCGTCAGCGTGGCATGGTGGTCCAATCCCTTGCGCGTGAGCAGCGCCACGACAATGAACGAAGCGAGCAACATGACGCTCAGGATGACGGCGCCGCGTAGCTTGAGCTTGCCCGTGGAGATCAGCGGGAAAGCCAGGAAGCAGAACATCATCAGAAAGAACGTCCTGCCCGTGCAGAGGAATGCCATGGCAACCGCGGAGCCGACGCTGACGATCAAGTCCAACACGCCCTTTCGCGTTGCCACAAACTGCACCAGACGAATCGACGCCACGACGAAAGCCAGCGGGACGAAATAGGCCAGCAGACCGTATCCGCCGGCTCCCTCCTCGATCAAGGCGGTGCGTAGCGCGATATAGCCAGTTCTGGATAAGATGCTGCCTCCGGCCAGTTGCGTTGCTTTCAGATAGAGCAGGGGCACCACTGCCAGGACCGCCCACTGCGCCCATGCCAGGCAGTAAATGCGGTAGTCCATTTCCACGCTCGCGGGGGCGCAGCGCTTGCCCCGTGTTGCGGCGACCGCGAACGCGAGATACACGCAAAGCATGCTCGCCAACAACTGCCAGATGTATGGGGATGTGGGAGAGAAGGTCCCGCGTGTTGCCATCAGCCCGACTGTGATGCACAGCCACAAGCTGAAGAAAATGCTGAATGGATTACCTGGCCCGAGCTTGCCGGCAACCGAAATGGCAAGACCGATCAACGCGAGCAAGGCACAAATGGCGAGCATGTCGTTGTTGTGGACGCTGGTTGGCGGGCAGATTCAAAGATAGTGCACGCTGCGTGGCCATGCATGCGGCGCCTGACAAGCGAGCGAATGGCTCCGCCAGCTTCGCTCGTTGCCGAAGCGTCTGAAGGCCATTCCATGGGGACATTTTCGGCTGATATAGCCGGATGGGGTATAGGTCGCGGTCCTACAGCGACGCGTCGTTGCGGCAACAAAAAACCCGCGAAGCAGAGTGCTGTCGCGGGTTTTTCGCCTTCCGAATACAACGACGGACTAGATACTGGTGGAGCCGGCGGGAATCGAACCCGCGTCCGCAAGCCCTCCACAGAGAGTTCTACATACTTAGTTCTGTCATTTGTTTTAACCGCCGCATCGCGGACGAACACGCTCTACGACGGCGAGTCACTAGGTTTTCGTCCTCGGGCCCGTGACACTCCCGAAGCTTATCTGACGTAAATGACCTCGCCAGTTCTTGCGAACCCTAGCCCGTCAGCGAGCCAGTGCGAGGACGGCTAGCCCTTAGGCAGCCAGTGCGTAACGTTCGTCGTTAGCAGTTATTACATTCCCATTGATTAACGAGGTGACGGGTCCTCGGTATGCCCTCCACTGCTTCGCAACCCACGTCGAAACCAGGTCGGCCCCAGTGTGAAGATGTAGGAGACGGATTGTACTCGCTTTGGCTGCCTGCCGGGGGCTTCAGTTCCCGAACAGCGCCAGCAGCTCGGCCGGGTGACGGATCAGGTAGTCCGCGCCCCAGGCTTCGGGCGGCTCGCCGTCGCCACAGTAGCCGTACGCGGCGGTCACCGTGGCCATGCCGGCCGCTTTGCCGGCCTGGATGTCGCGCAGGTCGTCACCCACATACAGGCAGCGTGCCGGTGCCACGCCGCTGACCTCGGCTGCATGCAGCAGCGGGGCGGGGTGGGGTTTGGCATGCGCGGTGGTGTCGCCGCTGACCACAGCCGAGGCGCGCGGCGCAAGGCCGATCGCGGCCACCAGCGGCACCGTGAAGCGGGCGATCTTGTTGGTCACGATGCCCCAGCGGATGCCGGCGGCTTCCAGCCGGGCCAGCACCTCGTCCATGCCGTCGAACAGGCGGGTGTGCACCGCGATGTCGGCCTCGTAGTAGTCGAGGAAGGTATCGCGCAGGGCGGGGAAGTCGGGGTCCTCGGGCGACTTGCCGAACGCCGCGCCGATCAGGCCGCGTGCGCCGTGCGAAGCTACCGGGCGCAACTTCTCATAGGCCACGGGCGGCAGGCCGCGCTCCACCACGAGCCGGTTGGCGGCTGCGGCGAGGTCAGGGGCTGTGTCGGCGAGCGTGCCGTCGAGATCGAAAAATACCGCGTCGAAGGTGCGCATGATTCAGTCCGCCGCCTTCGGCGCCGTCTTGCGGAAGGCCATCATGTAATTGACGCCCGTGTCATGGCCGAGCGAGTACGTCTGCGACAACGGGTTGTAGGTCATGCCGCGCATCTCGATCAGGTCCAGCCCGGCCTGGCGCGCGAAGCGGGCCATTTCCGATGGCGTGATGAACTTCTCGTAGTCGTGGGTGCCGCGCGGCAGCATGTTCAGCACGTATTCGGCGCCGACGATGGCCAGCAGGTAGGCCTTGAAGTTGCGGTTGATCGTCGAGAAGAAGACGTAGCCGCCCGGGCGGACCAGTGTCGTGCAGGCGCGCACGATGGAGGCGGGGTCGGGCACGTGCTCGAGCATTTCCATGCAAGTCACCACGTCCACGCTGCCGGGGATGCGCGCGGCGAGGTCCTCGACGGCGATTTCCTCGTAGGTGACCGGCACGCCGGACTCCAGGCTATGCAGGTCCGCTACCTTGAGTGCCTTGGTAGACAGATCGATGCCGCGCACGGTGGCGCCAAGGCGCGCCATGCTTTCGGACAGGATGCCGCCTCCGCACCCAACGTCGATCACCTGTTTGCCGGGCAGGCGGGCGATGCCGTCGATCCAGCCCAGGCGCAGCGGGTTCAGGTCGTGGAGCGGCTTGAACTCGCTGTTCGGGTCCCACCAGCGGTGGGCCAGCTCGCTGAACTTGTCGATCTCTTTCGGATCGGCGTTGCGACCGGTGGGGCTGCCAGCGGGGGAAAGGGTGGAGGTTTGCGACATCGTCAAAGGAGTGAGGTCCCGGGCGCACGGCCCGAAACCTGAGTGCGGAGAGAAGCGTCCGGCAACTGTACCAAAAATAGCGGGCAAAAAAAAAGCCCAGCTTGCGCTGGGCTTTCTTCATCGGAGAGGATCCGATTAACGTGCGCTGCGGGTGCCGACCACTTCGACTTCCACGCGACGGTTCGGCTGCTGGCAGGCGATCTGTGCCGTGCGGTTGCCCTTGCACGACTTCGGATCCACCTTCAGCTGGCGCTTGCCCTTGCCTTCGGTGTACACGCGGTTGGCTTCCACGCCCTTGCTCACCAGGTAAGCCTTGACGGATTCAGCACGACGGATCGACAGGCGATCGTTGTACTTGTCCGAACCGAACGCGTCGGTGTGGCCCACGGCGATGATCACTTCGAGGGTGATGCCTTGCAGCTTCGAGACCAGGTCGTCCAGCTTGGCCTTGCCTTCGGGCTTCAGAACAGCCTTGTCGAAGTCGAACAGGGTGTCAGCTGCGAAAGTGACCTTTTCGCTCGACACAACCGGAGGAGCCACCGGGGTCGGTGCCTGGGCCGGAGCAGCAGCCGGAGCCAGTGCGCCATCGCACAGGGCATTGGCCGTTGCCGGGGTCCAGGAGCTGTCGCGCCAGCAGAGCTCGTTCGTGCCATTCTTCCACACGTACTCGCTCGTACCGTTGCCCCAGTTGTCGTTCACAGCCTTCTTTTCATAGGGGACGGACTGGGCTTGAGCGGATGCAGCCATTACTGCGGTAGCTGCAACGAGCGCGAGCTTGGCAAATTTTTTCATATTTCTCCTCTCAGGATGAGATCACCGCAGGGTTACTGCGAGCAAATGGACGAAAACAAGTCATACATTCTTCGGAGTATAACATTCTCGATGTGGTGGATGCTCCACTTCGAACAATGTCTGGCTCTTCGCTGGGGAATTGTGCCACAAGGCTCGTTTCCTAAGAAGTAAATATATTCGATTCAACCCTGGGGTTTTAGCCCTGTGGTGTTTGTGCAACATCGCTCTTGCGGCGCCCGCAAACCCTTGTCCCGTATGGCTTGCGGGCGGTAGGCGCGGCGCTCCGGAGGGCGCTGGCGGGCCTGTTTCCGGGCCGTCCGGCGGGCGTCGGGAAGGGGTGGCGCGCGTGGTAGAATGCCATGTTGCCCGTCCTGGACAGGCGCCCCCGCCGGCGCCCCGGGACCAGGGTCTCATTCGCTAAAACCCGCCGCATAAACCAAGCCGCAATGGATCAATTCGCCAAAGAAACGCTTCCGGTTTCCCTGGAAGAGGAAATGCGCCGCTCATACCTGGATTACGCGATGAGCGTTATCGTCGGGCGTGCGCTTCCCGACGTCCGGGATGGCCTGAAACCAGTACATCGGCGCGTGCTCTTTGCGATGCATGAGCTGAATAACGACTGGAACCGGGCCTATAAGAAATCGGCCCGTATTGTCGGTGATGTGATCGGTAAGTATCACCCGCACGGCGACACCGCCGTTTATGACACGATCGTCCGCATGGCGCAGCATTTCTCGCTGCGCTACATGCTGGTGGACGGGCAGGGCAACTTCGGCTCGGTCGATGGGGATAACGCGGCAGCCATGCGTTATACCGAAATCCGCCTGTCGAAAATTGCGCATGAAATGCTCCACGATATCGACAAGGAAACTGTCGATTTCGAGCCGAACTACGACGGTTCGGAAAAAGAACCGGGTATTTTGCCGGCGCGTATTCCGAATTTGCTGATCAATGGCTCGTCGGGTATTGCGGTGGGCATGGCCACCAATATTCCGCCGCATAACCTCAATGAGGTGGTCGACGCCTGCCTGCATCTGCTGCGCAATCCCGACGCCACGGTGGATGACCTGATCGAACTGGTGCCGGCGCCCGATTTTCCGACGGCCGGCATTATCTACGGCATCCAGGGCGTGCGCGAAGGCTATCGCACGGGCCGGGGCCGCATCATCATGCGCGCCCGGACGCACTTCGAGGACATCGACCGCGGCCAGCGCCAGGCGATCATCGTCGACGAACTGCCGTACCAGGTGAACAAGCGGACGCTTCTTGAGCGCATCGCCGAGCTGGTGACCGAGAAGAAGGTCGAGGGCATTTCCGACATCCGCGACGAGTCCGACAAGTCGGGCATGCGCGTGGTGGTCGAGCTGAAGCGCAACGAAGTACCCGAGGTTGTCCTGAACAACCTATATAAGAACACCCAGCTGCAGGACACCTTCGGCATGAACATGGTGGCGCTGGTCGACGGCCAGCCGCGCCTGCTGAACCTGCGCCAGATGCTGGACGCGTTCCTGTCGCACCGGCGCGAGGTGGTCACCCGCCGCACCGTGTTCGAGCTGCGCAAGGCGCGGGAGCGCGGTCACGTGCTGGAAGGCCTGGCCGTGGCGCTGGCGAACATCGACGAGTTCATCGCGATCATCAAGGCCGCGCCGACGCCGCCGATCGCCAAGCAGGAGCTGATGGCCAAGTCGTGGGATTCGGCACTCGTGCGCGACATGCTCGCGCGTGCCGAAAGCGACACTGCCGGCGGCCGTGCCTCGTATCGTCCGGATGGCCTGCCCGCCCTGTTCGGCATGCAGCCGGACGGCCTGTACCGCCTCTCCGACGGCCAGGCGCAGGAAATCCTGCAAATGCGCCTGCAACGCCTCACGGGCCTGGAGCAGGACAAGATCGTCCAGGAATACCGTGAAGTGATGGCGGTGATCGCGGACCTGCTGGACATCCTGGCGCGTCCGGAACGTATTACGACCATCATCACCGACGAACTCGGTGCCATCCGCGCCGAATTTGGCGACGAGCGCCGTTCCACCATCGAACTGAACGCGACCGAACTCGACACCGAGGATCTGATCACGCCGCAGGACATGGTGGTCACGCTCTCGCACAGCGGCTATATGAAGAGCCAGCCGATTTCCGAATACCGCGCGCAGAAACGTGGCGGGCGCGGCAAGCTGGCGACGGCCACCAAGGAAGACGACTGGATCGACACGCTGTTCGTGGCCAACACGCACGATTACATCCTGTGCTTCTCGAACCGCGGCCGGCTGTACTGGCTCAAGGTGTACGAGGTGCCGCAGGGGTCGCGCAACTCGCGTGGCCGTCCGATCGTTAACATGTTCCCGCTGGCCGATGGCGAGAAGATCAATGTGATCCTGCCGGTGCGCCAGTTCGACGCCGAGCACTTCATCTTCATGGCCACCGCACGCGGCACGGTCAAGAAGACCGCGCTGACCGAGTTCTCGAACCCGCGCAAGGCCGGCATCATCGCCGTGGACCTGGACGAGGGCGATTTCCTGATCGGCGCCGCCGTGACCGACGGCCAGCATGACGTGATGCTGTTCTCGGACGCCGGCAAGGCCGTGCGCTTCGACGAAAACGACGTGCGTCCGATGGGCCGTCAGGCCCGCGGCGTCCGCGGCATGAACCTCGAGGAAAGCCAGGCGGTCATCGCCATGCTGGTGGCGCCGGCAGAAACTGCGGTGGCTGAATCGACGGATTCTGCCGAATCGGCGGAAGCGACCGAAGGCAGTGCGGGTTCCGAGACCGCCGTCGCGGCGGTGGGCAGCGTGCTGACCGCCACCGAGAACGGCTACGGCAAGCGCACGCCGATCTCGGAATACACTCGACATGGCCGCGGCACCAAGGGCATGATTGCGATCCAGACCAGCGAGCGCAATGGCCGCGTGGTGGCTGCCGCGCTGGTATCTCCCGAGGACGAGATCATGCTGATCACGACCGGCGGCGTGCTGATCCGCACCCGTGTGGCCGAGATCCGCGAGATGGGCCGCGCCACGCAGGGCGTGACCCTGATCAACGTGGACGAGGGCACCAAGCTGTCGGGCCTGCAACGGATTGTCGAGACCGATGCCGATAATGGCGCCGGGATCGAGGGTGCCGAGGATGCGGACGCCGATGTGGTGGAAGGTGCCGCTGGCACCGCCGGGGCCGAAGGCGCCGACGGCGCAACCGACGCGGACGCGAATTCGTAATTTGTTGCAACAACAGGACGCCGGCCGGAACTCGCCAGACGGCCGTGCGGACTAAATCGGACATATTTTCCAGGGAGTCATAATGCTCAAAACCTATCGACGTATTGCTGTTCTGGCTGCTTTTGTCCCGACGATGATGGTGGCCCAGGCCGCCCACGCTCAGGCGCAGGATGCCGACAAGACCGCCGCCATCAAGGAACTGCTCTCCGTCATGCAGGCCGACCAGGCCGTGAAGGGCCAGGCCGACAACTGGCAGAACGGCGCCAAGCAGGAAGCGCCGCTGGTCCTCGAGCAAGTCCTCGTGGAAAACAAGACGCTGAACGACAAGCAGAAGCAGGCCGCTGTCGACAAGCTGAAGAAGAACGGCGCGGTGCAGCGCATGGTGGATGGCGCCGGTACGGCGTTCAACACCGACGGTTTCCGCCAGGACGCCATCAAGGCCCACTACGACGCGTTCGGCAAGTATTACAGCACGCAGGAAATCAAGGACCTGACCACGTTCCTGAAGTCGCCGACCGGCCAGAAGTTCATGGCCAACCAGGGCAAGGCGACCCAGGAAATCTGGGGTTCGATGATGCAGAAGTACGGCCCGCAGGTTGGCAAGTCGATGCGTGACTCGGCCGAGAAGGAAATCGCCGCCGCTTCGAAGTAAGTGATCCGCAAGGAATCGACGGCCGATCCGGCCGCCGAGCCGCTGCCCTAGCGGCGCGCGTTTGAGGGATAATGGCTGCCTGGTTCAAACCGGCAGCCATTTTTCCTTCTTCCTCCATGAACGATCCCCAGAATCCCGCCCTCGCTGGCCTGCAACGCAATGTGGCCGAGCGCGTGTTCAATTTCTCGCCCGGTCCGGCCGCACTGCCGACCGAAGTCCTGCAGCAGGCGGCCGAGGAAATGCTGTCCTGGCGCGGCACCGGCGTGTCGGTCATGGAGATGAGCCACCGCAGCCGCGAGTTCGAGGGGATCCACAACGAAGCCCTCGCCGATCTGCGAGAACTGCTCCATGTGCCGAAGAACTTCCGCATCCTTTTCCTGCAGGGCGGGGCGATTGGCCAGAATGGCATCGTGCCGCTGAACCTGGCCAGCCGCGTCAATGCGGCCAATCCGAAGACCGATTTCGTCGTGACCGGCACGTGGTCGGTCAAGACCGAGCAGGAAGCGCGCCGCTATGGCGAGGTCAATATCGCGGCCTCGAGCGCGGATCGTAAATTTACGAAGATTCCGGATGTCGCCGGCTGGAAGCTGTCCGACGACGCGGCCTATGTGCACCTGTGCACGAACGAGACCATCGTCGGCGTGGAGTTCCAGGAGATTCCCGACATCGGCCAGACCGGCACGCACGACAAGGGCCGCATCGTGGTGGCCGACGCGTCCAGCCATATCCTGTCGCGCCCGATCGACTGGTCGCGCGTGCAGGTGGTGTACGGCGGGGCGCAGAAGAACATCGGCCCGGCCGGCGTGACCATCGTCATCGTGCGCGAGGACCTGATCGGCTTCGCGCATCCGCTGTGCCCGTCGGCGTTCAACTGGCGCCAGGTGGCCGAGCATGATTCGATGTACAACACGCCGCCCACCTATGCGATCTATATCGCCGGGCTCGTGTTCAAGTGGCTCAAGGCCCAGGGCGGCGTGCCCGGCATCGAGCAGCGCAATATCGCCAAGGCGCAGGCGCTGTACCGCTTCCTGGACCAGAGCGACTTTTACCGTAACGAGATTGACCCCAGCTGCCGCTCGCGCATGAACGTACCGTTCTTCCTGCGCGACGAATCGCGCAACGAAGCGTTCCTGACCCAGGCGCGCGCGAATGGCCTGGTACAGCTCAAGGGCCACAAGTCCGTGGGCGGCATGCGCGCCAGCATCTACAACGCCATGCCTCTGGAAGGCGTGACCGCGCTGATCGATTTCATGCGCGAATTCGAGCGTACCGCCGCCTGACGGCGGATTTGCACCGATTCTTCCCGGCCGCCGCCCCGGCGCGGCCCACCAGGCTTTGACATGACTAGCGAAGACAAGCGCGCGAGCAACGACGCGCCGCCCACAGGGAACCCCGGTCCCAGCGCCCAGGAGCAGGCGCTGTCCGCCGACCTCGCGCCGCTGCGCGGCCAGATCGACGCGGTGGACCGCGAACTGCTGGCGCTGCTGAACCGCCGCGCCCAGCTCGCCCTCGACGTGGGCGAGGTCAAGAAGAAGTACGGCGCGCCCGTGTTTCGTCCCGAACGTGAACTGCAGGTCATCCGCAAGGTGCAGGGCGCCAACCCGGGCCCGCTGCTGGGCGAGAGCGTGGCGTCGATCTGGCGCGAGGTGATGTCTGCCTGCCGTGGGCTGGAAAAGCCGCTTGAGATTGCGTTCCTCGGCCCGGCCGGCACGTTCTCCGAGCAGGCGCTGTACGCGCATTTCGGCCACGAAGTGAGCGGCGTGCCGTGCCCGAGCATCGACGAGGTGTTCCGCGCCGTGGAAGCCGGCACCGTCGAATATGGCGTGGTGCCCGTGGAGAACTCGACCGAAGGCGCGGTGTCGCGCACGCTCGACCTGTTCCTGCAGACCTCGCTAAAGATCAGCGGTGAGATTGCGCTCAAGGTCCATCACAATCTGATGGCCTCCACGCCGGACATGAAGGGCGTGACCGTGGTTCGCGCGCACGCCCAGGCGCTGGCGCAGTGCCAGCACTGGCTCACGGCCAACTATCCGCACCTGGAGCGCCAGGCGGTCTCGAGCAATGCCGAAGCTGCACGCATGGCGAGCGAAGACCCCACCGCGGCGGCCATCGCCGGCGAGTCGGCGGCCAACCGTTACCACCTGCATCTGGTGCGCACGCATATCCAGGACGATCCGCATAACCGCACGCGCTTTGCCGTGATTGGCCGTTATGAGACCGAGCCCTCGGGCAGCGATCAGACGTCTCTCATCCTGTCGGTGCCGAACAAGGCCGGTGCGGTGTACCAGTTGCTGGCGCCGCTGGCCGAGAACGGCGTGTCGATGTGCCGGTTCGAATCGCGTCCCGCGCGCAGTGGCGCGTGGGAGTACTACTTCTATGTGGACGTGGAAGGCCACCAGCACGAGGCCGCCGTGGCGCGCGCCCTGGAGGAACTGAAGCGCAATGCCGCGTACTTCAAGGTGCTCGGCTCGTACCCGTCCAGCAAGTAAGCATCAAGGAGCGAACATGGCAGAACCAGGTAGCGCCGCCGACGACGCGCAGAATGCCGCCCACTATTTCGGGCCGTCCTATGTGAGAAAGATCTCGCCATACATCGCCGGCAAGCCAATTGCCGAGGTGGCGCGCGAGTTCGGGCTGAATGAGGCGCGCATCGTCAAGCTGGCCTCGAACGAGAACCCGCTCGGCATGCCGGCCTCCGCCAAGTCCGCAATTGCGGTGGCGATGGACGAACTGGGTCGCTATCCGGACAGCAACGGTTTCGAGCTGAAGGCGAAGCTTTCGGCGAAATACGATGTCCCGGCCGAATGGCTGACCCTCGGCAACGGCAGCAACGACATCCTGGAACTGGCCGCCCACGCGCTGGTGCGGCCGGGCGAGTCGATCGTCTATGCCGAATACTCGTTTGCCGTCTATGCGCTCGCCACGCAGGAAGTGGGCGCGCGCGCCATCGAGGTGAAGGCGCGCGACTACGGCCACGACCTCGGCGCGATGGCTGCGGCGATTGCGCCCGACACGCGCCTGGTCTTCATCGCCAATCCGAACAACCCGACCGGCACGTTCATTCCGGCGGTCGAGATCGAGGCGTTTCTGGCGAAAGTGCCATCCAATGTGGTGGTCGTGCTGGACGAGGCCTATAACGAATATCTCGATGCGGACCAGCAGTACGAGTCCGTGGCGTGGGTGCGCAAGTATCCGAACCTGATGGTTTCGCGCACGTTCTCGAAGGCCTATGGCCTGGCCGGGCTGCGCGTGGGCTACGGCGTGGCCCAGCCGCCGCTGACCGACCTGCTGAACCGCGTGCGCCAGCCGTTCAACGTGAACAGCCTGGCCCAGGCTGCCGCCGTGGCGGCGCTGGGCGACGCCGATTTCCTTGGCCGCAGCGCCACGCTGAACCGCGAAGGCAAGGCCCAGCTGGTGGCGGCGCTCGACCGGCTTGGCCTAGAGCACGTGAAGTCCTCCGGCAATTTCGTCATGGTCCGTGTGGGTACCGACGATGGTGCCGGCGCGCGGGTGAATCTGGCGCTGCTGAAGCAGGGTGTGATCGTGCGGCCGGTGGCCAACTACGGCCTGCCGCAGTGGCTGCGCGTGACGATCGGCCTGCCCGAGGAGAACGCCGCGTTTATCGCCGCGCTCGAGCAGGCCTTGCAGTGATGAAGATGTCCGATTTTAAGTTTTCTGCCACGCAGGTGGCCTGATACCGTGAGCGCTCTGCATTTTTCCCGGGTTGTGATTGTCGGCGTGGGCCTGATTGGCGGCTCGCTGGCGCTGTCGCTGAAGCGCGCAGGCGTGGTGGGCACCGTGGTGGGCGTGGGCCGTTCGGCGGCCTCGCTCGAAAAGGCCAAGACGCTGGGCGTGATCGACGAGATTGCCTCGCTCGAAGACGCCGCGCGTGGCGCCAGCCTGATCGTGCTGTGCGCGCCGGTCGCCCAGACCTTCGCGCTGTTGCACGCGCTGGAGCCGCACCTGCAGCCGGGCACGATCGTGACCGACGCGGGCAGCACCAAGTCCGACGTGATAATGGCCGCCAAGACCGCCCTCGGCGACAAGGCTGCCCAGTTCGTCCCCGCCCACCCGATTGCCGGCCGCGAGCTGAGCGGCGTGGAGGCGGCGCTGAACGACCTCTACCTCGGCAAGAAGGTGGTGCTGTGCCCGTTGCAGGAGAACGCGCGGACTGACGTGGCCGCCGTGCGCGCGATGTGGGAATGCACCGGCGCCGATTGTCATGTGATGTCCGCGGTACAGCACGACGCCGTGTTCGCGGCGGTGAGCCACCTGCCGCACCTGCTGGCCTTCGCGCTGGTCGCCCAATTGGTCAATGCCGAGGATGCCGCGCTGAAACTCGATTTCGCAGGCGGTGGGTTCCGCGACTTCACGCGCATCGCGGGCTCCTCGCCCGAGATGTGGCGCGACATCTGCATCGCCAACAAGGAGGCGTTGCTGCGCGAGATCGACACCTATGAGAAGGTGCTCGCGCACCTGAAGACCCAGATCAAGGATGGCGATGGCGAGGGCCTGGAGCGCGTGTTCACGCGGGCCAGCGGCGCCCGCCTGAAGTGGGGCACCGCGCGCGCGGCTGTCACCAACGTCGAACCCTGAAGCGCGGAAGCTGCCCACATCATGGAACATCTGACCCTCGGCCCCCTGACGCGTGCTTCCGGCACGGTGCGGCTGCCCGGCTCGAAAAGCATCTCCAACCGCGTGCTGCTGCTGGCGGCGCTTGCCACCGGCCAGACGCGCGTGCGCGACCTGCTGGATTCCGACGACACCCGCGTCATGCTCGACGCCCTCAAGGTGCTCGGTGTGACCTGGCAGCGCGATGGTGGCGACTGCATCGTCACCGGCGCAGGTAGCAACTTTCCGAATAAATCGGCCGATCTGTTCATGGGCAACGCGGGCACGGCGATCCGTCCGCTGACCGCAGCGCTGGCCCTGCAGGGCGGCACGTACCGGCTCTCCGGCGTGCCGCGCATGCACGAACGGCCCATCGGCGATCTGGTCGATGGCCTGCGGCAGGTGGGGGCGTCCGTCGATTACCTCGGCACGGAAGGCTACCCGCCGCTCCAGATCAATCCGGCGCAGATCCGCATCGACGCGCCGATCCGTGTGCGCGGCGACGTATCGAGCCAGTTCCTGACCGCGCTGCTGATGACGCTGCCGATGGCCAGCGCGCCGTCCGGCCGCATTGAGATCGAGGTGGTCGGCGAGCTGATTTCGAAGCCGTATATCGAGATCACGCTGAACCTGCTCGCGCGCTTCGGCATCGACGTGGAGCGGCAGGGCTGGGAGCGCTTCATCCTCCCGGGCGGCGCGCAGTACCGCTCGCCGGGCGAAATCTACGTGGAAGGCGACGCCTCCACGGCATCGTATTTTCTTGCAGCCGGTGCGATCGGCGGCGGTCCGGTGCGCGTGGAAGGCGTGGGCCTGTCCAGCATCCAGGGCGACGTGCGCTTCGCCGATGCGCTGAACCGGATGGGCGCCAACGTCATGGCCGGCGACAACTGGGTCGAGGTGCGCGGCACCGAGCGCGACGACGGCCGGCTGAACGGCATCGAACTCGACTGCAACCACATTCCCGATGCCGCGATGACGCTGGCCGTGGCCGCCCTGTTCGCGGAAGGCACCACCACGCTGACCAATATCGCCAGCTGGCGGGTCAAGGAAACGGACCGGATTGCGGCGATGGCCACCGAACTGCGCAAGCTCGGCGCTATGGTGGAAGAGGGCGCCGACTACCTGCGTGTGACGCCGCCGCCCTCTGCGGCCGACTGGCGCACGCCAGCCGACGGCATCGGCACCTATGATGATCACCGCATGGCGATGTGCTTTTCGCTGGCGGCGTTCGGCCCGCTGCCGGTACGGATCAACGATCCCGGCTGCGTGGCCAAGACATTCCCGGAGTACTTCTCGGTGTTTGCCGGGGTGGCGCGGTAAGCGGTCACTCCGGTCAAATAGTGGCCGTGGCGTGCACCCCGTGTCCGGCGTGCGCGCTGGCGGCGCCGGACGCACTGCGTTCGCGCCGTTCCCAGTATTTATCGAAGAAGTAGTGGGCCACGGTATTCACGGCCGGCTCGATGAAGGTGATGGCACCGCTGATGGCCAGATTGCCAGTCAGCGCATAGGTCACGCTGAAGGCGATGCCCAGGTGCATGATGCCGAAAGTCAGGGTCTTGGCCATGATAGATTGCCTCGCATTCTTGGATTTGGCTCGGGATTCGGGATGGCTCGCCCGGGCTGTTCTGTGGGGACGGGTGGCGGGGAGGCCGCCCGTGCGAGCCATGGAACCAATGATAATGATTCTTAATTGATTTACAAAATCAATAGTTTTTAGCACGCTAATAACCAATGACTATGATCGACGTCATCACCATTGATGGCCCCACGGCGTCCGGCAAGGGCACCGTGGCGCACAAGGTGGCCGACGCCCTTGGCTTTCACCTGCTCGACAGCGGCGCCCTCTACCGGCTCGTGGCGCTGGCGAGCGACCGCGCGGACGTGGACCTGCAGGACGTGTCCACCCTGGCAAAGATGGCGGCCCGCCTCGATGTGAAGTTCGGCCCGGACCGGGTCTGGCTGTCCGGCGAGGAGGTGAGCCAGGCCATCCGCGCCGAAGCCATCGGCAACCGCGCCTCGGCCATCGCCGTGCACCAGCCCGTGCGTGATGCGTTGACGGCACTCCAGCGCGGCTTCCGCAAGCTGCCCGGCCTCGTGGCCGACGGCCGCGACATGGGCACAGTGATCTTTCCCGAGGCCCGCCTCAAGGTCTTCCTGACCGCAAGTGTCGAGGCACGCGCCCGCAGGCGCTATAAACAATTGATTGATAAGGGAATTTCTGCTAATATCGAAGACCTTTTGCGTGACCTAGAGGCGCGCGACGCGCGGGATCGTTCCCGTGCCGCCGCCCCGCTGCGTCCCGCTGAAGACGCGCAACGGCTCGATACCTCCGACATGTCGGTGGATGAGGCCGTGGCGCAGGTGCTGGAGTGGTACACCGCCGTACGGCGTTGAACCGGTCTGGCGCCAACTGGAGCCTTGCCCCGGATGACCGGTGCAAGGCGTTCATCAACTAACCCCGCTGCGATGGCAGACTGAGCGCGATTGTCGCGCCGGCCAGCGTACTGCGGACTGCTCACACACGTTTATGTCCGACCTGCAAACTAACGAATCCTTTGCCGCACTGTTCGAGGAATCCGTCGCCCGCTCCAATATGAAGGCTGGCGAAGTGATCTCCGCTGAAGTCGTGCGCATCGACCACAACTTCGTGGTCGTCAACGCCGGCCTCAAGTCCGAGGCATTTGTGCCGGTGGAGGAGTTCCTGAACGACCAGGGCGAACTCGAAGTGCAGGCCGGCGACTATGTCTCCGTGGCCATCGATGCGCTCGAGAACGGCTATGGCGACACGATTCTGTCCCGCGACAAGGCCAAGCGCCTGGCATCGTGGCTGAACCTCGAGAAGGCGCTGGAAGACGGCGAAATCATCTCGGGTACCGTGACCGGCAAGGTCAAGGGCGGCCTGACCGTGATGGTCAATGGCATCCGTGCCTTCCTGCCCGGTTCGCTCGTCGACGTGCGTCCGATCAAGGACACCACGCCGTACGAAGGCAAGACCCTCGAATTCAAGGTTATCAAGCTCGACCGCAAGCGTAACAACGTTGTGCTGTCGCGCCGTGCCGTGGTGGAAGCCACGCTGGGCGAAGAGCGCCAGAAGCTGATGGAGACGCTGAAGGAAGGCGCCATCGTCAACGGTATCGTCAAGAACATCACCGACTACGGCGCGTTCGTGGACCTGGGTGGCATCGACGGCCTGCTGCACATCACCGACCTGGCATGGCGTCGCGTGCGTCATCCGAGCGAAGTGCTGTCGGTTGGCCAGGAAATCACCGCCAAGATCCTCAAGTTCGACCAGGAAAAGAACCGCGTCTCGCTGGGCGTGAAGCAACTGGGCGAAGATCCGTGGGTGGGCATCTCGCGTCGCTACCCGCAAGGCACCCGCCTGTTCGGCAAGGTGACCAACCTGACCGACTACGGCGCGTTCGTCGAGATCGAAGCCGGCATCGAAGGCCTGGTCCACGTGTCCGAAATGGACTGGACCAACAAGAACGTGGCCCCGTCGAAGGTTGTCCAGCTGGGCGACGAAGTGGAAGTCATGGTTCTGGATATCGACGAAGACAAGCGTCGTATCAGCCTGGGCATGAAGCAGTGCAAGGCCAATCCGTGGGACGATTTCAGCCGCAACCACAAGAAGGGCGACAAGCTGACGGGCCAGATCAAGTCGATCACCGACTTCGGCGTGTTCATCGGCCTGCCCGGTGGCATCGACGGCCTGGTGCACCTGTCCGACCTGTCCTGGCAAGAAACCGGCGAAGAGGCCGTGCGCAAGTACAAGAAGGGCGACGAAGTGGAAGCCGTGGTTCTGGGCATCGACGTCGACAAGGAACGCATCTCGCTGGGTATCAAGCAGCTGTCGGGCGACCCGTTCAACAACTTCATCTCGGCCAACGACAAGGGTTCGCTGGTCAACGGCGTGATCAAGGCCGTTGATGCCAAGGGCGCCGTGGTGCAGCTGGCTGACGACGTGGAAGGCTACCTGCGCGCCTCGGAAATCTCCGCGGACCGCGTGGAAGATGCCCGCAACGTGCTGAAGGAAGGCGAGCAGATCACGGCCCTGGTGGTGAACGTGGACCGCAAGTCGCGCAACATCAACCTGTCGATCAAGGCCAAGGACAACGTGGAACAGCAGGAAGCCATGCAAAAGTTCCAGGCTGACACCGGCACGGCTGGCACGACCAACCTCGGCGCACTGCTGAAGGCCAAGCTCGGCCAGGACAACCAGTAATCGTCAGCGCCCGCGCCCGCGAGACCGCCCATGACCAAGTCCGAGCTCGTCGAAAAACTGGCTGCCCGTTTCCCGCAGTTGTTGCTGCGGGATGCGGACATCTCGGTGAAAACGATTCTCGACGCGATGTCCGAAGCCCTGGCCGATGGCCATCGCATCGAGATTCGCGGCTTCGGCAGCTTTGGTTTGAATCGGCGGCCTCCGCGCGTGGGCCGCAACCCCAAGTCCGGCGAACGTGTGCTGGTGCCCGAAAAACGGGTGCCGCACTTCAAGGCGGGCAAGGAGTTGCGCGAACGCGTGGACCGTAGCCCGGGGCCGTCGCATAACGGCCAGACCGTGCATCACGGCAATGGCTCGCATGGCGATCACGCCGCGCAGGCCATGTCCGGCGCGCAGGTATCGGCTCCGGCCGGCACGCTGCACGAGGATGGCCAGCTCAACCTGGTTCGGTCCTGACGCGAACGCGGTGACAATCTGGAAGTCTGTTGGAAAGCGCTCCCTCGGGAGCGCTTTTTTGTTTGGGGCGCCACGGTGCGCGGCGCGACCAAACGTTACCGTTTGCCTGAAGTGATTCCGCTACAATGCCGGGAACCCGTCGCCGGGAGCCATGGCGCACATTACGCGCGTCCATGCTTTCGTTGTCCTGAGTCCCGATGGCCGTCACCGCATGAAACTCATCGCCTGGATTTTCCGCATCGTCCTGTTCGCCCTGCTGTTCGTCCTGGCATTGCGCAACACCGAGGATGCGTCCCTGCAGCTGTTCCTTGGCGCCGTGTGGCATGCGCCGCTGATCCTGATCCTGCTGGCCGCGTTCGGGCTGGGTATCGTCGCGGCGCTGGCCGCGGTGGCGCCGGCGCTGATGCGTCAGCGGATGGAGGCCACGCGGCTGCGCCGCGCGCTGGCCCAGGCGCGCGTGCCGATGCCGGCGGACACCGTGCCGCCCGAGGCCAAGCCCGGCGTTCCCTATAACGTAGTCGGCCCGAAAGTCTGACCCATGATGTTTGAAACCTGGTGGCTGCTGGTACTGCCGCTTGTCTTTGGCCTTGGCTGGGTGGCGGCGCGGTTCGACCTGCGCCAGTTGATCAGCGAGCAGGGCGCGCTGCCGCGCTCGTATTTCAAGGGCCTCAATTTCCTGCTCAACGAGCAACCGGACCAGGCCATCGACGCCTTCGTCGAAGTGGCCCGGCTCGACCCCGAAACCACCGAACTCCACTTCGCGCTGGGCGCGCTGTTCCGCCGCCGTGGCGAGACCGAACGCGCGATCCGCGTCCATCAGAACCTGGCCACGCGTCCGGACCTGCCCGAGCCCGAGCGCGAGCACGCGCTCTATGAACTGGGCCAGGACTTCCTGCGCGCCGGGCTGCTCGACCGCGCCGAGGAGTCGCTGCGCCGGCTGATGTCGGGCCCGTACGCGGCGTCGGCCAAGCGTGTGCTGTTGGAACTGTACGAAGTCGAGAAGGAATGGCAGAAGGCCATCGACGCCGCGCGCGAGCTGCAGACGCTTGAGCAGAAAGACTACAGCATCCAGATCGCCCAATTCTGCTGCGAACTGGCGCAGGACGCGCTCCAGAAGAAGCGGCCCGAGGACGCCGTGGCGTGGCTGCGCCGCGCGAGCGAGGAGAACCCGGCCAACGTGCGCGCGCCGATCCTGCTTGGCGACGTAGCGATGGCTAGCGGCGACGCCCGCGCCGCGCTGGGCCACTGGCTCGGCATTGAGACGCAGGATGCGGCCTACCTGCCGCTGGTGGCCGACCGCGTGGTCAAGGCCTACGGCACGCTCGGCGAACAGGGCCAGGCCATCGACTGGCTGCGCGGGCTGCTCAAGGGCAACCTCGCGCCGGAACTGCTCGATACCGCCTATCGCACCGAACTGGACGTGAACGGCCCGGAGGCGGCCGCCGCGCTGATGCGCGAGCAACTGCGCCGCCAACCCACGCTGCTGGCGCTGACCCGCTACTTCGAGGCGCAGGCCGCCGAGATGCAGGCCATGGAAACCGCTGCTGCCGAAGGCGCTGCCGTGGCCACGGCTGGCGGCGAAGCCGTCGCGCAGGACCAGACGTCAGAGGTGGTCGCCATCCGCGACCTGCTGCAAGTGCGCACGCGCAACCTCGCCCGCTACACCTGCCGCGAATGCGGCTTCCGCGCCCGGCTGTTCTACTGGCAGTGCCCCGGCTGCAATCGCTGGGAAACCTATGCCCCACGCCGCTCCGAAGCGCTTGGCTGATCGCAGTCTTTTGTTGAGCCCCTCCCTGTCCTGGAGCTTCTGCTATGAAAGTCACAATTATCGGTAGCGGCTATGTCGGCCTGGTCACCGGCGCCTGCCTGGCGGAACTCGGCAATTCGGTGTTCTGTCTCGATGTAGACGAACGCAAGATCGCCATGCTCAACGCGGGCGGCGTGCCGATCTATGAGCCG
>NZ_JBFTSH010000017.1:0-125024 GCF_056399925.1 Cupriavidus sp. 01L43
GAGAGCGGGATGCCGCTGGTCCAGTCGACATGCCCGGCCTGGGCATAGGTCATCAGCGCGACCACGGCGCCCGGCGTGACCAGCGCCAGCGCCAGCCCCTGCGCGGCGGCCTGCCGCATGCCGAACAGGCCGACCAGCGCCGGCGCGGCCACCACGCCGCCGCCCACGCTGAAGAAGCCCGAGAAGAGCCCACCCACCACGCCCACAGCCGGAATCCAGCGCGATGACAGCCGCGCCTGCTGCTGGGTCACGGCCCGGCCGGGCATCAGGCGCCACAAAAAATACAGGGCAAGGCCGATCATGAAGATCGCGAAGATCCGGCGGAGGAGCTGGGCGTCCATGGCGGTGGCCAGCCGGGCGGAGAAGTAGGTGGCCAGCACGGCCGAGAGGCCGAGCACGATGGCGGTGCGCAGTTCGATATCGGCCCGCTTGCGGTACTGCCAGAAGCCGATGACCACGTTGGGCGCGATCATCACCAGCGAGGTGCCCTGGGCGAGCTGCTGGTCCATCCCGTAGAGCAGGCCGAGGGCCGGAATGGCGATCAGCCCGCCGCCGATGCCGAACAAGCCTCCGACCCCGCCGAGCAGCCCTCCAAGTCCGAAGATGAGCAGGGCAGACAGCAACGAATGGTCAGGCATGGTGAATCCGGGGGCATCAGGGGGGCGAAGAGCGTCGATGATACGCGGACATTGGGGGATACATGGCCGCCGCCCGGGGGCTACCCTTTAGCGATCCGCTAACTACCCCTTCGCCGGCGCAGTCAGCGCCAGCGTATTGGCGCGCACTTCCACCCTGACCGGATCGGTCTGCTTCCATTGCCGCCGGGGCACCACCAGCTTCCAGCCGGCTGCCTCGTCCGGGTTGCGGAACAGGGCGACGATGCCGACGAACTCGGCATCGGCATGCATCGGCTCGGCCAGGCTGACCCGCTCGTCCGGGCGCAGGACGACATCGCGCTGCGCCAGCAGGTCGGGCTTCAGCGCTGCCAGGTCGTTGGTCTGGAGCTGGGCGTAGCTCAGTTCGCGGAAGGCGTCGGGCGTCTTCAACTGGTAGGCCCGGACCACCGTCGACAACGATTTCCCGGCGTCGGTGGCGTTCAGCGACGACCGGCTGGCGAGGTCGAGATTCATCGTCTTGACCTGCGTGGTGAAGGCCCACTTCGCGGCGTCCACGGTGTTGTCTTTCACGGCCTGGCCGATGCCGCAGCCGGCAAGGCTGGTGGCGAGGGTGGCGAACAGGCACATCGCCCCGGTGCGGAACGGCTGTCTCATCGTGTTTGTCTTCATGATTAGTGGTGGCTGGAGGAGTGGCGTTCGGGGCGGGCGGCGGGCTGGACGATGCCGTTCCAGATGCCCAGTTGCACCCGGGTCACGGCTTCCTCGGGCGCGGGCAGCTGGGTGGAGTAGCCCAGCCGCACCGCCCCGTCGTTCAGCGCCGGCGCCGGCATCAGCGACGTGCGCACGTGCATTTCGATACAGGCATGCGCGGTGTGCCCAAGGTAGAAGCGCAACAGGGCCATCACCTCCCGGTGCTGGGCGTGGCCGGGCATCAGGCCCTGCACGAGGTCCGCCGTACGGGGCGTGATGACCACCCGCACGGCATTCGCGCGATCGAAAAAACCGCGCCCGAGCACGCAGTTCTGCCCGAGCGGCCGGCGTTCGTCGGCGCCGGCCGGCAGGCGGGTCCAGACCGGATGGAACTCATCCACGCGCACGCCGGCGTCGGGCACCGCGTGTTGCAGCACGCCGGCCAGGCCCTCGGCCGTGCGGGTGCGCTGGCTGGCCAGCCCCAGCATCGACAGCAGCTTCTGGGTGGGCACGGTGTTGCTGACGGCGGACCCGCCAAGACCGAGCCCGAGCAGGCTCAGCAGGTAGCGGGATACCTCGTCGCCGCCGTCGCGCCGGAAGCCCAGCGGGTAGCGGTACTTGCGCGCCACACGATAGAACTGCGTGACGATGCGGTGGTGGAACAGGTCGAGGAAGGCCGCCAGCGGCTCCGCGCCATCGCGCCGCTGGGCCACTTCGTCGACGAAATACGATGGCATACGGGCATCGACGCCATACAACCCCAGGAAGTTGGTGCGCACTACGGGCGGGGCGCCGGGGTGGTCCGGGTCACGCTCCACGGCGTCGATCTCGCGCCCCGGAAAGCCGAGCCGGCCGTTCGAGCGGAAGCGCACCGATTCATTGGCCGGCGAATCGGTGGTGCCGAGCGGCGGGTGGCCTGGCGCCGCCAGCTCGATCAACTCGCACAGGCGGAAGAAGTTCATGCGCGGGGCATCCGCCAGCAATGCCTCGCTCAGCGGGCGGGGCGCCCGGTTGTCCGGTGCGTTCAAAACGGCGCTCCCTGGCCCTTGCTGTCCGGCCACGTCAGCCGCTGTCCGGACGGTTGCGAGACAATCACGAGACGCGTGTAGAGATTGAGCGTGGCGTACAGCGACAGGAAGCGGTTCAGCATCTCGCCGAACAGTTCGAGGTCGCCCGCGCCGGCAAAGCGCGTGCTGTCCAGCCAGACCTCGATCTCCACGCCGCGCAGCAGGCCGCCGCTCTCCAGTTTTTGTAAGGGGCGGTGCCGCACCTCGGCGATGGCGTCGATCCGTTGCCGGTTGGTCTCGCCGTCCGTCCAGTCATAGAGCGCCAGCGTGCCGCGCAGCACCTCCGCGTCGAGCAGCGAGAGGTAGTTCGGCGCCAGATGCGAGAGCACGCGCCAGTGGAAGCGGTCGCCGGTGGGCGGATAGACGGGCAGCGTCGGCGCCGTGAGGTTGCGGATCGACGCCACGTTGGTGAAGCCACCGCGCATCTGCGTGATGCCAGCCTCGCGCAGGCCCTTGCGCGGCAGCATGCCGTGGGTGCCGGTGACGGACAGGGACAGCGTTTCCTCGGGCAGCGTGTCCTGCTGCTCCCAGGCATGGCCGCCGAGCACCAGCCAGGTGTCCACCCGGCCTGACGGCCCGCGCCGCACGCGCGTGTGGAAGTAGCGCTCGGGCATCTCGTGCCGCAGCATGCCGCCGCGATGCCGGAACGCCGCGAATGGTGCGTACTCGAAGCGCTCGCCGCTGGCGGGCTCGAAGCCGCGCACGGTGTCCACCGAGTACGCCTCGACATGCCGGCCATGCTGCGCCATCGCCCGCACGCGGTACTCGGTCTCGCAGTGCGTAAGAGTGACCGGGTCAGCCTCGAGTTCGAACAGGTTGATGATCGGCGCGCAATGCAGCCGCACATTCTCGGCGGAGAAGCGCAGGTCGTCCGGGAACGGCCGGGCGAGCACGACCTCGACATCGAACTGTTCCGTCTCCGGCGCCAGCCGGGCGATGGCGGGCAGGTCGAGCCCGAAGAGGTCCACGAACATGAACTTCTCGGGGAACGTGAAGTACTCGAGCATCAGTTGGTAGCCGCCGAAGGCGTTGTCCGGCTTGGGCCACAGCCGCTCGTCGGCCGCGAAGCCGGCGGGCCGCAGCGACAGGCCCGGCATCGGGAGGGGCGTGCCGGGGCGGTCGGCCGGGTGACCCGGCACCCGGACGTGCATCGCCACCGGTTGGGCGGTCAGCGCGGCATAGAGCGCGAGCGCCAAGGGGCGGTCGGCATGGAGAAACAGCCGCAGGCGTGGCACCTCCAGCAGCGCGATCTTGGCCTGCGCCTGCAGCGCCAGCCGCAGGCGGATCACCGAGCGGCCGTCCTCGCGGGTGTAGGTGGCCGCTTCGGTCAGGCGGAGCGGATACAGGTCTACAGCCTGCGTGGTGCGGTAGATGCAGGCAACGCTATCGGCCTGACTGCTCTGGCCTTGCCCCGGCTGCGCGCCCAGCGCAACCGGGTCGGAGACGACTTCCAGCCCGGCCGGCAGCACCTCGTGGCGTTGCAGCGTGCCCATGGCCGGCGCCATTTCAATGATCGAGAGCGACGGGATCATGCGCAGGTAGTGGGGCCACAGCATGCTGACGAGGCCCTCGGTCAATTCCGGCAGTTCATCGTCCAGTTTGTGACGCAGGCGGCCCATCAGGAAGGCGAAGCCCTCGAACAGCCGCTCGACGTGCGGGTCGCGCTCGCCGATGCGGTCCAGGTTCAGCATGCGCGCGCGGTCCGGGTAGGCCTGGGCGAACTCGGTGCCCGCTTCGCGCAGGTAGCGCATCTCCGCTTCGTAGTAGCGCAGGATCTCGTTGTCTTGGGTCGGGTGCTTCATGTCTCGGAAAGGCTAGGCGGTGGCGATGGCGCGCGCCGGGTCGATGGCGATCAGATCGGCCAGCAGGGTGTCGATGCGATGGGCAATGGTGGGCTTGTCGGCGTCCTTGCGCGACAGCCGCGCCCGGAGCAGCCGCAGCAGTTGCTGCTTGGCTTCGAACGCCAGGCCCGGCTCCCACGCGGCCAGCTGGAAACGCGCGGCGGTGGCTTCCAGCGTGGCGAGCAGGTGCAGGGCCGTATCGGCGCGGTCCGCGCGGGCGGCCACGCGCGCCATCACCAGTTGACGGATGAAGCGATCGCGCTCGCCATCGGGCAAAGGCAGCCCTTGCAGCCACGCGAACGCCACGTCCAGACTCTGCTGCGCGGCGAGATCGATGGCCTGGGCCTCGGTTTCCGCCCAGTCGGTGCTGGCGGAAGAGACCGACACCGGCGCGACGGCCTCGCCTCGCTCGACATCGCGCACGGTGGCGTGGCGCGCGATCCACTCGAGCGTGGTGTCGTCGGCGAATGGCGTGCCATCGGCAAAGCTCAGTTGCTCGATGCCGGGCAGCCGCTCCAGCATCAGCGCGCAGTCCGTGGCCAGCAGGTCCCGGACGCGCGCGTAGTCGCCGCCAGCCTGATCCTGCGCCGTGAAGGCGTAGTACTGGAGGTCCAGCCAGAAATGGTTGGCGCCCTCCGCAAAGGCGCGTTCAAGTCGATCGAGCAACTCCGGCCACTGCTTCTGCAACAGCAGGCGCTTGAGCTGGGCGCGTAGCTCGGCGCGCGGGGCGACCAGCCGCGTCTTGCCGCTGGGCTCGTGCGGCGGCGCCTCGGTCAGGGTGTCCCAACGGACGCAGCGCATGAGCCGGTACGCGGCCAGATAGCCCTGCGGCTGCTCGCGCAGGAACGTGGCCATCTGGCGCGCGCGGTCGAGCAGGTCGCGCGAGGAGGAAACGTCGCCTGCGGGCAGCGCCATCGGCGTCGCAGGTGACGCGGGCTCGGCGCCGGAGTCATGGGCGGCGGGCGATTCCACGCGGCCCTCGAAGCGCCGGAAGAGGGCGTCCAGCGCCGGCCGGGCGGCCTCCGGCCACTGCGCGGTGCGCTCGAGGATCAGCGCCAGCGCCGACAGCGTGCGCTCCAGCGGCAGCCCGGTCAGCCCGTGCACGCGGTCGAGCCGATCCGTGAACGTTGCGCTGGCGAGCCATTCGAGCGACGCCTTGCGGCTTTCGGCCCGGACGGGCAGCAGTTGCGTGCCGAAGCGGTCCACCAGCGCCGCCAGCAGCTCGAAGCCGGACGCGATGCCCTCCGCACCGTCCCGCCGCATGCGCGCGTAGAGATAGTAGGCGGCGAGCCGCGCATCCTTGGCGGTGCCCTGGAGCAGACGCTCCGCCGTCTCGACAATCAGCGTGTCGTTGACATCGGACAGCTTGGCGACTTCGTCCTTGATGGCGAGGAAGTCGTCGTCGTAGCCGGGGTCGTCCCCGGCGGGCGCGTCGGGGCGGATGGGCCGCAGCCACGGTTCCCATCGCGCGATGGCCGCCCGGGCCAGATCCGACGGCGCGCGCGTGCCGAACAGCGCGTTGAGCAACTGGTTAAACATCGTTCCCCTTGGTGGTGGATGGTTGGGGCTTGTCGAGGAAGATCCGGGACGGCAGCACGAAATCGCGCAGCGAGAGCAGTTCGAGCGGCCCATGGCCAAGCTCGGTGCGCAACTGGTAGCGGATGGGGTAGGTGACGTCCTTGGCCGGCGGCTGCATGGCCGGGCGCGCGGTCAGGCTGTCGGGGTCCGGCGCAGGCGCCACGGCGGGGCTATCCGGCTGGCCCTGCCACGTGAGCTGGAACGTGGCGCTGTCGATCGGCTCGATGCTGGCCCGTTCGAGCATCCTGACGAGGCCCCATCGTCCGGTGAACTCATAGTGCTTGTTGGTGCCGGCCGTCTCGGTCTGCCACTGGAGCCGGGTGCCGGGGTTCTCGAGGTTGCTCGCCGGCCACGTCATGGCTTGCCAGTGTTCGCGCTGGTTGTAGTAGTGGAGGGTCTGGCCGTCGAGGGTCAGCAGCGTATCGGTCAGGCCCGGCGTGGGAATCGGCTTCATCTCGAACTGGTAGCGGGGCTCGCCTTGCGTGAGCAGCCGCGTGCCGATGCGCTGGAGCCGGTTGATCGCCGCAAGGAAGGCCGGATCGAACGCGAGCGCGTGCCCGCCCGACGCCGCCGGCTGCCACGCATCGCCCTGCAGTTCGAGTACGCCGGCGAGTTGGGCCGTGAGAAAGCCGTGGATCAGCCCGCCCTGCGGACGCAGGAAGCGGGCCAGTTCCGGCAGCGAGGCGTCGTTGGCGGTATCCGCAAACGGGTAGCGGCCGGCGAAGGCGCGGCCCCATGCCATGGCGATGCTGTCTCGCCAGGCGGCGTTCAGGCTGGCCTGCGCCGGCTGGAGCACGGTCTGGGTCGCTTGTGCGATAGGGCGCACGAACAGCGTCTCCCCCATCCCCGCCCACTCGGCGCCGAGGCTTGCGGCGATCAGTTGCGCGTACGCCTGTGTCTCGGCCAATTCCGAGCCCTTGCCCTGGAACAGCGCCTGCGCCATCTGGCGGGCCTGGGCGTCGGCGTCCGGGCTGTGGCTGACCTGCTGGAGCCGCAACCGCAGGGCCGTCGCGCGATCGAGGAAGCGCTGCAGGCTCATGTCGCCGCCAGCACCTTCGCCAACGGCCATCAGCCGCTGGATCGGCCCGAAGGTCGGGCCCAGCGGGCCGGCGGTGTCGGGTTTGACGATCCCGGCGCTGGCAGCCTTCTTGCCGAGCATGTCCTGCGCCTTGGCGACGAGTGTGTCTGACAGCGAGTCCTTCCGCGCGCCCGCGCCGCCCTGGTAATCGAGCGACTTCATCAACGCGATCACCGGCGACTGGCGCGCATCGGCCATCAGCTTCAACTGGTCGATGGCTGCCGGCAACGTGGGCGCGGGCTCCCACTGGAGGCTGTTCATGAAGCGCTGCCACTGCTCGGCGTAGTCGGCAAAATACTGGGCGGTGAGGGTGGCCAGCAAGTCGTTGTGGCTGGCCGACTGCTGGGCATTGCCGTCTGACAGCACCCAATCGCTGGCGACTTCCGTGCGCTTGGCGGCCCACGCGATGGCTTCGGCCACGTGGCCCTCGTAGGCCTGCCGGGTGTAGGCGCCGGGCACCAGCGCATTGGCTCGGACCAGCCCGCGCGCGTCGGTGCCGGGGGTGAGCGACACCAGCGTCTGATCCGCGTACTTGTTGCCGATGCCATCGATCACCTGGCGGTAGATCGTGTCCTGCGCGTTGCGCTGGCCGATGACCGCCAGCACCGTGCGCCGCGCGCCGGCCACCAGCTCGGGGCTCGCCTCGATGCGCCAGTCGGGATGGGCCTTGACGCGGGCGGCATGGAACGTGAGCAGCCGCTCCGCCAGATCGTCCCGCTCGCCGGGCGTGATGCGAGCCTCCGTTTGCCAGTGCCGGACCAACTGCGGCGCGAGGAAGTCCGGCTCGGCGCGCTCCGGGTTGGCCAGCATCAGATAGGTCTTGAGCGTCTGGTGACCGTCCAGCGCCCATTGGCTGGCCTGCGCGTCGAGCCCATCCACCGGCATCTGGGAGAGATCGACGAGCACATCCTCGAGATCCTGCTGGATCGGGCTGACAAGAAGCTCGCGGCTGGCCGTCCCGTAGGGCTTCCACATGGCCGCGAGCAGGGCAGCATCGCGGTTCAACCCGAAGCGGGTAGACAACGGCGCATGATGGCCAGCGCGGGGTTCGTAGCGTGCGATCTGGTGTTGCATCGCCACAAGCGAGCGGAGTCGGCCGGCCGGACTCAACTCGGATGCGTTGGCATCGATAGCCCACTGCGCGGCGTGGATGTTGCGGGCGTTCTGGAAGCCGGACAGCAGCATCCCGGCGGTCCATAGCCCGATGGCGCCGAGGGCGATGGTCGAAGAGACGGTAACGGGATGGAAGCCGACACGCCGGCCGGGATGACGGCGGGCGGAATCGGCGATGTGTTGCCAGAGGGGGAGGTGGGTGGTGGTATCGGAGTTTGGATAGGGAGAAAACACCATCCCGGCAAGCGGAACAGGGCTGCTGCGGGAATTTGCCAACCCTGTCGCCCATTCGGTCAGGTCGTTGATGCGCTTGTCGAGTTGCTGGGACAGCGTTGCGATGTAGCTGTCTGCGGGATCGGCCATCAGTTGGGTGGTGCCGCGACGGGCGAGGGTGTGGCGTAGGGTCTCCAACGATCTCTTGCAGGCTTCGGCATCCGCAAATTGGCTCCATTCGCAAGCGACCACCGCTGCATCGGGCTTGGCCGTGGCATGCGATTGCGTAATGTCAAGCGCGTAGACCGGCGCAGACCAGCGCAGCACCCTCCCGATGTGGGTTAATGAAGCGACGTGCCGATGTGTGCCACCTTGTGATGACGGTTTCCCTTCCTCCCCGCCATCAGTAATCAGCACAATTGCGTCCACCGGGCGATGGCGTCGCAGCCGGCACACTTGCTTCAGCCAGTCGGCGTCCGCTTGGCCAGCCTCGGTCGGCCGATGCCACAGCAGTACCGCGTTGGGGGTGACCGTCCAGCGGCGTTCCTCGGCATTGGGAACGAGTCGCGCAATCGCCGTATCATCTCCAGTCAGCAGCAGCCAGGGCTGGCGATGCCGCCAACGGTATCCGTGGTCGCGGGATAGCTCGTTCCGAAGATCACGCAGCCGCGAAGCCGGGCTTGCACTCGTCTTGGTGTCTGACGTCCGACCGATGTTAGTCCGCTGTCGAAACAGCCAACCTGCGGCCCGATAGGCACCCACGCGAGAAGCGAGCGCATGAATCGCCATCGCCGATGTCACGATCGCAACGAGCCACAGCGTGGCCGTCTTCTTCGACGCAGTGGTCGGCCAGCCCAGGTCATCGCCCCAAAGCCAGATTGCGGCCAAGCCGAATATGGCCAACGACGCCACGACCAACAGGAAGCCCCATGAGAGGATCGGCGCTGCCCCTGCAGTGCCTTGGTGCGGTACATCGCTAGACATTGACATCTGATTCCAATTTCCTTGCCACTGAATAGACGACGGCGAGCTGCATGTCGCCCCCTTCGGTCAATACCAGCTGGGGGCCGGTGTCCTCCGATTCGATCGCACCACAAACGGCGATCCATCCCGCCGCCGCGCCTGCATGACCGAGAATGCGATCAAGGTGATGCTGACTGCCGGGGTCTGATAGTTGGGTGAGACCGGCGTCCGCCAAGCCCCTCGCGACGGCCGCATCCGCATCGCTTTCGACGCCAGCGATCCACAGGCGCTTGATCGCACTTGGGGAGGTGGAGCCTGCACGGAGTGCCTCGGCGAACCCTTCCGTCAGTGCGCTCAATGGGCATGTCACGGGGCGATGGAGCCTGCCGACTGAATGCACATCACTCGGAAGTGCCAGGCTGTCTGGAACCATCAGCAGCGCTGCGCCCGCTTCGGCGCTCTCTTTCGGGGGGAATTCATGCAGTTGTGTGGCGAGCAAGAGCAAGGGCGTCGATGGTTCGCGGTCCAGCCACTCATCCGCGAGCAGGAGCGATTGGATACTCGTGGTGTCGACAACAAGCGCATCGAGATCCGTCAAGCCATTCGCGTCCAAGACGCGCCGCAGTTGCTGCAAACGGTCCTTTGCTGTCGCTGACGTGCCGTTGACCAGCCGGATTTCGGGGGCGTAGCGACCACCATGCCGATGCAATGCTACGAGGGTATCCAAGACAGGATTCAGGAGCTTCTCCAGGAGCACATCGAAGCGATCTAGCACGGTCGCATCGGCGCCCTCTTGCTTGGATACATTCAATTCCTCGTCCCATTCTGGCAACGGGCTATGACGTACCAAATCGGCACCCATACGCACGGGCCGCGCTGCGAGTTGCACCTTACCCGGGTGCAGAACGTCGACAAGGGACAGGTCCGGACTCGGCACACAGTGAGACGATGCGATAATATGCAACGGCACTTGCGAGCGTGAAACCAACCGGTGCAGGTATTCCTCCCGATGTTGGTTGTGATACAGCGCCGCCAGATACGCGCTTTCATAGCTGTGACGAAACCATCCCAGCACTAATGCAAAAACGATCTGGGGCGCAGCGAGGATGGCGAACCAGAATTGGGGGCCCTGTGCGGGCCTCCCGGTTGGCCACAAGAGCACGACGACTGCCGCTCCCATTGCCGTGCAAAATGCCCAGAGCAATACCCATTGCCGTGGACGGGTTCGATCGGGAAACATCATGTCGGAGCCGGCTTTGGCATAGTCGATTGGCATGGTTTACCCCTTCCCTGCCGTCATAAGCGACGAGATCAGGCGACAGCCACACGCGCATTTATGGAGATGCAGCGCGATGGGTTTGCCTTTATCGGTGAAGGCGCGATCGCCTTCCGCGATACAGGTGTCGCCATGAACGTTGCATCGCGCCGGATCTCCTTGCCGTGCGATGCCACGACCCATGAACACCATGGCGCTGGAACCGGCTAACACCGTTCCGCCGTTCTCGAGTTTGTCGCTGACTCTGACTGCTCCGCGCATTAATCTCTTCCTCTCGATTTCCTAAACAACTCGCTACAAACCTCAGGTGTCGCGAACACACGTTTGTTGTGTTTGACGTCCCACACTCCCGGAAACGCCTGCGGATCGCAGTCGATTGAACCCGATGGGGCAACATAATCTCCGCTCGGAGATATGATCGAAGACCCTGCAATTCCATCATTCTGAAAGGCATGCTTTGTCAACTCAGACATTCGCTTGTTGGGTGAATATGATCCCGCAATTGATACGAGATTTTTGGTCGTGCCGATGCGAGCGACCGTTGCTAGATATAAGAACGGTCGCACACTTACGAAATCCAAGGAAATATAGATTTCCTTTTCTAAGTTAATGTCCGTCAGAAATCCAACCCCTTCCGGAATCGTGTTCACACGGACAGGCACATCAATCTCGCAGTTCTCCAAATTCTCTCGGCTCAGGTACCCTCGTGCGGAAATAATCACTGCTGATCCGTCGTGACTTGTCGTAGCGAAATTTGCTGAATCGGACAACAAGCATGTTTGGGACGAGCCGTCAGTACGTATGGTGATTTTATCCCCCGAGGCCTCATATTCAGTGGCTGCGCATGAAAGCGCTGGAATCAGAAGGCATGTTGTAATGACGGAGGTAAGGAATGCGTCGCTCATATCAACCCAGTATCAATTTTGCGGCACGAGTAAATTTAAAACGTTCGTCTTCAGCGAGTCTTCCGCCGTTAATGGATACTGTGACCGCGGTGGAAATTTTCTTCTCAGCGGAAATAGCCACGGCAGAGAATGCGAGAGAAGATCTATCCTTGTCGATATTAATAAAGACGTTGGGACGGCAAAATCTCATATAGAAAGCCCCGCTATCTATACAATTTTCCGGCAGGGCCACCCGGTGTGGGTTATTTATAACGATTGGCTTCAATTTCATCCCTGTTCGATTTTTTGCTTTGAACGAGGGGTCGGTCCACCAACTGCGAGAGAATTCTTCGGAATTCCATCCTCGAAATACCCAGTAGTCGGCATAATTACTCCTCCCGGTAAGCTGTTTGAATCCACGGCCTCGGAACTTCTGTGCATCCTCGAAATCGCAGTTTCCATTCCTCCAGTCGTAGGAGCTAGCAATACGTGTTCCCTTGCTGTTGAACTTTGTTGACCCATACCAAGGGTCGTGCTCTGCTGGGTGCTCTCCATACCAATGGCCGAGGTCAGATTCACGTGATCGCGAGAGGCGATTCAATTCGCTGCCATATAAACCGTCGGGCTTCATATCCCCGGTCATACTGAGTTCCTGCATCTGCGTGAGATGTGCACTTTCCACTGCGCCTTGTCCAAGGAAATGCGCTAGCCGCGTAGGCGTGGTAATGCCAAACTTCCTCGTTGCGAAATTGAGGGGAGTGAGATACTCTGCGCGGAGGCTTTCCAAATCCGTTTTCGGATGGGACTTGTTCGGATATATCTGAGCGAACTCTTTTGAACCAAGCCACGCACATTTGCGAAAATGTCTGATAAAGCTTAGGGGGTGGAAGAACCAAAGCCGATCCGACGCCGTAGGTGGCAAGCCTGTTTTACCCCAAAACTGGCACTTCTCATGTAGTCTAATGAACCTTTCGTAGCCGCTTTCATTGCCGGCGTAGAACTCTCCCCTTTCCTTGATTTTGCGATAGCGTGCGTCGTTGTTCGTGCCGTCCCACTCCGATGGCATTTCGCAAACTAACCTTTTTAGCTTCCTTTTTACGTCGTCGCCCATGTGCACGTAGTAGCGCAGTTCCTTGTCCGCGGACGTTCCTATATACGGGTTGTGTTCAGGGTTTCCTTGCTTAAGTAGTGCCTTAAGTGACTCGATATCGCACAGGCCATCCTGTGTGAACGGACCGGTTGTCTCGCGTACCGTTTGCCATCCCGCGAATATAGGAAAATCTGCGTCAGAGAGTTTTTGGATACGTGGATCGTTGACATCAACATACCCTTCCGCGTTCTCATCGAACGCAACGCGAAACCAAGTTGTCCTCGCAGCCGATGGTAGCGTTGCCGGCCGGCTTAAAATTCTTCCAAAGCGCAACAGCTCGTACCCGTCGCTAGGGCAGGCCGGGTATAACGAGGAGGCACGCTGATGCATGTTGTACTCGTAGTCTGTCTCCTTAATAGGGGCTGTGGTCAGGAGCGTACGCACACCATTTCCGTTATCGCGCCATACGCGAGTAACCTTCTTCCCGAGATGGAAACAGACTTCGATGTAAAGCTCCCGCTCGGTCGCCGCAATACCCTTCAGCGGAGGAAAATCAATGCCCTTTAACCTGTTTCCTATCGTGCCGGGTGGTTGCGGGAGAATCGGAGTGCCTCTGGGCAAAACGTAATAGCTGTTTCCCCAATAGTCCGTCCCAGATGGCGTCGTCGGCGCTGCCTGACCAAGCTGCGTGCCACTGAAATAGGTCTCGAAATCCGCCGTTGTCATGAAGATCTCGAAATGAAGATACATGGCTCCATCGCATCGCCCTGTCCAGCCTAGTATCTCCTTTCGGTGGACTCGCTTGCCCTTGCCTGCTTTCGCCTCCGTTGGCATGCGCAACCAGTCGGGCAGGCGAGCTGGATCGCAGTTGCCGCCATATCCACCGAGGTGACGAAGGTGCATATAGAGGGAGTAGTATCGGAGCATGCGCCCTTCACCGGTCTCGCTCTCATGCCGCAAAAGCACGAATCCGGTGTTGGTGTCCCTGATTTCTCCCTCGTGCCCTTCGGGGTGCTGGCAGACGCGATAGGCCACAACCTCCCCATCTGCAATCGCTCTCACAGGATCGTTCTGATGTTCGGGTGCCAAGTGACAGCCGCCGTGCCAACGCCGGTCGGAGCAGATCGGATATGTTCCATGAAGCTGTTCGCGGCGATCGGCCCAATCCATCAGGTCCGATGCACTGTCGGTGAGAGGTAGAAACGGAGGACTAATGATCATGGCGTGTTAGACGGATAAGCGGTATTTGCCGATGGACAACGGCTCACTGATCGGCAAGACAGGTAAGACAGCATCCAGCCTGTCGGGCCCGGAATAGCTGAAGGACGCGCTTTTGATGTTGAAGTCGCCCGGGCATCCGATTTCAATGCTTCCGCCCTCCAGTCTGATGTAGGCGCCATCGCACATTAGGGTGAGTTTTCCTTGTGCAGACACAACGACGTCGTCGTCTGCGCTGGCAATGTGCAACCGCTTGGCGGAAAACAAGTCAAGCGCGTCGGTCTGCGCCTGGATTTCGACTTTTCCCTTTGCAGCAAATAGCTTGACCCCCAACTTGTGGGCGCATAACGAGATTAATTCGCCGGCTGCGACAGCGAAGCGTCTCACGGCGCTCACATCGATCTGTTTGCCGGATGTCAAGATGACGTTTCCACTTGCGCTATGCTGAATCGATTCGGGCGTAAGGAAAGCAATTCCACCGGGTGCAGTCGCGAGAATGCCTGCGCCCTTAAGTTGGTCCATGGCCGAAAGTAGTTCCGACTGGGTGGTGTTGTCCGCCGGTGTCGCGCCAGCCTGTGTCGTCGCGTGCGCCAGCGCTGATACTCGGTCTAGCGCCAGACGCAGTTCGGACAGCGCCTCCTGCATGTCAAGCTGATGCCCGGTACCGCGCTTGCGGACGTCGGCACTCAGCAGGAGTCCCTTGCTCCTGATGCTGCCCGCCGCATCGGTCCGCAGCTCGAACCCCTCCCCCCGCTTCTTCCACTTCCCATCCACCATATGGCCAAGTGTCAGCTGCGATTTGCCGGAATGCTCCGTGGACAGCTTGACGTGCTCCTGGCCCTCCCAGTCCTCGAACTCGAGCTTGTTGTCGCTTTGCGTGCGGATGACGTTGCGCGACAGCCACCGGTCCTGATTGGTGATCAGGTCCGTCTGGCGGCTGTTGTGGTGAACATGAGCGATGTAGGGCTTGTTCGGGTTGCCGTCCCGGAACGCGATGGCGGCTTCGGTGTCGTCGATTAGTGGAAAGTGGAAGCCTGTCTGGAATGCCCCGGCGAATGGTTTCGCCAGCCGCAGTGGCACGCACTCACCACCACCGGGCCATTTCTCGAAATCGAAGTCGAAGCGGACGGTGTAGTAGCCCTGCTGCGTCAGGTAGGCGTACGTGTATTGGCTGGGGGAGGTAATGCGGGCGCTCAGCGTGCCTGCGATCTTTGGCCAGTTGGCCTCATCCAGCGGCAGCCGGAAGCGACGATCGGATGGGATCGATTTGAAGGAATTGCGATACGCCGCATCGCGCGCGCCGGTGTGGGTGACCTCGGTGATGACCTGCCCATTGGGTGCGTCGGGAAGGTCGAGATCCATTCGCAGGATCCGCGCCGGACGCAGTTCCAGGACGTTGCTCTCGCCCTCGTATTCGACCTGGGACGCCATCGCTGCCTCATGACGAAGCTGCGCTTCCCATTTGGCGCCATCGAAATCGAGGTGATGCGTACCGAAAACGTACGGCTGCCCGTAAGTGGTCTTGTCCTTGCGCGCGATGTTGGCTTCGCCCTTCAAGGGCTCCCAGGCCAGATCGGGGTTGTAGTCCGCGACAAGGAACGATTCGGGGACCGTTTTAGCATTAGTACGAATGCCAAAGACCGCTTCGATGCCAGCCTCAAGCCCGGCCGTTTCCCGGTAGGGCACACGCAATTCGGGCTTGTAGAGGTAGTGGTCGATGTCGTCGCCAAACACCACCATCTCGCCGAATTTCCCCGGAAGGAAATAGGAATAGAGCCCTTCCTGCTCCATCAGCAGGCGGATGTAGTCCCAATCGGACATCTGGTACTGCAAGCGGAACGGGTGCTGCGGGTACTTGCGTCGCAGCTTGAAAGCGAACTGATGCCCCACCAGTTCATGCCGCCGCAGGATGGCTTCGATGATCTGCGGCGCGGTCTGGTGCTGGTAGATGCGGGTGGAGCGGGTGAGCCGAAGCCGGGCCACCAGGGGCTCCACCACCATCTGGTAGCCGTGGAAGTCTTGCGTCCGCGCGGCCTTGGAGAACTGTGTAATGCATCCCGCGAACTTGCGCGGCTCTGTGCCATCGCCGGGGTCGATCTCGAACGTTGCGGGCTTGCCGAGGTAGCTGGCGCGTTCGAGTTCCAGCGGATGCGTGAGCTGAACCGTGACGACATAGGGAGCCCCCAGCTTCTCCACCGCTTCGAACGACACCACCGACAGACCCACTGCGGTCTCCGCGCCCGGCACCTTCAGGAAGTAAGACTGCTGGCCGCCGCCCAGTCCCTTGAGCAGCGCTTCCCCGTATGCCTTCAGTGTTGCTACCCCAGCCGACATCGTCTCTCTCCAAGGCCGGGCAATCCGGCGTAACAGGTCAGGCGTGTCGCTTCGCAAGCGACATGCTCCTGCGCGCCGCACCTTACCGTCTTGTGGCTTTCAGGAAAATAGGACTGGATCGAATTATTGATTTAGATAAAAAAGATCAAAAATCCGATGAATTTTAGGAAGTCACCTAAATACAGTGGGAAATAAAAAAGATAGTCTCCCGCACTTGCGTGTCTACCGGCCATGCGGCGATCGACGAATCGAGTGCCGTGCGGATTGAAAACCTGTTGGAGAAGGAATCGAGAATGGCAGAGAGCTTCCAGAACGAAGTGCCCAAGGCGCGGGTCAACATCAAGCTGGATTTGCATACCGGCGGCGCGCAGAAGAAGGTGGAATTGCCACTGAAGCTGCTGGTGATGGGCGACTACAGTAATGGGCAGGACACCCGCGCGCTGGCGGAGCGGGAGAAGGTTTCCATCAACAAGAACAACTTCAATGCGGTCCTGGCGGACTTCAATCCGCGGGCGAAGATTGCCGTCGAGAACACGCTCGCCGCCGATGGCTCCGAGCTGCCCGTTGATCTCGACTTCCATTCCATGGATGACTTCAAGCCGGAGGTAGTCGCCGGCAAGGTGCCCGAGCTGCGCGCGCTGATGGCGGCGCGCAATCTGCTGCGCGATCTCAAGTCGAACCTGCTCGACAACGCGATGTTTCGCCGCGAGCTCGAGAAGATCCTCAAGGACCCCGGGCTGTCCGAACGCCTGCGCGCCGATCTGCAGAAGATCGGCCAGGCTGCCCCGGCTCCCGCCTCCGCCCAGTAACCCGTTACCCGAGGATTTTCCCCATGGAAAAGAAGCACGAACTGTCCGCACGTACCCATAGCGCCGCCGATAGCGCCGCCGCTGCCGCCGTCCTCGACGCACCGGGCAAGAGCGTCTATGAGGCGCTCTGCGAGAAGATCAACCTGTCGCCGGTCCGCAGCACGCGGCCGGTGGAGTCGTTCCAGAGCGCCGATGCGTTGTCCGAATCGTCGCTCGACGAGCGCGTGGCGCAGGCCATGCACGTGTTCCTGAAGATGATTCAGGACTCGTCACAGCAGGTGGACCGGCTCGACAAGAGCCTGCTCGACTTCCACATCGCCCATCTGGACGAGAAGATCAGCCGGCAGCTCGATGCGATCATGCATCACGAGACGTTCCAGGAGATCGAATCGGCCTGGCGCGGCCTGAAGTTCCTGGTCGATCGCACTGACTTCCGCAAGAACGTGAAGATCGAGGTGCTCGATGTCTCGAAGGAGGCGCTGCGCCAGGACTTCGAGGACACCCCCGAGGTGATCCAGAGCGGCCTGTACCTGCACACCTATATCCAGGAGTACGACACGCCGGGCGGCGAGCCGATCGGCTCGATCATCTCGAACTACGCGTTCGACCGCAGCCCGCAGGACATCGCCCTGCTGCGCAATATCTCGAAGGTGTCGGCGGCCGCGCACATGCCGTTCGTCGGCGCGGTGGCGCCGGAGTTCTTCGGCAAGACGTCGATGGAGGACGTGGCCGCGATCCGCGACATCGGCAACTATTTTGACCGCGCCGAATACCTGAAGTGGAAGAGCTTCCGCGAGTCCGACGACGCGCGCTACATCGGCCTGACGCTGCCCCGCTTCCTGGCGCGCCTGCCGTACGGTCCGGAAACCGTGCCGGTCCGGGCGTTCAACTATACGGAAGCCGTCAAGGGGCCGGATCACAACCGTTACCTCTGGGCCAATGCATCGTTCTCGTTCGCCGCGAACATGGTGCAGAGCTTCATCAAGAACGGCTGGTGCGTGCAGATCCGGGGCCCGCAGGCTGGCGGTCTGGTCGAGGACCTGCCGATTCACCTCTATGACCTGGGCACCGGCAACCAGGCCAAGATCCCGACCGAGGTGTTGATTCCGGAAACGCGCGAGTTCGAGTTCGCCAACCTTGGCTTCATCCCGCTGTCGTACTACAAGAATCACGATTTCGCGTGCTTCTTCTCGGCGCATTCGACCCAGAAGCCGGCGCTGTATGACACCAAGGAGGCTACCGCCAACAGCCGTGTCAACGCGCGCCTGCCGTACATCTTCCTGCTGTCGCGCATTGCGCATTACCTGAAGCTGATCCAGCGCGAGAACATCGGCACCACCAAGGACCGCCGCCTCCTCGAGTTGGAGTTGAACAGCTGGATCAAGACGCTCGTGACCGAGATGACCGATCCGGGCGACGAACTGCAGGCATCGCACCCGCTGCGCGACGCGCGGGTCATTGTCGAGGATATCGAAGACAACCCGGGCTTCTTCCGCGTGAAGCTGTTCATCGTGCCGCATTTCCAGATCGAGGGGATGGACATCAACCTGTCGCTCGTCTCGCAGATGCCCAAGGCGAAGAACTGAAGCGGAATCGGCCCGATACCATGAAGATCACAAGACCGCTGTGGGCGCAGGGCATCTTTATGACGCCGCAGCATTTCCAGCAGCAGGCGCTATGGGAGCGCCACGCCGGCGAGCAGATTGCGCGTATCGCCACCCCGGAACCATGGGGCGTCGTGCGCGTCGTCATCGATTCCCAGGCACTGACAGTGAATCGACTGGCGGTGAGTTCGCTTGCCGCACGCCTGCCGGATGGCACCGTGATCGACACGGAGACGGCCGACCGGACGCCTCCCGCGCGCGATCTGGCCGATCTGCCGGCCGGTGCAGACTCGGCGGTGGTCCTGATCGGACTGCCGCTGATGGACGCGCTGGGTGGCAATTGCGTCGACGATGGCGAACGGCCGGCGCGGCCACGCCGCTTCGTGCGTGAGTACCTGGAGGTCGCCGACCTGCACGGTGAGGGCAAGGAGGAAATCAGCGTCGAACGTCACGCACTGGCCCTGCTGTTCGACGGCGACGCACAAGGCGACTACGTGACCTGCCCGATCGCTCGGCTTATCCGGACGCCGCAGGGCCAGATCGAACTCGATCCGGCCTACGTGCCGCCAAGCCTGTTCCTGTCCGCAAGCGAGCAGCTGACCGCCCGCATGGCGCGGCTGTCGACCATCCTCAGCGCGAAGAGTGCGAGCCTGGGCGTGCGCCGGCGCGAGCGTTCCGACCAGATGGCCGATTACGCGGTGGCCGACGTGGCACTGTTCTGGCTGCTGCACAGTGTCAACAGTGCCTGGCCGGAGCTGGCGCGGCTGCGCGCGGCCCCGCAGCAGCATCCCGAGCAACTCTACCGTGTGCTGGCCCGGCTGGCGGGCGCGCTGCTGACGTTCTCGACCACGGAGACCCTGCAGGCCATTCCAGCCTACGACCACATGGCGCCGGAGCCCGTGTTCGCGGAACTGGAGTCGATGATTCGCAGGCTGGTGGATGCGGTGGTGCCGTCGCGCGTCGTGCCCGTGGCGCTTGAACGGCTGCGGCCCACGATCTGGGACGGCAAGATCCTCGATGAGCGGCTGGTCGAAGGTACCGAGTACTACCTGTCGGTGCAGGCTGGCATGCCGGCGCACGCCTTGCTCGAACAACTGCCACGCCTTTGCAAGGCGGGGGCGCCGGATGAAGTCTCGCAGATCGTCAACTCGGCGCTGCCCGGCATTCCGTTGCGGACGATGTCGCGCCTGCCTGCCGCCATTCCCGTGCGGATCGAAAACCAGTACTTCGCGCTTGACAGTGCCCACCCGGCGTTCCGGCGCATGCTCGACGCGCGGGCGTGCCAGTTCTATGTGCCGGCTTCCGTGCCGGACGTCTCGCTCGAACTCTTCGCGGTATTGCCGGCATGACAACTTCGCTTCCGATCTTTCCGCTCGCGCTACGCGATACGGCCCTGACTGTCGCTTCGCTGGCCGGCGGGGACAGGCCCGTGACCTTCGCGGCGTTCCGTGAAACGTGCCTGGGCCATATCGCCCGGCTGCGTGAGGAACTCCGGGCGGCGGGGCAATCCCCGGATGTCGTCGAGGACGCGATCTATGCGCAATGCGCGCTGCTCGACGAGTTCGCGCTCCGCCACCTGGAAGGGGCGAGCCGGGACGAGTGGGAGCACGAGCCCTTGCAAGTCAAGGAGTTCCAGAGTCACGACGCGGGTGACGCGCTGATCGACCGCATCGAACGGCGCCTCGCAGCGCCCCAACCGGTGCTGCCGTTGCTCGCGGTCTTCCATGTGGTGCTTGGGCTGGGCTTCCAGGGGCGATTCGCCCTGAACGGCGCCACGGACCGCGCCGCGTTGCTGCGCACGCTCGATGAGCGACTGGCGCGCGCGGGGCTCGACCAGGGCAACGGGCCGGTCATTGTCACCCACGGCAAGGCACGCGCCGGCTGGCGCATCTCGCCGATTGCATGGGTGGTGCTGGCGCTCGTTGGCGCCGGGCTGGTCTATCTGGCGCTGGACCGCTGGCTCGACGCGGCCATCGCGCGGCTGGCTGTTTGAAGGGCGCGACGTGACCGGTTATCCCTATCGCACCTTGGCCGGCTGGATCGCGGCGCTTTGTCTGGCGTGGCTCGGATTCAGCTCGCCGGGGTCGACCACGTGGAATCTGCTGCTGGGGCTGTTCGTCGTGGCGCTGATGTTGGTGGCGATGATTGTCGCCACGCGGCGCGGGCGTGCTGGCCGTCAGGCCTCGCAGGCGGTGCTGGTCGCCGTGAACGCGTCACTCGATGCATTGCCCGGCGACATGCGCCGGAATACGCCGCTCGTGCTCGCCGTTGGTGAGCCGGACGGCGCCTTGGTGCGGGCATTCGGCGACGAATTGGTCCGTATCACCGAGTCCGCGATCTGGGTACGTGTGGGCGACCCGTCGCGGCTGGCTCACGTGGCGGATGCCCTGAAGCGCTGGCGCGACGGGCAGGGCCCGGACGCCGTGGCATGCCTGACCGCCGCCGACCGGATCTATGACGCCGCAACGCTGAGCGCGCGCCTCGGCCGTTTGCGTCACGCGATTGGCGAGGCGAGCCGCGCCGTCGGCTATCCGCTGCCAGTGTGCATCGCGGTCTACGGCGAGGACGCCGCGGGTCCGCCGGACGAAAGCCCATGGTTCGGTATGTCTGGCGAAGCGATGCCGGCGGACGAGGCATGGATCGCGCAAGTCGCGGCGAGCCTCGACCAGTACGCCCGCGCCGCCAAGCCGGCCGACCGCGCCGCACGTTGGTATCGCGCTAATCGGCTGCACGCGCTAGCCAGATGGGCGCAATCGACGTTGTTGCCGCGCTTACGGGACGACAGCCGCGACGGCCACCGTACGGGAAGGCCGGTGCAGGTGGCCGCTGTCGGCGCGATCGCGGTACGCGGCACGCCAGCCGACAACTCGCTGTTTGCCAGTGCCGTGGCCCGCATCACCGGTCTGGTCGGAGCCCGCCCGGCACAAGAGGGCGGCAGCGGTCGCTACCCACTGCCGGACCCGCTGATCCGTGGCATCGGTCGACAGCCGGTGCGGCGCGCGCTGCCACGTGCGCTGGCGCATGGCTTCGCGTGGCTCGCGGTGGCGTTCTGCGCGGCTGCGGCCGCCTCGGCGTGGCAGAACCGGGCGCTGGTGGCGCGCGTCACCGGCAATATGGACCGCTATCGCGCGTTGGCGCCGGCACAGGACGCCGCGCGTATCGATGCGCTCAAGGTCATCAAACGCGACCGGGACGAACTCGACCGCCACGCCCGCAACGGCGTGCCGCTGCGGCTCGGCCTCGGTCTGTATCGCGGGGCCGCGCTGCGTGCGTCAATCGACGCGCTGATCGCCGGCTACCGCCCGCCGCCTCCGCCGCCAGCCGCGATCGAGCTGGACAGCCTGTCGTTGTTCCGCAGCGGCAGCGCCACCCTGAATCCCGGCTCCAATCGCGTGCTGATCGGTGCGCTGGAGATGATCCGGGCGCATCCGGACAAGCGGGTGCTGGTGGCCGGCCATACCGATGCCACCGGCAACCCGCGCAGCAACCTGCGCCTGTCGGAGGCCCGCGCGGTGTCCGTCCGCAACTGGCTGGCCGATGCCGCCGGCTTGCCGTTGACGCATTTCGCGACGCAAGGCTACGGCGACACCCGCCCGAAGGCGGGCAATGACACGGAGGCGGGCCGCGCCGCCAATCGCCGTGTGGAAATTACCCTTGTTCCCGATTGCCGTGACGGCGATCGGGCCACTTCTGGCCAGTCGGCCTGTTCATTTCAGCAGAAGGAGTAAGTAAATGGCAATTCCCGCATACATGTGGATCAAGGACGATGGTGGCGCCGACATCAAGGGTTCGGTCACGGTTTCGGGCCGCGAGGGCAGCGTCGAAGTGGTGGCGTTCGATCACGCGGTCAAGATCCCGACGGACGCCAACACCGGCAAGCTGACCGGCACGCGCGTGCACGAGCCGATCGTCTTCACCAAGGAGACCGACGCCTCGACGCCGTATCTCTATAAGGCCGTCTCCAGCGGCCAGACGCTGAAGGCGGTGGAGATTCGCTGGTACAAGATCGACGACGCCGGCAAGGAGAAGGAGTACTTCAACACCAAGCTCGAGAACGTCAAGGTGGTCGGCGTCACGCCGAAGATGCACGACATCAAGAGCCCGGCCTTCGAGAAGCACAACCACCTCGAGAGCATCGAGCTGCGCTACGAGAAGATCACCTGGTCGTACAAGGACGGCAACATCATCCACGCCGATAGTTGGAACGAGCGTGCCTGAGTAAGGTCGGGCCGGCCTCGCGCCGGCCCCTCGGCCCCTCGGCCGCGCCGCCGGCCGCCCCATCCCTCGACCCCGCATTCTTCCCGCCCATCGCCATCCCTCCCTCATGATTGCCCGCGACTATTCCCCGTTCCTGCGCCGCCTGAACCCCCATTGCGCCCGCGCGCTGACCGAGGCGGCCAGCCTTTGCGAAACCCGCGCCCACCGGGACATCGAGGTCGAGCACTGGCTGATCAAGCTGCTCGAACTGGGCGAGGGCGACCTGCTGGCGATCCTGAGGCGCTATGAAATCGATGTCGATGCCATCTGGAATGCGTTGCTCGCCGCCATCGACCGCCTGCCGCATGACCTGCGCGGCCGGCCCGGGCTCTCGCCGCGCGTGGGGCAGTGGCTGGAGGCGGCATGGATGCGTGCGTCGCTCGCTGCGACGGCACCGGGTGACACCGACATTCGCTCGGCGCACCTGCTCGCCGCGCTGGTGGAAGCGCCGCATTGGCTGCGCGCGCCGGATGCCTGGCCGCTGCTCAGCATCTCCGCCGCGCAGATCGAACGACTGATGCCGGAGCTGGATCAGATATCGAGCGAGGCGCACAGGCTGCCCGAGATCCTTCCCCTTCCGACCGACACCCCGGCCGTGGCGCACCTCCCCGACAATCCGGTGCTGGGCCGCTTCACGATCGACATCACCGCCAAGGCCCGTGCCGGGCAGATTGATCCGGTCTTTGGCCGTGATGTCGAGATCCGGCAGATGATCGACATCCTCGCGCGGCGCCGCAAGAACAATCCGATCCTCGTGGGCGAGCCCGGCGTCGGCAAGACCGCGCTGGTCGAAGGGCTCGCGCTGCGTATTGCGGAGGGCGATGTCCCGGCGATCATCGCCAACACCAGTGTGCGGACGCTTGACCTCGGCCTGTTGCAGGCCGGTGCCGGCGTCAAGGGCGAGTTCGAGCAGCGGCTCAAGCAGGTGATCGAGGCGGTGCAGCAGTCGCCGACGCCAATCCTGCTGTTTATCGACGAAGCCCATACGCTGATCGGGGCAGGTAACCGCGCTGGCGGCGCCGACGCGGCCAACCTGCTGAAGCCGGCGCTGGCGCGGGGCGAGCTGCGGACCATCGCGGCGACCACGTGGTCCGAATACAAGCAGTATTTCGAACGGGACGCGGCACTCGAACGCCGCTTCCAGATGGTGAAGGTGGACGAGCCCGACGACGCGGCCGCGTGCCTGATGCTGCGCGGCCTCAAGGAGCGCTATGCGCGGCACCATGACGTGCATGTCACCGATGCGGCGGTCGTCGCCGCCGTGCGCCTCTCGCGCCGCTACCTGACCGGGCGCCAGTTGCCCGACAAGGCGGTCGACCTGCTCGATACCGCCGCCGCGCGGGTGCGCATGAGCCAGGACGCCACGCCGATTGCCTTCGCCCGGTGCGAGGCCGAGCGCGCGGCGCTGGAGACCGAGCGGGCTGCGCTGGCGCAGGACGCGGGCACCACGGGCATCCGTGACGCCGCACGGATCGGCGCCATCGACAGCCGGCTGGAGGCGCTGGACGGCGACCTCGTCCGATTCACGCAGACGCTCGCCGCCCAGAAGGCCGCCACGGAAACCCTGTTCGGCCTGCGTCGCCAATGGCAGGCCGCGGACGAGGCGCTGCGGCAGGACCTCTCCCCATCGATCGAAGCCGCCCACCGCGCGGTGGGTTCGGCCGGGCAGGCCGCCCTGATCCGCGCCGAGGTGGATGAGCACGCGATTGCCGAAGTCATCGCAGACTGGACCGGCGTGCCGGCCGAGAGCCTGCTGGCCAGCGAACTGGCCACGCTGCTGGACCTGGAGGCCAACCTGGGCAGCGTGGTGGTGGGTCAGGACGAGGCGCTCGCAGCGCTCGGCAAGCGGCTGCGGGCGGCGAAGGCGGGGCTCAAGGCCGAGGACGCGCCGATCGGCGTGTTCCTGCTCGTGGGGCCCTCGGGCGTCGGCAAGACCGAGACGGCGCGGGCGCTGGCCGACCTGATGTTCGGCGGCGAGCGGGCGCTGATCACCATCAACCTGTCCGAATACCAGGAAGCGCATACGGTGTCGCAGCTGAAGGGCTCGCCGCCCGGCTACGTCGGCTACGGCGAGGGCGGCGTCCTGACCGAGGCGGTGCGCCAGCGCCCCTACAGCGTGGTGTTGCTCGACGAGGTCGAGAAAGCCCACCGCGACGTGCTGAGCCTGTTCTATCAGGTGTTCGACCGTGGATTTATGCGCGATGGCGAAGGCCGGGTGATCGATTTCCGCAACACGGTGATCGTGATGACGTCGAACCTGGGCAGCGACCAGATCCTGGCCGCCACGGACGCCGTGACCGAGGCCGGCGGCGCGGCGACCCCCGGCATGCTGATGGAAGCGATCCGCCCGACGCTGGTCGAGCATTTCCAGCCCGCGCTGCTGGCGCGCTTCCAGACCGTGGTGTTCCGGCCGCTGGTCGCCGGGCCGATGGCGACGATCGTACGCATGAAGCTGGATAAGGTGAGCGAGCGGGTGGCGCGCCGGTTCGGCGTGCCGCTGCGTTACGACAATGGGCTGGTGGACGCGCTGGTCGCCGCCTGCCTGTTGCCGGACACCGGCGCGCGCAATATCGACAGCCTGCTCGACCAGCAGATCCTGCCGGTGCTGGCCCGCGAGCTGCTAATAAGAATGGGGAACAAGACAGCGGAGACGAGCGCCCCGGCCACGATCCGGCTGACCTTCTCGGACGCAGACGGCATCGGGCTGGAATTCGATGAGGCTGGCCAGTAATGGCCGGCGGTCCGGGCCTGTTCGAGGCCGTGACAGGGCATTTCGCGAATGGGGTGCCGGTCGAGGAATTCGATCTGGCGACGCAGACCTTCCTGTCCGTCCAGGACAATATCCAGCGCGTTCTGAACAGTCGGCGCGGCGGGCTGGCCCATCTACCGGACTATGGGCTGGGCGACCTGTCGCGCATCTACCGGCACCTGCCCGCGTCGGCCCACACGCTCAAGCGGGAGATTGAAACCACGCTGCTGCGCTACGAGCCGAGGCTCCGGGGCATCGATATCGACATCGACGATACCGAGCCCGGGATGCTGCTGAGTTTCACGATGACCTGCCACCTGCGCCGCGCCGGGCTGGTGCGCTTCGGCACGCATTTCATGCCTGACGGCAAGACCCGGCTGACGCTGCTGCGCGCGGTGCAGGACCGCGACTGAGGGGCTACGGCTAACGCCGTTCAGTCCACCTGGGCGCCCGAGGCCTTGACGATCTTGCCCCATTTGTCGATATCCGCACGCAACATGGTCGAGAACTGCTGCGGCGTGGCGGTGAGCACCTCGGCGCCCTGCGCGGCGAGCTTGTCGCGCAGCGGTGCGTCGGCCAGCGCGGCCTGCAAGGTCTTGGCGAGCTTCTCCGTCACCGCCTTCGGCGTGCCGCGCACGGCGAACAGGCCAACCCAGAGATCGCCGCTATAGCCGGGCACGGTTTCGCTGATGGCCGGGATGTCCGGCGCGAATGGCGACCGCTTGGCCGAACTCACACCCAGCGCCCGCACCTTGCCGGCCTTGATATGGGCCAGCACCGAGGGCAGGCTGGCGAAGGCCATCGGCACCTGGTTGCCGAGCACATCGTTCAGCGCCGGCGCCACACCCTTGTAGGGCACGTGCTCGAGCTTGATGCCGGCCATGCTGTTCAGCATCTCGCCGAGCAAGTGGTTCAGCGTGCCATTGCCGGCCGACGCATAGCGGTAGAAATCCGGCTTGGCCTTGGCCATCGTGATCAGTTCCGCCATCGACTTGGCCGGAAACGCGGGATTCACGACCAGCACGTTCGGCACCGTCGCCACGGGGGCGATCGGCTCGAAGTCCTTGATCGGATCGAACGGAATCTGGCGATAGAGCGACGGGTTGATCGCCTGCGTGCTGCTGATGGTCATCAGCAGCGTGTAGCCATCGGCCGTGGCGCGCGCGGCGGCCTGGGTGCCGATGTTGCCGCCGGCGCCGGGACGGTTCTCGACCACCACCTGCTGGCCCAGGCGCTGCGACAGATCGGCGGCCACCAGCCGGGCGACGATGTCGTTGGTGCCGCCCGGCGCCTGGGGCACGATCATCTGGATGGGCTTGCTGGGATAGGTGTCGGCGTGGGCGCTGCCCACGGCGGCCAGCGTGAGAGCCACGGCCATGCCGGCGAGGGCGGGAAGGGTGCGAAGCATTGTTGTCTCCTATGGCGGGCGGTTATCTGGGATGTCGGTCCCGCCCATGCTGGCGCCCACTCTAGCCGAGGCCGGTGCGCAGGAGAAATTCAATCGCCGACTATGGCCATAAGGATTTCTTATCGGCTGGCAGGTGCCGTAGGGGCGGGCGGCGGCGCCAGCGAGCCGCCCTGGGCGATGCGCGCTGCAACGATCTCCCGCAGGATGTCGGCGACGGCTTCGGCCGCATTCGAACGCGGCAGCGCGCGCGGCCAGCACAGGGACAGCGTGCGGCGCAACTCCGGCAGGATCAGGCGACGCCCGATGCCCCCCTCGGCATCGCCAGCCCCATCCCCATTCCCTTCTGCGCCCGGACTCTCGCCCAGCGACGACGCCGGCAGCACCGTGCAGGCCAGCCCCTCGCGGGCGGCGGCCAGCAGGAAGGGCAGCGAATCGAGGTCCGCCACCACGTTCAGGGCGATACCGGCCTTGGCGAAGCTGCGCTCCACCACCTCGCGCAGGCCCTGCGAGCCGCTGGGCAGCACCAGCGGCATGCCGTCGAGGGCCTTCAGTGCGATGGTGGCCGAGCGGGTGGCGCGCCCGGGCGGCGTGCCGATCAGGTAGAGCGGTTCGCTGGCCAGCGGTTCGGGCTCCACAGCGCGCGACGCCGTGTCGCGGAACAGGATCGCGAAGTCGAGCCGGTTCTGGTTCAGCAGCTCGGAGATATAGCCGCTCATGCTCTCGAACAGTTGCAGCCGCACCTGCGGATAGCGCTGCCGCACGGCCCGCACCAGCGGCATGCCGAAGGCCGCCGCCGCCGTGGTCGGCAGGCCGATGGCGACGTTGCCGGAGATTTCCGAGCCGGCCACCCGGACGTCCGCCCCGGCAATCTCGACCTGGCGCAGGATATTCCGAATGTGACGATAAAGTGTCTTGCCGGCCTCAGTCGGCCGTACGCCCTTGGCGCCGCGATGCACCAGCGGCACGCCGAATTCCTCCTCGAGCGCGGCCAGTTGCTGGCTCAGCGCCGGCTGCGCCACGCACACGACCTCGGCGGCGCGCGTCAGGCTGCCGTGGTCGACGATCGCCACGAAATACCGCATTGCCCGGATATCCATCGCTGCTGCCTCCTGCCCCGTTCGCCGGGTGTCGTCTCGTTGAGGGTATTGATTCTACTTATGGAGGCTTCGGCAATCCCTATTTCACATAGTCGGGGCGCGCGGGTAGATTGGCGGCATCGAGCACCCCCGGACCCATCGCCATGACCCGACCCCTAGCCGGCATTACCGTCATCTCCCTCGAACAGGCGATTGCCGCGCCGTTCTGCACCCGCCAGCTGGCGGACCTCGGCGCACGCGTGATCAAGATCGAGCGGCCCGGCCCGGGGGATTTCGCCCGCGCCTACGACACGCGCGTGCGCGGCCTGTCCTCGCACTTCGTCTGGACCAACCGTTCGAAGGAAAGCCTGACGCTGGATGTGAAGGCGCCCGGCGCCGCGCCGGTGATGGAAGGGCTGCTGGAGCGCGCGGACGTGCTGGTGCAGAACCTCGCCCCGGGCGCGGCGGCCCGGCTCGGGCTGGATTACGAGACGCTCTCGGCCCGCTATCCGCGCCTGATTGTCTGCGACATCTCGGGCTACGGCGGCGACGGCCCCTACCGGGACAAGAAGGCCTACGACCTGCTGGTGCAGAGCGAGTCGGGGTTCGTCTCGGTGACCGGCACGGCCGAGGAGGGCGTCAAGGCGGGTGCCTCGGTGGCGGACATCGCCGCCGGCATGTACGCCTATAGCAATATCCTGGCGGCGCTGATCGAGCGCGGCCAGACCGGGCGCGGCAAGCGGATCGACGTGTCGATGCTGGAGTCGATGGTCGAGTGGATGAGCTTCCCGATGTACTACGCGTTCGATGGCGCCGAGCCGCCGCCGCGCGCGGGCGCCGCCCACGCCACCATCTACCCCTACGGGCCGTTCCCGACCGGCGACGGCAAGACCGTGATGCTGGGGCTGCAGAACGAGCGGGAGTGGTCGGTCTTCTGCAAGACCGTGCTGGGCGAGCCGGCGCTGGCCACGCATGCCGCGTTCGCCACCAACAGCCTGCGCAGCGCCAACCGGGCCCAGTTGCGGGCGAGGATCGTCGAAGCGTTCTCGCACATGACGGCGGAGCAGGTGGTGGAGCGGCTCGAGGAGGCCAAGATCGCCAACGCCAACGTCAATACCATGGCCGATGTCTGGCATCACCCGCAACTGGCCGCGCGGGAGCGGTGGCGCACCGTGGCGTCGCCGGTCGGCGAGATCCCGGCGCTGCTGCCGCCGGGCCTGACCGATGCGCGCATGGATCCGATTCCCGCAGTCGGCGAGCATACCGATGCCATCCTGTCGGAAATCGGCTGTTCCGCCGCGCAAGTGGCCCAACTTCACGCCGATGGCGTGGTTTGATCAGGAGCCGACCATGACTACCCCCCGCGTCCCGCGCAGCTACCTGTTCGTTCCCGCCTCCCGCCCCGAGCGCATCGGCAAGGCCCTGTCGGCCGGCGCCGATGCGGTCATTGTCGACCTGGAGGATGCCGTCGCCCCCGATGCCAAGGCCGAGGCCCGCGCGGGGCTGTCCGACCCCTGGAGCGGCCTGCGGACTGCCGCCCAGGTCGGTGGCGTGAAGCTTTTTGTGCGCGTGAACGGCGCCGATACCGCATGGTTCGCCGACGATCTCGCCTGGTGTCGGGCGCATCAGGTGCGCCAGATCATGCTGCCGAAGGCCGATGCCACCGCGCTGGCCGCCCTCCACGCCGAGCTGCCGGACGCCCACTGCCATGCCCTGCTGGAGACCGCCGCCGGGTTTGCCGACCTGTACGACGTGGCGCGCGCGCCCGGCGTCACCCGGCTGGTGTTCGGCAGCATCGACCTGATGTTCGATCTCGACGTGGCCGACGATGGCGAGCCGCTGCATCACTTCCGCAGCGAGTTGGTACTCCATTCGCGCGCGGCCGGGCTGCCGGCGCCGGTCGACGGGGTCTGCACCGCCATCGGCGATGCCGAGGCGCTGGCGGCCGACACCGCCCGGGGCCGCCGCTTCGGCTTCGGCGCCAAGCTGCTGATCCATCCGAACCAGGTGGCGGGCGTGCATGCGGCGCTGGCGCCGTCTGCCCAGGAAGTGGCGTGGGCACGGCGCGTGGTGGACCAGGCCGCCGCCGCGCAGGGCGCGGCCATCGCCGTGGACGGCAAGATGGTGGACCGCCCGGTGCTCGAACGTGCGCTGCGGATCGTCGCCGCAGCGCCGGGCCCAGCGGCGCCATCCGCCTCATCCGCCACCTCCGCCTGAACCGGGCGCAGCGCCAATCGGTGTTTTCCCGACCCACACGTTGGGCGAATTTGGGTGGGAATGCCGACAAGATGAAAGCCGTTTGTAATGAGATTGCGATTGAATGCGCACGGGAGATCGTGCGTGGCAAGGCAGCGCGGCTAAAAGAGCGGGTTCCCGGGGAGCGATGAAAGAAAATCGCCCGCCCGGTGCACCGTTCGGCTGGCACGGTCGTTTACGTCAGACCGAAGTGACATTGAGCCAGACCGATCGTGCATTTTTCAGTTTCCCGCGCCGCCATGGCCGTGCTGCTGGCCGTGGCAGCCGTTGCTGGCCACGCCGCCAGCCAGCCGATGCCCCCAGACGGCCCCTGTGTGCCGCCACCGGCCAAGGCCACGCTCACACTTGCCCAGGCGCGGCTTGACGCCCAGCGCTGCAATCGCGACATCATTGCCGCCCGGCGCGGCGAGGAAGCCAGCCAGGCCGATGTCCAGATTGCCTCGCAACGGCCGAATCCGGTCCTGAGCCTCGGTGTCACTAATATCAATCCGCATGCGGGGGTGGGATCGGGCAGCCTGCGCAGCAAGACGGTGGATTCCACGCTGCGCATCGATCAGGTCATCGAAACCGCCAACAAGGGCAACCTGCGCGTGGACGCAGCCCGCAAGGCCAGCGCCGCCGCCGGGGAGACCACCCAGGCCATCGTGGCGCAGCAACTCGGCGCGGTGGACCAGGCCTGGTACGAAGCCGTGGTCAGCCAGACCCGGCTGGAAGTGCTGACCGAGACCGTCGGCCTCTATTCCCGCACCCAGCAAGCCAATGAGACCCGGCTGAAGGCCGGCGATATTTCCCGCGCCGACGTCACCAAGCTCCAGCTGGAAACGCTGCGCGCCCAGAGCGACCTGCGCAACGCCCAGGCTGACCACGCCAGCGACAAGGCCGCCCTGGCCGCCGCCATCGGTGTGCCGGGCACGCTGATCGACAACCGGCTGGTGCCGGACTGGCCGGCGCTGGACACCCCGGTCCCACCGGTGGACCCCGACGTGCTGCAACGCCGCCCGGACGTGACCGCCGCCGAAGCCCGGCTGGCCGCCGCCGCCGCCTCGCGCGACCTGGCCCGCGCCGGCCGCGTGCCCGATGTGACGGTGGGCGCGCAGGCCGAGCACTATCCGCAATCGCCCACTAATACCTATGGCGATGGCAACAGCTACGGCGTGTTCATCTCGATCCCGCTGTTTGTGCGGCACAGCAATGGCGGCGAGGCCCGCCGCGCGGAGGTGGATTACTACGCCGCGCTGGACGACCGCAACCGCATCCTGCTGGAGGCGCAGAACGACATCGAGCGCCTGCGCAGCCAGCTGGAGGCCGCGCGCGCCACGCTGCAACAGATGCAGGCCGCCGTGCTGCCGGCCGCCGAGTCCGTCGCGAACAGTGCCGAATTCGCGTACACGAAGGGCGCCACGGGCGTGCTGGACCTGCTCGACGCGCGCCGCGCGCTGCGCCAGACCCGCGTGGACGCCGTCGAGGCGCAGGGCAACTACGCCAAGGCGCTGGCCGCCTACCGCACCGCGCTGCAAGCTACCAATTCCGATATCAACAAGCTTCCCCAGGTCCGTACCGATGCGTCGCGTCCATAACATGCTGTCTTCGTCCCAGTGGTTCCGTCCTCTCCGCCTGGCAGCCGTCGGGTCACTTTGCGCGCTGGCGCTGGTCGCCTGCGGAAAGAAGGAGGCACCCGTGGCCGATGACGACCCCAAGGTCAGCGGCCAGACCATCCAGTTTCCGGAGTCGGTGAAGACCCTGCCCGGCATCGTCGGCCAGCCGGTGAAGCTGGGCGGCGACCGCATGCTGAGCCTGCCGGGCCGGCTGGTCTGGAACGAGGACAAGACCGTGCGCGTGACCACCCCGTTCGCGGGCCGCGTGATGGACATCCTCGTGCAACCCGGCGCGACCGTGAAGGCCGGCCAGCCGCTGGCGACGCTGACCTCGCCCGACTATGGCCTCGCCCAGGCCGATGCACGCAAGGCCGCCGCCGACAGCGCCGTGGCCGCCAAGTCCCTGGCACGCCAGCGCGAGCTGTATGGCGCCGGCATCGTCGCCCAGAAGGAACTGGAGCAGGCGCAGGCCGATAGCGCCCGTGCCGCCGCCGACCAGCAACGCACGCAGGCGGCGCTGCGCATGTACGGCGCGGCTGCCGGTGGCGATGCGGTGAACCAGCGCTTCGCGCTGCGCAGCCCGATCGAGGGCCTGGTGGTGGAGCGCAATATCAACACGGGCATGGAATTGCGCCCGGACCAGGCGCCCAGCTCGCCGCTGTTCCTGATTACCGACCCGACCACGCTCTGGGCCCAGGTGGACGCGGCCGAGGCGGACCTCGGCCTGTTCAAGCCGGGCGTGACGGTGCAACTGACCAGCGCCGCCTATCCGGGCGAGACGTTCCAGGGCACCGTGGTCAAGATCGCCGATTACGTGGATCCGTCGTCGCGCAGCATCAAGGTGCGGCTGACCGTGCCGAACGCGGACCGCCGCCTGAAGGCCGAGATGTTCGTCACGGCGCGCCTCCAGGCGGCCTCGTTCAAGGGGATCGCGGTGCCGTCGAAGGCCGTGTTCCTGGCTGACAACAAGAACTACGTGTTCGTCCGCAAGGGCACGAACACGTTCGAGCGGCGCCTGGTGAAGACCGGCGTGTCACTGCCGGGCATGACCGAGGTGCTGGAAGGGCTGGCCGACGGCGAGGTGGTGGTCACCGACGGCAACCTCTATCTGCAGGACATCCTGCGTGACGCCACGGCGGTCAATGCGGCGCGCGCGTCCGCCAAGTAAGGGAATGGCGGACACATGATCTCCCGTATCGTCAACTTTGCGCTGCACCAGAAGCTGTTCGTCTGGCTCGGCCTGATCATCTTCGTCGCCGGCGGCCTGGCCGCCTTCAAGAACCTGCCGATCGAGGCCTTCCCGGACGTCTCCGACATCCAGGTCAACATCATCACGCTCTACCCGGGCCGTGCGGCCGAGGAAGTGGAGCGGCAGGTCACGATTCCGATCGAGACCGCCCTGGCCGGCACGCCGAACTCGGTGCGGGTGTTCTCGCACACCCAGTTCGGCCTGTCGTTCATGATGGTCACGTTCAACGACAAGGCCACCGACGTCACCGCGCGCCAGCAGATCATCGAGCGGCTGCGCAGCGTGGACCTGCCCGACGGCGTGCATCCGGACCTCGCGCCGCTCTCCACGGCCATCGGCGAAATCTATCGTTTCCGGCTGACCGGCAAGGGCTATTCGCCGCAGGAACTGCGCACGCTGCAGGACTGGGTGGTCGAGAAGAACCTGCGCCAGGTGCCCGGTGTGGCCGACCTGGTGACGATTGGCGGCAGCATCAAGCAGTACGAGGTGAACCCGAACCTGGCGCGGATGCGCGATGCGGGGATCTCGTTGTCCGAACTGTTCACGGCGCTCCAGCGTGGCAACTCGAACGCCGGCGGCGGCGCGGTGGCGCATGGCCGGCAGCAGTTCCTGCTGCGCTCGCTGGGCAGCTTCCGCACCTCGGCGGACATCGCCAACGTGGTGGTGAGCGAGAAGAACGGCACGCCGATCCTGGTCAAGGACATCGCCGAGGTGAAGGTGGGCTCGGCGCCGCCGCAGGGCCTGATGGGGCAAGACGACGAGGACGATATCGTCTCGGGCATCGTGGTGATGCGCAAGGGCGAGAACCCGTCGATCGTGCTGGACGCGCTGAAACAGAAGATCGACCTGCTCGACAGCACGATCCTGCCCAAGGGCGTGAAGATCGTGCCGTACTACGACCGCTCCACGCTGATCGACAAGACGCTGCACACGGTGTTCGGCAACCTGGTGGAAGGCGCGCTGCTGGTGATGGCGGTGCTGTACCTGTTCCTCGCCAACGTGCGTGCGGCGGCCATCGTGGCGCTGGTGATTCCGCTGGCGCTGCTCTCCACCTTCATCGGCCTGACCTGGGTGGGCATTCCGGCCAACCTGCTGTCGCTCGGCGCGATGGACTTCGGCATCATCGTGGACGGCGCGGTGATCGTGGTGGAGAACATCTTCAAGCGGCTGGGCGAGCTGAAGGAGCAGCAGATCCAGGACAACAAGGCGCGGCTCAACGCCATCCTGCTGGCGACGACCGAGGTGGGCCGGCCGACCGTGTTCTCGATGGTGATCATCATCGCGGCGCACATTCCGATCTTCACGCTGCAGCGCCATGAGGGCAAAATCTTCGCGCCGATGGCCTATACGGTGACCGGGGCGCTGATCGGCTCGCTGATCATCTCGCTGACGCTGGTGCCGCTGCTGTGCCACCTGCTGCTGAAGAAGAACATCGCGCACGAAGACAACTTCATGGTGCGCCACTGCAAGCGGCTCTATGAGCCGATGCTGAAGTGGGCGCTGGACCACAAGAAGATGGTGGTTGGCATCGCGCTGGGTTTGCTGGTCGCCACCGTGGGCGTGGGCAAGTTCCTCGGCAGCGAGTTCCTGCCGGAGCTGGACGAAGGCTCGATGTGGGTCAGCTTCGACCTGCCGGCGTCGGTCTCGCTGGATGAGGCCCGCGACCAGGCGCGCAAGCTGCGCACCGTCATCCGCCGCACGCCCGAGGTGAACACCACGATCTCCAAGGTGGGCCGCCCGGACGACGGCACCGATCCGAAGCTGATCAACACCGTCGAAATCCTGGTGGACCTGAAGCCGGACCAGAAGTGGCGGGCCGGCTACGACAAGCGCAAGATCATCGAGGAAATCAACCGCAACCTGCGCCAGATGCCCGGCATCGAGCCGAACTTCTCGCAGCCGGTGCGCGACAACATTCTTGAGAGCATCTCCCAGATCAAGGGCCAGATCGTGATCAAGGTGCAGAGCGACAGCCTGCAGCAGAACAAGCAGGTAGCGGACCAGATCCTGGCGAACGTGCAGTCGGTCAAGGGCGTGATGCGCGCGTTCATCGACCGCGACGGCGAACTGCCGCAGTACGTGCTGGAGTTCGATCGGGCCCAGGCGGCGCGCTACGGCATCAATGTGGCTGACGTGCAGGACCTGATGGAAACCGCGCTGGCCGGCAAGGCCGCCACGGAGCTGTGGGAGGGCGAGCGCCACTTCAGCGTGGCCGTGCGCCTGAAGGCGGGCGAGCGCGAACTGCCGAACCTGCCGAACATCTTCATGCAGACCGCCGATGGCGCGCAGGTGCCGCTGTCGCAACTGGTGACGTTCCGGGCCGCCTCGGGCGCCATGAACATCAGCCGCGAGAACGGCCAGCGCACCACGTCGATCGGCATCTTCATCCACGACCGGGACATGGGTAGCGTGGTGAAGGACATGCAGGCGCTGGTGAAGAAGAACGTCAACGCCGAGGACGTGAAAATCAGCTGGTCCGGCGAGTTCGAGAACCAGGAGCGCGCCATGGCGCGGCTGTCGATCGTGGTGCCGCTGTCGGTGCTGGTGATCTTCCTGCTGCTGTTCAACGCGTTCAAGTCGTTCAAGAGTGCCACGCTGATCATCTCGAACATCCCGTTCGCGCTGATCGGCGGCGTGTTCGCGCTGTTCCTGACCGGGATTCCGCTGTCCGTCTCGGCGGCGATCGGCTTTATCGCGCTGTTCGGCCAGGCCGTGCTGAACGGCGTGGTGATGGTGACGTACTTCAACCAGTTGCGCGATGAAGGGCTCTCCGTGCGCGAGGCCGTGCTGGCTGGCTCGATGGATCGGCTGCGGACCGTGCTGATGACGGCGATGCTGGCCATGCTGGGCCTGTTCCCGATGGCGATCTCGCGCGCGATTGGCGCGGAGACGCAGCGCCCGCTGGCCATCGTGATCATCGGCGGCCTGATTACGGCAACGATGCTGACGCTGATCGTGCTGCCGACGCTGTACGAGTGGATGGTGGGACGCTCCTGGCCGGACGAGGAGCCAGAGGACGAAGACCACAACCGGATCTCGCCCTCGCTGGCATCGTAAGCCCGCAGCATCGTGAAACGCCCCCGGCCCCCCCGGGGGCGTTTCACATTCTGGGCTTTGCTCCGGGAAACAGCGGCCACGCCATCAGCGCGATCACAGCAGTGCCGGCCCAGACCACCGGCCATGAGGTGGCCGCGAGCCAGTGCGGCAGGGTTAGTGGCGTGAGGAAGAATCCGAGGAACACGGCGGTATTCGCCATGCCGAGCGCCGTGCCCGCGCGCTCGGCCCCGGCCATGGCCGCCAGCTCCGCATAGGCCACGCCATGCCAGGCTGAGACGCAGACTCCGGCGAGCGCGATCATCGCCGGCAGCAGGGCCATCCACAGGCCGTGGGCGTTGCCGGCGCTGCCCTGGACGCAGGCCGCCAGTACCAGGAAGGCGGCCACCGACACCAGCGTGCAGCCGCGCAGATAGGCGCGACGGTTGCCACGGCGGTCGGTCCAACGGCCGCTCCACACGCGCATTGCCATCGCGCCGCCCTGCACGGCGACCATGGTGGCGGTGATGACGCCGAGCCCGGCGTGCGCAAAGTCGTGCAGGAATATCGACGCGAACGTCAGCACCGCGAACTGCGGCATGCAGAGCAGGCCGATGGCCGCGACGATGCGCCAGATGCCCGGTTGCCGCAGGGGATTCGCCGTGGGAACCCGGCACGCCGGTGACGCCACGCAGCCTGCCGCCGGCGGCTCATGCAGCCATCGCCACGTCAGCCACGCCGACACGCCGCACAGCAGCGCTACCCATCCATAGACCCAGGTGAAGCCGACCGTCGAGGCGAGCCACGGCAGCGTGAGGGCGCCGATGCCACCGCCCAGCGGCACCGCCGTCTGCCGGATGCTCATGGCCAGCCCGCGTTCGCCTTCGCGGAACCAGCGCATCACGGCTCGGCCGCTCGCGCCATTGACACTCCCGCTCAACAGCCCGACGACCGCCATCGCACTCATCAGCCAGCCCAGCGGCGGCGCATGACCACCGGCCGGAGCGAGCCACAGCGCCATGGCCAGCAGGGCGATGGCGGTGGAGGCGAGGCCGCCGAGCAGCACGGGGCGGTCGCCCCAGCGGTCCGCCGCCACGCCCCAGGGCAGTTCGGACAGGGCGACGCCGAAACCGAGCGCCCCGAGGGCGAGGCCCAGCTCGGCGTTGTCGAAGTGATACCCCGTCCGGAGCCAGACGGCGGTGGTGGGAATGCCGCTGGCGCCGGCCATCACGCTGGCATTGGCGGCGACGCCCACGCCGAGGACTTTCCAGCGGTGGCCTGCACCGAAGTGATGATTTGTCGACGCGGGCGCCGAGGCAAGGGTCTGGGATGACATGGCTGGTTTCCGATCGATGATTTGACCGGACCGAGTCTCTCACCCACAATTCATCCTGAATATCAGAAAATACTTCAATAATCGTTCGACAAAACAGGATGATCGATGTCACGCACGAATTTCGACGTCGCCACCTTGCGTAGCCTGCTGGCGGGGATGGAGTTGGGCAGCTTCGCACGGGCGGCGGATCGCGTCGGGCGCTCCACGTCCGCCATCAGCGCGCAGATCAAGAAGCTGGAGGAGCAGGCCGGCACGGCGCTGTTCCGCAAATCCGGACGCGGACTGGCGCTGACGGCGGCCGGCGAGGCCATGCTCGGCTACGCCCGGCGGCTGGTGGACCTGAACGACGAAGCCGCGGCGGCGGTGCGCGGCGTGGATCTGGCGGGCGGCATCCGACTGGGCTTGCAGGAGGAATTTGGCGAAGGGCTGCTGCCCGACGTGCTAGGCAGGTTCACCCGCGCGCACCCGAAGGTGCGCATCGAGGCGGTGGTGGCGCGCAACGCCGAACTGCTGGCGCGGATCGATGCCGGGCGGCTGGACCTCGCGCTGATCTGGTCCGATGGCGGTCTGGGATCGCCCGATCCGGGCATCCCCGGCTACGCGCTGGGCCAGCGCGCAGTCGAGCCCATCGACGAACCGCCCATGTGCTGGGTCGGCTCCGCGACGGCGCCGATGACCTGGGAACCGGGCGAGCCGCTACCGCTGATCGCCTTCGACCGCCCATGCCAGTTCCACGCCGCAGCCACGGCTGCGCTGGATCGCGCCGGCATTCCATGGCGCCTGGCGTTCTCGAGCCCTAGCCTCGGCGGGCTGTGGGCCGCCGCCGCCGCGGGCCTGGGGCTGACCGTGCGTTCCCGCTACGGCCTGCCTGCCAACGTGCGCGCCGTGCCGGCCGGGGAGGCCGGCCTGCCCGGGCTGCCGTCGCTACCGCTGGTCATGCTGCGGGCGGCGCCGACCATGCCGCCCGAGGTGGAGCGGCTGGCGGACATCCTGCTGGCGTCGTTGCGGGAAGCGCGGGCGGCTAGTCAGTCGTCGTAGCGGTGCCGGCTCGGCCGGCAAAGCACCGCGCCCAGCAGCACGCCAATCCCCAGCGCCATGCCGATGGCGCGCATCGGCTGCTTGTTCACGTACTCGGTCACGCACTCCTGGCCTTGCTGCCAGTTGTGACTGACCGTCGACTTGATCGAGTCCAGCGCCTGCGAGCCGCGCTCCGCCTTGGAGAGAAACGTCTTCTTGGCGGCGTCGACGGCCTCGCCGGTCAGATTCGGCAACTGCGAGAGCAGATCGTCGAGATCCTTGGCCAGCTGGTTGGTGTCGGCGCGCAGGTTGGCTCGCGCGGCGGATGCATCGGCGCTCGAGTTCTGTGGATTGAGGTTGTTCGGATCCATGCGTGTCTCCTGTCAGGCAGTGCGAAGGTGCGGGGGAAGGTGCGGGAAAGTCGATGCAACACATGCCTGCGCAGGTTCCGTACCAGCACACGCGCCGCCACCCCACTCGTGCGGCGCGCTCTCTAATATAGAAACGCCGTGGCAAGTTACCGGTGCTTGTAATTTGTCCGCGACGGCAAAGGGTGCGCGACACGCCGCCCCGGACCGCTGCACGCGCCCGGCAAGGCGGGCGCTCCCTCGGCACGCTCGTTGCGGATCACGGGTCCCACACCCCCACGCAAGGAGTTGCAGATGAACACCGCTGATCCCACCCTCACTTCCGGCCAGGGCGCCGGCATCGTCGGCTCCGGCGTGGGCGAAGGCCCCGGCCCCGAGGTGATGGCCGCATCGAGCCTCGACGACACCAAGGTCTATTCGTCCGACGGCGAGCACGTCGGCGAAATCTCGGAAATCATGATCGATGTCCCCCGCGGCCGCGTGGCCTACGCCGTGCTGAGCACCGGCGGCTTCCTCGGTATCGGCGACACCCTCCACGCCATTCCCTGGAGTGCCCTGGTCATGGACACCGACGCCAAATGCTTCCGCCTCGGCCTGACCGCGGACCGCATCAAGGACGCCCCAGGCTTCAACAAGGACAGCTGGCCCGGCATGGCCGATCCGCAGTGGGCGACTACGATCCATGAGTACTACGGGCGGGATCCGTATTGGACTGGAGTGGGTGGGGCGCTTTGAGCTGAGCGTTTGCTGGCTGGATAGGCGGCGGCCGTTGCAACGACGGCCGCCGTTTTTGTTTGCTCGCGGACTGTAACGGGACGGCGAACATGCGTTGTCAGGGCACGTCATTGAAATCTGATTTAAAAATGATTCATATCATTTATGACTCAGATTTGACGGAATCGTAAAAGCTGCCGGTTTTCCCGGAAACCGTTTGCTGGGGCGGACCCCACTTTCGGGCGGAACAGATTTGTGCCTTGGGCTGGCGATGGAATCAGAAAAAAGTGGGGTATGCCGGACCTGCGTAGTGCCGTACGCTCCGCCTCGCTTATAAAAAACTTACAACTGGTTACAAGTAGGCTCGCGGTAGTAGTACGGCGTTTCGCGCATCTTCTGTGCGAGTAGGACCCGAATTGCTGACGGCGGCCACGCGTGCGCCAGCAGCCGGGGTCCAGAATGAATCGTCTTTGTTACCGTCTCGTTTTCAACAAGACACGCGCCATGCTGATGGCCGTGCAGGAAACCGCAAGCGGTACCGGGTCCGGGCGGCGGGCGGGCCGGAAGGGTGTGGGGGGTGAGACGCGGCGGGTCTGGACGGGAAGCCTCTGCGTTGGCGTGCCCGTGCTGCAACTGGCAGCGTGGATGGCGATGGGGGTGCCGATGGTGGCCGGCGCGCAGATCGTCGCCGACCCCAATGCGGGCGCAAGCCGCCCCGGGGTTGTCCAGACGGCGAACGGCCTGCCGCAGGTCAATATCACGCGGCCATCGGGGGCAGGCGTCTCCGTCAATCACTACAACCAGTTCGACGTCAACAAGGCCGGTGCCATCCTCAACAACTCGCCGGGCATCGTGGCGACGCAGCAGGCGGGCTACATCAACGGCAATCCCAACCTGCAGCCCGGCGGGTCAGCAAGGATCATCGTCAATCAGGTCACCAGCACGCTGCCCAGCCAGTTGCGTGGCTACCTCGAAGTGGCCGGCCCGCGTGCGGAAGTCATCGTGGCCAATCCCAACGGGATCCTGGTTGATGGCGCGGGATTCATCAACACGAGCCGCGCGACGCTGACGACCGGGATTCCGGTCTATGGCGGCAGTGGCAGCCTTGATGCCTTCCGCGTGACCGGCGGGCAGATCCTCGTCGAAGGCGGTGGCCTGCATGCCACGGGCGTGGATCAGGTGGACCTGATTGCGCGAGCCGTCAAGGCGAATGCCGCCCTGTATGCCAATAACTTGAACGTCGTGGCGGGTGCCGCCCAGGTGGATCGCGCGACGCTCTCCGCCTCGGCCATTGCGGGCAGTGGTCCGGCGCCATCCGTGGGCATCGACGTCAGCGAACTCGGCGGCATGTATGCCAACAAGATCCTGCTGGCGTCCACCGAGGCGGGCGTGGGGGTTTCCACGCGCGGCGTGGTGGCGGCGCAGGCTGGCGACCTTACGCTGACGGCGCAGGGGCGGCTGCAACTTGCGGGGCAGACCAATACGACCGGCGCGATGACCGTCAGCGCACGGGACGGGGTCGATAACAGCGGTACCACCTATGCCGGCCAACGGCTGGCACTCGGCACGCAGGGCGCGCTGACCAACAGTGGCACGCTCGCGGCGGGCGGCGGCCTCTCGGCGAACGCAGCGTCGATTGCATCGAGCGGCACGCTGGCGTCCGGCGTGGGCGCCGACGGCACCGTTTCGCAGGCCGGGACGCTGGCGCTGAATGCCAGCGGCGCGGTGCAGGCGAGCGGCAAGGTGCTCGCCGGGGCGGACGCTACGGTGCAAGGTGGTTCGGTGAATCTGGCCGGCGGCGAGACATCGGCCATTGGCGCCGTGCAGATCAAGGCCAGTCAAGGCGAGATTGATCTGCACGGCGCCACGCTTTCGGCGGGCGGTGCGCTCGGCGCTCATGCAAGCGGCGCCCTTGATGCGTCAGGTGCCACACTACGCGCCGGCGGAAGCGCGAATGTGACGGCCGCAAGCGTCTCGAACCGGAACGCGCAATTGATCGCGGACGGTGCCATCGACATCCGTTCGGCAGGCGCGGTCGACAACGCCGGCGGTGTGATGCAGGCGGGCGGTGGACTCTCAATGGACACGGCGTCGCTCGGGAATCAGGCAGGGCGTGTGGTCTCGCTCAATGGCGATGACTTGACGATCGCCGCACGAGGCACCATCGAAAACACTACTGGCACCACCGCGAGCGGAGCGCAGGGTGGGGTCATCGGTGGCAACGGCAGCGTGCGGATCGATGCGGACGTGCTCGTCAATCACGGTCAGATCAATGCCGGGAGCGGCGCAAAGCTGCACGCGGACAGGCTTGACAATGATGCCGGCGCGGTCATCGCGGGCGGTGCCGCCGACATCTCCGCGTCCGGCGCGGTATCGAATCGCAACGGCATGATTTCCAGTGCCTCGGTGGATCTCAATGGCGGCACGATCGACAATCGCGGCGGCCGGATCGAGGCAGACGGCCTTGCACTCCGCACAACCGGCGACCTGAACAATGCGGGTGGAACGATTGCGCAATATGGGCCTTCCGATACGACGATTGTCGCTGGCGGTACGCTCGACAACACTGGCGGCTCCGTCGCCATCAATGGAAGCGGTGGGACCCTCGATGTTGGCACGCTGACCAACAAAGGCGGGAAGATCGCCCACGCGGGTGCTGGCCGAATGACCGTACTTGGCGAAAGGGGCGCTGCCGACAACACGGACGGCAGCATTCAATCGAACGGCACCATTGATGCTCGCCTCCTCGCTTTGGACAACACCAGGGGCGTCATCTCCGCGCAGGGCGATGTGAGCCTCGTCGCGGGGAACGGCATCACGAACCATCAGGGCGCCGTCTACGCTGACAAGTCGCTGAGCGTCGGAACCCTTCGCCAAATTGACAACGCGGCGGGCTCGCTGCAGGCCGGCGGCGATCTGACGCTGAGTGCGACAGGGGTCCTGTCCAACAATGGTGGAACGATTTCCGCCAACGGCGCGGATTCCACCGTAAGCGTCACGGCTGCCGGGGTCGATAACACCGGTGGCCGGCTCACCAATGCGGGGGCCGGCGCAACCTCAGTCAGCACCGCAGGTTCGTTGAACAACACGGGGGGCACGCTGGGAGGGAACGGAAACACGACGCTCGCCGCCCGCGATCTTATCAACACCGGCGGCGGCAATGTCGCCGGTGGGGGCTCGCTCACGTTATCCGTCAGCAACAGCGTGGACAACCGTGGCGGCAGAATCTACGGCGGGCAGGCGCTGACGATGCAGCAGGCCGGCGCCTACATGGATAACAGCGATGGCACGCTGCTGGGTGGAAAGAGCATCGCACTAAACATGAGTGCGATGAACAACCTTGGGGGCAGCGTACGTGCCAACCAGGATATCGGCGTCGGCGGTGCATTGGCCGGCAGTGGCGAGATGACCGCCGGAGGTAACCTGATCCTCGACGTCAACGGGGACTACGTCAATGACGCCGCCAACCGGCTGGCAGCAAATGGCGACCTCCGTGTGACGGCCACGGGCGCTGTCACCAACACCGGGCGCCTGGCTGCGCGGGAGGATCTGACGGTTCAAGGCAGCAACGTGGTCAACGCCGCCGGCGCCACCATGACGGGCGCCACGACTAACGTCAGCGCCAGCGGTACGATCAGCAACGCTGGCCGGATCGACGGTGACGCTGTAATGACCAATAGCGCAGCGCTTGGTAACACGGGCACGATCATCGGCAACGCCATCCAGGTGCAAGCCAGCGATGTTTCCAACGCCGGGGCGGCCGCGATCATCGCTGGCGCATCGGATGTGAAGATCTACGCCAGCAATGCCGTCTCGAACACCGACGGCGCCACGATCTACAGCATGGGCAACCTCCAGATCGCTCGCGATGGCACGCGGGACGGCGGCGGCATGCTGGCGAACCAGATGAACGCGCTGGTCAATAGTTCGGCAACCATCGAGGCCGATGGGGATATCGACATCGCAGCGCGTTCGGTGGTGAACAAGCGCACGAGCATCGTGACGGAGGGTGGAACGCCGGTGGAGACGGCGCGGCAGACGTTGACGGCTTGGATGGCCGGATTCGAGGGCGATGGCAGAGGGGGCTACAACAGCCTTGTGTTTCCGCAGTGGCGCTGGAATTCGAACGAGGCGCCCATCAGCGCAGACATGATGAATGCGCTGAGGAACCCGATTACCGTCGAGGTCCCCAAGTCAGACGTTGTCTACGTCGACACCAGTAACAAGACGCTATCGTTCTCCAAGGCGCCGATAGACCAATATGAGGGGCAGTGGTTGTGCCCGGAGAACGGTGATTTCTGCGGAAACCTGCTTGTAGACAGGAAAATCGCGTCAAATCCCGTGCAGTACTATCAGGCGATCGAAGACACGGGCGCCGGCTATAAGATCACGTTCTGGCCGAACTGGAACCCTGCTACGCAGATCCGGCCGGACCAGCAGATCGTCCGCTACGACCTCGGGCCGGACGTACACGACTACAGCGAAATCGCGCGTACCACTGTCACGATGACGGCTACTGACCGACTGATCAGTGCCACGGACGCCGGAAAAATCCAGGCACGCGGTGCCATTCGCATCAATGCGGACGGTGGCGCCATCCTCAACCAGTCATCGACAATGGCGGCGGGCGGCAACCTTTCGCGCCGTGCCGCGGGCGGCACCATTGACGATGTCGGTACGGTCCTGCAGCAGACGGTTACCACAACGAGTACCTCGACCTTCTACTGGCACCAGAAGAGCGGCGGAAACTCGGATCAGCAGACTGTGGTCTATGCCCCCGAGCCGCAGGCCCCGACCACGGTGGCAGCGCTCCCGAGCGTTGTAACGTCCAATCAGACCGTACAGACGAGCGCCCGGGATGTCTCCGTGGGTGCGGTGAACGCTGTCGGCGTGGATGTGAGCAGCAGCGGCGTGGCCGGCGGTGGCGGTAGCGGCGCGCACATCGATGGTGCGGCCGGCAAGACTTCGCGTCCGCAGACCTTGGGTACCGCCAGTGGCGGCATTCCGAACCTGCACCTGCCGACCAACGGGCTCTATACCTATCGCAGCGCGCCGGGCGATACCTACCTGGTCGCCACCGATTCGCGCTTCACCCAGTACAACAACTTCATCTCGAGCGACTATATGCTCGGCGCGCTCGGACTGGATCCTCAGCGTACCCAGAAACGCCTTGGCGACGGTTTCTATGAAGAAAAGCTGATCCGCGACCAGGTAACGGCGCTGACCGGAAAAACCTTCCTGACGGGTTACACCGACCAGATGGAGGAATACAAGGCGCTGATGAACAACGGCGTGACCTACGGCAAGGCCTTTGGCCTGGCGCCGGGGGTGGGTTTGACCGAGGAGCAGATGCGGCAGCTCACCACGGACATGGTGTGGATGGTGTCGCAGGACGTGACCCTGCCGGACGGAACGACGCAGTCAGTGCTCGTGCCCAAGGTCTATCTCGCGCAGGGCCCCGGCGTGGACCTCAACGCCACTGGTGCGCTGGTGGCGGGGAATGCCGTGGCGATCAACGCCACGGGGAACGTCAACAACAGCGGCAATATCGTCGGCGATGTGGCCACGCAGGTGCTCGGCACCGATATCGTGAACCGGGGCGCCATCGGCGGCACCACCGGCACGGCGCTGGTCCAGGCCGCGCAGGATGTGCGCAACCTGGGCGGCCGGATTGGTGGGCAGGATGTGGTCGTCGCAGCTGGGCGTGATGTCATCAACGAGACGCAGACGATCTCTGCAGTGCAATCGGTCGACAGATCCAGTGCCAGCGCCACGGCCGTGGGTGCGCAGGCGGTCATCGAAGGCAAGGGCAATGTCGCAGTGCTTGCCGGCCGCGATGTGACGCTGGCCGGATCGACGCTGGCTGCAGGCGGCGATGCACTGATTGGTGCGGGCCGCGACATCAACATGGGCACGGTGGCCCTTGGCACAACGCAGGACACGCGCAACGGCCAAAGCTACAGCCACGATGCCGCGACCACCTACCAGGGGAGCGATGTCACGGCCGGCAAGGGTTTGACGGCTGTCGCCGGGCGAGACGTAGTCCTGGCCAATGCCGCCGTCAGCGCAGGCACGGATGCCACGCTGGTGGCGGGCCAGAACCTGGTCGTACTCAACACGACGGACTCGCAGGTCCATGCCGAAGCATCGCTGGGCGGCAAGAGTGCTTCCTACACCAAGTCGTCCTATGACGAGACGGTGCGCGGCAGCGAGATCGAAGCGGGCGGCAACGCCAAGCTGGCGGCCGGACAGACGGCGCTGGTCGGTACGGTACTTGCCGCCAACGGCATCGAGGCGACGCAGACGTCAGGCGCAGGCAGCGTGGCGGTCATCGGCTCAAGCGTGACGGCCGGCACGGGTGCGTCCGGTGGCGGCGTAACCATGGTCGCCACGGAAGACGTGATCGTGGCCGAGGGCCGTGAGGTGCATGCATCCAGTGCGGAGCAACGTTCGCGCAGTAGCGGGTTCCTGTCGCGCTCGTCGAGCCACGATGCAATCACCAGCTACGCGGACGTGGGCGTGGGTAGCGCCATCAGCGGCGACACGGTCCAGGCAGTCGCTGGCAACGACCTGCTCATCCGCCAGAGCACTGTCACGGCAACGGATGCCGTTGACCTGACGGCAGCCAGAGGAAACGTCGTGATCACGGCCGGCGAAAACGTTCGCGAAGTGACCGAGACGCATGAGCGCTCTTCGTCCGGCGTTAAGTTCTCGGCGGGGCAGGGTGGAATCGGCGTGTCGGCTGGCAGCAGCAACGCCAAATCGTCGTCGCATACCGTGGCCGTGACCCAGAGCGACGCACGCTCCGCAGTGGGTGCCACCAACGGCAGCGTCACCATCACAGCGGGGAAGGACGCTGTCATCATCGGTAGCGACCTGATCGCAGGTCGGAGCGGCGACAACGAGAGCGCCGGCCACATCGACATCCAGGCCGAGAACATCGCCATCACTACCGGCATCGACCGGGTCGTGCAGGACAGCAGCCAGAGTAGCAAGTCCAGCAGCTTCGGCGTCGCCGTCGTCGGCACGCCGCTGGATTCTGTACGCAACATCCAGGCCAACAGCCAAGCCGACAGCAAGGTCACGGCCACAAAGCAGGTGGCGGGCGAAATCGGCCATTCGGCGGGAACGGCGCCGCAGATCGCGGTGACTTACGGGCGGAACTCCAGCAGCGCCGAGTTTCATTCCGAAAGCGTGACCAACAGCGGCAGCACGCTGACCGGTGCGGGTGACATCATCCTGCGCGCCACCGGCAGCGGGGCGAAGGACGATGCCGGCAAAGCGCTCGATGGTGACATCCTGCTGCATGGCGGCATGGTCAGCGCGGGCGGCAAGGCGGTGCTGGACGCGCAACGCAACGTGAACATCGAGGCATCGACGGATACGTACAGCGAGTCGTCTTCGTCGCAGAGCAGCGGCTGGAAGATCAGCACGGCCGGCGCTACGCTGGGCGACATCGGCCGTAGCATCAACGGCGGTGCCAACAGCAGCGGCGTGACCGTTGTGCCGTATGGCAGCCAGAAGGCCAATTCCAGCAGCGAACTGTCCGCCAGCCAGCAGAACGCCAGCACGATCACCGGCGATTCCGTCACGATTACCAGCCGCACCGGCGACGTGCGGATCGCAGGCAGCGGCGTGGCCGCAGAGCATGACATTGCCATCTCGGCCAAGCAGGGTCGGGTGGACATCCTCTCGGGGCAGGAAACCAAGTCGCAGCGTAGCGACAGCAGCAGCAAGGCCATCGGCGACCTGGGTGGCAACGGCGATGCAGGGACCTTCGGCGTACGGTCTGAATCGCACCATCTTGATGCAAACAGCACGAGCGAGAACACTGTGCGCAGCCAGGTGGTCAGCGACAGTGGCAATGTGAGCATCACCGCCAAGGACGACCTCACCGCGCGCGGCGCCGATATCTCCGCAGGGCAGGACGTGACCCTGATCGGCAAGAACGTCGTGCTCGATCCGGGCGAGGATTCCAGCACGATGAACCAGAAGGACAAGTCGAGCCAATATGGCGTGACGCTAGCCTTCTCGGGCTATTCCGTGCAGGCGGCACAGGCGGCAGAGAACGCAGCACGGGCAATGGAGAGCGGTGACGGCAAGTCGGCTGCGCTGTATGCGGTGCAGGCGGGCATTGCGGCGGCCAATTCGGTGGGCGCGGTCAATGCGTTGCAAGGCCAGGGCAAGCCCCCCGTCAGTAACTCGGCAACGGGCAATCCGGGCAATAGCAACGGCGGCGGGTCGATCATCAAGGCCACGGTCAGCATCGGTGGCGGCAGCCAGCAGGCCGAAGTCCACAACGCACAAAGCAGCAGCCAGGGCACCACGGTCAATGCGGGCGGCTCAGTCAACATCATTGCGACGGGCTCGGGTGAGAAAGATGCTGAAGGCTACTTCACCGATGGCGATATCAACGCGCGTGGCGCGGAGATCAACGGCAAGAACGTCTCCCTGACTGCCGCGCGGGACATCAACCTGGAAAGCGCGCAGGATGCCGCGAGCCAGAACAGCAAGAGCAGCGGCAGCAACGCCAGTATTGGCGTGGGCCTGTCCCTGGGCGGCACCCAGAACGGCTTCACGATTGAGCTGGCGGCGGCACAGAACAAGGCCAAGGCTGACGGCACCGCAGTCACGAACCAGAACACGCATGTCACGGCTGGCGACACGCTGACCATCGCCAGCGGCCGTGACACGAACCTGAAAGGCGCCACGGCTACCGGCGACACCATCAAGGCTGATATCGGACGTGACCTGAACATTGAAAGCCGTCAGGACACGGACGATTACCACAGCCGCGAATCGTCATCGGGTATGCAAGCCAGCATCTGTGTGCCGCCGATCTGTTACGGCACCACGGTGAGCGCCAGCGGCAGTGTGAGCAGCGGCAAGACGGATAGCACCTATGCATCCGTGGTGGAGCAAACCGGGCTCTATGCCGGCAAGGGCGGGTTCGATATCAACGTGGAGGGGAACACCGGCCTGAAGGGCGCGGTGATCGCGAGTACGGCGGAGAAGGACAAGAACACGCTGACCACCGGCACGCTGACAACGAGCGATATCGAGAACAAGGCCGAGTACAAGAGCGATACGTCGACGATTGCGGGGAGTTTCAGTGGCGGGCAAGGCGGCACGAGTGTTCTCCAGAACCTTGCGGATAGCTTGGCGGCGACGGCCGCTGGGAACGCTCAGAAGCCGACAGAAGGGGGCGCCGGAGGGACCACAAGGAGTGCGATTGCTGATGGGACCATCAAGATCAAAGACGCGACTGGACAACAAGAGAAGACCGGGCAGACGGCAGAAGAGACGATTGCTGCGCTGAATCGTGATACTGCCGCAGCGAATGAGAGCGTCAGCAAGATCTTCGATGAACAAAAGGTCAAGGATGAGCAAGCGTTCAAACGGTTGATGAGCGAGACCGTTCAACAGGCAGCGCCCATGCTCTACAACCAAGTGGGCAGTGCTTTGGAGAACTCCACCCCTGAAACCAAGGCCCTTGTACACGCTTTGGTGGGTGGTCTGATTTCGCAAGCACTGGGGGGCAGCTTTGCGGCGGGCGCCGCAGCAGGCGGTGCCGCATCTCTGGCAATGGAGACGTTTGGCGAAGCGTTGCTAGATGTGGACGGACTGAGCGATGCCGATCGGAAGGCCCTGGTTCAACTAGCAGGGGCTTTCGTAGGTGGGGTGGCGGGTGCCGTAGCTGGTGGGTCGCCGAATGATGCAGCAGCAGGCGCAAACGTAGGCAAGGTGGCGACGGAGAACAACTACCTGAACCATAAGCAAAAGCGTGAAAGAGCCGAGGCTCTAGCCGACTGTAAAGATGACCAGTGCGAAAAGGAAGTGCGAGACGAGTACGCGAGGAAGTGGACCGAGAATCGCGAAGACGTTGCGAACTGCTCGAGCTACGCAGAGTGCACGAGCCTGGCGCAGGAACTCCGAGCAGAGCAGAATGCTCAAGGGCAGCGTATCGCGGAACTGCAGGGAAAGGGGCCTACTAACTGGACCGAGGCGGAGCGACTAGAGTACGCGGACTTGCGCCTTGGCGACACTAGTATCAACCAAAACCGAAGTATCGCCCTAGCGAACGCCGCACGGTTTGGTGTTGGTGAAGGGCTTGGATCACCGGAAATCGCCGATCTCGTTGCCGACGTCGGGATAGGCGCTGCATCTGGCTTTGGCGCTGCAACAGGCAAGTATTCGCCCAATGCGGGATCAGTCGGTAACATGAAACAATACTTGACCGGCGATGGTTTTGGAGCAAAGTTAAACGAGTCAATTCGGAAGACATCGAAGATCTATGACGGTCAAAGTGTCTACAGAGTGACGGATGACGTTGGGCCGTATCTGAAGAAAGGCGATCAGGTGTATCTCGATGGCGATCACAAGAATCATCTGGAAGTCTTCGATAGAAACGGAAAGTCTACGTTCGTGATGAATTTGGATGGAACGATGAATACGGAGAAAACGCAAGCTGCTAAAGGTAGGACATTGAAATGATAAAAATTTTTCGAAAAATTAGAGACTCTTTGTGGAATTTCGCTAGTGCAAGAGGATTGTCTCCCCAGAAAATCGATGATGATTTCAATTTGAACTATTCACGAGATAATGATCAGCGTTTTACAAGTGACGTAGTAAGTTTATCTGAATTGATGCGTGTATATGACGAAGCAATGGCGGAGGGCGACCTTTTAACGGCAAGGTGCGCCCTCGTGGAGGCGCAGATATTTGCTCATAACTTGAGTAATTTCTTCTGGGACATCAAAGAGGATCTGGTAAAGGTGGCTAGTGAAAAGATCGAGGGTATCGCCGATGATCGCTGGGAATGGCCTCCTCTTCCGCAGCGATATTCTTACCCTGACAGGTATCAGTTCCGCGACGAGAAGCGGGTCGTGGATATTTTCGGGAGTAAGCAAGTGTGGAATGAATCAAGGCAGCAATGGGAAAGTATTTAACGGGAGTTCGTAGCTAATTAAAATTTAGAATTCAAAGCAGATGAACGTCGTGCCGCCGGTGGCGAAAAACACCTCTCGGGGGCGGACAATGCAGTGGAATTCGAGTATAAAATAGATTAAATATGGGTCATTATAAATGTTTCGCCACAATCGTCGCGGTCCTCTCTTTGACCGCCTGTTCTACCTACGCCCCGCTACCCATAGGTCCCGACGAACCCGTAGCCGAACTCTACGGCACAGGCAACTTTTCCATGACCAGCCCGGTCATGGACCCCAAAGGTTGCTACCAAACCAACATCCGGATCGAGAATCAGCCCTTGCAGGTTCGGGCAAACAAATCGCTGGTTATCGCGATTGACGGCTCGGTGGGGATGTATCGCTGCAGGGATATGATCAAGTTCAAGCCGCAAGCCGGTCACAAGTATGTCGTGCATGGCCTTCCTGGCCGCGATGACACAGCGCACCAGACATCGGTATTCCAGCGCGCGATCAGCGCGAACACCGGGCACTGCCATATCGAGATTCTCGATGAAACGAAAGAGGGCGATGCCCAGCGGCTTGCGGTGCAGCGCACGGAGCCAAGGCAGAAAGGCTTTGCCTGCATTACCTTTTAGTTCCGATTTCTAGCCGAGTCATCGTGGTATTCCTAAGTCCTGAAGACTTCATTGACGCATCCGCCGGGGCGGCTTTCATTTCGACACGCATAAACCATCGCATCGAAAGCCGTCAGGACACGGACGACTACCACAGCCGCGAATCGTCATCGGGCATGCAGGCCAGCATCTGTGTGCCGCCGATCTGTTACGGCACCACGGTGAGCGCCAGCGGCAGTGTGAGCAGCGGCAAGACGGATAGCACCTATGCATCCGTGGTGGAACAAACCGGGCTCTATGCCGGCAAGGGCGGGTTCGATATCAACGTGGAGGGGAACACCGATCTGAAGGGCGCGGTGATCGCCAGCACGGCAGACAAGGACAAGAACACGCTGACTACCGGCACGTTGACGACGAGCGATATCGAGAATAAGGCCGAGTACAAGAGCGATACGTCGACGATTGCGGGGAGCTTTACGGCTGGCAGCAGCGTTCCAGCGAGCAATCCGATGGACGGCCCGGTCCAGCAGGCGCATACCAACTGGGGCAACACCGACGTGATGGGCGCCGCAGCCGCGACGGCAATCGCGACGCTGGCCGGCAATAGCAGTGCGCCGATCAAGGGCAACGCCGCTGGAACAACCCGGAGCGCGATTGCGGAGGGTACGGTAACGATCACGGACGCCGAAGGTCAGAAGGCGCGTACGGGCAAGACTGCGGAAGAGACCATTGCCAGCCTGAACCGCGATACGGAGAACGCCAACGAGAGCATCGGCAAGATATTCGACGCGGAGAAGATCAAGGAACAGCAGGCCTACGACCAACTGAAGCAGCAGACGCTGCAACAGGCTGCGCCCTATCTGTATGACGTGGTGGGCGATCAACTGAAGGGGGCGCCGGAGCCGGTAAAGGTGGCTGTCCACGGGCTGATCGGTGGGCTGGTGAGCAAGGCACTGGGCGGCGAGTTTGGATCTGGAGCGGCAGGGGTTGCGGCGGCTACGGCGGCGATTATGTTGTTGGACGATAACCTTGGCGGCCTGGGAGTGGAACCTGGGACCCGTGACAAGATGCTTCAGGTTGTTGGTATGGCGATTGCCAAGATTGTTGGTGGCAATGCGACTGCGGCGACGGCTGGGATGGCGGATGCTTACAACCGGCAGTTGCATAAGGATGAACGGCAGTGGGCAAAAGATAATGCCGAAAAGTTCGCAGGCATCTACGAGAAGAAAACGGGTGACAAGATCTCTGTTCAGGACGCGGAAGCCCTTCTACTATCGACGGGCTACCGAATAGTCGACGCTGCCGCCAGTAGGGCGCCCGGTGGGAATGCAGTTGCTACTGAGTACATTTCCACAAACGGCGGGAGTCTGTTTGCAGCAACTGAAGCGGAGCGGAGGAATCCGGGTCTCTCGCAAGGAGCATCGCCAGAACAGCTCGCATTGAATACAAGTATCTTTCTCTTGTGTATATGTTGTGCGTAGTGATTGTAATCCTTGTATTGGTTGGAGTGTTCTATCGATGCCCTTACCGTAATGCGATACCGCGAGGATATCCGATTCCGTACGTCGATCTTGTGCCAAAAATCTGCAGGAACTGCGGTCGTTCATTAAGGGATGGCGAATCGGACAGTGGTGTTTGATGGACGTGGCATCGCGCGGGAACCTGGCAAAGACGGCTTTCCGATTTGTCTGCCTCGAGTGAATGGCAGTGTGTCGTCATAATGGAAGAAATGAAAGTGCCTTCAGTTTTAGGTGATGCAGATTGCCATCCAGTTGATTGCCTTGACCGTGGAATTCAACGTCCTTTCCGTTCTGTTACTGGCGCTCGGTGTTTTCGGATTAGGTTCGTTACTGGTCGGACGCGATGAATCTTCTAAGAGAACGACGACTGCCGATTGAGGGTAACGGCGGCCCACAGTTCTGACGCCTTCTTTCTGACCTTCACGGTGACCCTTATGGGGACGCCAGCAACCGATTTCCAATGTTTTACAGACTCCAGCACACCGCCTTGGCGGCGGCTATTGCATTTGGCACGCTATCAATGCTATCCGCCAACGCTCAGGTGCCCACCCCCGGCCAATCCGCCGCCCTAACCAACGCCGAACAAGACCAGCGTACGCGCCAGCAACAGGAAGCCCGTGAGCGCGCCGCGATCGTACAAGCGCCGGCCGTACGCGCCGAAGCCATCGCCACAGCGGAGTTTCCGACGCTGCCCGAGGAAGCGCCGTGCTTCCGCATCGGCCTCATCCTGCTCGAAGTGCCGCAGGACCTGCCCGCCGATCTGCAGGTCAGCGGCGCTTCCGCGCTGCCGATGGACCCGTTCGCCTTCGCGCAGCAATGGCTGGACCACTACACCGGCGCGTGCATCGGCAAGGCTGGCGTGGAATTGCTGGTCAAAGGTGTCTCGCAATCGATCCTGTCGAAGGGCTACGTCACAACGCGGGTGCTGGTGCCGGAGCAGGACCTGACCACCGGCACGCTAAAGCTGGCGCTGATTCCCGGTGTGGTCGGCGAGATTCGCTTCGCGGAGCCGGATCTATGGGGCACGTGGCGAACCGCGTTCCCGACCGGCCCTGGCGAACTGCTGAACCTGCGTGACCTGGAGCAGGGCCTCGAGCAGATGAAGCGCGTCGCCAGCCAGGATGTGGATATGCAGATCGTGCCGACTGCCACGCCGGGGCGCAGCGACGTCGTGATCGCGATCAAGCGCAACAAGCCGTGGACGGTGGTGGCGTCGATCGACAACTCCGGCTCGCGTGGCACCGGGCGGTGGCAAGGGAATCTGAGCCTGGGAATCGATAATCCGCTCGGCCTGAACGACATGTTCAACGTCGGCTATAACCAGGACCTGATGCTGAGCAACAAGGAGCATGGCACGCGGGGCTGGAATGGCTATTACTCGGTACCTTGGGGCTATTGGACGGCCACGGTGTCCGCCTATAGCAGCAACTATTTCCAGCAGATCGCGGGGGTGAATACCACGTTCATATCGAGCGGGAAATCACAGAACGTTGATCTGAAGCTGCATCGCGTCCTGCATCGTAACCAGAACGATGTATTCGGTATGCAGGTCCGGCTAACGCGGCGCTTTGGCAAAAGCTATATCGAGGACACGGAGATTCCGCAACAGCGCCGCAACAACACGATCCTCGAGATTGGCGTAACAGATCGTCATTACTTCGGCCAATCGCAGTTAGACGCGTCACTCGGGTTTCGGCAAGGCATCGGCGCCTTGGGTGCCCAGCCCGATGCGTTGGCCGCCGAAGACGGTCCCACGTGGCGCTATCGGATGATGGTGCTGGACGCCAACCTGTCAGTGCCCTTCAAGATCGCAGAGCAGGGCTTCCGCTATGTGACCACGGTTCGCGGGCAATTCACCAATGATCGACTCTATTACGTTGACGATCTGACGATCGGCAGCCGCTATACCGTGCGCGGCTTCGATGGTGAAAGCCAGCTGGCTGGCGAACGCGGCTTCTACTGGCGCAATGAACTGCAGGCGCCACTCGGCGGCACTGGGCAGGCCATCTATGCCGGCATCGATTATGGGCGGGTATATGGACCCACTACCGCCGCCCTGGTCGGGACACAACTCGCGGGCGCGGTTGTCGGTCTCCGTGGTGGTCTCGGCTCCCGTTTCGGCAGTGTTTCCTATGACGTCTTTGTTGGAACACCTGTGTACAAGCCTGAAGCGTTCCATACCGCAGGCGTCACGGGCGGGATGCAACTCGTCTATCAGTACTAAAACGCCCCTGAAGACGGCATCAGACCGTTCTCTTTTCAATCTCCTATGGATGGGTCATTCATGAAGAAGTCACTCGTATTGACAATGGTTTCCGCAGCGGTGGCAATTGCCGCTTGTGGTGGTGGGTCGGACGACACCGGCAGCGCCGGTACATCCGCCGCACCGACGGATAACGGTCCCAAGGCGAGCAGCCGTTGGAGGCAGCGTGTTTGATGGCACCGGCACGACTTACACCAAATATCGCCGGTTCTCCTACTCGGATGTGACGTCGGGGGCATCCGGTGCGCCGAATCTGGTCGGGATGTTGCCGAACGAAACCCGCACCGTGACGATGAGCGAATTCCAAAAGTCCGCCTTGTCGACCAACCCACAACCGGCCTTTTCCACCACGCCTAGTCGAACCGTGCAGTTGACGATCCAGTACCTGGGCCGGGAAGATGTCTCCGCCATGGGCAAGGCCTATCCAAATGCCTGCAAGGTGAAGGTGCGCTACGAGCGAGCAGACAGCCTGTTCCCACGCTCGAAAGCACGGTCTGGCTTGCGCCAGGCGCGGGTCCGGTCAAGCTGACCGGCGCCCCGTTGCTGGGCGTGGAGACCATATCGGCCGAGACATCCGGCGTCGCCGTCAGCAACTGATTGCCGAAATGGGGTAACAGGCCGAAAGTGTGAGGGCGGCCCCATCTCTACCGCTGGCCACCCTCCCGCAACACCTCCGCCAACTTCCCCCGCACCAGTCCCAGCAAACAGTAAGCGTTATACGAAGGCTCGGACGTCTCGCTTTGCTTCTCCAGCAATTCCAGCACCCCGTCGAGGCCGGCCAGCACGGCCTCAGCATTGGCCGCGCGGCTCGATGGACCGGTTGTCGTCCCGGCGGGCGAAGGCAGTTTAGATTCGGACATACGCATCTTAGATCTGGGAGGTGGGCTGTTCAGTCGGATCAGTCTTCCCCATCCCACCCCGCCAGTCCATGAGACGATTCGCATTCTGTGGATCCCGGCACCTATACTCGACGGGCGCCCCAGAAGACAAGGCAAGCTATGACCCTGCCACCGCCCGCCCAGCAAGACGCCGCGTCCAACCCGCCCAAACCTCCCACGCCGCAAGTCGTTCCTTCCGGATTCCGACAAGGCATCATCACGGCCATCACGGTCCTACTTGGCTTCTCGCTGGCGTTCTGGAAATTCTGGGGGCTCGAGACACCGGGGCGATGGGGCACGCTCGCGATTCTCGCCGCTGCGGCACTGCTGATCGCGGTGGCGCTGCAGATCGTCGCGCTGTTTCGCGCGCTGCGCATCGAGGATGATGCCATCGATGAATATCGGCAGACGGTGCGCTGGTTTATCGGCTCGGCCGTGGCCTTGCTCGTGGGGTTGGCTGTCGCGATGGTCGACGCCGCGTTGTAAAAAACAGCGCCCAAAACTTCAACCCGCGCAGGAATTCCACCCCGCACCGCATCACGTTTCTTGGTGTTCTTACACACCAGGCCTCAAGACAATGTGCCTCACATCACAGACGCGCGCAGTTCTTTCAAGCCATCGTTGCGAATTCGCACGCCCGTTGTAAAGCCCAAAACTGCCTCCTAAGCTGGCCTCAGGCAGCTGATCCATGACAGGGCTGTCTGGAACATTAAAAACATTAGGAGACTCCCCATGAAATCCATCAGGAGAATGCTCGGCGTTGCGCTCGCCGGCATTATGCTCATCGGCCTTTCGTCGTGCGGCGGAGGCGGGGATGATGACCCGGGCATCGCGCCCACCGTCCAACTGCTTTCGTCGCAACCCGACTATGTGACCGGCGGCAATGCGCTGATCGACATTGGCGTGCCCACCACGGTGAACAACGATCGCCCCCTCAAGGTTTCGCTGAACGGCAATGACGTCAGCGCCCAGTTCAAGACCAGCCCCACCGATTCCTCCCACCAGCAAGCCGTGCTGACCGGGCTCGTGAATGGCACGAACTCCGTGACCGCCAGTGTGGGCAAGGCTTCGAAGACCATCACGATGACCAATTACCCGATCACCGGTCCGGTGATCTCGGGTCCTTGGCAGACGCCGTTCGTCTGCCAGACCAGCACGTTTGCGTTGCCGGATGGCTCCACGCTTGGCGCGCCGCTCGACGAGAACTGCAGCGTGGCCACGCGCGTGACCTATCTCTACCAGTCCACGCAGGGCGGGGCGCTGAAGCCGATGACCGACACCAGGACGCGCCCAGCGGACGTGGCGACGGTCACCACGCTCAGCGGCACCCAGGCGCCCTTCATCGTGCGGGTGGAAACGGGCACCGTCGATCGCGGTATCTACCAGAACGCCGTCCTGCATGACCCGACGACGGAATCCGCGCCCACGCCGACTTCGCCGCCTAAAGCCTGGAACCGGCGCCTTATCGCCGTGGAAGGTTTCGGCTGCCCCGGTGGCTGGTATATCCAGGGCGGGGCGATTGGCAACATCCAGAGCGCCGGTTTCGACTTCAGCCTGTTGAACACGCAGCGGCTGGCCGAGGGCTATGCGACGTTCGCCAACACGCTCCAGCATGCGTCGAACAACTGCAATGCGGTGCTGGCCAGCGAGGCGGCGATGATGTCGAAGGAAGCCACGATCGAACGCTTCGGCGTGCCGGTGTTCACGGTGAGCGCGGGTTGCTCGGGCGGCTCCTATGGCAGCACGCAGCCGGCGGACCGCATCCCGGGGCTGTTCGATGGCGTGCTGATCTCGTGCACCTTCCCCGACCCGCTCTCGATTGCCTTCGCCGGGTCTGATGGGCACCTGATCACGCACTACATCACGCTCTTCCCAACGGCGCTGACCGACGCGCAGATCGCGGCAGTAACCGGCTACAAGAGCCGCAAGGCCTTCGAGGACGCCGCCAACCAGGCTGGCCGGACCGATCCGGTGCCGGCGCGCGTGGACTACGCGGGCTACAACTCCGGCGTGTTCAACAGCGTGGTGCCGACGTCGGTGCGCTATGACCCGGTCAACAACAAGACCGGCGTGCGTCCCACGGTCTACGATGCCGCGAAAAACATCTACGGTGTCGACAAGGCCACCGGCTTCGCGCTCAGGCCCTACGACAACGTGGGCGTGCAGTACGGCCTCGCGGCGTTGAACAGCGGGGCGATCACCACCACGCAGTTCCTGGACCTGAACGAGAAGGTTGGCGGCTATGACCAGGATGCCAACTACGTGACCAATCGCACCGCGGGCGACCCCGGCGCTATCCTGCGGGCGCAGCAGGGCGGCCTGCAGATCGGCACCAACGGCGGGCTGGCGAGCATCCCCGTGTTCGACGTGACGGGTATCTACAACGACGACTCGGGTTACCACTACCAGTACTTCCACTTCGCCTTGCGCGAGCGGATGGTGGCGGCGAACGGCGACAGCAACAACCACGTGATGTGGCGCGGCAATCCCGTGCCGGCCGATACGGCGTGGAACACCTTCATCCAGTGGGTGGCGGCGTACAAGGCCGATGTGACGACCACCGCGCAGAAGGACAAGGTGGTCACCCACAAGCCGGCCACGGCGGTGGACGGCTGCTGGAGCGACGCCGCGACGTTCGTCAACGAGAAGCAGACCCTGAGTGCCATCGGCAACACCACCTGCAACGGGCTGTTCCCCTCGTGGACGGCCTCGCGCATCGCGGCGGGCGGACCGGTGGCGGGCAACATCATCAAGTGCACGCTGAAGCCGATTGCGGCGTCTGACTACACGGTGATGTTCTCGGGCGCCGAGATGACGCGCCTGCAGGCCATCTTCCCCAACGGCGTGTGCGACTGGTCGAAGCCGGGCATCAACCAGTCCGGCGTGGTCCCGAACGGCTCGTTCGGCCCATCGCCAGTGAACGTGGTGTTCGATATCACCAAGTCCTAGGAGCGGGTAGGCGGAACAGGGGCGGACCGGCCGCAGAGCCGGCTCACGCCCCGCTTCATTTCCGAGCCGGTCAGAACCTTCCTATTCCCCTCCGGATCCCCCCCGAAAGCCGCGGATCTCGCCGCATCCCTTCCTTGATTTGCGCCAAAGATTTCTTCCTCGAATGGAGCGAAGGTGCCAGCCATCGTCTCTATAAGGAGGAAGGATCATGCGGGATATACGCTACGCACTGTTGAACGGGAACGCCACCACGACAGGTGGCGTGCTGATCGCGCTCAACACGTACACGATTCACCACGGCGTCAATGTTGGCGTGGAAGGCGACCATGCGACCTGCCCGGCGTGCAAGGTCGGCGGGCCGGTGTACAACGACTGCGATCCAAGATACTCGCTGCATGGGAAGCAGATTCTGGTTTCGGGGGCGCGCGTGTTCTGCAAGTGCAAGGAGCACCCGCGCGTGCTGCCGTCGCAGAGCATCTTCTCGATCGAAGTCCATGCATTGGCGCATTACGCAGTCCGAGGCGCTATTGGGGCTGGCGGGGTAATAGCAACGACGCCGGCTGCCGGCGCTGCGCACTTGACTGCGGACAAGCCGGCCATGAAGGAATACCTGGTGCGACCGCGAGGTACGCTGTACTGGGGTGGAGCGGGGCTTGATGGAGACTACGTGCGGCCGCAGCTGGAGGCGTTCCGGAAGGCGGGGATCGAGCACTGTTTCATGGGACTGACGAACTCGGCAAACCACGGGCTGAACGAGGACTACAAGGAGGTTGGACAAATCCTGGATGCCCTCCGGGCTGGTCTCGTCGTGCGCTATCGTGATGACAGTGAGTGGACGATCACGAAAGGCATGTCACCGGAGGCCCCGCAGTTCAACTTGATCGGATATAGCTACGGCTCCTTGCTAGCCGCGCAAACTGCCTGGTCCTATGCACGCGCAGGCCACGTGATCGACCATCTTGTCCTGATCGGATCCCCGATCGACAGGGATTTCCTATCCGATCTGCAGACGCACCCCCGCATAGGCAAGGTTGTGACGATTGATCTGCGGGAGTTTGGGGATCCGATCTATGCCGGAATGTCCTGGGTCGAACTTGTTGCCATGGCGCCCATTCTTGGCAAACAGATGCTGGATGGAAAGGGAGAGGGACACTTCTATTACGCGCACGCCCTGAAAGACAGTCCACGTCGGTGGGAAGGCCTTGCGAAGCGTCTCGCATCGGAAGGCCTACGATGACGCCGGGATCAAGGTTGCTGCGCACCATGAACGTCATCGCGTGGCTTCTTGCCATCGTGGGCGTGGCCTACGTCGTGGCGCTGGTGCTGACCCCTTTCAAGCCCGGGGACCGCTATACCGGTCCGGCTGCGGCCTACCTTGCGATGGCCGCGCTGGCAGTCGCCGCATTGCTTATCGTGGGTCTGCTTGTCTTCTTCATCGCGCTCGTCCGGCGTCGCCCGCACAAATGGGCGATGCTCCGGGCGTTCGCAATTGGCATCGTTTGCGTCATGCTGGCGTTTGCGGTGTCCAGGGTATGGATCCATCACCAACTCCACCAGAAACAAAAAAACCCCGGCAGCAATGCCGGGGTGGCCAGTACTACCGGTGTTTTCGGCGCCGGCACCTTCAAGATTCAGACGCCTAATCGGCCTGGATATTGAATTCCTTCACGAGCTTGGTGTAGCGGGCGGTGTCCGCCGCAATCAGCTTCTGGAGCACGGCGGGCTCGCCGCCGACTGGTGTGACGGCGATGGTCGCCATCCTGGCGATGACGTCGGGCTGCTTGAGGATCTCGTTCACATGGCCGTTCAGCGTGCGGACGATTTCCGGCGGCAGATTCTTCGGGCCGAGCATCGCCTGCCACGCGCCAATCTCCACGTCCTTGTAGCCCAGCTCGCCCAGCGTCGGCACGTTCGGCGCGAAGGGGGAGCGCTTGGTGTCGGCCACGGCCAGCGGCACCAGGCTGCCATTGCCGACGTACTGCGCCACGGCGCCGTAGGTGACGTAGGTCATCGGCACCTGCCCGCCCAGCACGTCGACGATGGCCGGCGCCGTGCCCCGGTACGGCACCTGCGCGATCTTCACGCTGGCCGACTTGTTGAACATCTCGCCCATGATGTGCATCGGCGAGCCATTGCCCGGCGTGGCGTACGTCTCCAGCTTGCCGGCCTTGGCGCGCGCCACGAGGTCGCTCATCTTGGTGATGCCGGTGGTCTTGGCCACCACCACGAACAGCGATTGCGTGCCGAGCTGCGCAATCGGCGTGAAGTCGTTCTGCACGTCGTAGGTGGCGCCGGTGCCGGACTTCAACACCAGCGGGGCGATCGACAACGTGTTGGGCGCCATCAGCAGCGTGTAGCCGTCGGCGGCGGCGCGCGCCACGTAGGCGCTGCCGATGGTGCCGGCGGCGCCGGTGCGGTTCTCCACCACTACCGATTGCTTCAGCCGCGCGCCGAGCTTGTCGGCCATCAGGCGGGCGAGCACGTCCACGTCGCCGCCGGCGGGGTAGGCCACCACGATGGTGATCGGCTTGTTGGGGTAGCCGCCCTGGGCCATCGCGGGCAGGGCGGTGAGCAGGGCAGCGGCGCCGAAGGCCGCACCCATGGCGGCGAGAACGTTGCGGCGGACAGTCTTCATGGTCGAAACACCTCTTGTCAGGGTTCGCGCCCGATGCGGGGGCATGGCGGCGCGAAGGAGTCGGGGAAACGGTGCTGTGCCGGATTTCCCATCGGGCTTGTGGCGAGCGGCGCGCAAGGCAGAGGACACGCTGCCCGGCGCCGCGTGCGTCCGCCGTTCTTAGAAGATGTGCTTGATGCCGAGCATGGCGCCAAACTGCTGGCCGCCCGGCTTCGTGTTGGCGCCGGCCTGCGCGCCGCTGACGGACAACGTCAGGTTGCCGTCGTTGTTGATGAAGCCGGCGGTCGCATACACGGCCGTGCGCTTGCTGAAGTTGTACATGCCGCGGATGGCGTACAGCATCGACTTGTTATCACTGCTGTTGTAGTTCAGATAGTAGACCTGGCCAGCCAGCGTGAACGCGGGCGTGATGTCGTACGCGGCGCCGATGTAGTACAGCGCCGAGATCGGCGTGGCGCTGCCCTGGTTCTCGCGGCGGATCACGCCGGCGCCGATCTTGGTGCGATCGAGCAACACGTAGCCAGCCAGCGAGGCGCGGTCGTCACGGAGGCTGCTGCTGGTCAGGCCGGCGAAGGCGCCCGGACCGCCGCGCTGCGAGTCATACGCGGCGGTAATGCCCCAGGTCTTCTGGTCCCAGCCGATCATGGCGGACCACTCGCGGCACTGCGACTTGTCGGCCGGATTCTCGCCGGCGCAGTTCGTGCCGGCCGGGCTCGGACCGGCGTTGGCCACGTCGCGGCCGAAGCTGTACGTGCCGCCCACGGTCAGGCCGCCGAAGGTGCCCTTGTACGCGATGGCGTTGTCGGCGCGGGTGTTCGGGATGTAGCTGTCCAGCGAACCCGAGCCGAACGCGTTCGGCCCGAGGATGTCCGGATCGAGCACGGCCCAGAACAGCATGGTGTACTGGCGGCCGAACGAGACCTGGCCCCACTTGCCGCTCAGGCCGACCAGCGCCTGGCGCCCGAACAGGCGCCCGCCCTGGTTGGCGGTGCCGGAATCCGGCGCGAAGCCGGACTCCAGCACGAAGACGCTCTTCAGGCCGCCGCCGAGATCCTCGGTGCCGCGCAGGCCCCAGCGGGACGGCACGGTGCCGGTCAATGTATTCATGCGGGCCACGCTGTTGCCGGCCGCGCCGACGTTGTTGACGAACTCGACGCCGGTGTCCACCACGCCATACAGTGTGACGGACGATTGCGCCGAGGCCAGCAGGGGCGCTGCGGCCAGCAGGCCTGCCGCGTACTTTCCGATCTTCATCTACCGTTTCCTTCTCTAGTTTTCGTGGGCTCGTCTGCGTTTCCGTCCGGCCGGGGCATGTTGGGGGACCGATCCGTCTTTGCGTTTCATTAGTAAAACAATGAACTATATAGGAAACGTTCAGCGAAATATAGACAGGAGAGCCTGCGGCGTAGATCAGGGGGAACCCTAGTGAGGCGACATGGCGACGCCGTGGCATGGCGCGGATACCACAAAGGCCTGGAATCGTTGTGGTGCGCGGCTTCCACGGCAGCGCACCGCCTTTGCGAAAGTGGCCGGGCGGGCGAAGTCAGTCCTCGCTCGGCAAAGCGAGGCAGCAAGCCGCTTTCGGGTGAAATCTGACGATGCCCCGTTGCGGGGCATGCCGAGGCCGTCCGGACCGCGCGTGGCAACGGCGCTCCAGACGTGGATTTTTCTACTTGTTTACCCTGATCCCACCCCTCCCGGAACCCGGCCTATAGTCGAGGAGTTTTATTTATAAATACAGGTTTCACATATGGAACAAAACGCGCCCCATCGAGCACTTGAACCGGGCGCCGACCTGCTGGCGGCGTTGGACAACCAATTCGCCGCGCGTACCGTGATGGTCGATGCGCAAGGCACACGCGTGTCCTGCCGCGTCGGTGGCGCGCATGGTCCGGTGATCGTGTTGCTGCACGGCATCAGCTCCGGCGCGGCATCCTGGCTGCCCTGCGCGAGCCTGCTCGCCGCCGGCGCGCGGGTGATTGCCTGGGATGCGCCAGGTTACGGCGATTCCACCCCATTGCCGATGCCCGCCCCCACGGCCCGCGACTACGCCGCGCGGCTCGAGCAACTGCTGGCCGCTCTCCAGGTCCGCCCGGACCTGATCGTCGGCCATTCGCTCGGCGCGCTGATGGCCGCCGGCTACGCCGCCCAGGCCGCGCCGGACATGCAACCGGCCAGCTTCCTTCTATTGAGTCCCGCACTCGGCTATGGCGCGCCGGGTAATGAGGCCAAGTCGCGCGAGGTCTCGGCCCAGCGCCTCGAAGCGCTCGACACCCTCGGCGTCGATGGTCTCGCCCAGCGCGGCCCCACCCGCCTGCTCAGCCCGGCTGCCACGCCCGATGCCCAAGCCTGGGTGCGCTGGAATATGCGCCGCCTGCATCCGGACGGCTATCGCCAGGCGGTCGCATTGCTCTGTGGCGATGACATCGATGAATACCTTGCCGATGCCTCCCGCCCCGTGGATGTCGGCTGCGGCGCGCAGGACGTGGTGACCACGCCCGCCGCCTCGTCCGCGCTGGCCGGGCGATGCCAGTTCCCGTTCCACCTGATCGCCGACGCCGGCCACGCCTGCTACATCGAGCAGCCTCAGGCCGTCGCCCAACGGATTCGCGCCACGCTGCACGACTAAGGCGAGGGTTTCAGCACTTCTCCGCCACGAACCGGCGCTTCACGGGTTAACCCCAGTCAATTTTTGAAGCGTCGTTGTCTATAGTCGTACCTGTGTTCAATATTTAAACTCGTGTTTCACAGGTAAAACAAAGCGAGCCTGAGAACGCGAGCGCGGTTGAAGCCGCCGTCCCCAACAAAGCCAGCCATGGAGCAAAGCGCAATGGAAAGCCTCTCGTACAACCCGAACCTGGTGCCGTGGGAGCGCCCCGCGCCGAACAACGTAGCGGGCAAGGGCCATATCGAGCAGCCGGGCAAGGTGGCCAACATCGTCTGGCAGACCCGTGCGGCGGCCCCCACCGCGTACGAGAACGCGCTCGCCGATGCGCTGGAGGCGGCCTTCGAGGGCGGCGCCAAGAACCCGGGCGACATCGTCCGCGCGCTCAACCGCACGAATTTCCTGGCCGCCGATGGCCAGCCGTGGACCGAGGAAGCCTTCCTCGCCGAAATGCGCCGCCTGGGCGCCTGACGCCGGAACCCCAGCGAGACAAGACATGGAATCGAACAAGCAAGCACGTGCCGAGGCGCGTCTGAACAGCGGCCTGCGCAACTACTGGTATCCGGTGGCGGCGTCGTGGCAGGTCACCCACGCGCCCATCGGCATCACCCGCCTGGGCCAGAACATCGTCGTGTGGCGTGACAACGCCGGCGCGCTGCACGCGTTGGAAGACCGCTGCCCGCACCGTGGCGCGCGTCTGTCGATGGGCTGGAACCTCGGCGACCGCGTGGCCTGCTGGTACCACGGCGTGGAAGTGGGCGGCGACGGCCAGGTCAAGAGCGTGCCGGCCGTGGAGAGCTGCCCGCTGGAAGGCCGCACCTGCGTGCGCAGCTACCCGGTGCAGGAGCAGGCCGGCGCGATCTTCCTGTGGTTCGGCGACAGCGCCCCGGCCGAAGCCGATGCCCTGCGCCTGCCCGAGGAACTGGTGAGCGACGACCACACCAACTTCCTCTGCGTGGCCCACTGGGACTGCAACTACCGCTACGCGATCGACAACGTCATGGACCCGATGCACGGCGCCTACCTGCACGCCGTCTCGCACTCGATGGCCAGCGGCGAGAAGTCGGCCGTCATGCAGATCCGCGAGACCGACAGCGGCCTGATCTTCGAGAAGACCGGCCAGCGCGGCGTGAACTTCGACTGGGTGGAATTCGGCGAGACCGGCACGCTGTGGCTGCGCCTGTCCATCCCCTACCGCGACAAGGTCGGCCCCGGCGGCCCGTTCGGCATCGTCGGCATGGCCACGCCGGTGGACGAGGATCACTGCCTGGTGTTCTTCTGGCGCACCCGCCACGTGCAGGGCTGGGAGCGCGACGTGTGGCGCTTCCTGTATCGCAACCGCCTGGAAGGGCTGCACTGGGACGTCCTCGAGCAAGACCGCGTGGTGCTGGAGTCGATGGCGCCGAACGCGCGCGACCACGAGATGCTGTACCAGCACGACGCCGGCATCACCCGCGTGCGCCGCCTGCTGAAGCGCCGCGCCGATGCCGAAGTGGCCAACGAACCGGTGGCGATGCTGCAACCGGCAGGCGGAGTCCCCAGCCATGCGTGACGCCGCAACCGCCAACCTGCTGGCAGGGCGCAAGGTGCTGGTCACCGGCGCCGCGCGCGGCCTCGGGCTGGCCTTCGCCACCGCGATTGCCGAAGCCGGCGGCGCCGTGGCGATGGCCGACATCCTCGCGGACCGCGTGCAGGAATCGGCCGCCGCCTTGCAGGCGCGCGGCTTCAACGTGGTGCCGCTGACGCTGGACCTGAACGACCCGGCCTCGGTGCAGGCCTGCGCCGCCGCCGCCGCAGAGGCCCTCGGCGGCCTCGACGGCCTGGTCAACAACGGCGCGGTCACCGACTCCGGCGGCCGGGACCTGACCGCGCTGGACGTGGCCACCTGGGACCGCGTGATGAACGTGAACGTGCGCGGCACCTGGTTGATGACCGCCGCCTGCACGCCCGCGCTGCGCGCCAGCGGCCGGGGCGCCGTGGTCAACCTGGCCTCGGACACCCCGCTGTGGGGCGCGCCCAACCTGCTGGCCTACGTGGCCAGCAAGAGCGCCATCATCGGCATGACCCGCTCGCTGGCCCGTGAACTGGGCGATGCGCAGGTCACGGTCAACGCCGTGGCGCCGGGCCTCACGCTGGTGGAAGCCACCGAATACGTGCCGCAGCACCGCCACGACCTGTACCGCAACCAGCGCGCGCTCCAGCGCGAGCAAGTCCCCGACGATGTCTGCGGCGCCGTGCTGTTCGCGCTGTCCGACCTCTCCCGCTTCGTCACCGGCCAGACCCTGGCCGTGAACGGCGGCTTTGTCATGCACTGAAACCAAGGAACCCGATCCAATGAGCGATATGTCCCAACAGGAAAACATCAAGCGTAGCTGGGAGCAACCTGCCGACGCCTCGTTCGACCAGTGGATGGAAAGCCGCGTGGCGCGCTTCTCCACCCGCCGGTACGACTGGGATGCCCTGAAGTTCCAGGCCGACTACGACCCGAAGTACCGCCGCGCCCAGATGCGCTACCTCGGTACGGGCGGCACCGGCGTGGCCGCGGACACCAACACGGTGCCGTCGGAGCATTTCACGTTCTCCACGATGATCATCCCGGCCGGCCACGAAGGCCCGTCGCACCTGCACACCGATGTCGAAGAGGTCTTCTTCATCCTGCGCGGCAAGATCAAGCTGGTCCTGGAGAAGGACGGCGAGCGCTTCGAGACCATCCTGACCGACCGCGACCTCGTGTCGGTGCCGCCGGGCGTGTACCGCGAGGAAATCAACATCGGCGACGAAGACGCGCTGATGTGCGTGATGCTCGGCGCCAGGAAGCCGATCACGCCGACGTACCCGCCCGAGCATCCGCTCACCCAGGTCAAGCGCTGAACCGCGCCGATCGTCGATCCATCCAGCCATCCGCCATGAGCACCCAACCACTGCCCGCCGAGATCCAGGACCGGTACATCGTGCCCGGCCTGGAGCGTGGCCTGCGCCTGCTGGCCGAGTTCAGCGCGCGTGACCGCGTGCTGTCGGCGGCCGACCTCGCGCGCCGGCTCGACGTGCCCCGCTCCACGGTGTTCCGCCTGCTGGCGACGCTGGAAGCCACGGGCTACGTGGAGCGTGCCGACGGCGGCCGCGAATACCGGCTGGGCCTGGCCGTGCTCCGGCTCGGCTTCGACTACCTGGCCTCGCTGGAGCTGACCGAACTGGGCGCGCCGCTGCTGAACAAGCTGCGCGATGAAATCGAGTACCCGTGCAACCTCGTGGTGCGCGATGGCCGCTCGGTGGTCTACGTCGCCAAGTCGGCGGCGTCGCGCCCGTTCGCCAGCAACGTCAACGTGGGCACGCGCCTGCCGGTGCATGCCACCGTGCTGGGGCGCGTGCTGCTGGAAGACCTCTCGCTGGCGCAGCTACGCGAGATCTATCCGGAGCCGCAGTTGCAGATCTACTCGGACAGCACGCCACGCACCGTGGACGCGCTGTTCGAGATGGTGCAGCAAGACCGCTCGCGCGGCTACGTGCTGCACGAAGGCTTCTTCGAAGCCAGCATCTCCACCATCGCCGCGCCGGTGCGCGACCGCACCGGCAAGGTCACCGCCGCGCTGGGCGCCACGATCCCGGCGTCGCGCATCGACCCGGAGCAGCTCGGGCTGATGGTGGAACGGGTGAGGGAGTCCGCGCGCGAGCTGTCGCGGCTGCTGGACTACCGGCCGCATCGCGCCAACGGGCACGGCAAGGTCGTGTCTTTACATCGGGAATGAGCAAAAGAGGGGAGTGAGGACGATGTCCATGATTCAACTCGACGGCAAAGTGGCCGTCGTGACCGGCGGGTCCTCCGGCATCGGGCTGGCGACCGTCGAACTGCTGCTGGAAGCTGGCGCCGCCGTGGCGATGTGCGGCCGTGACGAACGGCGCCTGCGCCAGGCCGAGGCCTCGCTGCGCGCGCGCTTTACCGGCTGCCGCCTCTACGCGGCCCAGTGCGACGTGCTGCAGGCTACGCAGGTCAACGCCTTCGCCGCCGACGTGGCGCGCGAACTCGGCCCGGTGGACATGCTGGTCAACAACGCCGGCCAGGGGCGCGTGTCGACCTTCGCCAGCACCGAGGACGCCGCGTGGATGGAGGAGCTGCAACTGAAGTTCTTCTCCGTGATCCACCCGACCCGCGCCTTCCTGCCGCAACTCGAGCAGTCGGGGCAGGGCGCCGTGGTCTGCGTGAACTCGCTGCTCGCCACCCAGCCGGAGCCGCATATGGTCGCCACCTCGGCGGCGCGCGCCGGCGTGCACAACCTCGTGCGCTCGCTGGCCACCGAATTCGCGCCGCGCGGCGTGCGCGTGAACGGCATCCTGATCGGGCTCGTCGAGTCCGGCCAGTGGCGCCGCCGCTTCGACGCGCGCCCGGAGGAAGACCGCCACCTGGACTGGACCGCGTGGACCGCGCGTCTGGCCCGCCAGAAGAACATCCAACTGGGCCGTCTCGGCCTGCCGCAGGAAGCCGCGCGCGCCATCCTGTTCCTTGCCTCGCCGTTGTCTTCGTACACCACGGGCAGCCACATCGATATTTCCGGAGGACTCTCCCGTCATGCGTAACGAACAACAACAAGTCACCGTGGGCTGCGCCATCGCGGCCTTCCTCGAACAGTGCGGCGTCAAGGCTGCCTTCGGCGTGATTTCGATCCACAACATGCCCATCCTCGACGCGATGGGCGAGCGCGGCAAGATCCGCTTCGTGCCGGCGCGCGGCGAAGCGGGCGGCACCAATATGGCCGATGCCTACGCCCGCACCACGGGTGGCCTGGGCGTGTGCCTGACCAGCACGGGCACGGCGGCGGGCAACGCTGCCGGCGCGATGGTCGAGGCCCTGACGGCCGGCACGCCGATGCTCCACATCACCGGCCAGATCGAAACGCCGTACCTGGACCAGAGCCTCGCCTATATCCACGAGGCCCCGGACCAGCTCACCATGCTGAAGGCCGTGTCGAAGGCCGCCTTCCGCATCCGCAGCGCCGACACCGCGCTCTCGACCATCAAGCTGGCCGTGCAGACCGCGCTGACGGCGCCGACCGGCCCGGTCAGCGTGGAAATCCCCATCGACATCCAGGCCGCGCTGATCCCGATGCCGGCCGACCTGCAACCGCTGCCGGTGCCGCAGCACCAGCCCTCGGCCCATGCGCTCGACGCGCTGGCCGACCAACTCGCCAAGGCCCGCCGGCCGATGCTGTGGCTCGGCGGCGGCGCGCGCCACGCCAGCCAGCAGGTCAAGCGCCTGCTGGACATGGGGTTTGGCGTGGTCACCTCCACGCAGGGTCGCGGCATCGTGGCGGAGGACGATCCGCGCTCGCTGGGCGCCTACAACCTCCACAAGCCCATCGAAACCTTCTACCAGACGTGCGATGCGATGCTGGTGGTCGGCTCGCGCCTGCGCGGCAATGAAACCCTGAAGTACGAGCTGAAGCTGCCGCGCCCGCTGCTGCGCATCGACGCCGATCCGGCCTCGGAAGGCCGCTGCTACCAGAGCGACCACTTCGTCAGCGGCGACGCCGCCCTGGCGCTGGATGGCCTCGCCGATCGGCTTGAAGGCCGCCTGAAAGTGGACGCCGGTTTCGCCGCCGACCTGCGCCGTGCCCACGACGTGGCCGTGGGCGCGCTGGTGGACGGCCTCGGCCCGTACAGCGCGCTGGTGCAGGCGCTCCAGCAGGCGGTGGGCCGCAACTTCAACTGGGTGCGCGACGTCACGGTGTCCAACAGCACCTGGGGCAACCGTCACCTGCACATCTTCGACTCGCGTGCCGGCGTGCACGCGCTCGGCGGCGGCATCGGCCAGGGCCTGGCCATGGGCATCGGCGCCGCCATCGGCGCGGCGGCCACGGCTTCGGGCAAGAAGACCTTCACGCTGGCCGGCGATGGCGGGTTCATCCTGAACCTGGGCGAACTCGCCACGGCGGTGCAGGAGCGTGCCGACATGGTCATCGTGCTGATGAACGACAAGGGCTACGGCGTGATCAAGAACATCCAGGACGCGCAGTACGGCGGTCGCCGCCACTACGTGGACCTGCACACGCCGGACTACGCCCAGCTCTCGAAGTCGCTCGCGCTGCGTCACCGCCGTGTGAGCAATCTCGCCGACATCGGCGCGGCGCTGGAAGAGGCCACGGTCGAGCCGGGCCCGTTCCTGCTGGAAATCGACATGCTGTCCATCGGCAGCTTCAAGACCGTGTTCGCCGGCCCGCCGGTCAACAAGCAGCAGCCGATTGCAAGCCCGACTTCCAGCCCCGTATCGACCCCGGCGGCAGCAGCCGCTGCGGCGGCGGCCTGAGCCAACCAGGAGAATGTCCATGCTGCATGTGTCCATGGTGGGTTGCGGGGCGATTGGCCGCGGCGTGCTGGAACTGCTGAAGTCGGACCCGGATGTCGTGTTCGACGTCGTGATCGTGCCGGCGGGCACGATGGACGCGGCACGCGGCGCGCTGTCGGCGCTGGCGCCCAATGTGCGCGTGGCCACCGGGCTGGCCGATGGCGACCGTCGCCCGGACCTGCTCGTGGAGTGCGCGGGCCATCGCGCGCTGGAGGAGCATATCGTGCCGGCGCTGGAGCGTGGCATTCCGTGCATGGTGGTGTCAGTCGGCGCGCTGTCCGAGCCGGGCATGGCCGAGCGTCTGGAGGCGGCAGCCCGCCGTGGCAACACGCAGGTGCAGCTCCTGTCGGGCGCCATCGGCGCCATCGACGCGCTGGCTGCCGCCCGCGTGGGCGGTCTGGACGAAGTCATCTACACCGGCCGCAAGCCGGCCCGCGCCTGGGCCGGCACGCCGGCGGCCGACCTGTTCGACCTCGACGCCCTGACCGAAGCCACGGTCATCTTCGAAGGCACCGCGCGCGACGCCGCGCGGCTCTATCCGAAGAACGCCAACGTGGCCGCAACGGTCTCGCTGGCCGGGCTCGGCCTGGACCGCACGTCGGTCAAGCTGCTGGCCGACCCGCACGCGGAGGAAAACGTCCACCACGTGGAAGCACGCGGCGCGTTTGGTGGCTTCGAGCTGACCATGCGCGGCAAGCCGCTCGCGGCCAATCCCAAGACGTCCGCGCTGACCGTGTTCAGCGTGGTGCGCGCCCTCGGCAACCGCGCCCACGCGGTGTCGATCTGAAGTGAATCTGACATGAGCACACAACAAGTCCTCCCGATCTGCATCGCCGGTGCCTGGCGCCTGGGTTCGGGCGACCGCTACGCCACGCGCTACCCCGCCACCGGCGAAGTCGTGGCCGAACTGAACGCGGCCAGCCTGGCCGATGTGGAAGAAGCCGTGCAGGGCGCCCATCGCGCCTTCCTGACCAGCGGCTGGGCGCAGCGCAAGCCGCATGAGCGCGCCGCCGTGCTGTACCGCGTGGCCGAGATGATCCGCGCGCGCGCCGAGCCGCTGGCCCAGCGCCAGCGCCTGGACAATGGCAAGCCGATCAGCGAGACGCGTGCGCTCGTCGCCAGCGCCGCCGGCACGTTCCAGTTCTTCGCCGCCGCCTGCGAAACCATGGAGGAATCCATCACGCCGCAGCGGGGCGACTGCCTGACCATGAGCGTCTACGAGCCGATGGGCGTGGTGGCCGCCATCACGCCGTGGAATTCGCCGATTGCCAGCGAGGCACAGAAGATGGCGCCCGCGCTGGCCGCCGGCAACGCCGTGGTGGTCAAGCCGGCCGAGGTAACGCCGCTGATGGCGCTGGAACTGGCCGCGATCTGCGAGGAAGCCGGCGTACCCCGGGGCCTGATCAGCGTGCTGCCGGGCAAGGGCTCGGTGATCGGCGACGCCATCACCAAGCATCCGCTGGTGCGCCGCGTGTCGTTCACGGGCGGCACCACCACCGGCAAGCACATCGCCCACATCGCCGCGGACAAGATGATGCCGGTGTCGCTGGAGCTGGGCGGCAAGTCCCCGACCATGATTTTCGACGACGCCGACCTGGACCACGCGGTGAACGGCGTGCTGTACGGCATCTTCAGTTCGTCGGGTGAATCGTGCATCGCCGGCTCGCGCCTGTTCGTGGCGCGCGCGCAGTACGAGCCGTTCATGGACCGTCTGGCCGCCGCCGCCGCCAGGCTGCGCGTGGGCGATCCGGCCGACGAACGCACCCAGATGGGCCCGCTGATCACCGACCGGCACCGCGACAGTATCGAGTCCTACGTGGCGACGGGCGTGGAAGACGGCGGCCAGCTGCGCACGGGCGGCATGCGCCCGGACGTGGCGGGGCTGGCCAACGGCTACTTCTACACGCCGACCATCATCGAAGGGCTCGATAACCACGCGCGCATCTGCCAGGAGGAGATCTTCGGGCCGGTGCTGGTGGCGATGCCGTTCGACGACGAGGACGACCTGATTGCCCAGGCCAACGACAGCATCTACGCCCTGGCCGCCGGCATCTGGACGCGCGACTACAAGCGCGCCTGGCGGGTGGCACGATCCGTGCAAGCCGGGAACGTGTGGATCAACACCTACAAGCAGTTCTCGATCTCGACACCGTTCGGCGGCTGGCGGGACAGCGGCCTGGGCCGCGAGAAGGGACGACTGGGCATCCTGCAATACATGGAACAGAAGGCCGTGTACTGGGGCCTGAACGAACAACCGCTGCCGTGGGCCAACTGAGCCCGGGTATCAACCGGCAGGACGGAGAAGCAAGATGAAGGTATTGGGAATCGACGAAATCACCTACGGCGCCGACGACTTCGACGCGTGCCGAGGCTTCTTCAGCGACTGGGGCCTCACGGTCAAGCGCGACGACGCCGAGGCGCTGGACTTCGAAACGCTGAACGGCTGCCGCGTGCTGGTGCGCAAGATCGCCGATCCGGCGCTGGCGCCGGCCATCGAGGACGGCCCCACGCTGCGCGAGGTGGTGTGGGGCGTGGCGGACCAGGCGTCGCTGGAGGCGATTGCCGACGCCATCGGCGCCGAGCCGACCTTCGTGCGCCAGCAGGACGGCGCGCGCGTGGGCTGCACCGACCCGAACGGGCTGGCCGTGCGCTTCCAGGTCTCGCGCAAGCGCGAGGTGGAGGTGGAATGCGCGGTGATGAACACGTGGAACGACAAGCCGCGCCTGAACCAGCGCAGCCCGGTCTACGAGCGCGCCGCGCCGATCGAGGTGGGCCACGTGGTGTTCTTCGTCACGGACGTGAAGGCCACCGAGCGCTTCTATGTGGAGAAGTTCGGCTTCGTGCAGTCGGACAACTATCCGGAGCGCGGCGCCTTCCTGCGCTGCGCGGCCGAGGGCGGCCACCACGACCTGTTCCTGCTGCAGCTGCCGCAGCCCAAGCGCGGCCTGAACCACGTCGCCTTCACGGTGCGGGACATCCACGAGGTCTTCGGCGGCGGCATGCACATGTCCCGCACGGGCTGGGACACCCAGCTCGGCCCGGGCCGCCACCCGATCTCGTCCGCCTACTTCTGGTACTTCAAGAATCCGGCCGGCGGCCTGATCGAGTACTACGCCGACGAGGACCAGCTCGACGCCCACTGGGAGCCGCGCGCGTTCGAGCCGGGCCCGACCGTGTTCGCCGAATGGGCCATCGAGGGTGGCATCGACGGCAATACGCGCCGGCAGAAGAACGCCGGCGGCCCGCAGGGCAAGTTCCTCACGGAAAAGCGTTGAATCGGTGTTGAAGTCGCTGTTGCCTCTGGCGAGGCAAGCATTGAGAAGGAAGCAGTCATGAGTGCCAGTCAATCCCTGACGATGCGCGTGCAGGCCATGCGGTTCGAGGCGCGCGGTGTGGTCAGCATCGAGCTGCGCGACCCCAGCGGCGCCACCTTGCCCGAATTCAGCCCGGGCGCGCATATCGACCTCCACCTGGCCAACGGCCTGGTGCGCAGCTATTCGCTGTGCGGCGCGCCCGAGGCGCGCGACCGCTACACCGTGGGCGTGCTGCAGGACCGCAACAGCCGGGGCGGCTCGCGCTTCGTGCACGAGCAGCTGCGCGTGGGCAGCACGCTCACCGTGGCGACGCCGCGCAACCACTTCGCGCTGGACGAGGATGCCGCGCACACGGTGCTCGTGGCCGGCGGCATTGGCGTCACGCCCATCGTCTGCATGGCGCGCCGGCTGGCCGAGCGCGGCCGGGCGTTCACGCTGGTGTACTGCGCCCGTTCGCGGGAGGAGGCGGCCTTCGTCGACACCCTGTCGGTCTATGGCGACGCCGTGCGCTTCCATTTCGATGACGAGCAGGGCGCGCCGCCGGACCTCCAGGCGATGCTGGCCGGGCAGGAGGCCGGCACGCATTTCTACTGCTGCGGCCCCGGCCCGATGCTCAACGCCTTCGAGGCCGCCTGCGCGGCCCACGGCTACGCCAACGTCCACATCGAGCGCTTTGCCGCCGACCCGGCCACCGAGGCGGTGCAGGAGGGCGAGTACAGCGTCACGCTGCAACGCACGGGCGCCAACGTGCGCGTGCCGTCCGGCAAGTCGCTGCTCGATGCCCTGCTGGAAGCCGGCGTGGCAATGGAGTACAGCTGCCGGGAGGGCGTGTGCGGCTCGTGCGAGACCGCCGTGCTCGACGGCTGCCCTGACCACCGCGACAGCGTGCTCAGCAACAGCGAGCGCGCCGCCAACAACACCATGATGGTGTGCGTATCCGGATGCAAGGGCCAGCGGCTCGTGCTGGATCTCTGAGCCGCCGAGGAAACCCCCACCGATGTATATCGATAGCGTAGACGGCGCGGCATCAGCCAGCGCCACGGCCCCCGCACACCCCCAGGCCAACCCCCGCGCCGTTACGCGCGGCCAGATCATCGCCCGTATCGAGCGGATGCCCGGCAACGCGATGCATATCCGCGCCCGGCTGCTGATCGGCCTCGCCACCTTCTTCGACGGCTTCGACGTGATCGCCATCGCGGCCACGCTGCCGCTGCTGATTGCCAACTGGTCGCTCACGCCGGGCCAGATCGGCTTCCTGATCGCGGCGCCCTCGGTGGGCCAGTTGGTCGGCGCGCTGCTGTTCCCGGCGCTGGCCGAGCGCTTTGGCCGGCTGCGTTCGGTGGGCTGGAGCGCGGGCATCATCGGCCTGATGAGCATTGCCTGCGGCTTCGCACCGTCGTTCGAGATTTTCGCGCTGCTGCGCATCATCCAGGGGCTGGGGCTGGGCGGCGAACTGCCGGTGGCGGCCACCTATATCAACGAGGTCACCCGCGCGCATGGCCGGGGCCGCTTCGTGCTGCTGTACGAGGTGGTGTTCCCGATCGGGCTGATGGTGTCCAACGCGATGGGCGCCTTCCTGGTGCCGCGCTACGGCTGGGAGGTGATGTACTTCCTGGGTGGGGTGCCGATCGTGCTGTTCTTCGTGCTGCGCAAGCTGATTCCCGAGTCGCCGCGCTGGCTGGCCGAGAAGGGCCGGCTGGGCGAGGCCGACGCGGCGCTGAGCGCCTTCGAGGCCCGCGCCAGGCAGCCGCTACCACCAGTGGGCGATCCCTCGGCGTTCGACGCCATGGCGGCCCGCCACCCGCGCCGCCGCGTGCGCGACCTCGTCGGCCGCGTCTATATCGGCCGCACGCTGGCTGTGTGGATGCTGTGGGCGACCTGCGGCTTTATCCAGTACGGGCTGTCGACCTGGCTGCCCACGGTCTACAAGACGGTCTACCACGCGCCACTGCAACTGGCGCTGAACCTCGCGGCGGGCGCCTCGGTGCTGGGCGTGGTCGGGTCGCTGATCTGCGCGATGGTGGTGGACAAGGTGGGCCGCAAGCCGGTGATCAACGTGTCCTTCGTGCTGTGCGCGGTGTCGCTGGTGCTGGCGGGCGTGTTCCACGCCTCCACGGTCTACGTGGTGGCCACGTTCTGCGCGCTGGCGATGGGCTTCCTGGCCTGCGGCTTCATCACGGCCTATGTCTACACGCCGGAGCTGTACCCCACCAGCATCCGCGCCATGGGCTGCGGGCTGGGCGGCGCGTGGCTCAAGATCTCGGCGATCTTCGCCCCGGGGCTGATCGCCAGCACCATCGGCAGCGGCAACCTGAGCCTGGCGTTCTACGGGCTGGCCGTGGTGCCGCTACTGGCCGCCGTGACGGTGTTCTTCCTCGGCATCGAGACCAGGGGTCAGGTGCTGGAGGCGCTGGAGGCCTAGCCTCGGCAACGCTGAAGGGGGGTCAGTCGCGGCCGGCGCCGGTGCAGATGCCGTGCAGCTTGCGCAGGCCCGTGTACAGGCCGTGGCGCTCCTCGGGCGTCAGCAGGCGGATCACCGATGCCTGCCCGCGCTGCGCCAGCGGAATCACCTGCGCATGGAGCGCCTCGCCAGCGGGCGTGATGCGGCAGATCAGGCGCCGGCGCGGCGTGCTGCCTTCCGACTCCAGTGTGACGAGCCCCCGGTCCTCCAGCAGCCGCAGCGTGCGGCTGACCAGCGCCTTGTCCGAGGTGGACTGCTTGACCATCTCCGCGAAGGACAGCTCCTTGCCATGCGCCAGCAGCGCCAGCATGCGCCATTCCGGCACGGTCAGTTCGAACTGCGTGGCGTACGGCTCGGTCACGCTGCTGCGCAGCGCCGTCACTAGCTGGCTCAACATCGTCGTCAGGAAGTCGTTGACGGTCAGTCCTGTGCCCGCCTCGTCGAGTTGGGACCAGGGATCTGCGGCCGGAGTGGCTTGTTCGTGTGCGGAGGTGGGGCTGGACATGGCGAAGTGGAAGGCGGGAAAGGATGCCGCGGAATGTCGCGGGATGCCGCAAGACGGCCGGAAACCGGCGGCGATTGTCTCACAGCTGGCGGGGCCCGCAACTTTGTGCCACGCAGCAAAACACGACAGATCACAAGGGCTATGTCAATCCGGGATTAACTTAAGTTGAGTCATCAACAAAGTCGCCTTAATCTGAATTCGTTCCTGATGTGAATCCGGGTTTCATAGATAAAACATATCTGCTAGGGTTCGGAGTGGAGACGTGCGGGGGCTCGTGCTGTGCGCGACGCCGCATGTTATACGGATCCGTTGCCAGCCGGCTGAAGTGCGAAAAGCCGGCGGCAGGACCGAACGCTACGCAGAGAGAGACCATGAACCAGGACCTTCCCAGAGAGGAAACGCAGCAGGAAACGCAGCAGGAAGTACAGGACACACAAGATAAGTACATCGTGCCGGGGCTCGAACGCGGGCTCAGGCTGTTGGGCGAGTTCAGCAGCAAGGACCGCACGCTGTCGGCGGCGGAACTGGCGCGGCGGCTGAAGGTGCCGCGCTCGACGGTGTTCCGGCTGCTGGCCACGCTGGAGATGATGGGCTTCGTGGAGCGGACCGACGGCGGGCGCGAGTTCCGCCTCGGCATGGCGGTGCTGCGGCTGGGCTTCGACTACCTGGCCTCGCTGGAGCTGACCGAACTGGGCCGGCCGTTGCTGGACCGCCTGCGCGACGACATCCACTACCCGTGCAACCTGGTGGTGCGGGATGGCCGGTCGATCGTGTACGTGGCCAAGTCGGTGGCGGCGCGGCCGTTCACCAGCACGGTGAACGTCGGCACCCGCCTGCCGGCGCATGCCACGGTGCTGGGACGCGTGCTGCTGGAAGACCTCTCGCTGGAGGCGCTGCGGGAGCTGTATCCGGAGCCACGGCTGGAGGTGTACTCGGACAGCACGCCGCGCACCGTGGAAGAGCTGTACGAGATGGTGCAGCGTGACCGCCAGCGCGGCTACGTGCTGCACGAAGGCTTCTTCGAGGCCAGCATCTCGACCATCGCCGCGCCGGTGCGTGACCGCACCACGCGCGTGGTGGCGGCGCTGGGGGCGACCATCCCGGCAGCCCGGATCGATCCGGCGCTGCTCGATTCGATGGTCGAGAAGGTGCGCGAGGCGGCAGGGGAGCTGTCGCGCCTGCTGGATTACCGGCCGACCCTGCAGGGCAGGGTGGCCAACGAATGACGCCGGGCTGATGCCCCGGCGGATGGCGAAATCACGGAAGGAACGGGGCTGGCATGAGGAAAGCACGGTGGATGGGGATGGCGGCAGTGCTGCCGATGGTGGTGATGGGAGCAGCGGGTATGGCACAGGCCGCCCCGGCCTGTCACACAGTGCGGATCGTGGTGCCGTTCCCGGCCGGCGGCCCGGCCGACCAGCTTGCCCGCACGCTGTCGCAGGGGCTCCAGCAGCTACCCCACCGCAAGGCCGCCACGATGGTCGTCGACAACAAGCCCGGCGCCAACGGCAATATCGGCATCGACGCGGTGCGCCGTGCGGCGGGCGATGGCTGCACCTGGCTGGTGGTGCCGGCCGGCAACCTGACCATCAACCCCACGCTGTTCCCCGCGCTGTCCTATCAGGTCACGCGCGATTTCCGGCCCGTCTCGCTGCTGGCCAGCTCGCCCAACGTGCTGGCCGTGAACCCGGCGGTGAAGGCGCGCACCGTGCCGGAACTGATCGCGCTGGCGAAGCAGGCGGATCAGGCGAAGTCGCCGCTCGGCTACGCCAGTCCCGGCGTCGGCAGCGGCCTGCATCTGGCCGGCGAGCTGTTCCGCAACAAGGCCGGCGTGACCATGCTTCATGTCCCTTATAAAGGCACCACCCAGGCCGTGACCGATGTGGTGGGCGGGCAGGTGCCCGTGCTGTTCGGCACGTGGCCCACGCTGGCGCCGTTCATCCAGTCCGGCGCGCTGCGCGCGCTGGCCGTCACCCAGTCGAAGCGCTCCCCGGCGGCGCCGGACGTGCCGTCGCTGGCCGAGCAGGGCATGCCCGGCATCGACGTCAGTTCCTGGTACGCCCTGCTGGTGCCGTCCGCCACGCCCCAGCCGCTGGTCGATGCGCTGGCCGCCGATGTGCGCACGCTGTTTGCCACCGCGAGCGTGCGCGATGACCTGAAGCGCCAGGGCCTCGAGCCCGTGGCCAGCACCCCCGACGCCCTGGCCGCGCGCATCCGCGATGACACCGCGGCGTGGGCCACGCTGATCCGCACGTACCACATCACGGCGGAATAGCCTCCGGGCGTCCCTCAGACGCCCCTCCCCGAGTTTCCAACCCAGTCGTACCTGGCCGCACCCTGCGCCGTGCAGGGTGGCCTGCGGCCGTCATTTCAGCGTGACTTCTTGCACGAGCGAGGGCAATCATGGATTTTGTGTTGAACGGAAAAGCGACCCGCTTCGACGGCGACGGCGATACGCCGCTGCTGTGGGTGATTCGCGATGACGCCGGCCTGACCGGCACCAAGTACGGCTGCGGCATCGGCGCGTGCGGCGCCTGCACCGTGCATGTGGATGGCAACGCGCAGCGGTCGTGCGTGACGCCGGTCTCCAGCGTGGCGGGCCGCAAGGTCACCACCATCGAAGGGCTCTCGCCGGACCGCTCGTCCAAGGTGCAGCAGGCCTGGATCGCCAAGGACGTGCCGCAGTGCGGCTACTGCCAGTCCGGCATGGTCATGGCGGTGACGGCGCTGCTCAAGCAGAATCCGCACCCCACCGACAAGGAGATCGACGCCTCGGTCAGCAACCTGTGCCGTTGCGCCACCTACCACCGCATCCGGGAGGCCGTTCATGCTGCCGCAAAGTAACCCCATCGCCAGCCCCGCGCGGCGCGGCTTCCTGAAGGGCGGCATGGCGCTGGCCGGCGCGCTTTGCATTCCGCTGCCGGCGCTGGCCTCCCGCACCGTGGACAGCGGCCCGCACGGCACGCACGAGATCACGGACTGGATCTGGATCGAGCCGAACGGCAAGATCACGCTCGGGCTGTCGCAGTGCGAGTGCGGGCAGGGCGTCTATACCGGCATGCCGCAGGTGCTGGCCGATGAACTGGACGCCGACTGGCAGCAGGTGGCCGTGACCTTCGTCACCGGCCGGGACGCCTACCGCACCGGCGCCGCGTACGAGGAGCCGCAGCAGTTCGTTGGCGCGTCGATGTCCGCCACGCTGTTCTACCAGCGGCTGCGCGTGGCCGGCGCGCAGGCGCGCGAGGTACTGGTGATGACCGCCGCCAAGCGCCTGCAGGTGCGCCCGGGCCAGTGCTACACGGAGAAAGGTCGCGTCTATCACGGCGCCACGGGCCGCTCGTTCAGCTATGGCGAGCTGGCCGAAGAGGCGGCGAAGCTGCCGCTGAACCCCACGCCGCGCCTCAAGAACGAAGCCGCGCACCAGCTGATCGGCAAGGACCTGCAGCGGCTGGACACGCCGGCCAAGGTCGACGGGTCCGCCGAATTCGGCATCGACGTGAAGGTGCCGGGCATGCTGTACGGCGCGCTGAAGTTCGCCCCCACCGTGACGGGCAAGGTCACCGGCCTGCGCAACGCCGAAGCCGTCAAGGCCATGCCGGGCGTGCAGGCCGTGGTGCAGGCGCCGGACGCGGCCATCGTGGTCGCCACGAGCTACTGGCTCGCCAAGAAGGGCGCCGATGCGCTGGAGCTGGAGGTCGATCCCGGCCCGTCCAGGTCGCTCGACAGCGACCAGATCCTGGCCGCGCGCCAGGCCGCGCTCGGCGCCCCCGAGGCCGTGGTGGCGACGCAGCTGGGCGACCCGGACGCGGTGCTGGCCGCCGGCGGCAAGCTCGTCGAGGCCGATTACCATACGCCGTACATCGTCCACGCCACGATGGAGTCGGTGAACGCCACCGTGCACGTGCGCGAGGACGCCATCGAGGTCTGGGGGCCGATCCAGGGCCAGGACTTCGTGCGCAACGCGCTCGGCAAGCTCTACCAGCGCAAGCCCGAGACGATCATCGTCCACACCACCTTCCTCGGTGGCAGCTTCGGGCGCAAGTTCCTGCCGGACTTCGTGGTGCACGCGGCGCGGGCCTCGGCGGCGGTGGGCAAGCCGGTCAAGGTCATCCGCTCGCGCGAGGACGACATCCGCCATGGCTTCTACCGGCCCGGGGTGTCGGGGCGCTTCCGCGCCGTGCTCGACGACAAGGGCCTGCCGCGCGCGATGCATGCCCGGCTGACCGGCCAGTCGCTCTACGGCGTGATCAAGGCCGAGCGCATGGCGAAGAACGGCGGCTGGGACGAGACCATGCTGGAGGCCATCTACGACTGCGTCTACCGCGTGCCGAACCTGAAGGTCGACATGATCGACGTGAAGCAGCCGATTCCGGTCAGCTTCATGCGCAGCGTGGGCTCCACGTCGAGCATCTTCATGCTGGAGAGCTTCGTCAACGAGATGGCCGACGCGGCCGGCATGGACCCGTACCGCTACCGCCGCGCGCTGCTGGCGCACAACCCGCTGGCGCTGCGGGTGCTGGACGCGGCGGCCAAGGCGGCGAACTGGGACCGCAAGCCGGCGCCCGGGGTGTCGCGCGGGTTCACGTTCAACCTCTACACGGGGCGGGGCGAGGCGTTCCAGACCTATGTGGCGATGGCGCTGGAGCTGGAGCTGGAGCGCAGCGGCAAGGCGTTCCGGGTGCGGCGCGTGGTCTGTGCGGTGGAGTGCGGGCGGGCGATCAACCCGAACCTGATCCGCGCCAACATCGAGGGCGGCATCGGCTTTGCGCTGACCAACACGCTCAAGAGCGAGATCACGTTCAAGGCGGGCGTGGTGCAGCAGAGCAACTTCCACGACTATCCGCTGCTGCAACTGGCGGAGATGCCGAAGATCGACGTGGTGATCGTGCCGAGCGACCGGCCCCCGCAGGGCTGCGGCGAGGTGTCGCTCGGCCCGGTGGCGCCCGCCGTGGCGCACGCGCTGTACTTGGCGACCAAGGCCCGGCGCAGGTCGATGCCGATGAAGCTGGAGGCTTGACGGTGGCCCGCTAGCGGGAGAGGGGCCGGGGGAGAGGGGCGGCGTATCCCGAAGCCGTTTAGCGCTTGCCCGCCCGATACCCCAGCAGCGCCGACAGGTCCTTCGCCGCCGCTTTCACTTCCTTTTCCACCCGTTCGCGCAGCGTGCCGTCCGCTTCGAAGCGCTGCTGCGGGCCGGCCACGCTGATTGCGGCGATCACGTCGCCCGTGGCATCCATCACCGGCGCGGCGCAGGCGTCGATGCCCGGCTCGAAGGCCGAGAAGCTCCACGCGCAGCCGCGCTCCAGGTCCGCGCCGAGGATCTCCGCCAGCCGGGCGTGCGTGGCGGGGCTCTGGCCAGTCACGGTGGGCAGCGGGTCATCGCCCAGCCGCTCGCGCAGCGCCTCGGGCGACAGGTGTGCAATCAGCATCCGTCCCGGCGTGGTCAGGTGCGCCGGCACGCGGCTGCCGACCTGGATGTTGCTGACCAGCCCGGTGTTGGGCATGTCCCGCAGCAAATAGAGCACGTGGCCGCCGTCCGGTACCGCCAGATAGGCCGACAGTTGCAGCGAGCCGCTCAGCTGCGCCAGCACGCGCCGCGCGAAGGTGGTGAGGTCGTTCGCCGCCAGCACGCGTGACGCCAGCTTCAGGAACGAGAACCCCACCGTGTGCCCGCCCTGCGGCAGCCGCTCGACCATGCCCTCGTGCTCCAGCGTGGCCAGCAGGCGCATCACCGTCACGCGGTTCACGTCGATGCGCCGGCCCACCTCGCTCAGATTGGCCGTCGAGCCGCCTTCGGCAATGAAGCGCAGCAGCCGCAGGCCGCGCATGACCGGGGTCACGAGCGCCTGCGACGCGCCGCTGGCATCGTCGCTATCGAACGCATTGGGGTTGTCGAGGGAGTCGTCTGGCGCGGCGGTCTTGGGCATCGGCACGTGGAAAAGAAAAACGGAACGGGTGCAGGCAGGATCAGCCGAGCGCCACGTTCCAGGCGTTGTAATCGTACACCCAGTCCGCATTGCCGCCGGCCTTGAGCCACTCGTTGCCGCGCGAGCCGATCTGGATGCGGCTGGTGCGGTCGTGGCGGGCCGCCTGGTAGCGCGCCAGCGCCTCGGGGATGGTGTCGTCGCTGGCCTCGGCCAGGCAGCGCGCCAGCACCACGCCGTCCTCGATCGCCATGCCGGCGCCCTGCGCCATGAACGGCATCATCGGATGGCAGGCATCGCCCATCAGCGCGATATGGCCGGTCGACCAGGACGGCAGCGGGTCGCGCACGTACAGCGCGGAGATCAGCACGTCGTCGCAGGCGTCGAGCAGCGCGCGGGCATCGGGATGGAAGCCGGCGTAGGCGGCGCGCAGGTCCTCGACCCGGCCCGGCGTGGTCCAGGACTCGTTGCGCCAGCTGTCCTGCGCCACGGTGGCGAACACGAAGATCTCGCGGCCACGATTGAGCGGGAAGGTCACGATCTGGCTGGTCGGCTCGGGCCCCCACCACTTGGTGAAGGCGCCGAGGTTCGGCACGCCGGCCAGCTTCTCCGCCGGCACCACGGCGCGGTAGGCCACCACGCCGGTGAAGATCGGGTGCTCCTCGCCCAGCAGGGCCGTGCGGACGATCGAGTGGATGCCATCGGCGCCGATCAGCACGTCCACCTCCTCGGTATTGCCGTTGGCGAAGCGCAGCGTGGCGCCGCGCCCGCCGTCCTTCGGCGCGATGTGGGTGGCCTTATGCGCCAGCCGCACGCAGGCGCCCGGCACGGCGGCTTCCAGCGCGGCCATCAGGTCGCCCCGGTGCATGGTGAGCTGCGGCGCACCGTAGCGCTGCTCGGCTTCGTCCGACATGGCGAGGCGGGAGGTTTCCGCGCCGGTGTCCCAGGTGCGGCTGATGCGGTGCGTGGGCCGGGCCGCCGTTTCGCGCAGCGCGGCGCCCACGCCCAGGCCGTCCAGCGCGCGCACCGCGTTCGGCGTGAGATTGATGTCCGCGCCGACACGCGCGAACCGCGCCGCCTGCTCGTAGACCACGACGTCCATGCCGAGCTTGCGCAGGGCGATGGCGGCGGCCAGTCCGCCAATGCCGGCACCGTTGATGCCGATCTTTCCTGAAACCATGGGGGCGCTCCGTCTTGTGGCCGATGCGTCATGCGTCGGCCGGCTGCTCAATGAAATGTTCAAATATGAACGACGAGTTCATAAAAAGAATATTGAGCATGGCGCGCCCCGTCAAGTCCCGTCAAGCGGGGAATCGAGCGGTATCTATTTAGGTGGCATCGCGGCGTGACGGTTCGATCGCCTGCTGAAGCGTGCGCGTCACCGGCGTATCGGTGGGGCTGACCACCGCATAGGAGTAGCGGCCCTGCCGCCAGTACTGCGCCAGCAGGTTGCCGTCCTGCCGGTTGCCGTTGCCGAAGCGCAGCAGGTTGCCCGGCGGCCGTACGTAATAGACGATGGTCTGGCCCTGGTCGTTGCGGTACAGGACCATCGCCGCCGTGCCCTGCTCGGTCGGCATCAGCCGCCCGCCGGCGGGCCGGAAGCCGTACTGGGTGAAATCGGGCAGCGGGGCGGGCTGGACGAAGTGACGGTCGAGCCAGGACTGGAGCGCGCGGGGATCGGTCGCGCTCACATCCACCACCTGTGGCCCCTCGCTGGCCGCGAACATGCGGTAGGCCTGCACGGCGTCGGCCATCGGCAGATAGTTCTGGCGCATGGCGAGTTCGCGGGTCTGCCAGCCGCCCACGCCGCCGATGCCGAGCGCCATCACCAGCGAGGCGGCCACGGCCATGCGGCGCTGCGCGCGGTCGCGCAGGGTGCGGCGGATGCGGAAGGGGTCGAGCCGCGCCGGGGTGTCCGCCGGGGAGGGCTCCGGCAGGCTCGCGCGCAGTTGCTGGGCGGCGGCCCGGATGGCGTCGATCTGGCGGGCGAGGTCCGGGTGCGTGGGCAGCAGCGCGTCGATCTGGGCGCGGCGCGCAGTGTCGAGTTCGCCATCCACATAGGCGTGGAGTTCGGCGTCGGCGGGCATCAGGGAGTGTTGGGTCGTCTTGTGGATGGTCATTTCAGGACCTGGACGGTGGGACGGGCGGGTTGGCCTTCGGTCATGTCGCGCATGGCTTTGCGGGCGCGCGACAGCCTGGACATGATGGTGCCGATGGCCACGCCCAGCGTATCGGCGGCTTCCTGGTAGGTCAGGCCCTCCACGGTGATCAGCGTGAGCAGCGCACGCTGCTCGGCCGGCAGGTGGTTGAAGGCTTGCAGCGCGGAGCGGGCCAGCACCACGTCCTCGGTGGAGGGCGCCATGTCGGCATCGTCACCCACGCCGAACAGCGCCAGCACGCCGGCGTAGCGCTTGGCGCGGCGCTGGCCGTCGAGGAACTGGCGGTACAGGATTGTGAACAACCATGCGCGCAGGTCGCCGTCGTGGTGGCGGGCGGCGCCGCGCGACAGCGCGCGCTCCAGGCACGCCTGCACCAGGTCGTCGGCGCTCGCCTCCTGCCGGGTCAGCGTGAGGGCGAAGCGACGCAGGCGCGGAATGACTTCGCGCAGGGCGTCGTCGGTCAGGGTCTGGCTCATGGCGAGTGTCCGGAAAAGTTCTTGTACCGCTTGCAGCGTAAGACGAACGGCATGGGCGCTTATTCCCGCCATGCCCGACTTTATTCCATCGCCACTGAATAAAAATGTGAAGTGTCGGAATTGTCTTACGTACATTTCAGCAGCGGTCTTCTGCTTCGATCTGGTGGGGAAACGTAACCTGCAAGTACAGCGTGGCCATGACGCAGCGAGTGTGATGCAGCGTGTGGCTAGAACAGGGTTCCGTCCAAAGGATCCACCAAGAAAAGGAGCACGACATGATGACCAAAAAGTGGCTTGCCGCAGCAATGTGTTCGATGATGTTCGCCGCCCCGGCAGGCGTCGCCTACGCCCAGGCCGGCTCCAAAGCCGACTACGACGCCGCCACGAAGCAGGCGGATGCGGACTACAAGGCGGCCAGCAGCAAGTGCGATGGCCTCAAGGCCAACGCCAAGGACGTCTGCAAGGCCGAAGCCAAGCGTGACCGTGACGTGGCCAAGGCCAATGCCGAAGCCAAGCGCGACGGCACCGAGAAAGCCCACGCCAAGGCCATGAAGACCAAGGCCGACCGTGACTACGACGTCGCCAAGGAAATGTGCGACGACAAGAAGGGTAACGACAAGGACGTGTGCGTGAAGGAAGCCAAGGCCACGCACGAACGTAACCTGGCCCCGGCCAAGACTGAGAAGGCCGCCGCCACGGGCACCAGCACCGATGTGGCCGAAGCCCGCGCCGACGCCAAGAAGGACACCGTGGACGCCGCCTACAAGGCTGACAAGGAAAAGTGCGATGCGATGTCCGGCGATGCCAAGGACAAGTGCCAGGCCAACGTGAAGGCCAAGTACGCCAAGTAATCCAATCCGTCGGATAGCCAACAGGAGTGGTACATGAATTGGGACCAGATCGAAGGCAAGTGGGAACAGGCCAAGGGCAAGGTCAAGGAGAAGTGGGGCCAGCTCACCGACGACGACCTCACGGTCATCAACGGTAAGCGGGACCAGCTCGCAGGCCGCATCCAGGAGCGCTATGGCTACACCAAGGAGCGCACCGAGGAAGAACTGAAGGCCTGGGAACGCGACACGCGCTGGTAATCCAGCGCGGGCCGGCAGCGATGCCGGCAGGCATTCCGCACGGCGGGACGATCAGTCCCGCCGTTTTTGTTTCCCCACGGAGCACCATTCCCCTTCGGTGGGGCAGGGCCGTAACCGTTGCGAATTCAGCGCGGCTTAGGTCTGAATACAGCCAATTTTAGTGCGGACAGATCACGCACGCCGTACCATGGCGGTCCCTCCTGCTGCGCCGCGCGCATCGCGGCTGTGCATGTACGCGATCCTTCCCGCCTTCGTTTCCGCGATCTTCCTTGGGTATGGGCTCTATGTGCTCGTGACCCAGGGCGTGACACGCGTGTCGGCGGCGTTCTTCCTGATGTGCGTGACCACTTTCGCGTGGCAGGGCACCTGGGCGTTCCTGTTCCAGGCCACGCACCCGGACGTGGCGGTGGTGCTCGCCAAGGTCGGCTACCTGTTCATCCTGTTCCTGCCGACCACGTTCTATCAGTTTATTTGCGAGGTCACCGAGTGCCGCCGCGAGCGGCCCGCCGTGCTGGCCTCATACGGCCTGAGCCTGATCCTCGCCGTGCTGCTGCTGACCACGAGCCAGGTGGTGTCCGGCTACTACACCCTGTTTTTTGGCGATTATCCGAAGGCCGGGCCGCTGCATCCGTTGCACGTCGTGCAGACCACGGTGCTGGCGTGCCGGTGCGCATGGCTGCTCTGGGTGGCGCGCGCCAATGCCACCGTGGAGCGCCGCCGCCGCTTCAATCTCTGTCTGGTGAGCCTGGCCCTCTATTCGCTGGCTGCGGTCGACTACGCGGTCAACTACGGCTACGCGTTCTATCCGCCGGGCGTGGTGTGCATCGCGCTGAGCCTGGGCATCCTCGCCGTGACCGTGGTGCGCTACAACCTGATGCATCCGTACTCGTTGGCGGCCACGGTGGCGCACGAGGTGCGCACGCCGCTGGCCACCATCCGCATGCAGGCGCAGGAGATGGCGCGGACCTTCCCGCAGGTCATCGAGGGCTACCGGCTGGCCGTGGCGCACGGGCTGATCGAAGACCGCCTGCGGCCGGGGCAGCTCGAGCGCATGGGCACGGTGGTGGAGGGCATCACGCGCGAGGTGGATGGCACCAGCACGGTCATCGACATGGCGCTGGCCTCCGTCACGCTGGAGCGTGTGGATCGACGCAGCTTTGCCCCGCACGGGCTGGCGGCCTGCGTGGAGGCGGCGCTGGCGCGCTACCCGTTCCAGCCCGGCGAGCGCGAGCGCGTGCACCTGGCGCCGATGCCTGCCGGCTGGCGCTTCGTCGGCTCGGACACGCTGCTGGTCTACGTGCTGTTCAATCTGCTGAAGAACGGCCTCTACGCCGTGCGGGCGCAGGGCGAGGGCGGGATCGAGATCTCGGGCGCGGCCGAGGGCGGCTTCTACCTGCTGCGCTGCCGCGATACGGGTTCGGGCATTCCCGCCGATGTGCTGCCGCGTATCTTCGACCCATTCTTCTCGACCAAGGCGCACGGGAGCGGCAACGGCCTCGGGCTGGCCTTCTGCCGTCGCGTGGCCGAGGCGTTCGGCGGCCGCATCGACTGTGAGTCCGTGCCGGGCGTGCACACCACCTTCACGCTGCGGCTGCCGTGCTTCCACGCCACAGTGGAGCCGGACAGCCCCTTCCCCACGCGCGCCACCGGCTGAACCAGCCCGACGGCGCGCGACTCATCAGTTAGTCAGCGGCGGCAGCACCAGCTCGTATTCCTTCACCTTGTCGATGATTTCCTTCGGGAAGCGCGTGATGCGCTTGTCCCGGTCCGCGAACACGATCTGCTGGTAGCCCAGCGACACCGGCCGCCCCTCCACGCAGAAGCGGAACAGCAGGTAGGCCGAGCACTGGCGCACCTGGAAGGTGTTCAGGTAGCAGTCCACGCGCTGGAACGGGAAGGTTTCCTCCACGTACTCCTGGTGCGCGCGCTTGGTCACGAACACGCCGCCGGCGGCCAGCAGGTTGCCGTGGATGCACTCGTGGAACCAGCGCTCGCGGCAGATGCCCTGCCATTCGAAGTACCGGGCGAAGTAAGTGTTCATGAACGCATTCGAATCCTTGAGATAGATGTCGATCGCATGGTGGAAGGTCTTTTGAGGCGGGGTCTCCAGTACGTCCTGGCCAAGCAGGGCCGTACCGCGGTTCAGCACTTGCGGGATCACGTCTCGCATCAACATGGAATGACTCCTTTAGATGGCTGCAAAGCGGCAGCCACGCCCGCCCCGGCGTCGCGCGGGGCATGGAGGCATTCTGCGGGGCTTTGTCACCGGCCATGGGCGGACGTGGAGGGGTAAACACACGCGAGAGCGGCGCCAGATAAGGGAGAGAGGAAGGGGTTTGCCGTAAACCCTAGTAGTCTAGCCAACTAGACTTTTATAAAGTCGCCCTATCTTATTAGTGCGCATCTCGCGCCGTGCATGTCCGACGCCGCCGCCCAACTTCTCTCCCGCAGCCGCGAGCCGGTCTATCTCCAGCTCGCCACGATCTTCCGCCGGCAGATCGAGAGCGGCGCATGGCGGCCCGGTGAGCAGATTCCGTCACTCGAAGCACTGTGTCGCGAATACGGCGTCGCGCGCATGACCATGCACCACGCCATCTCCCAGCTCGATGCCGAAGGGCTGGTCGCGCGTTCGCGCGGGCGGGGCACTTTCGTCAAGGCGGCAGGGCGTGACCGTCGCCCGCTGGCGCTGCCGACCAATTGGGATCAGGCCGTGGCCGTGGGCGACCGCCTGTCCACCGAGGCCATCGTCGAATCCACCGCCGACGTGCCGCTGCCGGATGACCTCGGCATGCCGTGCGACGCCCGCCGCGCCGCCGCCTATCACTTCCTGCATCGCGCCCATCGGCTGGACGGCCGGCCGTTCGCCGTGGGCGAGGTCTATATAGAAGCAGCCGTGTTCGCGCGCGAGCCCGAGGCATTCCGCCAGGGCGCCTCGGTGCCGGTGCTGGACCGCTTTCCCGGCCTCCAGGTTTCGGCGGCGCGCCAGCGCCTGTCCATCGTGGCGGCCGGCGGCGACGCGGCCAAGGCGCTGGAGCTGCCGGTCGGCGCGCCGGTGGCGGAGTTGCGCCGCTTCGCCTGCGTGGACGACGTGATCGTGTACTACGCGCGCATCGAGTTCCCGACGGAATTCGTCTGCCTAGATTTCGACTTGCTGGCATCACGTGGTTGATGCCGCACATTATTCAGATCCCACTCAACAAATAACCCGAACGGAACCCGAGACATGGAGACGACCCAATCCCCGATGAACGGCGCGGAAAGCCTGGTCAAGACGCTGCTGGCCTGCGGCGTGGATACCTGCTTCGCCAACCCCGGCACCAGCGAGATGCATTTCGTGGCCGCGCTGGACCGCATTCCCGGCATGCGCTGCGTGCTGGGTTTGTTCGAGGGGGTGGTGACCGGCGCCGCCGACGGCTACGCCCGCATGGCCGACAAGCCGGCAGCCACGCTGCTGCACTGCGGCCCGGGCCTCGCCAATGGGCTGGCGAATCTCCATAACGCACGGCGCGCGCAGACGCCCATCGTCAACATCATTGGCGATCAGGCGACCTACCACCGGCCGTTCGATGCGCCGCTGACCGCCGATACCGAAGGCTGGGCGCGCCCGGTGTCCGTGTGGACGCGCACGGCCACCCGTGCCGCCTCGGTAGGGGCTGACGCCGCCGTGGCGGTGCAGGCTGCGCGCGGCGCGCCGGGTGGTGTCGCCAGCCTGATCCTGCCGTCAGACGTGTGCTGGGATGCCGGCGGCCAGGTGGCCGCGCCGCTGCCGGCGCTGCCGGTGCCCAAGGTTTCCCCGGATGCCGTGCAGAACGCCGCGCGCGTGCTGCGCAGCGGCCAGCCGACGCTGATCGTGCTGGCCGGCAGCGCGCTGCGCGAAGCCGCGCTGGCCGATGCCCACCGCATCGCCGCCGCCACGGACGCCCGCCTGATCACGCCGATGTCCAACGCCCGCGTCACGCGTGGCCGGGGTCGGCTGGCCGTCGACCGGATTCCGTATTCGGGCGATGTCGCGCGCGCCAAGCTCGCCGGCATCCGCAACGTGATCCTGGTGGGTGCGCCGGCGCCGGTGACGTTCTTCGCCTACCCGGGCCAGTCGCCGCGCCCGTACCCCGAGGACGCCAATATCCATGTGCTGGCCCGTGCCGAGGAAGACCTGGCCGAGGCGCTGGCCCGGCTGGCCGATGAACTGGGCGCCCGTAACGCCGCGCTGCCGGCTGCCGCCACGCAGGTGCCGCGCGAGACCGCCAAGGGCGCCGTGACCTCCGAGGCCGTGGCGCAGACGCTGGCCGCGCTGCTGCCGGAGCAGGCCGTGGTGGTGGAGGAGAGCGTGAGCTTCGGCCGCGCCTTCTATCCGGGCACCGTGCACGCCGCCCCGCACGACTGGCTGCAACTGACGGGCGGCGCGATCGGCGCCGGCCTGCCGCTGGCCACCGGCGCCGCCATCGCCGCACCGGACCGCCGCGTGGTGGCCCTGCAGGCCGATGGCTCGGGCATGTACACGCTGCAATCGCTGTGGACCATGGCGCGCGAGAAGCTCGACGTCACCATCGTGCTGCTGGCCAACCGCAAGTACGCGATCCTGCTGGGTGAGCTGGCCGGTGTGGGCGCCAACCCGGGCAAGACCGCGCTCGACATGCTCGACCTCGGCAATCCGGACCTGGACTGGGTCAAGATGGCCAACGGCATGGGCGTGGAGGCCGCGCGCGCGGACAACATGGAAACCTTCGCCGACCTCTTCGCGATGGCCAACCAGCGCAAGGGCCCGTTCCTGATCGAACTGGTGATCTGACCCGCCTTCCGGAGACCCCATGCCGCAATCCATTCCTGCCGTGACCGATCCCGGTCCGGACAAGCAATACGCCGAGGCGCTGGCCGCCGGCCAGTTCCGCATCCAGCTTTGCGGGGGCTGCCATCGCCATGTCTTCTATCCGCGCAATATCTGCCCGCACTGCGGCGGTGATGCGCTGGCCTGGACCACCCCCGCCGGCACCGGCACGGTCTACTCGACCAGCGTGGTGCGCCGCAAGCCCGACGCGGGCGGCGACTACAACGTGGTGCTGGTGGACCTGGACGAAGGCGTGCGGATGATGAGCCGGGTCGAGGGCATCGCCCCGGCCGAGGTGCGCATCGGCATGCGCGTCAAGGCGCGTGTGGCGCCGGCAAAGAGCGATACCGAACCGGCGCTGGTCGTGTTCGATCTGGTTGGGGAGGGCTGAACCATGGCAAGCAACGGATCGCACCTGCGCGGCGGCGTGGCCATTGTCGGCGTGGGCCAGGCCGGCCTCGGCGAGGCCCATGGCAAGACCGAGATGGAAATCCTCGTGGAGGCGGCCAAGGCGGCCGTCAAGGATGCCGGCCTGTCGATGCGCGACATCGACGGCATCGCCACGGCCAGCGTCGGCGCCACCATGTGGGTCATGCCGGTGGCGGAGTACCTCGGCATCCAGCCGAAGTTCGTCGACAGCACGATGATCGGCGGCTCGAGCTTCGTCTCGCACATGCTGCCCGCGATGATGGCGCTGGAAGCCGGCCTCTGCGACGCCGTGCTGGTCTGCTACGGCAGCAACCAGCGCACGTCCACGGTGGGCCGGGCAGGCATCGGCAAGGTGCGCGCCGTGCTGGACCCGCAGCCGTACGAGAACCCCTACCAGCCGCTGGCGCCGATCACCTCCTACGCGCTGGCCGCCGCGCGGCACATGCACCAGTACGGCACCACGCGCACGCAGATGGCCGAGGTGGCCGTGGCGGCGCGCCAGTGGGCGCGGATGAACCCCGAGGCGATGATGCGCGACCCGCTCTCCATCGAGGACGTGCTGGGCGCCCGCATGGTGTCCGACCCGCTCTCGGTGCGCGACTGCTGCCTGGTGACCGATGGCGCCGGCGCTTACGTGATGGTGCGGGCCGACCGCGCGAAGTCGCTGGCCAAGCCGCCGGTGTACGTGCTCGGCAACGCCACGGCCACCTGGCACCGGCAGATTTCGTCGATGCCGGACGTAACGGTGACGGCGGCGCAGGAAAGCGGCGCCCGGGCCTTCGCGATGGCGGGGCTCAAGCCGTCCGACGTGGACGTGCTCGAACTCTATGACGCCTTCACGATCAACACGATCCTGTTCCTCGAGGACCTGGGCTTCTGCGCCAAGGGCGAGGGCGGGGCGTTCGTCAGCGGCGGGGCCATCGCCCCGGGCGGGCGGCTGCCGGTGAACACCAACGGTGGCGGCCTGTCATGCGTGCATCCGGGCATGTACGGCATGTTCATCACCATCGAGGCGGTGCGGCAGCTGCGCGGCGAGTGCGGCGAACGGCAGGTGGCGGGGGCGGAGATCGCGCTCGTGCACGGCAACGGCGGGACCTTGTCCAGCCAGTCCACCGCGCTGCTGGGTACGGCGGCGGCGCTCTGATTCTGCTCTGACCGGCATCCTTCACCCGCGCGGGGGACCCCGCACGCGGTGAGGGATGACCCATCATCGTCCATTGTCCCGGCAGGGCCGTGGCGCGAACATCCTTCGCATCCACACAGCGAGGGGGGTTCCATCATGAAAAGTCGCCTGTATTACTCGATCGCGGTGCTCTGCGGGGGCGTGTTGCTGGCCACCGTGTGGTTCGGTGCCCCAAGTGCGCGGGGCCAGGCGATTGGCGAGGGCGCCGCCAACGTCAGCTGCTCGTTCTCGCACCGGCTGCCGGACGATCCGATCATCTACCCCGGCAAGCCCGGGATCGCGATGTCGCATGACTTCTTCGGCCACACCACCACCACCGGCAACACCACGGCGGAAGACCTGTACACGGAGCACAGTTCCACCTGCGAGAACGCAGCGGACAACACGTCCTACTGGGCGCCTTCGCTGAAGCTGCCGGATGGGCGCGTGGTGGCGCCGTCGTATCACAAGACCTATTACCAGAATCGGGCCTTCCCGGCGAACACGCACCGGCGGGTCACGGTGATTCCGCCCGGGCTGCAGATGTTGGCCGGCGACCACCGGGGCACGGGGCCCAGCGTGGCGGTCAATTTCCTCTGCACGGGGTCGAAGAGAGGCTACACGCGTACGGCGCCGAACGATTGCGTGCCGGACGGCAACGGCAACGTCCAGCTGAACATCGCGCTGGCGTTTCCGAACTGCTGGGATGGGGTGCACATGCATCCGTTCCGCAGCGGCCGGAACAACATCGCCTATGCCAATGCCAATGGGGTCTGCCCGGAGGACTATCCGGTGCCGCTGCCGCACCTGAGCTTCAATCTCGCCTACCAGATCGGCGCCGTGACGGACCTGACTGACGCGCAGCTGTCAATGGACCCGACGCTGGACCAGCACGGAAACGTGGAAAGCCTGAACTGGGGGTCGATCTACACCGCCCATGCCGATTTCTTCAACGGCTGGACCGAAGACGCGATGCGCTACATGGTGGAGTACTGCATGAACCTCAGCCGTTCCTGCAGCAGCACCGTGGCCTATGCATTCACCCGGCCCACGGCGGACGCCACGGTGCGCGGCGGCGAAACCGCGAACGACAACTTCGGGCAGGCGGAATCGCTGTTTACCCAGCGCGCGGTCGGCGGCGAGCCGGAATCGAAGATCTACATCATGATGCCGATTCCGAAGGGCGCCCTGGATATTCCACCCGAGTTCACGCCGCAGTACCGGCTGCTGATCTGGGGCGGCGGCGTGGATGCCACGGCCATCATCAGTGCGCACAGCACGGCGACCCACTGGCACGAAGACCATATCAACTCCCATAACGCGCCGACTTGCGGCGGCACATCGGCCACGCTGTACCTGGATACCGCCAAGCATTACCGGTACTTCAACGTCACGAATCTGGTCAAGACGGCCATTGCCGCCGGCGAGGAGACGGTGTCGTTCTGCATCCGTGGCAACTCGTCCGGCAACGCGTTCAAGTTCGACAGCAAGGAGGGCGCGAACGGCGCCATCCTGTACCTCTACGCGTTGAATCCGCTCTGACCGTGCTGGCGCCGGGCCCCCGGCGTCAGCGCGCCACCTCGGCCCAGGCCTGCATGGCCTGGCCGCCGGCATCGTCGCCGGTCCACAGGATGACCCGGCCATCGCGCTCCGGGTCGTCCTGCCCGCCTACGCTCACCGTGTCCTGATGGAACAGCGGCGCCACGCCACGGAAGCCGAAGCGCGCCACCCGTGCCTCAGGCCGGGCGTGCCGCAGCAGTTCCAGCATCAGCATGGCCTGCAGGGGGCCGTGGACGATCAGCCCGGGATAGCCTTCCACGTCACGCACGTAGTCCAGGTCGTAGTGGATGCGGTGCCCGTTGAACGTGAGCGCCGAGAAGCGGAACAGCATGACCGGATCGGCCTGCAGCGTGCGGCCGAACTGCGCCGTGTGGGGCAGGCGTGGGCGCGGCGGCTGGGGGGTGCCGCGCTCGGGCATGGCGCGATAGACGATGTCGTGCCGCTCGGTCAGCGCGGTCTCGCCGTCAACGGTCAGCACGTGGTCCACCGTCACGAACCAGAGTTCGCCGGTGCGGCCGGACTTGTGCTGCACATCGGTGATGGTGGAGGTCTTGGTCACCGTGTCGTTCACGCGCAGGCCGCGCGTGAACGTCAGTTCGCCGCCGGCCCACATGCGGCGCGGCAGCGGCACGGGCGGCAGGAAGCCGCCCAGCGCGGGATGGCCATCGGCGCCGAGGTCGCGTTGCGGGGCGCGCGGCAGGAAGTAGAGCCAGTGCCATAGCGGCGGCAGGGGCTGGCTGGCGACGGCTTCGCCATCGAGGTCCAGCGTGGCGGCCAGCGCGAGGACTGGTTCGGGCGCGAGGGTCTCGGTGCGCGTCGCCGAGCGGCCGATCCATTCGCGCAGTTGTTCGAGCGTGGGGGTCTGGGTCATGGGATTGGATTCCTTCCTGTCAGCGGGCGAACGGCAGCCAGTCGCGCACGTCAGCCGCCTGTTCGAGTTGCCAGACGCGCGCGATGATCGTGCGCATCTCGGCTTCCGTGGCGCCGTGCCGGAACGCCCCGAGCTGGATCGCCTTGGCTTCCAGTTCGGGGCGCGACAGCGTGTTGTCCGGATCACCCTTGGGTACGTCCACGCGGGCGCCTAGCGTGCGGCCATCGTTGGTGCGCACGGTCACGCGGCCAATCCACTGGCGCGGATAGGCGGCGTTGATCTCGTCGTCCAGCTCCATGGTGACCTTGTCGCGGAACGCGGCCACCTCGGCGTCGCGCAGCGCGTGCTCCTCGAACTCGCCCAGGCCCGCATGGGCGTACCACGCGACCAGCCCAAGTACGGTGCCCATCGAGAACTTGGCCTGATGGATGGTGCGCGGGTCCACCACCGGGCCGAGCACGTCGATGGCGCCCTGGTGTACATGGGCGGTGACGGCGGCGATGTCGCTGGCGCGCAGGCCATCGCGCTGCATCAGCGCCTTGAGCGCGTCGGCGGCGGGGTGCGTATGGCGGCACGAGGCGAAGAACTTGAACGAGGTCTCTGCCGTGGCCCAGCGCGTGCCCAGGCCATCGGTCAGCGCGGCGGGGTTGGCATCGCTCGACATGCCGGCAGCCATGCCCTGCGCCCCTTCGAGGATCTGCCGGGCGCCGGTAAAGCCCGCGCGGGCGAGCCAGGCCGACTGGAGCCCATCGGCGGCGGCCTTGGCCGTGTGCAGTTGCTTGGAGTCGGCGGCGTCGCGCAGGAATTCCCACAGGCCGGCGGCCTGCGTGCCGGCGGAGCCGAGCGCCTGGTTGATGCCTTCCGCATCCAGGCCGAACAGCTTGGCCACCGCCGCAGCGGCGGCCAGCGTGCCGACCGTGCCGGTGGTGTGGAACACCCGGTAGTGCGAGCGGCCCATGAATTCGCCGATGCGGATGCCAGCCTCGTAGCCGGCGATGCTGGCCAGCAGCACCTCGGCGCCGGTCTTGCCCTCGGCCTGCGCGGCGGCCACCACGGCGGGGAACACCACGGCGGCCGGGTGCAGCACCGAGCCGTTATGCACATCATCCTGTTCCACCACGTGGGACGAGGCGCCGTTGATCAGCGCGGCGAAGTAGGGCGAGGTGCGGCGCCGGTCGACAAAGACCTCGGCGTCGCCGCCCTGCGGCCCCATCGCGGCGGCGAATTCCTGGATGCGGCGCACGGCGGGCGCGTCCTTGCCGGCGATGGCCGATGCCATCCAGTCGAGAAACAGGTCCTTGGTGCGCTCGATGACCGGCGCGGGGACGTCGTCGAGCGTCAGGCGGGCCAGGAAGTCGCAAAGCTGGCGCGTCGGGTATTGCGGTGCGGCTTGGTCGGACATGGGAATCTCGGCAATCTCAGTAGGAACGGGGCAGGTCCAGCACGTGTTCGGCCACGTAGGACAGGATCAGGTTGGTCGAGATCGGCGCCACCTGGTACAGGCGCGTCTCGCGGAACTTGCGCTCGATGTCGTACTCGGCGGCGAAGCCGAAACCGCCGTGGGTCTGCAGGCAGACGTTGGCAGCCTCCCACGAGGCATCGGCGGCCAGCAGCTTGGCGATGTTGGCCTCCTTGCCGCAGGGCTTGCCGGCGTCGAACAGCTGCGCGGCCTTGTAGCGCATCAGGCTGGCCGCCTCCACGTTGACGAACGAGCGGGCGATGGGGAACTGCACGCCCTGGTTCTGGCCGATGGGGCGGTCGAACACGATGCGCTCGCGCGCATAGCTGCTGGCGCGCTCGACGAACCAGTAGCCGTCGCCGATGCACTCGGCGGCAATCAGGATGCGCTCGGCGTTCAGGCCGTCGAGGATGTACTTGAGCCCACGGCCTTCCTCGCCGATCAGGTTCTCGGCGGGGATCTCCAGGTTGTCGAAGAACAGCTCGTTGGTCTCGTGGTTGACCATGTTGCGGATCGGCTGGACGGTCAGGCCCTTGCCGATGGCCTCGCGCAGGTCCACCACGAACACGGACAGGCCCTCCGACTTCTTCTTCACCTGGTCCAGCGGCGTGGTGCGCGCCAGCAGCAGCATCAGGTCCGAGTGCTGCACGCGCGAAATCCACACCTTCTGGCCGTTGACGATGTATTTGTCGCCCTGGCGCACGGCGGTGGTCTTGAGCTTGGTGGTGTCGGTGCCGGTGGTCGGCTCGGTCACGGCCATCGACTGCATGCGCAGCTCGCCAGAGGCGATGGCCGGCAGCCAGCGCTGCTTCTGGGCCTCGGAGCCATGGCGCAGCAGGCAGCCCATCACGTACATCTGGCCGTGGCAGGCGCCCGAGTTGCCGCCGCTGCGGTTGATCTCCTCCATGATCACCGACGCCGCCGTCAGCGGCAGGCCGGAGCCGCCGTAGGCCTCGGGAATCAGCGCGGAGAGCCAGCCGGCCTGCGTCAGCGCCTGGACGAAGGTCTCCGGAAACGCGTTCTGTTCCTCCACCCGCTGCCAGTAGGCGGAGTCGAAACCCGCGCAGAGGTCGCGCACGGCTTCGCGGATTTCCGGGTAAATCTGGTCTTGGTCCTGTTCGGGAAGCATGGCAATGTCGGTCCGTGTCGAAGTGTGGCCATTATTCCCGAGGGGCCACGCCGGGGACATTCGGATTTGCCGAAGCGAGGCTTTGGGGCGGGGCCAGGGGGTTTGGGAGATCTGGCCCGGCCGGTCGGGGGGATCAGGGGACCCATTAGGGGGAACCCTTGCTCTTCACGGGCGCCGTGCTCCGCCTTCGGCAAATCGGAATTGTGCCGCGCGGCGATTGCTTCCACGCTGCGGCCATCGATTCTCAAACCAGACGCGTGGAACACGCGCACCCAGGAGACGCTGCATGAAATCATCCAGGCCGAAGACCGCCGTGATCGCCCATCATTGCCGAAACGTGCTGTGGGCGGCACTTGGCATGGCCGCCGCCGTGGCCCTGACCCTGCCGGGACGCAGCCACGCGGCAGACCCGTATCCGGCCAAGCCCATCACCATGGTCGTGCCGTTCGCGGCGGGCGGCCCCACGGACGTGGTGGCGCGCTCGGTGGCGGCGGCGATGTCGAAGTCGCTGGGCCAGACCGTGGTGGTGGAAAACCGCCTCGGGGCGGGCGGCACCGTGTCCGCCGCCTACGTGGCCAAGGCCGCGCCGGACGGCTACACGATCCTGATCCATCACAACGGCATGGCCACGGCGCCGGCGCTGTACTCCAAGCTGTCGTACAAGCCGCTGACGGACTTCAGCTTCGTCGGCCAGGTGGCGGACGTGCCGATGACGCTGCTGGGCCGGCACGACCTGCCGGCCAACACGCTGCCGGAGCTGATTAGCTATATCAAGCAGAACCAGAACAAGGTGAACCTGGCGAACGCCGGGCTGGGCGCCGTGTCGCAGCTATGCGGCATGCTGTTCCAGAAGGCCATCGGCGTAGAATTGCAGACGATTCCGTACCAGGGCACCGCGCCGGCGCTGACCGCGCTGCTGGGCGGTCAGGTGGATGTACTCTGCGACCAGACCACGCAGACGCTGCCGCATATCAAGGCGGAGAAGGTGAAGCTGTACGGCGTGACCACGGCGGAGCGGATTCCCGCGCTGCCGAATACCCCCACGCTGCGCGAGGGCGGGCTGAAGGGCTTCGAAGTCAAGGTCTGGCACGGCATCTACGCGCCCAAGGGCACGCCGCCGGCGGTGATCGACAAGCTGAACGGCGCGCTGCGCGCCTCGCTGAAGGACCCGGCGGTGGCGGCGCGGCTCCAGGAACTCGGCGCGGTGATCGTGCCGGCGGACAAGCAGACGCCTGAGGGGCTGCGCACCTGGCTGGCGGCGGAGATCGACAAATGGTCGCCGATCATCAAGGAAGCCGGGGTGAAGGCGGACTGACGGCCCGCTGACCCCGGGGCGGCCGGAGACCGGCTAGACAGGCTCCCGCGCCGCCTCCACCAGATACTGGATCAGCGTTTCGGCGAACTGGGGCAGTTCGCGCCCGGGCCGGCGCACGAGCCGCAGCTCGCGGCGCGCCCAGTCGTCCTCCAGCCGGATAAAGCGCAGCACCTTGCGGCTGGCGTAGCGGCGCGCGCAACTGTTCGGCACGATGGCGATGCCGGCGCCGGCTTCCACCATCCGGCATACCGCGTCGAAGCTGCCCACCTGGATCCGCAGGCTGATGCGCTTGCCCATGCCATTGGCAATCCGGTCCAGGAAGGACTGGATCGCCGAGAACTGGTTCAGCCCGACGAAGCGGCAGCTATCGAGCAGATCGGCGAAATGCAGCGTCTTGAACGCCGGCAGCGGATGGTTGACCGGGGCGATCACAATCAGTTCGTCGCTGCAGAGCTGCATCGCGTCCAGGTCCTGGGTGGCCACCTCGCCGGCCACGATGCCCAGGTCGGCCGCGCCCGCGCCGATGGCCGAGACGATTTCGGCGGACAGGTGCTCCTCCAGCTCGACATCGACATCGGGGTTCTCGGACAGGAAGCGCGACAGCGCCGTGGCCAGGAAGGAGTTGGTGGCCGTGGTGTTGGCCAGCAGCCGGACCCGCCCCTTCACGCCCTTGGCATAGGGCCGCAAGTCGGAATGCATGCACTCCAGCTCACGGAACACCTCCCGCGCGTGGCGCAGCAGGGCGTCGCCGGCCGGTGTCAGGCGCACGCCTTTCACCTGGCGGATCAGCAACTGGGTCTGGAACGCCTCCTCCAGCTGCTTGATGCGCGTGCTGGCGGCAGGCAGGGACAGGAAGCTGCGTTCGGCCGCCCGCGTCAGGTTCTCGGTCTCCCCCACGTTGAGGAAGAGGCGCAGGTCGGTCAAATCGTAGTGCATGGTTTCGTTCGTGCCAAAGGCCACTTTTGTGATTTGTGAATTCCAAAGTCAGCGCCGACAATCTATCGTATCTTGCGCCGCAATAAAACGGGGATGTTCCCCGGTGCGGCGGCAATGGCGCGCCAGTGCGCAGAACAGGAGCGAGACGATGAGCGGTTTGATGGCAGGCAAGGTGGTGATTGTGACGGGCGCGGGCGGCGGGATCGGGCGCGGGATTGCCCTCGGCATGGCGGCGGCCGGCGCCAAGGTGGTGGCGAACGACCTGGGCGTGAGCATGACCGGCGAGGGCGGCGACGCCGGCCCGGCCGAGCGCGTGGCAGCGGAGATCCGCGCGGCGGGCGGGGAGGCCGTGGCCAACACCGACAGCGTGTCTGGCTGGAGTTCGGCCAATGCCATCGTGCAATGCGCGCTGGACCACTTTGGCCGCATCGACGCGGTCGTCAACAACGCCGGCAACCTGCGCGATCGCATGTTCTTCAAGATGAACGAGGAGGAATGGCGCTCGGTCATCGACGTGCACCTGAACGGCACGTTCTATGTCAGCCGCGCGGCGGCCAACTACTTCAAGGACCAGGAGAGCGGCGCGTTCGTCCATATGACGTCGACCTCGGGCCTGATCGGCAACCTCGGCCAGGCCAACTATTCGGCGGCGAAGCTGGGCATCGCGGCGCTCTCGAAATCCATCGCGCTGGATATGGCGCGCTTCAACGTGCGTTCGAACTGCATCGCGCCATTCGCCTGGAGCCGCATGACCAGCTCGATTCCGTCCGAGACGCCGGAGGAGAAGGCGCGCGTGGCGCGGCTGCAGAAGATGGAGGCGGGCAAGATCTCGCCCGTGGCCGTGTTCCTGGCCAGCGACGCCGCGCACGAGGTCAACGCCCAGATCTTCGCCGTACGCGCCAACGAGATCATGCTGATGAGCCAGCCGCGCCCGGTGCGCTCGGTGCATACCAGCGAGGGCTGGACGCCGGAGACCGTGGCGGAGATCGCCATGCCGGCCATGCGCAGCAGCTTCTTCGCGCTCGATCGCTCGCCCGACGTGATCAACTGGGATCCGATCTGATCCACGCCAAGCCGTTGGCGGCGCCACACGTGTGATCGTGTGTGCGCCCGCTTCGGAAATTGCTGCGACGCAAAACGCCGCGCGCGCGGACCGTGGCACGCAAAGTGCTCGTACCGTCCCGCAGGGTGGCGGGCCAGCGCCGCGCGCACTTGCGCGGTGCGTGGCGCAGGCTGCCACCGGGAGCAAACGCAATGTCGGTGCATGCGCGCCGGGTCGGGCGTGCAGTGGGGCGTGCAATGCGAAGTCCGATTGGCACTCGGTGGTCGACACTGCTGACGGCCCCTCATGAATCTTCACGCGGCAACTTGCCGCAGTGAAAACCAACGTCCGCGTGGTCATCATCGCCATGCGCGCGGTGGTCGAAAGCTATGTCATGAAGGCAGGCGCGAAGCTTGCCCGTCATGCGGCTGTGCGCACGCATTGCGCATGACGTCATGCGCGGATCGTTCGTTTGCACGATGGCGGATGGCCACGTGTCGCGGCATAGTGAAAGCGCTCTGCAGAAGCGATGTCGGTGCATGACCGACAGACGTGTCAGACGTTACTGGATTCGATGCATCGTTACACACGGCGTTGTGCACTTCACGCCGGAAAGGTGTAAGGTGTGTCACAAGCATGGTCAATGGCCCGTCGCAGCGGGATGAGAACAGCGAGGGATTCGTGCAGTGCGAAACGCGAAGCGAGTTGTGTTGCGTTGCGTGTCGCAAGGAACGAACGGACGTGCATCACACGTCAACTCTGTCCTCATGAACGCCGTTATTTGACTATGATGAAGTAAAGACTTCGCAACATGGCAACTCCGCCAGGCCGGGGTGGTGGAACGCAAAATTGCCGCGAATGTCTTAGGGGAGTCAAACTGCCTTCGCCTCGGACGTGGGACTCTGACGGGAGTGAGGTATGGACATTTTTGGCCACTACGCCACGCGCTTCGAAGCACGCAAGGAAGAGGAATACAGCATCCAGGAGTACCTGGAGATCTGCAAGAAGGATCCTACTGCCTACGCGACTGCTGCCGAACGTATGCTCGCCGCAATCGGACAGCCTGAACTGGTGGATACCCACCACGATCCTCGACTGTCCCGACTGTTCTTCAACAAGGTCATCCGGGTCTACCCGGCCTTCCGCGACTTCTATGGAATGGAAGACACGATCGAGCAGATCGTCTCCTTCTTCAAGCACGCGGCGCAGGGCCTTGAGGAACGCAAGCAGATCCTGTATCTGCTCGGGCCCCCGGGCGGCGGCAAGTCGTCTCTCGCGGAAAAGCTCAAGGCGCTGATGGAAGAGATTCCCATCTATGCGCTGAAGGGGTCCCCCATCCATGAATCGCCGCTCGGGCTGTTCTCTTCCGACGAAGACGGCAAGATCATGGAGGAGGACTATGGCATTCCGGTGCGCTACCTGAATACCATTCCCTCGCCGTGGGCGGTCAAGCGCCTGCACGAGTTCAATGGCGATATCACCAAGTTCCGCGTGGTCAAGCTCAGGCCATCGGTGCTGTCGCAGATCGCGATTTCCAAGACGGAGCCTGGCGATGAAAACAACCAGGATATCTCCTCGCTGGTCGGCAAGGTCGACATTCGCAAACTGGAGGATTTCCCGCAGGACGATCCGGATGCCTATTCCTATTCCGGCGGACTTTGCCTGGCCAACCGTGGCCTGCTTGAGTTCGTGGAAATGTTCAAGGCGCCCATCAAAGTCCTGCACCCGTTGCTGACCGCTACGCAGGAAGGCAACTACAAGGGTACGGAAGGCTTCGGCGCGATTCCGTTCGATGGCGTGATCCTCGCCCACTCGAACGAGGCGGAATGGCAGACCTTCAAGGCTGACAAGAACAACGAGGCATTCCTCGACCGGATCTATATCGTGAAGGTGCCGTACTGCCTGCGCGTGTCGGACGAGGTCAAGATCTACGACAAGCTGCTGCGCAGCAGTTCGCTCTCGGCGGCGCCCAACGCCCCGAACACGCTCAAGATGATGGCGCAGTTCGCGGTGCTCACGCGGATCAAGGAGCCGGAGAACTCGAACGTGTTCTCGAAGATGCGCGTCTATGACGGCGAAAGCCTCAAGGACGTGGACCCGAAGGCGAAGTCTTACCAGGAGTATCGCGACTACGCCGGCATCGACGAAGGCATGAACGGGCTGTCCACGCGCTTCGCGTTCAAGGTGTTGTCCAAGGTGTTCAACTTCGACAATACCGAGGTCGCGGCCAACCCGGTGCACCTGCTCTATGTGCTCGAGCAGCAGATCGAGCGCGAGCAGTTCCCGCCGGAGCAGGAAGCCAAGCTGCTCTCGTACATCAAGGAGTACCTGACCACGCCGTTCGTGGAGTTCATCGGCAAGGAGATCCAGACCGCTTACCTGGAGTCGTATTCCGAGTATGGCCAGAACATCTTCGACCGTTACGTGGTGTTCGCCGACCTGTGGATCCAGGACCAGGAGTACCGCGATCCGAACACCGGCGAAATCCTCGATCGCAACGCGTTGAACGATGAACTCGAGAAGGTGGAGAAGCCCGCGGGGATCTCGAACCCGAAGGACTTCCGCAACGAGATCGTCAACTTCGTGCTGCGGGCGCGCGCCAACAACGGTGGCAAGAACCCGGTCTGGACCAGCTACGAGAAGCTGCGGATGGTGATCGAGAAGCGCATGTTCTCCACCACGGAGGACCTGCTGCCGGTGATCTCGTTCAACGCGAAATCGACGCGGGAGGACCAGGACAAGCACGAGAACTTCGTCAACCGGATGGTGGAGAAAGGGTACACGCCGAAGCAGGTTCGACTACTGGTGGAGTGGTATCTGCGCGTCAGGAAATCGTCGTAACAGCAACCGGACGCGGTCTCCTTCATCCACGCGACCTCGCGGTTGCGGCTTATCAAGGCGGGCGGACGGCTTATGGCTACGGTCATCGATCGGCGCGAAAACGGCGGCAACAAGAGTGCCGTCAACCAGCAACGCTTCATCAAGCGATACCGCGAGCAGATCCGGCAAGCGGTGGCGAAGGCGGTGTCCGGCCGGAAGATCATGGACATCGAGCAAAGTGGCCAGGTGTCCATTCCGGTCAAGGACATCACCGAGCCGGTGTTTCATCACGGCCAGGGCGGCAAGCGCGAGTGGATTCACCCCGGCAACAAGAAGTTCGTCCGGGGTGACAGCTTCGACCGCCAGCAGCAGGGCAGTGGTGGCGGCGGCTCACGGGCCAGCGACAGCGGGGAGGGCGAGGATGATTTCGTCTTCACCCTGTCGCGCGAGGACTTCCTGAATTTCTTCTTCGAGGACATGGCGCTGCCGGACCTGGCCAAGCGCCACCTCGCCAAGATCGCCGAGGTGCGCAAGGTGCGCGCCGGGTTCTCGATCGACGGCACCCCATCGAATCTCTCCATCCTGCGCACGATGCGTAGCTCGCTCGGCCGCCGGATCGCGCTGTCGAGCCCGTACCAGAAGCGTCTGCGCGAACTCGAAGCTGCCTACAGCGAGGAAATCGAGGCGCACGGCCCCTATACGGACACGGCGGTGGAGATGATGGAGAAGATGCGGCACCTGCGCGCCTGCGTGGACCGCGTGCCCTTCATCGAAAAGCTCGACCTGCGCTACAACAACCGCGTGCTCAAGAAGCGCCCGCAGGCCCAGGCGGTGATGTTCTGCCTGATGGACGTGTCCGGCTCGATGGACGAGAGCCGCAAGGACCTGGCCAAGCGCTTCTTCATGCTGCTGTACCTGTTCCTGAAGCGCAACTACGAGCGGATCGACGTGGTGTTCATCCGTCACCACACGGTGGCCAAGGAAGTGGAGGAGGAAGACTTCTTCCACTCGCGCGAATCGGGCGGCACGGTAGTGTCCAGCGCGCTGAAGCTGATGGTGGAGGTGATTCACGACCGCTATCCGGCGAGCCAGTGGAACATCTACTGCGCGCAGGCGTCCGATGGCGACAACTGGGCGGGGGACTCCGAACTGTGCGGCCGGCTGCTGCGCGAGTCGATCCTGCCGCTGGTGCAGTACTACGCCTATGTGGAAGTGGCATCCGAGGAGCCGCAGAACCTGTGGGAGGAATATCTCACGGTGAAGAACCAGTTCGAGCACTTCGCGATGCAGCGCATCATCGGTGCCGACGAGATCTACCCGGTGCTGCACGATCTCTTCCAGAAGCGGGCCGCCTGGCCCGGCAGGTAGCGGCGCGCCGGCACGGCGGCGCATCCGCGTACGTTCATGGGATAAGGGAGGAAGTTCATGGCTTACCTATCCACAGGCTCGGAGTGGACCTTCGAGCTGATCCAGCGCTATGACCGCGAGATCGCCCGCATTGCCGGCGAGTTCGGGCTCGACTCGTATCCGAACCAGATCGAGATCATCACCGCCGAGCAGATGCTCGACGCGTATGCATCGGCCGGGCTGCCGGTGGGATACAACCACTGGTCGTACGGCAAGCATTTCCTCTCCTCGGAGCGCAGCTACCAGCGCGGCCACATGGGGCTGGCCTACGAGATCGTGATCAACTCCAATCCGTGCATCGCGTACCTGATGGAGGAGAACACGATGCCGATGCAGGCGCTGACCATCGCGCACGCCTGCTACGGGCACAACTCGTTCTTCAAGGGCAACTACCTGTTCCGCACCTGGACCAACGCCGACGCGATCATCGACTACCTGCTCTTCGCCAAGAACTACGTGGCCGAGTGCGAGCAGCGCTATGGCGAGCAGGAAGTGGAGTTGCTGCTGGACTCGTGCCATGCCTTGCAGAACTACGGCGTGGACCGCTACAAGCGGCCCAAGAAGCTGTCGATCACCGAGGAGCAGGCACGCCAGACCGAGCGCGAGAGCTACCTCCAGATGCAGGTGAACGATCTCTGGCGCACCTTGCCCAAGCACCGGTCGCATCTGCTCAAGGAGGAAGAGGAGGCGATGGAGCCGGAAATCGCCTTCCCGCCGGAGCCGCAGGAGAACCTGCTGTACTTCATCGAGAAGAACGCGCCCAAGCTGCAGCCGTGGCAGCGGGAGATCGTGCGCATCGTGCGCAAGATCGCGCAGTACTTCTATCCGCAGCGCCAGACCAAGGTGATGAACGAAGGCTGGGCCACGTTCTGGCACTACACGATCCTGCACCAGCTCTACGAGGAGAAGCTCGTCAACGACGCCTTCATGCTCGAACTGCTGCAGGCCCACACCAACGTCATCTACCAGCCGCCGTACCACAGCCCCTACTACAGCGGCCTGAACCCCTACACGCTGGGTTTCCTGATGTTCCAGGACCTGCGCCGCATGTGCGAGAACCCGACCGAGGAGGACCGCCGCTGGGCGCCCGAGATCGCGGGCAGCGACTGGCGCCAGACGCTGGACTTCGCGATGCGCAACTTCAAGGACGAAAGCTTCCTGCTCCAGTTCCTGTCGCCGCGCGTGATCCGCGAGCTGAAGCTGTTCTCGGTCCTCGACGACGATCGCGAAGGCAAGCTGCGCGTGACGGCCATCCATGACGACGAAGGCTATCGCGCGATTCGCCAGCTGCTGGCTAACCAGTACGACCTCTCCAACATGGAGCCCAATATCCAGGTGACGAACGTGGATGTGGGCGGAGACCGCTCCCTGACGCTGCGCCACCTGCAGAGCGACCGCCGCCCGCTGGCACACAGCTTCGACGAAGTGGTGCGCCACGTGACGCGCCTCTGGGGCTTCACCGTGCGGCTCGAGGTGGCCTACGAGGACGGCCGTCGCGAACTCAAGTACGAGTGCAAGCCGGAGCGGAAGCACCAGCATCGGAAGGCGGCTTAAAAAACTGGCACGAACGTTGCTGTACAGATAGCCCGCACTCGGCCATGCCCCATGGCTGGGCCGGGTATCTGCGCATTGCGGCCGCACGCGGCTGCTGTACCGTGTCGACACATCACTAAACTGGCCCTTCCAGGGAAGCCAGCCGCTCCCCCATGGATACGCCTGACCGTCTTCTCCGCATTTTCCTTCGTATTGCCGAACTCAAGTCGCTGTCCAGGGCGGCGGAGGATCTCGATCAGACCCAGTCGGGCGTCAGCCGGCAACTCGCCACGCTGGAGGCGCAGCTCGGCAAGCCCCTGTTCGTGCGAACTGGCCGTGGCGTGGCCTTGACCGAGGCCGGGCAGAAGCTGCAGGAGGCCCTCGAAGGGCCGTACCGCGCGATCGACCAGGCTGTGGATGCGATCCGCGATGCCCACGGCACCACGCAGGGCACCGTCCGGCTGGCAATCGTCCACACGGTCAGCTATTACTTCATCGCCGACGTGGTGGCCAGCTTTGTCAGCGCCCATCCCAACGTCAATCTTTCGCTGATGGGACGCAGTTCGGCCGATGTGGTGGCGCTGGTGGAAAGCGGCAAGGCCGATCTTGGTGTGGTCTACGACACCGCGGTCGATACGGCCACGCTGACCACGCATCCGCTGTTCGAGGACGAGATGTGCCTGGTCACGCTGCAGCGGCCCGATGCGCCGCAGGCCGCCCCCGACGATGGGCTCGACTTGCGCGGCCAGCCGCTGCGCCTGGTCGGCTTTCCGCACGGCTACGCGCTACGCCGGATGGTGGAGAGCGCCGGCTTGCAGCCCACGTATGTGGCCGAGGCCGAGACTGTCGATGCCATCCTGAAGCTGGTCTCTGCTGGCGTGGGCGATTGCATTCTGCCGTGCCGGCTACCCGACAAGCTGCTCCACGAGTACGGCCTGCACAAGCTCAAGATCCGCAGCCCGTTGCTGCGCCGCCGTATGGTGGCCGTCACTCACGCCGCCCGCCACGCGCTGCCGCTGGCGGACGTCCTGCTCGCCTCGGCCTTGCAGGTGGCCCGCACCCTCAAGCCGTGACGCAGTGAGATAGCAGCTATGCGCGTGGCTACATAGCACGGCAGGCGCCTGGTTTTCATACTTCCCTTCATGCCCCGCACCGGTTGCCGGATGGCATTCCACGGAGAAGAGAAGACATGAACGCCCCCCTCAGAGACAAGTCGTACTTCGACACGCGCGCCACCAACGAGATGGCGAGACACCTGCGCAACAGGCCGCGCACCATGCAGGAGACCATGGCCTACGCCTGCCGCATCCTGGCGATGACCGAGCAGGAAGCCGGTCTGGCCGGCCAGATCAGCGTGCGGTCGGAGCGCCCCGGCGCCTACTGGACGCTGCGCTTCGGCCTCGGTTTCGACGAGGCGACGCCGGACGACTTCATCGAGGTGGATCGTGACCTCAATACGCTGACGGGCGATGGGATGCCCAACCCCGCCACGCGTTTCCATCTGTGGGTGTACGACGCGCGCCCGGACGTCAATTCGATCATCCATACGCATTCGCCCTGGGCCTCGGCACTGGCCGCCGCGCGCCAGCCACTGGTCATCGCGCAGATGGACATGACGCCGTTGCACGACGATTGTGCATTCCTGGGCGAATGGCCCGGCGTGCCGATTGCGGACCAGGAGGGTGTGATCATCTCCGCAGCGCTGGGCGACAAACGGTCGATCATCCTGGCGCACCACGGCTACCTGACCGCGGGCAAGACCTGCGAGGAAGCCACCTATCTCTCGGTCTACCTCGAACGCGCCGCGCGGATGCAGATCCGTGCGCAGGCTTTCGGCCCGCTGACGCCCGTGGACGATGCGCTCGCCCGCGAGGCCCACGACTACCTGCTCAAGCCTTCCATCGTCAACGCCACCTTCGCGTACTGGGCGCGCCAGACGCACGGCATCGCGCCGCTGCCACCCGCCTGAGTGCCTGCCGCCGGCGCATGGCCGACGGCTTATCCGAATCCAAGGAGCGTTACGATGAACAAGATTCCTGCCGCGCGCTCACGCCGCGCGTATATCACCGCGGGCCTGGCGAGCATGATGGGCACGACGATCGAATGGTATGACTTCTTCCTGTACGGCACGGCCGCCGCACTGATCTTCAACAAGATCTTCTTTCCGTCATTCGATCCCCTGACGGGTACGCTGGCGGCCTTCGCCACCTACTCGGTGGGGTTCTTCGCCCGGCCGCTCGGCGGCATCGTCTTCGGCCATTTTGGCGATCGGATGGGCCGCAAGTCGATGCTGCTGATCACGCTGTTCATGATGGGTATTCCCACGATCCTGATTGGCCTGATTCCGTCGTACGACAGCATCGGCTACTGGGCTGCCGTGGCCCTGGTGCTGCTGCGGTTGCTACAAGGGATCGCGGTCGGCGGCGAGTGGGGCGGCGCGGTGCTGATGGCCGTGGAGCATGCGCCCGAAGGCAAGAAGGGCTTCTTCGGCAGCCTGCCGCAGGCCGGGGTCGCGCCGGGGCTGGTGCTGTCGTCGCTGGCGATGGGGATGGTGGCGACGCTGCCGGAGCAGGACATGCTGACGTGGGGCTGGCGCGTGCCGTTCCTGGCGAGCGTCGTCCTGCTGGCGGTAGGCTGGTTCATTCGCGCGAAGGTGGCCGAGTCGCCGGACTTCGAGCAGATGAAGAAGCAGGGCGAGAAGGTGGAAATGCCGGCAATGGTCGTGCTGCGCCAGTATCCGCGCCAGGTCCTGACCGTGGTGGGCGGCCGGCTGGCCGAGGTGACTTGGTTCTACACGGTGGTCACGTTCGCGCTGGCCTATGCCACCGGCACGTTGGGCATCCCCAAGACAGTGATGCTCGACGCCACGGTTTGGGGCGCTGCCATCGCGCTGTTCACCATGCCCCTGTGCGGCATGCTGGCGGATCGCATCGGCTTCAAGTGGGTGTTCATGGCCGGTACGGTCGGCATCCTGTTGTTCTCGTCGCAGTTCTTCGACCTGCTGCAGTCGCTGGATCCACGCAACATCACCATCGCGCTCTCCATTGCCATCGGGCTGGTCTACGCCTGTCTCTATGCACCGGAAGGCAGCCTCTTTGCCGCGCAGTTCCCCGCCGAGGTGCGCTACAGCGGTATCTCGATTGCCGTGCAGGTCTCGGGCGCTATCGGAGGCGGGCTGGCGCCGATCGTCGCCACGTCGCTGCTGAAGTACGGCGGCGGCAGCCCGACCTATATCGTCTGGTACCTCGGTGCGCTGAGTGTCATCGCATTCGTGAGCGCCGCCTGCATGCGGGAAACAGCACTGGTCGGCTTGCCGGTAGCGGCGGTCAACGGGAGCCGACACGTATGACCCGCGCGAACCGACCTGTCATCGACTATTACTTCTGGCTGAATTCGGACTGGGCGTATCTGGGCGCGGATCGGCTCGATGCGCTGGCGCGGCGCCAGGGCGTCGAGATCCGGCACAAGCCCGTGAACCTGCCCGAGGTGTATGCGCGAACAGGGGGCGTACTGCTGGGGCAGCGCTCGCCCGAGCGGCAGCAATACCGCATCACGGAACTGGCGCGGTGGTGCCGGCACCTGAACATCCAGGTCAATCCGCTGCCGAAAACCATGTGCCCGAACGCGGACCTCGCGTCGGGCATCGTCATCGCCGTGGATGCGCAGGGGCTGCCGGTGCTGGAGCTGTACAAGGCCATCCTCCGCGCGCAATGGTGCGAGGAGCGCGATATCTCGTCGGAGGCCACGCTGCGCGAGATCCTCGCCGCGCAGGGGTTCAACGCGGACGCGACGCTTGTGCGGGCGCGCTCGGCAGACACCCAGGAGATATACCGGCGCAATACCGACGAAGCCGTGGCCGCCGGGGTATTCGGTTCGCCGTCGTATGTCTTCGACGGGGAGCTGTTCTGGGGCCAGGACCGGCTGCACATGCTGGAGGTGGCTGTGGCGGCGCGGCTGACGGCGTAGGCCGTACGGGGCGAACTGCCGATCCGGCACGTCGCCCCGTCCTTTTGTACGCCTTTGTATCTGGCCACGCGCGGGATACTGGCCGCGACACTAAGGGGGCAAATACGCCACGAGCGCGATACGTGAGCGGGCTTAAATAGCATCCATGGCAGTGCAACGCGACAACGACACAGCGGATCGCTGCCTTGGCATCACACACGACTGCAACCCGCTCACGCATCCATCAAGGAAATCGATCATGTCCAAGACCTTCACCTCCCGCCTCGTTCTCGCCGTTGCCCTCGCTGCCGCCGCTGTCGGCGCACAAGCTTCCGTCCTTGGCGCCCGCGACCCGTACAGCGATGGCGCCCGCGCCGTGCAGAGCGCGCGGGATGTGTTCAGCGAAGGTGCCCGCTCGGCGACGGCGGCCCGCGACCCGTACACCGAAGGCGCCCGCTCGGCGGACCCGTATCTCGACGGCGCCCGCTCGGTGCAAGACCAGCGCAGCCCGTTCACCGACGGCGCCTGACGCCTGACGCTGGATCCCCCCTTTTAGAACCAGGAGAAGCCAGTGTTGGTTGCTACCACGCAGGAAGACCGATCGCTCAGGCTGTTTGCTGGACTTGGCCTGTTCATCATGGCGCTGTCGCTGAGACCGGGCATTGTGTCGATGGGGCCGCTGGTGCATGCCATTCAGTCGGAATTCGGCATGAAACACGCGGAGGCGGCGCTGCTGACCGCCATTCCTGACCTGTGCATGGGTATCTGCGCGATCTTCGTGCCGGCAATCGGCCGCCGCTTCGGCGGCGACCGGGTGGTGCTGTTCTCGCTTGCGTTGTTGGGCGTGGCGTTGGCCCTGCGGGCATTCGCCGGATCGCCCGGCAGCCTGTTGTTCGCCACGCTGCTGGTTGGGATTGGGGTCGCGATTTCCGGGCCGCTCCTCGGCGGCTGGATCAAGAGCCATTTCTCCGGCGAGGCCGCGTTCTTCATGGGCATCTATGCCGCCGGGCTCGGTATCGGGGCGACGTTGGCGGCGGTGGGTAGCGAGGCCATCGCCCACGCCGGTGGCGGCTGGCGGCTGGGCGCCGGCATCTGGGCCGTGGTCTGCGTCCTCGCCATTGTGAGCTGGCGCCGCCTGACATCGGCATTTCCGTCGAAGTCGCACGCTGCCCGTGTGGAAGCCGCGGTCAGCCGTGCGCCATGGCGCTCGGGGCGGGCCTGGCTGATTGCCATGTATTTCGGGATCGGTCAGTTCATCTGCTACGCCTGCTTCGCCTGGGTAGGGGAGAGCAGCCGGGAATTGCAGATCAACGCGCTGAGCCCGGGTGTCAATCTGGGCTTGTTCGCCGCAATGATCGCGATCAGCAGCTTCCTGTCGGGCTATGTCACCGGCAAGTCATTGGACCGTCGCGGCTGGCTGGCCTGGGCGGCTCTGCTCTCGATAGGGGGCGCCGGCGTGCTTTGGTGGTCGCCGGGCATGTTCGGGGTGATGCCGGTGGTGGCGCTCGCCCTGGGCCAGGGCGTCTGCTTCGCCTTGGCCATGACGCTGCCCCTGGACAACACCACGTCCCATCATGAAGCGAGCCAATGGACCGCCTTCATGCTGTTCGTGGGCTACCTTGTTGCCGCGCTTGGACCGTTTGTCTTTGGCTTCCTGCGCGACGTGACGGGGGCTTTCCAGGCATCCTATGGCGTGCTGGTTGCCGCATCGGTGGCGCTGCTGGTGCTGACGCCGTGGCTTGCGCCACGGCTGCGGGAAGACACCGCCGAGGCCTGATGTGCGAGGGGTTATCGCAGCTTGGCCGCCCTCGGCCGGGCTGTCGACGACGCCCCGGCCCGGTCCAGATCCACGCCCGGCAGCAGGTGCAGCAGCCGCACCAGTTCCGACTGGCGGTGCGTGCCGGTCTTGCGCAGCGTGTCGCGGATATGCACGCGCACGGTGTGGGGCGACAGGAACTCGCGCTCGGCGATCTCGTTCAGCGTCTCGCCGGCGGCGAGGCGGATGGCGATGATGCTTTCCTTCTTCGACAGGCCGAACAGCGACGTCAGCACGGCAGCGTCCAGCACCGAGCGGGACTCGGAATTGCCCAGCAGCATCATGGCCGCCGGCAGTTGCCACGGGCCTTCGACCGGCTGGCGCGAGACCAGCGGCATGACGATGATCGGCACGGGCTGGCCGCCCGACGTGATGTGCATCCAGGATCCCGCCGCGGCGCCGCCGTTGCGGCCGCCATGGACGGCGGCCTGGAGCAGGTCGCGCAGCACGCCTTGCAGGGATTCCGGCCGCGCGCGCAGCAGGCCGTTGTCGAGCGCCAGGTTGGCGTCGGCCTGTACCAGCGATTCGGCCCAGCTGTTGGCGTAGCGCACGCGCATGTCCGCCTGGAGCACCATCACGCCGAAGTCGAGGGTATCGAGGCCGGCCAGTCCCAGCGAAGCCAGGCCGCTCAGCTCGAAATTGCGGTGCTGCATGCGGGCGGCGCGAGCCCAGTGGGGCATTACCTGCGCCAGGCGGCGCTCGCGGTGGTCGGCGGGCATGAAGTCATCGCAGCCGCCGGGTGTGGCGCTCATCAGCACGCAGACTTCGGAGGTGTCGAAGAGCCGCACGCCCCGGGCGAGGCCCATGCAGTCATAGCCGCCGCCGGCAGCCACGGGTTTTGTCAGCAGTTGGGTGTCGGCACCGGATGCCATGGCGACCGATGCCGGTACGGCGTCTGCGGTGGCGAAGTGTCCCGGGAGGGCGCGCATGCTGTCCGGCATGGTGCCGACGCTGGTGTAGCAGCCGTTCGGCGTCACGCCCAGGCGTGCCTGGCCGGCGAGCTTGTCCCAGATCAGGTAGCGCGGGCTGCCGGTGCAGGTGTAGCGGGAAAAGAGGTCGAGCGCCTCTGGCATGGCCGCCACGTCCATGGCGGATTCATAGATGCTATCGACCAGACGATGGAAGACATCGTCGGCAGACGGGTGTTCGCCCATTTTCATTTCCCCCGGTGGCAAACGCCTTTTCCTCAGGACCACTGCGGCGAGGCGTGGTCCCCTGTTTTATGTTTGGATACTGCCGGCCGGGGGTTGGCCGGCCGTCACGACGATGATCCCGCACAAGCCTTGTATCGGGCCATCCCGCCTTGGGAGGGAGCCGGCAAGGGCGCGGTCCCGGCCAATCTGGCGCGGGCTCGCGTGATAGTAATGCGCGGCCCCTGTTATTTGAAGCATTCCTGGCGAATGTTCCGGCTTTGCATTGCACAAAAGCGACAACTTTGTGACGGCTGGGGACAATGCTGCACAACCGGGGGGCATTAGGCCGATTTCCCGGCAGTCCGCGTGACGAGTCCGACGCCCGGCGGCGTGGCCTCCTCGCCAGGCTTGCCGCCGGCGCTGTCCAGGCTGATCCCCCCGCCATCCACGCGCACGGTCAGTTGTGGCGCGGCCATGCGGATGCCGGCTTCGTCGAAATTTCGCTTCAGCCGCATGTTGAAGCCCCGCGTGATCTCGGCCTGCATCAGCGGCCTGGTCTTGAACTGCGCCAGCACGACGATGCCGTTGGGGTCGAAGCGGTCGAGCCCCAGGATATCCAGCCCCGAGAGCAGGTTGCGGCTGTAGCGGTGGTCGCGGGCCAGTTCGGCGCCGGTCGCCCGGATCACCTCGGTGGCGCGGTCGATGTCGCTCTCATAGCCCACCGCGATGCTGAACACGGCGAACGCATAGCCGCGCGACAGGTTCTTCACCGCCTTGATCTGGCTGTACGGCAGCGTGTGCAGGGCGCCCTTGCCGTCGCGCAGCTTCACCGTGCGGATGGTCATGCCTTCCACCACGCCGGCGTGGTCGGGCAGTTCGATCGAATCGCCAATGGCAATCGAATCCTCGATCACGATGAACAGGCCGGTAATCAGGTCCTGCACCAGGCTCTGGGCGCCGAAGCCGATGGCCAGGCCGACCACCCCGGCGCCCGCCAGCAGCGGCGTGACATTGACGCCGAGATTGGCCAGCACCGCGATCATCGCAATGACCAGCAGCCCCACGAACGACGCGTTGCGCACCAGCGGCAGGATGGTCTTGGCGCGCAGGCTCGGCTGCTGGCCGCGCCCGTGGCCTGGCGTCAGCGTCTGGGTAATGGCGGTGTCGATCAGCAGCCAGACCAGCCACGCCAGCAGCACCACGCCGACCACGCTGAGGATCGATTCGGTGATGTGCCGGCCCAGCGTGGTCGAGTCGGCCAGGCGGATGATCGACGAATTCCAGACGCGCGCCACCAGTTCGACGAACGCCATCCAGATGATGACGCGCACCAGCGCGATGCCGAAGCGGGCAAAACGCTGGATATAGGCGGAGCGCCGGCGGTCCCGCAGGCGCGGCGCGCGGACCGTGGCCTTGGGCGAGCGGCCCGCCACCAGCGTCAGCAGCAGCGCCGCCACGAACAGCGCCACCGTGACCACGGCGCGGCGCAGGAACTCGTCGGCATGCCCGGTAGCCATGATGGTGCCGACCACGGAGGACAGCACCACGGCCAGCATCGGCAGATACCAGGTATGCCCGGCCAGGCGCAGCAGGTCCACGATGGCCGGGTGGGCCTGCCGGAATGCCAGCGGGCGCAGCGAGATCAACTGGCCGACGGGACGGCGGAAACGCACCGCAAAGACGGCAATCAGGATGGCGGCGAGGATGTTGGCGAGGGTGCCGACGAGCGCGGCGAGATTGACGCCCAGCGCGGTCACGATGCGGGGGTCGGTACTGGCCTCGCCCAGCGCGGCGAGCGCGCCGGTCACGAAGAGCAGCCATGGCGAGTGCTTGAGCAGGTCTCGTATGGCGTTTGATCGGTGCGCGGAGTGGAACAGCGCGAAGATCACCTGGCACGTGGCAGACAAGATCGCGCCGGCCACGATCGCATACGCCACCATCACGCCGCCCATGCTGGCCGGCGTACGGCCGTAGACCTTGTACGCGAGCAGCACGGTCATCGCGAATGCCACGACCCACGGCCCGATCCGGCGCAGGAAATAGATGCCGACATCCATCCACGACGGCACGGAGGGCAGGTGGGCCGGCTGTGCGGGCCGCAGGCGGTTCCGGTGGATGCGCCGCGACAGCTCCCAAAGCAGCCAGCCGGTCAGCGCCCAGCCGGCGAGGATGGTGGCGAACTCGCGCACGGACATGAACGCCGGGCGGGTGTCGCGGACCGTCAGCGCCTCGCGCCATTCCTCCCCGGCGAACTGGATGCGCCAGCCCCAGTAGTGCCACGCGCCGTGGTCCTTGCGCGGGGCCTTGTCGATTTCCTCGAGGGCCTTGGCAACGGCGCCGATCAGCCCGGGCGAGGGCGAAGGCGCGGATGCGGCCGTTGCCGCCACGTCCGAGGCCGCAGCGGGGGCCGAGGCGCCGCCCGCCGCCACGCCGCGCCGCAGTGCCTGCAACTGGCTAACCAGATTCTGGCGCTCGACGTCGTTCTGCAGCGTGGAAATGACTTGATCCAGCGACTGGGCGAGCGCCGCGCTGGCGGGCGCGGCTGCGGGTGCCGAGGCCGGCGGCGGGGCCGCCTTCTTCTGACTCAGCGCGAGCGCGGCCAGCGGGCCGCCGACGGCATGGGCAGCCAGCGGCAGCATGCACGCAACAAGCACGAAGCAAAGCCAGGCCAGCCAGTCAGGACGATGCGGGATACGGGGCATGAAAGGGGCGCAGCGGCAAGGGCCTTCGGCCGCATGGGGGGCGAAAAGACAGGATCGCGCCACTGTAGCGCATCGCCCGCGCCGATGCGCTATCGGGCCGGCCGGACGGGATCGACGGAAATTCAAAAAAACTGAATGACTTATTGTAACTTCGTCCCCGTATCGGTCACATCGAAGGCCTAATATTCAACCAATGGACGGCGGACACGAGCCAAAGCAAACGAAGTCACCGCCCAAAATACATTCAAATTCACTTAATGACTTACCGGAGAGAAATCATGACCAAGACCACCGCCCTCAAGATCGCCGCTTCCCTGATCGTTTCGCTGGCCGCCGTCGGCACCGCCCAGGCTGGCACCGTGCCCGCCGATCAGTATGGCTACCAGTTCCGCACCGGCGTGCCGGCAGACCAATATGGATATGGCTTCCGCACGCACGACACCTTCACCGATGGCGCCCGCAGCTTCGATCCGTTCCTGGATGGCGCCCGCGGCTGATGGTTGATGCCCGATTGTTGGAGAAAAAGGCGCCGTGCCTCTCGCACGGCGCCTTTTCTTTTGTGGACGTCAGGGCAGCACTGGCTGGGCCACCGCCCGCGCGATGATCGCGTCCGCATCGCGTTGCAACAGGAACCGCTGCGTCACGAGGTCGTTGGCTGCCGCCGTCACCGCGGCCACATAGCCGGCCTGGTCCGTGTACAGCGACTCGAGCGAGGGCCGTCCGTCACCGGCCGAGACGCGCGCCGCCTCGGTCTTGTGGAAGGGGAGGAAGGACCCGGTCAAGTTGGACAGATCCACGATGCCCGGCGTGGCGACATAGTTGAACTCGACGCTGGTGCCCAGCGGCGCGCGCGCCTCCACGCTGTGGATGCCGGCCTTGGGGATACCCGTCGAGGGGTCCACCTGCGGCACGAGGATCGCGTAGTCGCGGTTCAGGTACGCCGGCGGCAGCACCGTGGCGATCCCGGACTCGTCCTCGCGCCGGTACTGCGGGCCGAAGTCGAGCAACGGATAGCCGTTGTAGCGCGCCAGGTACTGGAAGTCAGGCACCGCCGTCTGCACGCCGCTCACGGCCCACGTCACGCCCTTCATGACGGGGAAGGCCACGTCGGCTGGGCGCACCAGCGAGCCATCGGCCAGCGCCGGCACCTGGCTGGCAGGCGGCGTGGTGCCGCGCACGACCCAGTCCTCGAGATCGATGAACAGCGCACGGAAGGTGTCGTTGTGCTGGATCACCGTGCCGGCCGGGTAGACATTACGGGTGGGCGCGAAGCTGATGCTGGTCGTGCCGCCCGCCCCGCCGTGCTGGGCGCCCGTGTAGTAATAGATACGGGCGTTGTCCGGCTGCTTCAGGTCGGCGAAGCCGTTGGCGTCGGTCAGCACCGGCGAGCCCTGCAACTGCCAGAACTCGGTGCCGGACAGGCCGAGGAAGAACTTCGGGCAGGTGTTCGACGCCGAGCAGCGCGCCATCACGCCGCCCTTGGTGCCCGAGATATCGTCCACGTAGTCCTTGTCGAGGCCGCGCGGCGCGGTCTGGCCGAACGCCGAGTGGTCGGTACGCAGGCCGCCACCGCCGCCCGGCACGGCGAAGCGCGTGTTGATGTTGGTCTGGCGGGCCGCCACGTGGGCGTAGATGCCGTCGAAGACCTTCGAGCCGTCGAGCGCCTGGTTGAAGCCCAGGTGCAGGAAGGTTTTCATCGCATTGCCGGACTGCGACGTCCCCTGGCCCAGCGCGTGGGTGATGCGACCCGCCACCGGGTTCGGCGTGCCGGCGCCGTCTGCGGCCTTGCTGCGGAAGAAGCTCACGGTGTCCCGCAGCGCGGCCAGCCCCACGCCCATCACCTTCGGGTCCTTCGCCACGTACACGAGTTCATAGAGGTACTTCGGATCGAAGCCGCCGCGCAGGCAGATGCTGGCCGGGTCGGGCTTGCCGGGGAACGCGTTGGCGCTGGCGTCGCACGTGGCGAATTTCCAGTCGCTGGCGGGAATTGCCACGCGCGCATCGGTCTCATTGACGCGCCGCGTCAGCGAGTAGCCGGGCTGGGTGTTGTCGAGGCTGGCCGGCGCGTAGGGGATCATGGTGCCGTTGAATACGCCGCCGGGCAGCGTCATCGCCGGCGCGGCCGCGCCCGGCACCAGTTCGGTCCGATAGGTGCCGGTGATCGCGGTGCCATCGGCATTCTTCGCCACCGGCACCGTCACGGTCAGCCGTGCCGGGCTCGATTTCGGTACATCGCCCTGCCAGGCCGAGTACAGCAGCACGTAGCCGCGCTCCAGGTAGACGGCATCGCTCGGGCTCGCGGCGGGGTTGACCATGGTCAGGATATTGCCGCGATTGGGCGCGTCGTAGCGCAGCACGCCGCTGGCCTTGCTCATGTCCTTGGGCTTGAGCATGACGAAGTCGGCCGAGTACTCGACCATGCCGTTCGCGTTGACGGGCGCCAGCGCCAGGTCCTGGATGATGGCGTTCTTCGGGTCTTTCGGGTCGACCTCGCCGCTGAGGGTGCCCGTCAGTTGCTCGTACTGGCCCACGCTGCCGTAGCTGCCCGCGAAGTCCTGCGTGCCGGTGATCTTGAGCGTCTGCGTGGGCGCATGCGTCTGGGGCGTGCCACCGCCACCACCGCCGCCACTGCTCCCGCCGCCGTTGTTGTCGTCGCTGCCACCGCAGGCCGTCAACATGGCCATGGCGCCCGTCAGGGCGAGCGCTACCGCGTGCCGCATCGGTGCACGTGCTTGCATCGTCTGTCTCCTCGTTGTCGTTCGGGATTGCTTGCGCGGCAGCCCTCAAGGATGGGATTGCCCCGCGCGGTCGCCGCCCGTTCGTGCGCACCGCTGTCGAAGTGAGAGCAGTGTAGGAGTGACCGATTAAGCTGATAAATTGATTGTTTGGATGAATTGATCGAGGATGTGGATGGATAGTCAGGCCCCACGCGCCGCGCGGTGTTCCGCTACCATGGCGCTCTCAATGCACGGAGAACACCGATGCCGTCGATCGACACCCTGCTGACATTCCTCGGGATTGCCGTCCTGCTGAGCCTGGCGCCCGGCCCCGACAACATCTTCGTGCTGCTCCAGTCGGCCATGCATGGCACGCGCGCCGGGCTGACCGTGGTGCTTGGGCTCTGCACCGGACTGCTCGTGCACACGGCGGTGGTGGCGGTGGGGCTGGCCGCGCTGCTGGCGGCATCGGCGATGGCCTTTACGGTCCTCAAGGTCGCCGGGGCGCTCTATCTGGTCTGGCTGGCGTGGCAGGCGTTCCGCGCACCGGTGGGGGAGATGTCACCGCAACATGCCGATGCCAATCCGCCCCGCCGCATGTACTGGCGCGGCGTGGTGATGAACCTCACCAATCCGAAGGTCGTGATCTTCTTCCTGGCCTTCCTGCCGCAGTTCGTGGTGGCCGAGCGCGGGCACGTGGCGCTGCAGTTGATGGTGCTCGGCTTTGTGTTCATCCTCGCCACGCTGCTGGTCTTCGGCGCGATTGCGTGGTTCTCGGGCGTGTTTGGCCGTGTGCTGATGCGCTCGGCCCGCGTGCAGCGGGCGATGAACTGGTTTGCCGGCACGGTGTTTCTCGCGCTGGCGGGGCGCCTCGCGCTGTCGCAGCGCTGAGGCGGTAGCCTGAGGCGGGCGCCTCAGGCGAACGTGATGGCCTTGCGGCGCTCGGCGTGCTCGAGGTGCGGCACGTTGTTGAAGCTCAGCAGCCGCTGCGTGCCGCGTCCCACGATCAGCTCGCAGAAACCGGTATTGCGGAACTGCAGGTTCAGTTCGATGGCGGTCTGCGTCGGTGCGCCGAGCAGGTCGGCCACCGCGCGGCCGATGGCGCCGCCCGAGCTGACCACGAGCAGCGCATCCTCGCGCGCCGCGCCCTCGGTGGCGTGCGTCAGCGCGGACTGCATGCGCGCGCCGAAATCAGTCCAGGTCTCCGGCATGCCGGTCAACGTGTCCTGCGTCCAGGCCGCGAACGCCGCACGGAACGTGCGCCAGTAGTCCTGGTAGTCGCCGTTCTGATGGGCGCGATGATCGCCGCCCTTGGTGAAACTGCGATACAGCGCCTCGCCATCGTATTCATTGAGGCCGGGATGGGACACCACGGCGGTATCGGTCGCCCCCATGCCGGCGAGGATCTCGGTGGCCGTGTCCTGCTGGCGCACCAGCGAGCCGGCCACCACGCGCCGGAAGCTCACACCCCGGTCGCGGAAATACTCGCCCAGCCAGCGCGCCTGCTGGCGGCCCACGTCGGACAGGCAATCATAGTTGGCGGCCCCGAACGAGGCTTGTCCGTGACGGACCAGGAATAGCGTTGCCATGGGAAGGGGGCGTCTCGCGCCGGAAAATCATCGTGAGACGGATTCTAGAAGCCTGCCTCGCGCCCGCAAAGCAAGCTGCTCCGGAATTCATACCGGCCATCTCCGCGCTGCATTGTCCGGCGCGGAGAGGGCGGCCCGGGTCAGTCCAGCGTCACTCCGGTGTCGGCGGCCAGCTTCAGGATCACCGGCAGGTAGGCCTTGTAGGCGCGCTGCGCTTCCGCCGGGGAGCTGCCGATGGGCTCGAGACCCATCTCGTCGATCTTCGCCTGGAACTCGGGCGACTTGACCAGCGCCACGACCTCGCGGCCCAGTTTCTCGACGATGGCTTCGGGCGTCTTGGCGGGCGCCATCAGCGTGGTCGGCCCGACGATCTTGTACGCCTCATCGCCATAGCCCGCTTCGGCGAACGTCGGCACATCGGGCATCCCGCGGGCGCGCGTGGTGCCGGACACTGCCAGTGCCCGCAGCTTGCCGGTGGCAACGTACTGCCGCAGCGTGGTCACGGAACTGATCGTCATGTTGACCTGCCCGGCGAGGAGGTCGGTGACCAGCGGGCCTTCGCCGCGATACGGCACGTGGAGGATATCCACGCCGTAGGTCTTGTCCATATAAGCCTGGATGGTGTGCGGCAAGGTGCCGGGGCCCCACGAGCCCATCCGCAGCTTGCCCGGCGACTGCTGCGCGTAGGCCAGCAGCTCCTTGACGGTCTTCGCGGGCACCGTCGGGTTGACCGTCAGCACGGTGCGCGCCATGGCGATGTCCGAGAGTGGCCGCAGATCGGTGCGCGGGTCATAGGGCAGCTTCTTATATAGCGCGATGTTGGACGTGATCGGCCCGGGAATCGTCATCAGCAGCGTGTAGCCGTCCGGGGCGGACTTGGCGACGAAATCCGTGCCGATAATGCCGCCCGCGCCGCCCTTGTTCTCCACGACCACGGTCTGGCCCAGGCGCTTGGACAGCCCGTCGGCCACCTGGCGCGCCATCGTGTCGGTCAGCCCACCAGCGGGATACGGCACGATCAGGCGAATCGGTTTGGTCGGGTAGTCACCCTGCGCATGCGTGGCCAGTGAAACCAGCCCGAGCATGACGCCGGCAACGCGCGCGGCCAGTCTCCTGCGTGACGCGATGGAATGCTTCATGGTGTTGTCTCCACGTTATATCCGGCCTGAAAACAGGCGGCGCCGCTATGTTGCGGCGAGATCGGACGGCCCCATTGGGAGCGGGGCCGTCCGGAAAAGCGGGGGAACTGGGGGTGAAGCGAGGTGTGGCGGTAGGGCGGGGGGCGCTCAGAGGTCCAGGTAGCTCGCCACCATGCGCGTGAGTTCCACGGGTAGCCGTTCATCGGCGAGCGTGAGCGGGCCGGGGTCGTTCAGCACCGCGTTGACGATCATGCCGAAGACCACCTGCATGGCAAAGCGCACGCGCTGTTCGGCTTCTTCCGGCGGGCCGGGCAGGCGCGGCACCAGCAGCGCCACGAGCCGGTCGACGATTTCCTGGCCGTTCTTCTGATGCGGCAGCCACTCCTCAGGGCGCGTGGTGGCGTGTTTGAGTGATGCGCGAATCACGCCCCGGTTATTGTGGCAGCCGGTCAGCAGGAAGCGCATCGTCTTCTCGACGATCTGGCGCGGCGGCGTCTCGGCCCAGCGCCCTTCGTTCAGGTAGCGCGCAACGGAGGCGTCGGTCTCTTCCATCACGAGCGTGCGCAGGGCATCGAAGAACGCCATCTTGTCGCGGAAGCGACCGTAGAAGGCGCCCACCGACACCTGGCAGGCCGCCGCGATCTGCGCCACCGAGACGGAGGCGAAGTCGCGCTGCGCGAGCAACTCGCGGCCGGCGGTCAGCAGCGCCTGTTCCGTTTCCTTGGCGCGGCGCTGGCGGGGTGGCTGGAGAATCGAGGGGGTATCGATGCGGGGGAAGGCTGTGGACGAAGACGTGCTATTCGTCACACTCGGAAAGGAAGCTTGCATGGCGGTTTCCGTATTCGAATTCGGATTCGGTTCTATGTCCGCACATTATGGTTTCGTATACCGCAGCGTCAAATTGGGGTTTACGATCCGGACGTTTTGCGGGGCAGGCCTGCGCACTGGCCGACCAGCGTCTGCACGCAGCAGGCATTACCGCTCCACTCCCCGCCGGTGACCTTGCCGTTGGCGGCGGCCAGCAGCTTGCGCTGGCATCGTGCCGTGGAGGTAGGTGGCTCAAGCTGCGCATCGCGCGGGCCGCTGCCGGGCGGGTGCGCCGTCGGCAGTTCGTCGACCCATATATAGGCGGTGCCGGCCGGCGTGCTCTGCACGGACTGCGGCGGCCCCCACTGAGCCTGCACCTGCTCGACAGGCGCGCCCTGCCAGGATGCGAAGATCCGATGCATGGCGCCGCCATCGACGCTGGTGCAGCCAATGGTCACGCCGGCCGCGCAGAGCACGGCGGCGGCAAACGGAAGGCGGGGCAACGCGGGCATGGCGGCTCCATCTAGGTAGCGAACCCTCCTCGGCAGACTAGCCGAGCGGGCGCCCGGCTGGCAACGCCACTATGCGCGCCGCCGCACATTGCCTGCCGACCCCGATCCCGACTCCGATCAGGCGAACAGGGTGAGGGTTTGTGTATCCGATGAACGCTCGGTTGTCCGGGCGGGGCGTTTGATCGACGGAGCGCGGCTGGGCGCCGGCGGCTCCGGTGGCGTCAGCGCAAACGGTCGGGACGCCGCGAGCGGTACCGCCGAGGCGCGCAGGGCGTCCAGGCGCGGCGCGAGGATCTGGTAGGTATCGACATCGAACCGGGCCGGCACGGCGAGCAGGGCCGCCGCCGCGTCGAGGTCCGGCACGGACCCGAGATAGCACCAGTTCTCCAGCACGTGCCATGGCTGCTGCGGATGTTCCGATTCCCGCCACGCTACCGCGCCCGCGAATGGCCACGGCTGCAATGCCAGCGTGGCGATGGCGGCCATCGTCCGCTCCCGATGCGCCGCGCGCGATTCGTCGCCCGTGCAGGCGCCCGCGCAGCGATGCAACTGTCGCGCGAAACACGGGTTGCCGCGCCGGTGCGTGGGCTCGAGCATCAGCGTGGTCAGACAGAGCGTGTGTTCCTCCGCCAACTCCCGCAGCCGGGCCTGGGCTGCGGCGCGGCTGCCGAACGCGCCATAGAGATTGGCATGGCGGCTGAAATCCACGTGCCGGTCCGAGCGCAGGCGCGGCACGGGCAGGCCATCGGGGATTTCCCACGAGAACAGTTCGCTGTTCTGGCGCAGCAACTGGTTGTGCAGTGGCTGCAGAGACTTGACCAACTGCGCCTCCATCAGCAGCGCGCCGACTTCGCCGCCGGTCTCGTGCCACGCCACGCGCCGCACGCCCCGCGCCAGGCGCATCTCCTTCTCATGGCGATGGTCGCCCGAGAAATGGCTTTTGATGCGCTGACGCAGGTGAATGCTCTTGCCAACGTAGAGCGGCGCGTCTTCGTCGCCATAGAACAGGTAGACGCCGGGACGATCGGGTACCTCGTCGAGCGCGGTCTCGGACAGGCCGGCCGGCAGGCTCGCCTGCTTCACCAGCGACTTGACGGCCGATTCCACCAGATCCACGGTATAGAGACCATGGAGCTTCTGCCAGAACTGCCAGAGTAGTTCGGCGTCCGCCAGCGCGCGGTGACGGCCCTTGGGCGTCAGGCCGAAGCGGGCGATCAGCGCGTCCAGGCCATGGCGCTCCACCGACGGGAACAGCGCGCGCGACAGTCGCACGGTGCAAAGCACATCGGCGCGGAAGGTGATGCCAGCGCGCCGGAACGCATTCTTCAGGAAGCCGTAGTCGAAGCGCGCGTTGTGGGCCACGAAGAGGCGGCCTTGCAGCCGCTCTGCCAGCGACTCGGCAATCGACTCGAACGTGGGTTTGCCGCGCACCATCTCTTCAGTAATGCCGGTCATGCCCTGGATGAAAGACGGGATGCTGGCTTGTGGGTCCAGCAGCGTGTCCCATTCCTGGATGCCGTCCGGGCCGACTTCGACCACGCCGATCTCGGTAATGCGGTCACGCTGGGCATCGGCGCCCGTGGTTTCCAGGTCGACGAATACGATCGGCCGCGCGAGGGCGGTGGCGAGCGCGTGCGCATCGAGGGCGCCGGCGTCGCGGCTCGCGAGGCGTTCGGGCACGTAGGTCATCAGGTCAGGCGGTGTCGTCATGGGGCGATTCTACTGCGCCCGAAAATTCTTTTGCGAAACCCCTTGCCAGCCTGCGTTGGCTCCCTTAATATTCGCCCCCTCGCAACACAAACCGCGCTGCAAACGCAGCAGCGACAAGGGTTGYGGGGTTGATGGGTGGTCGGGCTGAGGAGTTTTACAGCGCTGACCGCRGCGAAAAAAACTTCGCTGACCTGTTGACGAAACGCAGGTTGTTCTTCATAATCTCGTTTCTCTGCTGCGACGCAAACGACGCAGCGCAGACAAGCAGTACCGCCCCCGGCAAAGCCGGTGTGGCCAGTTCTTTAACAACCAAACAACCG
>NZ_JBFTSH010000018.1:0-121414 GCF_056399925.1 Cupriavidus sp. 01L43
GAGCCCGCGTCCCGCGGCCCAGCCGTTGCGTCCGCCTGCGGCGGCGCGTCCGGCCACGGCCGCCACGCCGGCACGGCAGGTGCCGGCCGCACCCGCTGCCCAGCCGGCCAGGCCAGCCCAGACGCCGCAGCCGGTGCAGTCCGCCCCGGCAGCCAAGCCGGCCAGCAGCGAAGTGCCGCCTTGGGAGGAATTGCCCCCCGAATTGCCGGTGATCGGCCCGTACGACAGCGATCCGGGCTATGACCCGAGCTTCGGCGGCTACGACAGCGGTTTCGAGTCGGACTCGTTCGAACCCGCGCCGCGCGCCAGCCGCGCCGCACCACAGGCCAAGCCGGGTCGCCGGCCGGAGCCGGAACCGGCCGCCCAGCCGGCCCAGCCGGCCGTGCAACTGGCCCCGGCGATTCCGCCCGTGGCGCCGAGTGCCGCCGATGACGGCACGCCGCCCGTGTTCACCGACGACTGGCCGACGCTGGCCGCCACGCTGCCGCTCAAGGGCTTGGCCCAGCAGTTGGCGTTCCAGAGCGAGCTGCACCGCGTGGTCGGCCGCACCCTGCACCTGCGCGTGCCGGTGGCGGCCATCGCCGAAAACAATGTCGCCGAACGGCTCCAGGCCGCGCTGGTCGAGCAATTCGGCGTGGAAGTGCGCGTGCAGTGCGAAATTGGCGCTGTCACGCACACGGCGGCTGCTGTCGATGCAGCGGCACGGGCCGAGCGCCAGCGCGAGGCCGAGTCCACGATTGACGGCGATCCGTTCGTGCAGGGGCTGTTGCGCGAGTTCGGCGGGCAGATCGTGCCCGGCTCCGTCCAGCCACGCGCCGCCTGACAGCTATTCCCGGGGCGGCCAGACCAGCACCACCGGCGCCGCCCCGCCATCCACACATATTGATTCAGGAGTATCCCCATGATGAAAGGTCAACTGGCCGGGCTGATGAAGCAAGCCCAGCAGATGCAGGAAAACATGAAGAAGATGCAGGAGCAGCTGGCCCTGATCGAGGTCGAGGGCCAGTCTGGCGCCGGCCTCGTGAAGGTGCTGATGACCTGCAAGAACGACGTGAAGCGCGTGACCATCGACCCGAGCCTGCTGGCCGATGACAAGGACTTGCTGGAAGACCTTGTCGCCGCCGCGTTCAACGACGCCGTGCGCAAGGCCGAGGCCACCACGCAAGAGAAGATGGGCTCGATGACGTCCGGCCTGCCGCTGCCCCCGGGCTTCAAGCTGCCGTTCTGATGACGCATCTGACAGGGGCGCGCCGATGAGAGCGGCGCCGCCCACCTCGCTGCAGGCGCTGATCGAGGCGCTCAAGGTGCTGCCTGGCGTGGGGCCGAAGTCCGCCCAGCGCATGGCCTATCACCTGCTGCAGCACGACCGCGACGGCGCACGCAAGCTTGGCGACGCGCTGCGCGGTGCTGCCGACGGCATCCGCCATTGCGAGCGCTGCAACACCTTCACCGAGCAGGAGATCTGCGAGACCTGCCGCGACACCGCGCGCGACGCCTCGCTGCTTTGCGTGGTGGAGACGCCGGCCGACCAGGTGATGATCGAGCAGACGCTGACCTATCGCGGCCAGTATTTCGTGCTGATGGGGCGGCTCTCGCCGCTCGACGGCATCGGCCCGAAGGACATCCACCTGGACCGGCTGCTGGCCCGCGCCACGGACCCCGAACTCGGCGGACCGGTGGGCGAGGTCATCGTGGCCACTAATTTCACGAGCGAGGGCGAGGCCACTGCGCACTACATCGGCGAGATGCTGAAGTCGCGCGGGCTCAAGGTGTCGCGGCTGGCGCGCGGCGTGCCCGTGGGCGGCGAACTCGAATACGTGGACGCGGGCACCATCGCCCGCGCCGTCATGGACCGGCGTAGCCTGTAGGTATCGGACTTCCTCGGACAAACATGAATCTGGCGCGCTTCGACCTCGTGACGCTTGGCCTGTTCGTGGCCGTGGCCCGACAGGGCAGCATCTCGGCCGGCGCGCGCCAGTCGCACCTGGCCGTGGCGGCCGCCAGCAAGCGGATTTCAGATCTCGAAGCCGCCGTGGGCGCGCCGCTGTTCTTCCGCCACGCCGCCGGCGTGCAACTGACCGAGGCCGGACAGGCCTGCTACCACCATGCGCTGACCATCCTCCAGGACGTGGAACGGATGGCTGGCGTGATGTCGGACTACGCGTCCGGCGTGCGCGGGCAGGTGCGGGTGTGCGCCAACACCTCGGCCATTACCCAGTTCCTGCCGGACGACCTCGCGGCGTTCATGCGCCAGCATCCGACCATCCGCATCGAGCTGGAGGAGCAGAACAGCGGCGAGATCGTCGCCGCGCTGGTCGAAAACCGCGCCGATGTCGGCATCTTCGCCGATCGCACGCCAAGCTCCGGGCTGGTGACCGTGGAATACCGGCAGGACGAGCTGGTCATCATCACGCCGCCCGGGCATCCGCTGTCCGAGCGCGGGCCGGTGCATTACGCCGATACGCTCGAATACGACTTCGTGAGCCTGCCGCAGGTGACCTCGCTGGCGGCACGGCTGCTCGAGGAAAGTAGCCGGCTGGAGCGGCAGTTCCGGCTGCGCATCCAGGTGCGCAGCTTCGATGCGATGTGCCGCATGGTCATGGCCGGGCTGGGCGTGGGCGTGCTGCCGCGCATCGCGGCCGAGCCGCACGTGAAATCGATGGGGCTGTCGCTGGTGCCGCTGCAGGACGCCTGGGCGCGTCGCTCGCTGCTGATCGGCATGCGCGATCCGGCGGGGCTGACCGTGTCGGCGCGGCTGCTCATCACCCATCTCTGCGGCGACCGCGCGCCGTTCTAAGGCGATCTCCGCGCCATCCCCCGGGATCCCCGGGAGAACTCCGGGTAAGCCCGCCCCTTCGCGTTCCGAGAAAGCCCGCTTGCCGGAATGCCGATTCCGTCGCCCGCGCCGCTGGTGCACACTCCGACCCAACATGAAAAGCCAGTCCCGCAGATCGATGCGGCGCGGCAGCCACGGTCATCACGGAGACACCTCACATGGCGCAACAGATTCTCGAAGGCATTCGCGTCCTGGAACTGGGACAACTGATTGCCGGCCCCTTTGCCGCCAAGACCCTCGCGGATTTCGGCGCCCACGTGGTGAAGGTGGAGCCGCCCGGCCAGGGCGACCCCCTGCGCAAGTGGCGCATGATCCACGAGGACACCTCCATCTGGTGGGAAGCGCAGTCGCGCAACAAGCAGTCCATCGCCATTGACCTCCGTCAGGCGGAAGGCCAGGCGCTGGTGCGCAAGCTGGCCACCGAGGCCGATGTCCTGATCGAAAACTTCCGCCCCGGCACCATGGAAAAGTGGGGTCTGGGCTGGGATGTGCTCCACGCCGCCAATCCGAAGCTGATCATGGTGCGGGTGTCCGGCTACGGCCAGACCGGCCCGCGCCGGGACGAACCCGGCTTTGCCGCCGTGGCCGAGGCCATGAGCGGCCTGCGTTACCTGACCGGCGAGCCGGGCCGGCCGCCGGTGCGCGCCGGGCTCTCGCTGGGCGATACCATCGCCGGCCTGCATGGCGCCCTCGGTGTGCTGCTGGCTCTGTACGAGCGCGATGCGCGCGGCGGGGTGGGGCAGGTGATCGACGTGGCGCTCTATGAGTCGCTGTTCAACCTCAGCGAAAGCCTGTTGCCCGAGTACTCGGCCTTTGGCGCCGTGCGCCAGCCGGCTGGCGGCGCGCTGCCGGGCATCGCGCCGTCCAACGCCTATCCCTGCGGTTGCGGCGAATATGTGCTGATTGCCGCCAATGGCGACGCAATCTTCCGCCGCCTGATGGCTGCGATGGGCCGCGCGGACCTCGGCGAAGATCCCGCGCTGGCCCGCAACGACGGCCGCGTGAAGCGCGTGGACGAGATCGATGCCGCCATCGCCGCCTGGACCCAGACCCAGACCGTCGAGTCCGCACTGGTGGTGCTGCGCGAGGCCGACGTGCCGTCCGGCCGCATCTACACGGTCAAGGACATCGCCGAAGACCCGCACTACCGGGCGCGCGGCGTGATCGAAACCGTGACGTCGGCCCGGGGGCTGAGCGTGGAAGTGCCGGGCATCATCCCGAAGCTGTCCGCCAACCCCGGCGCCATCCATGACCGCGCGCCCACGCTGGGCGAGCATACCGATGCCGTGTTGGCCGAATCCGGCTTCGACGCGGCCGCCATCGCCGACCTGCGCGCCCGAGGAGTGATCGCATGAGTGCCCAACGTTATCCGCTGGCCGGGCCGGCCAAGATCGAAATCAACGATGTGGCGCCGCGTGACGGCCTGCAGATCGAGCCGGTGGTCGTGCCGACCGAAGGCAAGGTGGCCTTCGTCAACGCGCTGGCCCACTGCGGTTTCGCGCGCATCGAGGCGACGTCGTTCACATCGGCCCGCGCCATTCCCGCGCTGGCCGATGCCGAGGCCGTGATGCACCAGATCGAACGGGTGCCGGGCGTGGCCTACACGGTGCTCGTGCCGAACCTGCGCGGGCTGGAGCGCGCGCTGTCGTGCCAGCCGGACGAGGTGAACCTCGTCATGTCGTGCAGCGAAACCCACAACCGCGCCAACCTGCGCATGACGCGCGAGCAGTCCAAGGCGCAGTTGACGGCGATGATCGACGAGGCCGGCAAGGCTGGCGTGCCGGTGAACGTGTCGCTTTCCACGGTGTTCGGCTGCCCGTTCGAGGGCGATATCCCCGAGGCCGATGTGATGGCCCTGGCGCGCCGATTTGCCGATGCGGGTGCGTCGGGCATCACTTTGTGTGATACCACGGGCATGGCCTATCCGAACCAGGTGGCGGCGATGTGCGAGGCATTCCAGCGCGCGCTGCCGCAGACCGGGCTGACCATCCACCTCCACAACACGCGCGGCATGGGCCTGGCCAATGCCATCGCGGCCTGGCAGACCGGCGTCACGCGCTTCGACGCGGCCGCCGGCGGTCTTGGCGGCTGCCCGTACGCGCCCGGCGCGAGCGGCAATGTCAGCACGGAAGAACTCGTCCACATGTTCGCGTCGATGGGCGTGGACACCGGCGTAGACCTGGACGGCCTGCTGGCCGTGGTCGGGGGCCTGCCGGCACTGGTCGAACGCGAGATTTCCAGCCAGCTGCTGCGCGCCGGCCCGCGCCTGCGCACCCATCAACCCCCGGCCTGGATGGCTGAGCACTTCGCCGGGCAGTAACGCCAGAACATTCTGATCCCTTCGCTTCCCTATATAACAAGCACGGAGACAACCATGAACCGCAAGACTCAACTGACGGCCGCTGCGCTGCTGGCTGGCATGGCATTCGTACCTGCCGCCCAGGCGCAGGACAGCACCTATCCCAACAAACCGGTGATGCTGGTGGTGTCCGCCGCGGCCGGTGGTACGACGGACATCGCCGCGCGCCTGATCTCGGAGCCGCTGTCCAAGGCGCTCGGCCAGTCGGTCGTCGTCGACAACAAGCCCGGCGGCAACGGCACCATCGCCGCGCAGGCCGTGCAGCGCGCCAAGCCGGATGGCTACACGCTGCTCGTGCAGTACTCGGGCTACCACGTGATCACGCCGCTGCTGACCAAGCAGCCGTGGGATCCGGTGAAGGACTTCGCGCCCGTGGCGAACCTGCTGTCCGCCCCGCAGGTGCTGGTGGTGCGGCCGAGCCTGCCGGTCCACTCGCTCAAGGAACTGGTGGCCTACGCCAAGGCGAATCCGGGCAAGCTCAACTACGCGTCGTCGGGCAATGGCTCGCTCCAGCACGTGTCCACGGAATTGCTGAACCTGCAGGCCGGCACGAAGATTACCCATGTGCCATACAAAGGTACCGGCCCGGCGATGACCGACCTGCTGGGCGGCAACGTCGACCTGACCATCACCACGCCGCCGCCGCTGATGGGCCATATCGCCGCCGGCAAGCTGCGCCCGCTGGTGGTGACCAGCAAGACGCGCCTGCCTAGCCTGAAGGACGTGCCGTCGGCACCGGAGGCGGGCTATCCCGACCTGGACGTGTCGTCGTGGTTCGCCATGTACGCGCCGGCCGGCACGCCGAAGCCCGTCATCGACAAGCTGACTTCGGAGATCGAGAAGATCATGAAGTCCGATGCCTTCCGCAAGAAGGCCGAGGAACTGGGCGCCGAGGCGCGCTACATGAACCCGCAGCAGCTGGATCAGTACCAGCGGGCCGAACTGACGCGCTGGGGCAAGGTCATCAAGTCCGCCGACATCCACGCGGAGTAAAGCGGAGGAGGTCACGGAGCCAGACATTCCGACCATGGCAAGGTGATCGAAAGGCGGCGCACGTACACTGTGCGCCGCCGCGCTGCGTTTACGGGCCGGCATTGCGTTGCGTTGGCAATGTCCGCCAAATGTCTGCATCGTCCGGTAGGTGTTGATCCCGATGCGGGCACCGGCCGCGGCCGGTAGCATCGCAATTTGCCGCAAGGCGGCACGCAACGAACAAAAACAGGTAGTCAGGTAGGAGAGCATCTCATGTACGACAAGACATTCTGGAAGCGGGCGCTGATCGCACTGGCCCTGTTCCTGGCCGGGTGGTTCACCTTCAGCAGCGCGCAGGCGCAGGGCAAGCCCGAGAAGACCAAGGTGACCATCGCCGTGGGGGGCAAGAATCTCTTCTATTACCTGCCCCTGACGATTGCCGAGCGCCTGGGCTACTTCAAGGAAGAGGGCCTGGACGTGGAGATCGTCGACTTCGCCGGCGGCGCCAAGGCGCTCCAGGCCGTGGTCGGCGGTAGCGCGGACGTGGTGTCCGGCGCCTACGAGCACACCATCAACCTGCAGGCCAAGGGCCAGCAGTACCAGGAATTCGTGCTCCAGGGCCGTGCGCCGCAGATCGTGCTGGTGGTGTCGAACAAGACCATGCCGAACTTCAAGTCGATTGCCGACCTGAAGGGCAAGAAGATCGGCGTGACCGCGCCGGGTTCCTCGACCAATATGATGGCCAACTTCGTGCTGGCCAAGTCGGGCCTGAAGCCGTCGGACGTGTCGTTCATCGGCGTGGGCGCCAGCGCCGGCGCGGTGGCCGCCATGCGCTCGGGCCAGATCGACGCGATGGCCAACCTGGATCCGGTGGTGTCGATGCTGACGCAGAAGAACGAGGTGAAGATCGCCTCGGACACCCGCACGCTCAAGGAAACCCAGGCGGTGTTCGGCGGCAATATGCCGTCAGGCTGCCTGTATGCCTCGACCGCCTTCATCCAGCAGAACCCCAACACCACGCAGGCGATGACCAATGCCATGGTCCGCGCGCTCAAGTGGCTGCAGAAGGCTGGCCCGTCGGACATCGTGAAAACCGTGCCCGAGAGCTACCTGCTGGGCGACCGCGCGCTCTATCTGGCCGCCTGGGAGCAGGTCAAGGAAGCCATCTCGCCGGACGGCACGATGCCGGCTGATGGCCCGAAGACGGCGCTGAACACCTTGCAGCAGTTCGATCCTGAGCTGAAGGGCAAGTCGATCAAGCTCGAGAACACGTTCACGAACACGTTCGTCCAGCGCGCCAACGCCAAGTACAAGTAATCGACAAGTCAGCGCACCCGCCTTCACGCCGCCCGCCGCGCGCGCAACGCTCGGCGGGCTTGTGTTTTCTCTGAGTCCAGTTTTTCGACGAGTTTTCTTCGAGCAATGAGCACGCCCGCACTTTCCCTCGAGAACGTTACCTGCACCTTCGTCTCGCGCGAGGACCGCAGCCAGCGCTACACCGCCGTGCGCGATGTCACGCTGTCCATCCAGCCCGGCGAGTTCGTCTCGGTGGTGGGCCCCACGGGCTGCGGCAAGTCCACGCTGCTGAACGTCGGCGCCGGCCTGCTGGAGCCTTCCAGCGGCACCGTGCGCGTGTTCGGCGAGCCGCTGGTCGGCATCAACCGCCGCGCCGGCTATATGTTTCAGTCCGAGGCGCTGATGCCGTGGCGCAGCGCGCTGGACAACGTGATTGCTGGCCTGGAATTCCGCGGCGTACCGCGCGCCGACGCCGAGGCGCAGGGCGAGGAATGGCTACGCCGCGTGGGCCTGGGTGGGTTTGGCGACCGCTATCCGCACCAGCTCTCGGGCGGCATGCGCAAGCGCGTGAGCCTGGCGCAGACGCTGGTGCTGGACCCGGACATCATCCTGATGGACGAGCCGTTCTCGGCGCTGGACATCCAGACCCGCCAGCTGATGGAAAACGAGGTGCTGGACCTCTGGGCCGCCAAGCGAAAGGCCGTGCTGTTCATCACGCACGACCTGGACGAGGCCATCGCCATGAGTGACCGCGTGGTGGTGCTGTCGGCCGGCCCGGGCACCCATCCGATTGGCGAATTTGCGATCGACCTGCCGCGTCCGCGCGACGTGGCGGAAGTCCGCAACCATCCGCGCTTCGTGGAGCTGCACGCCGCCATCTGGGACGTGCTGCGCGAGGAAGTGCTCAAGGGCTACGCGCAGCAGCGCAAGGTCGCCTGACCCTCTGACGATACAAAAACTCGTAGAACAACGATATGGCTTTTCGAGCGGATTCTAAGGGCATGCTGCGTGTGTGGCAGCTGCTGGTGCTGGTGGTGATCCTGGGGGTGTGGCATGCGGCCACGCGCTCGCAAGAGGTGGCGTTCTTCTTCGGCGAACCGCTGATGGTGGCGAAGCGCATCTGGACCTGGTTCGTCGTCGAGCGTGATATCTATATCCACCTGGGCGTGACGCTGCTGGAGACGGTGCTGGCGTTCGGCATCGGCACGGTGGCCGGGCTGGGCGTGGGGCTGTGGCTGGCGTTGAGCCCGTTCACCTCGGCCGTGCTCGACCCGTATGTGAAAGCGGCCAACTCGATGCCGCGCGTGATCCTGGCGCCGATCTTCGCGGTCTGGTTCGGGCTGGGGATCTGGTCGAAGGTGGCGCTGGCCGTGACGCTGGTGTTCTTCATCGTCTTCTTCAACGTCTACCAGGGCGTGAAGGAAGTGAGTCCGGTGGTGCTGGCCAACGCACGCATGCTCGGCGCGAACCAGAAGCAACTGCTGCGCCACGTGTACCTGCCCAGCGCCACGAGCTGGGTGTTCTCGTCGCTGCACACGTCAGTGGGTCTGGCGTTCGTGGGCGCGGTGGTGGGCGAGTACCTGGGTTCCGCGCGCGGCGTGGGCTACCTGATTCTCCAGGCCGAAGGCACGTTCGACATCAACACGGTGTTCGCGGGCATCGTAGTACTGACCGCGTGCGCGCTGGTGCTGGACTGGATGGTGACGGTGGGGGAGAAGCGGCTGATGAAGTGGCAGCCGAGTTCGGGTGAGACCGAAAAACTCTGAAATTCTGTGTTAAACGTTGTTAAATTCGCCCTCGCCCGGCCAATGTCCAGACAAAGGACAGGCCGGGGAAGGGCGGAGAAGCGTTACGGCATGATGACGATCTTGCCGGTCACCTTGCGCGCTTCCATGTCCTTCAGCGCCTGCGGCGCCTGCTCCAGCGGGTAGCGTGCCGAGATGTGCGGGCGAATCTTGCCTTCCTTCATCCAGCCCAGCATCTGCGCCATATTGGCCTGATTGTTACGTGGCTCGCGACGGGCGAAATCGCCCCAGAACACGCCGACCAGCGACGCGCCCTTGAGCAGGGCCAGGTTCAGCGGCATCTTCGGGATCTCGCCGTTGGCGAAGCCCACCACGAGGTAGCGGCCACGCCAGCCGATCGAGCGGAAGGCCGGCTCGGCATAAATCCCCCCAACCGGGTCATAGATGACGTCCGGGCCCTTGCCGTCGGTCAGCGCCTTGACGCGCTCGCGCAGGTCTTCGGTGCTGTAGTTGATCAGCGCGTCGGCGCCGTGCTCCTTGCAGACCGCCAGCTTCTCGTCGGTAGACGCCGCCGCGATCACCCGCGCGCCAATCGCCTTGCCGATCTCGATGGCCGCCAGGCCCACGCCGCCGGCCGCGCCCAGCACCAGCATCGTCTCGCCAGCCTTCAGCTCGCCCCGGTCCACCACGGCGTGGTGGGAGGTGCCGTAGGTCAGCGTGAAGGCGGCGGCCACGTCGAAGTCGATGCCGGGCGGCATCGGCACCACGGCGCTCGCCGGGGCCTTGGCCTGCGTGGCGAAGGCGCCGTTGCCGAGATAGGCGATGACCTTGTCGCCGGGCTTGACGTGCGTCACGCCCGCGCCCACCGCGTTGACCACGCCGGCCAGCTCCGAACCGGGCGAGAAAGGCAGCGCCGGCTTGGCCTGGTACTTGTTCTGGATGATCAGCACGTCGGGGAAGTTGACCCCGGCGGCCTTGACGTCGATGACGACCTCGCCATCGCCGGGTACGAGGTCCGGGAGGGTGTCGAGCGAAAGGGAATCGGGCGGGCCCCAGGCTTTGCAGAGTACGGCTTTCATCTTGTCTCCGGTGGTGGTGTTGTGGTGTGGCGATGGTCTGCGCTCCGGGAAGTGTAGCGCAAAAAAGCACGATCGTTCTGTTCGTGTCGGGCGGCGGTTCCACGCCGTTTTGGTGCCGCGATGGCCGCTTTGCTCGGGTACAATCGCGGCCATGCATATCCTTCTCGCCAACGACGACGGTTATCTCGCGCCGGGCCTTGCCGTTCTGCATGCCGCGCTCGCCCCGCTTGCGCGCGTGACGGTGATCGCGCCCGAGCAGAACCATAGCGGTGCGTCGAATTCGCTCACGCTGCAACGTCCGCTCTCGGTTTTCGAGGCGCGCGAGGGCGTGCAGAAGGGTTTCCGTTTCATCAATGGTACGCCCACCGACTGCGTGCACGTGGCACTGACCGGCCTGCTCGAGGATCGGCCCGACCTGGTGGTGTCTGGCATCAATCAAGGCCAGAACATGGGCGAGGATGTCCTGTACTCGGGCACCGTGGCCGCCGCCATCGAGGGCTATCTTTTCGGCATCCCGTCCATCGCGTTCTCGCAGGTGGACAAGGGCTGGGAGCACCTGGACGCCGCCGCGCGCGTGGCGCGCGAGATCGTGGAGCGCGTGATCGCCCGCCCGCCCCAGGAGCCGTTCCTGCTCAACGTCAACATCCCGAACCTGCCGTTCGAACATCTGAAGGGCCAGCGCGCCACGCGCCTCGGCAAGCGCCATCCTTCGCAGCCGGTCATCACGCAGGTGAATCCGCGTGGCGATACGAACTACTGGATCGGCCCGGCCGGCGACGCGCGCGACGCGAGCGAAGGCACCGATTTCCACGCCACCGCCAATGGGTTTGTCTCGCTGACGCCGTTGCAGCTCGACCTGACCCATCGCGCGCAGCTCGAACAACTCGGACAGTGGCTGGGGTAGGCGTGTCGTTCGCGTCGGCCCTCCAGTCTTCGATTCCGGTATTGCGCCGATGAGCACCACGCCGCGCCGATCCCGCTTTCCGCTGCCGCTCGATGCGGTAGTCGAACGCAAGCCCGCGCCGAAGCGCACGGCCGGCCTGCCCGCCGTGGGCGGCCGGCATGTGGCCGCGCCCGCGCCGGCGACCGTCAAGCCACGCAAGCCGTCCGCACCGCCTGCGGCCCCGCCGCCACCGGGCAGTGCCGTGGAGGCGCGTGCCTCGGCGGCCACGGCGGGCGGGGGCGGCATGGCGTCCGATCGCGCCCGCACCGCGCTGGCTGCACGGCTGCGTGCCGGCGGCATCCGCGACGAGCGCGTGCTGAGCGCCATCGCCACGGTGCCACGCCATCTGTTCATGGAGCCGGGGCTGGCCTCGCAGGCCTATGAGGACGCCGCGCTGCCGATCGGCCATCAGCAGACCATTTCCAAGCCGTCGGTGGTGGCGCGCATGATCGAACTGCTGCGCGAGGGCCTCACGCCGGACCAGCCGATCCCGCGGGTGCTGGAAATCGGCACCGGCTGCGGCTACCAGGCTGCCGTGCTGAGCCTCGTCGCGCAGGAAGTGTTCTCCATCGAGCGGATTCGTCCGCTCCACGAACAAGCCAAGGCGAACCTGCGTCCGCTGCGCGTGCCGAACATCCGCCTGCATTACGGCGATGGCATGCTCGGGCTGCCGCAGGCCGCACCGTTTTCCGCCATCATCCTGGCCGCCGCCGGGATGGACGTGCCCGAGGCGCTGCTCGGGCAACTGGCGATTGGCGGCCGGCTGATCGCCCCGGTGGTGGCATCCGCCCCGGGCGGCCCCGGCCAGACCGTCACCCAGCAGCTCTTGCTGATCGAGCGCCTGAACCGTCATCGGTTTCACAGGACCGCGCTTGAAGCCGTTTTCTTTGTGCCCTTAAAATCGGGCACCATCTGAGTCGAACTATGCACAACATCGTGAAATCGGAACATTTCGCACGTTTGGGACAACGTTTCACCGTCACCGCGCTCGTCGCCCTGCTGGCTGCCTGCGCCAACTCGCCCATGCCCGCCCCGGTGGTGGACCGCACCTCCACCGCAGGTGGACAGGCCGCCGCGTCCGTGGAGCCGGCGCCGCCTGGATACTATCGGGTCAAGCGAGGCGATACCCTTTACCGTATCGCGCTCGAGAACGGGCAGTCGTATCGCGACGTGGCGTCGTGGAACAATATCGGCAATGCGAATCAGATCGAGGTCGGACAACTGCTGCGCGTCGTGCCGCCGAGCGCCGACGCTAACGTAGCCCCGGGCGTCGCCACGGTGCCGGTGGCGCCTGGCACGGTGCAGTCGCAGCCGATTGACGCGGCGCGCCCGGTCGGCACCCCTGTCGGGACCCCCTCCGGCACCACGGCAGCGGCCTCGGTGCCGGCCGCCACGCCCTCGGCCGGTGCATCGGCAGCAGCGGCGGCTTCGGCCGCGGCTGGCGACGTCCGCCTGTCCTGGCCCGCCAGCGGTCAGCTGATCGGAAAATTTGATGACAAAGGTAACAAAGGCATTGATATCGCTGGTAAAAAAGGCGATGCCGTGCTGGCTGCCGACGAGGGTAGGGTGATTCACGTAGGCCCCTTGCGCGGCTACGGGAATCTTGTCATCATCAAACACAACGACACGTATCTCACCGCCTACGGTCATAACGACAAGGTGCTGGTGGCAGAGCAGTCAATGGTCCGCAAGGGCCAGAAGATTGCCGAAATGGGTAACAGTGATACTGACAGGGTCAAGCTGCACTTTGAGGTTCGCAAGAACGGAAAACCGGTCGATCCGATGCGGTATCTGCCGCCACAGTGAGGTTTCATGCCACGCCAGAAAACTGTCTCATCCGGAGTTGTCAGCAGGACCCGTCGTCCCAAGCAGCCGGAAGGAAAGGCTGGTGTGGCGAAATCTGCCGACGTGGTGGACGCCGAGGGCTTCGGCGACGATCCTGCTGCCGAAATGGTCCCGGCTACCGACGAGCCCATCACGCCCGTTTCGCGTGCCGGCCTGCGTGACACCGATCTCGCCACCGACCTGCGCGTAGACGTCGTCGCCGCCGACGACGGCGACGACGATGAAGCCGAGGACGAGGAAGAGGAAGAAGAAGCCGCCGAGGCCGCGCCCGAGCACGACGACTTCAAGACCGTGCTCCACACGGAACTCGCCGCCGACACCGTCCAGCATTACCTGAACCGCATCAGCATCAAGCCGTTGCTGTCCGCGCCGGAGGAACTCCATTTCTCCACGCTGGCCAAGGGCGGGGATTTCTCCGCGCGGCAGGTGATGATCGAGCGAAACCTGCGCCTCGTGGTCAGCATCGCCAAGGGCTACCTGAACCGTGGCGTGCCGCTGCTCGATTTGATCGAGGAAGGCAATCTCGGCTTGATGCACGCCATCGAGAAGTTCGATCCGACCCGTGGTTTCCGCTTTTCCACCTATGCCACGTGGTGGATCCGCCAGAGCATCGAGCGCGCGATCATGAATCAGGCCCGCACGGTGCGGTTGCCGGTGCACGTGATTCGCGAACTCAATCAAGTACTGCGTGCCAAGCGTCATCTTGAAAAAGGTGGCACCGATGGCCGCGACGCCAGCCTCGAGGACATTGCTCATCTCCTCGGAAAGACGCCTGACGAGGTGCAGGACGTGCTGGCACTCAATGAACATACCACCTCGCTCGATACGCCGTTCGATCTCGACCCAGGCTCCAGCCTGCTCGATTTCCTTTCCGACGAGCACAACGCCGCGCCCGACCAGGAAGTGGCCCACCGCGAGTTGGAAAACCTGATGAAGCTTTGGCTGGCCCGCCTGTCGGAGAAGCATCGCTATGTGGTGGAGCGCCGCTTCGGCCTGAACCACATCGAGCCGGCTACGCTCGAGGAGCTGGCCGAGGAAATGGGTCTGACGCGCGAGCGCGTGCGCCAGATCCAGCAGGAAGCGCTGGTCAAGCTCAAGCGGCATTTCGCTTCGCAAGGTGTCAGGAAGGACGCCGTTTTATGACCCCTGTGCTGGTATTCGACATCGAGACGATTCCCGATGTCGCCGGCCTGCGCCGTTTGCATGACCATCCCGCATCGATGAGCGACGCCGAAGTCGCCGAGCATGCGTTTGCCGCCCGCCGGGACAAGACCGGCTCCGACTTCATGCCGCACCACCTGCAGCGCGTGGCTGCCATTTCCTGTGTGCTGCGTCGCACGCAGCGCGATGGGTCCGCCGTGTTCCATGTCGGCTCGCTCGGCACGCTCGAGGATGGTGAGGCCACGCTGATCCAGAAGTTCTACGAACTGATCGCGCGCTACAGCCCGCAACTGGTGTCGTGGAATGGCGGTGGCTTCGACCTGCCCGTGCTCCACTATCGTGGGCTGATCAACGGGGTCGCTGCGCCGCGTTACTGGGAAATGGGTGAGGGCCGCGACGACGACAGCCGCGAGTTCAAGTGGAACAACTACATCAGCCGCTATCACATGCGGCATCTGGACCTGATGGACCTGCTGGCGATGTACCAGCCACGGGCCAGTGCGCCGCTCGACGACCTGGCCAAGCTATGCGGCTTCCCCGGCAAGATGGGGATGGACGGCAGCAAGGTCTGGGAGGCCTACCAGCAAGGCCAGCTCGCCGCAATTCGCGATTATTGCGAGACTGACGTCGTCAACACCTACCTGATGTACTGCCGCTTCCAGTTGATGCGCGGCGGGCTGACGCCGCGCGAGTTCGACATGGAAGTGTCGCTGGTTCAGGAGTCGCTGGCCGAGCTGCCGGGCGAGCAGTGGATGCAGTACCTGCGCGCCTTCCAGCTCAAGCCGATGAGCCCCGAGGACGACGAAGAGCCCGAAATCTAGGCGTCCAGTGTCAGATGGATGGGCTGGTGGTCCGATGCATCGGTCTCGCCGTTGACCTCGCAACGTTGCACATCGGCGAGCAAATTCTCCGTCACGAACACGAAATCACACGCGAAGGGCGGCTCCGGCCATTGCTTCTTGTCATAGAGGGCGCAGGTCGGCGCGTGGGGCTCGCCCGGGTGGGTGTGGATCCACGCGTCTTGCCAGTTCGGCGTGGCATCGGGGTAGCGCTCGAGCATGGTCCGGTAGGCCACATCCTCCGGCTTGGCGTTGAAGTCGCCGCACAGGATCGCTTCAATGGGCCGTGGCTCCGGCGTGAACGGGCCGGGCCGTGATTCCGATTTGCTGGGCCGCCGCGCGTGATCGCACGCCTCCTTATGCCAGTCGCGCAGGGCGGTAGCCTGGGCCTCGCGTTGGAGCTTCGAATAGAACTCCAGGTGCGTGGAGATCACACGCAGACGCCTGGCGCCAATCTGCACTGTGACCTCCAGCGCCACGCGTGGCATCGACGCCACTTCCGGATCAGCCGGCCAGGGTAATGCATGGCGGAAGACTTCCCGCACCGCGAGCCGAGTCGCGACCACGTTGCCGAACTGGCGATGGCTGCCATCGTTCCCGGTGCGGTCGACGCCGGGCGCGAAGATGACGCGGTAGCCGGGAAGCAGGGCGGTCAGCTCGGCCACCTGATCGCGGCTCGGGTTGCCGGCCATGTCCGTGAAACCCCGCGTGACCTCCTGCAGGCAGATCACGTCGGCGTCGGCCATGCCGCGCATGGTGTCGACGATCCGCGCGAGGTCGACCTTGCCGTCTGCCCCGCGCCCCCATTGGATATTCCACGTAATCAGTTCCATCGCCGTCCTCTATTGCGGCTGCCGTTTGGCGCCGTGACTGGAATACAATCGCGCTTTCGCAAAACAATACGTCAGGTCCCACTGGTGTCTCAAGCCGTGTCTTCACCCGCCCAGCCGGCGACGCAGTCTAGTGTCGCTTCCGCCACAACTCCGGGGTCTCCCGACCCGATCGTCAAGATCGAAAGCCTTGACATGGAGGCGCGCGGCGTCGGCCGCCTGGTCAATGAAGACGGCACGCCGGGCAAGGTAATCTTCGTCGAAGGTGCGCTGCCGGGCGAGACGGTCAGCTATCGCAGTTTCCGCCGCAAGCGGAGCTACGAGCAGGCCCATCTGGTGGAGGTGAAGCAGGCGTCTGTGATGCGCGTGGAGCCGGGCTGCCAGCATTTCGGCGTGTGCGGCGGTTGCTCGATGCAGCACCTGGACGCGCGCGCCCAGTTGGCCATCAAGCAGCGCGTGCTGGAGGACAATCTCTGGCATCTGTCGAAGGTGCGGCCGGACGTCGTATTTCGTCCAATTGCGGGCCCAGACTGGGGCTATCGCTACCGTGCGCGACTGACCGTCCGCTATGTGGCGAAGAGGGGCGGGGCGCTGGTGGGCTTCCACGAGCGCAAGAGCAGTTACGTGGCCGACATGACGCGCTGCGAGATCCTGCCGCCGCATGTGTCCGCCTTGCTGGTGCCGCTGCGCGAGCTGGTCGCGGCGTTGTCGATCCGCGACCGCATGCCCCAGATCGAACTCGCGGTGGGCCAGGAAGTGACGGCGCTGGTGCTGCGCATCCTTGAGCCGCTGACCGATGCCGATAAGGACCTGCTGCGCGCCTTCGCCGACCGCCACAGCGTGCAGTTCTGGCTCCAGCCGAAGGGCCCGGACACGGTCTATCCGTTCTATCCGGCCGATCAGGAACTGGCGTACACGCTGCCCGAGTTCGGCATCCGCATGCCGTTCAAGCCGACCGATTTCACGCAGGTCAATCATCAGATCAACCGTGTGCTGATTGGCCGCGCGCTGCGCCTGCTGGACGCCCAGCCCACGGACCGGCTGCTCGACCTGTTCTGCGGTATCGGCAATTTCACGCTGCCGCTGGCCACGCAGGGCGCGTCGGTGATGGGCATCGAGGGCAGCGAGGTGCTAACCACGCGCGCGCTGGCCAATGCCGAGTACAACGGGCTGGCTGGCAAGACGTCGTTCGCCTCCCGCAACCTGTTCGAGGTGACGGCCCAGGATATCGCCGCGCTGGGCCGCTTCGACCGCTGGCTCGTCGATCCGCCCCGCGAGGGTGCGCTGGCGGTCTGCAAGGCGCTGGGTGATCTCAACCAGGCCGGCAGCGACGTGCTGCCGCAGCGCATCGTCTATGTGTCGTGCAACCCAGCCACGCTGGCGCGCGACGCGGGTATGCTGGTGCGCGAAGCCGGCTATCGGCTGGCCGGCGCCGGTGTGGTCAACATGTTCCCGCACACGTCCCACGTGGAGTCGATCGCGGTCTTCGAGCGGGACTGACCGGCGGCGATGCTCATCGCGCAGGCATGAAAAAACCGGCCCGAAGGCCGGTTTTTCGTTTGCAACAACGTTGCGGGTCGTGCGTCAGTCGCGGCTGCCGCCGAAGATGCCGAGCAGCGCCAGCAGGTTCGCGAACACGTTGTAGACGTCGAGGTAGATCGCGAGCGTGGCGGTGATGTAGTTCGTCTCGCCGCCGTTCACGATGCGCTGCACGTCAAACAGGATGTACGCGGAGAAGATGCCGATCGCGATCACGGACACGGTGATCATCAGCGCGGGCATCTGCAGCCAGATGTTGGCCACGCTGGCCAGGATCAGCAAGATCACGCCGACGAACAGGAACTTGCTCATGCCGGAGAAATCGCGCTTGCTGACCGTGGCGACGGACGCCATCGTGGCAAACACGGCCGCCGTGCCGCCGAACGCGTACATGATCAGCGCCGGGCCGTTCGAGAACGACAGCGTCGCGCTGATCAGTCGCGACAGCATCAGGCCCATGAAGAACGTGAACGCCAGCAGCAGGACCACGCCCATGCTGCTGTTCTTGGTCTTCTCGATGCCGTACATGAAGCCGAACGCGACCGCGAAGAAGATCAGGATCGAGAGGCCGGGGCTGCCCGCCATCAGGGTGAAGCCGGAGGCCACGCCGATCCACGCGCCGAGCACGGTCGGGATCATCGAGAGGGCCAGCAGCCAGTAGGTGTTGCGTAGGACCCGATTGCGGACGACGACATCGGTCGCGCCCGCGTTGTTGCCGAAACCGTAGGTGTTCAGCTTGTTGTTCATGGTGACTCCTGTCATCAATGTTCGGTGAGGCGCCGGGTGAGACCCGGGCGGCACAGCGTCAATGTGGCATTGCGTAGGCGGTTTTGCAAGGGCCTTTGTCTTAACAATAACGCATTGGCCTGGTTGTTTTCCGATTTCGCAAACATTGGACGAGACTTTGGGCCTTCCGTTCCCCGGCTGCGCACCCAAAAAGTGTATTTTACGCTACTTATTGCGCCGCAACATCGTGCGCCAGGGCTCACAACGGGGCGAACGGGTCACGCGCTCGAATCCGTCTTGGTCTCGTGCTAGAATTGCACGTTTAATCCATTTGTAACCCCTTCATTTTTCGGAGTTTTTCATGGCGATCGAACGCACCCTGTCGATTATCAAGCCGGATGCCGTGGCCAAGAACGTTATCGGCCAGATCTACGCCCGTTTCGAGGCCGCTGGCCTGAAGATCATTGCTGCCAAGATGGTTCACCTGTCGCGCGGTGAAGCCGAGCAGTTCTACGCCGTGCACAAGGCACGCCCTTTCTTCAAGGACCTGGTGGACTTCATGGTTTCCGGCCCGGTGATGATCCAGGCCCTGGAAGGCGAAGGCGCCATTGCCAAGAATCGCGACCTGATGGGCGCCACGGACCCGAAGAAGGCTGAAAAGGGCACGATCCGCGCCGATTTCGCCGACAGCATCGACGCCAACGCCGTGCACGGCTCGGACGCCGCGGAAACGGCAGCTCAGGAAGTGGCTTTCTTCTTCCCGGGTATGAACGTTTACGGCCGCTGATTGTCCCTGACATCACGACCTGTACTGAAGTAAAGCTGGAATTGCCGTCATGAACCCTCTCGTCAACCTGCTCGATCTCGACGCGGACGCGCTCACCGCCTATTGCGGCGAGCTCGGCGAGAAGCCGTTCCGTGCCCGGCAATTGCAGCGCTGGATCCACCAGTTCGGTGCCAGCCAGTTCGACGCCATGTCGGATCTCGCCAAGTCGCTGCGCGAAAAGCTCGCCACGCGCGCCGAGATCCGCTCGCCGGCCATCATCACCGACAACGTGTCGACCGATGGCACGCGCAAATGGCTGCTCGACGTGGGCGCTGGCAACGCGGTGGAGACGGTGTACATCCCCGAGGACACGCGCGGCACGCTGTGTGTGTCCTCGCAGGCTGGATGCGCCGTCAACTGCCGGTTCTGTTCGACCGGCAAGCAGGGTTTCTCGCGCAATCTGTCGACTGGCGAGATCATCGGCCAGCTGTGGATGGCCGAGTTCGCCATGCGTGCCCAGCTGGGCCGCGGCCCCAAAGACGAGCGCGTCATCTCCAATGTGGTGATGATGGGCATGGGCGAGCCGCTGCTCAACTACGACGCCGTGGTGCCGGCCATGCGCCTGATGCTCGACGACCACGCGTACGGCCTGTCGCGCCGCCGCGTCACGCTGTCCACCTCCGGCGTGGTGCCGATGATGGACCGCCTGTCGAAAGACCTGCCGGTGGCGCTGGCGGTGTCGCTGCATGCGTCGAACGACCCGCTGCGGGACATGCTGGTCCCGCTCAACAAGAAGTACCCGCTGGCCGAACTGATGGCGGCATGCCGCCGCTACCTCGAGTTCGCGCCGCGCGATTTCATCACCTTCGAATACTGCATGCTCGATGGCGTCAACGACGGCGTCGAGCACGCGCGGGAACTGCTGAAGCTTGTGGCCGACGTGCCGTGCAAGTTCAACCTGATCCCGTTCAACCCGTTCCCGGAATCTGGCCTGAAGCGCTCGAACAACGAGCAGATCCGCCGCTTCGCCCAGGTGCTGATGGACGCGGGCATCGTTACCACGATCCGAAAGACCCGCGGCGACGATATCGACGCCGCCTGTGGCCAGCTGGCCGGGGAGGTCATGGATCGGACCCGTCTGGCCGAGCGCGGCAAGTTCGGCAAGATCACGCCACTGGTGCCGGTGGTTGCCGCCGGTCAATCTCGGGAGGCCCGTCCTGCATGACCCGTCTGATTGTCGCAGCCCTGTCAGGGCTGATGATGTTGTCCGCCTGCACGTTGCCGCCTCCGCCTTCGCAGGACATCAAGACCGCCTCCGACCAGACCGCAGCGAGCCGCCGCGCCGCCATCCGGCTGCAACTGGCTACGCAATATCTTGACGCGCGCCAGTATCCGGTGGCGTTGGACGAGGTGAAGCAGGCCATCGCGATCGATCCGGCCTCCGTGGACGCCTACCATGTGCGCGCCCTGATCTACATGGGCATGAACGAGAACGCGCTGGCGGAGGATAGCTTCCGCACGGCGCTCTCGATGCGTGCCAACGATCCGGACGTGCTCAACAACTACGGCTGGTTTCTCTGCCTGACCAACCGTTTTGCCGAGGGCAAGGCCACGCTCCAGCGCGCGGTGCAGGCGCCGTCCGCCAACGGCCCGGTCAAGCCGCTGACCAACCTCGGCGCTTGCGAGCTGCGCAACGGCGACATGGTGGCGGCGGAAAAGAACCTCCAGACCGCGTATGGCTATGACCGCAGCGATCCGTCGGTCAATACGAACCTGGCGCTGCTGAACTACAAGCGCGGCGACTTCGCACAAGCACAGGAATATGCCGGCAAGGTCAACAACAGCCGGTTTGTCAGCGCGCAATCCCTCTGGCTGGGAGCGCGTATTGCACGCCGTCAGGGCGACACAGCGACACAGAATTCGCTGCTGTCGCAACTCCGCAACCGGTTTCCCGACTCGCGCGAGCTGACGGCCTACGAGAGAGGAGCTTGGGATGAGTGAACAAGAGCGCGCCTTGGAAGCTGCGACGACGGGTCACGTCGGCAGTGGCGCGACAGACTCCGACCGCGAGGCCGTGGCCCGCGAGATCGGGGCGCAACTGAAAGAAGCACGCCAGACGCAGCGTCTGTCGCTGGAGGACGTGAGCGCGCGGCTCAAGGTGGCGTCGGCCAAGCTGGCGGCCATCGAGTCCGGCAACGTGGCGAGCCTGCCTGACGTAACGTTCGCCAAGGGCGTGATGCGGGCCTACGCGCGCACGCTCCATATCGATATCGACGCGCTGCTGGGCCAGTATCACGCCCAGGCGCAGACCGCGCCGGTGCAGGAAATCACGCGCCGCCGCGAAGGTGCGATCAACCAGACGTTCGACGACCGCAAGCGCTTCGGCTCGAAGAGTTCGAGCGGGGCGGGCGGCCGCTGGGTGTGGCTGTTCTTCGTGCTCGTGGTGCTGGGCGCCGGCGGCTATTTCGGCTTCGACCACGCCCGTGCATGGTGGGAATCGCGTGAGCAAGCCGCCGCGGAAGCGCCGGCCGCCGCCGTTGTCACGGAAGACCCCACCACGGCGCAGAGCCATGGCGACGGTACGGTGACCGCAGCGCTGCCGCCGGTCATGGCCGGCAACGATTCGCCGGCGCCGTCGGAAGCACCGCCCACCACCGTGGCGGGCCTGCCGCTGGCAACGGGTGGCGCATTGGGCACTTCGGATGCCGTTTCGGCGGCACCTGCCGCGCCGTCGGCACCCGCCGCGCCGTCGGCACCCGCTGCAACGAAGCCCGCTCCGGCCGCCACGGCGACGCCCGTGACGGAAACGACCAAGCCTGTCCCGGCGACGCCTGCGGCCACGGCCACCACGGCTGCGGACGGCACGATCCAGATCCGCTTCTCGGCGGACACCTGGTACGAGGTGCGTGACCGCACCGGCAAGATCATCCTGGGCGGCACCGCCAAGGCCGGCGATACCGCTGCCGGCAGCGGCGCGGGCGGCCCGTACAAGATGATCCTGGGTAATGTGAAGGGTGTGGAATCGATCACGCGCAATGGCGCGCCCGTCGATTTCCAGTCAGCCAACCGAAATAATGTGGCGCGCCTGACGCTGCAGTGATGCAGTCGGGTGGCGCATCAAGCGATGCAACAAGGTGGTAACGCTATGAACGAGAAGGCTTCCCAGCCGGTCCTGCCGGGTTCGTTGCCGCGCCGGCAATCGCGCCAGGCGCGTGTAGTGTGGGGCGACAATATCGTCACCGTGGGTGGTGGCGCACCGGTCCGTGTGCAGTCGATGACGAACACGGATACGGTTGATGCCATCGGTACCGCGATCCAGGTCAAGGAACTGGCGCGCGCCGGGTCCGAGATCGTCCGCATCACGGTGAACACGCCCGAGGCCGCCGCCGCCGTGCCGGCCATCCGCGAACAGTTGGACCGCATGGGTGTGGACGTGCCGCTGGTCGGCGACTTCCACTACAACGGCCATACGCTGCTGCACGATTATCCCGAGTGCGCACAGGCGTTGTCGAAGTACCGGATCAACCCCGGCAACGTCGGCAAGGGCGCCAAGCGCGACCGGCAGTTCGCCGAGATGATCGAGCTGGCGTGCCGCTACGAGAAGCCGGTGCGCATCGGCGTGAACTGGGGCAGCCTGGACCAGGACCTGCTCGCCCGCATCATGGACGAGAACGCCGCCCGTGCCGTGCCCTGGGGCGCGCAGAGCGTGATGGTCGAGGCGCTGATCACGTCGGCGATCGAGTCCGCGCAGAAGGCCGAGGAAATCGGCCTGCCGGGTAGCCAGATCATCCTGTCGTGCAAGGTCTCGCAGGTGCAGGAGCTGATCGCGGTGTACCGCGAGCTGGCCCGCCGCTGCGAGTACGCGCTGCACCTGGGCCTGACCGAAGCCGGCATGGGCAGCAAGGGCATCGTGGCCTCGACGGCCGCGCTGTCGGTGCTGATGCAGGAAGGCATTGGCGACACCATCCGCATTTCGCTGACCCCGGAACCGGGCGCGGCGCGCGAGAAGGAAGTCTACGTGGCGCAGGAAATCCTGCAGACCATGGGGCTGCGCAATTTCACGCCGATGGTGATTGCCTGCCCGGGTTGCGGTCGCACCACGAGCACCACGTTCCAGGAACTCGCGTCCAGCATCCAGTCGTATCTGCGCGAGCAGATGCCGACGTGGAAGACCGCGTATCCGGGCGTCGAGGAAATGGATGTGGCCGTGATGGGCTGCATCGTGAACGGCCCCGGCGAGAGCAAGCATGCCAATATCGGCATCTCGCTGCCGGGCTCGGGCGAGTCGCCGGCGGCGCCGGTGTTCGTCGATGGCGTCAAGGTGAAGACGCTGCGCGGCGAACGCATCGCCGAGGAATTCCAGGCCATCGTGGACGAGTACGTGCGCACGCACTACGGTCCCGGCGCCACGCAGCAAGTACAAGAATCGGTGGCCTGAGCCCGGCTGCATCGCAGCGAGGCAGGCAACACCGCAGGTAACGAAACGGATATGAGCGAAGAGAAGACGAAGGCCGCCAAGGCACTGCAGGGCGTGAAGGGCATGAACGACATGCTGCCCGCCGACGCCCCGCTGTGGGAAATGTTCGAGAATGCCGCACGCAGCATGCTGCGTGCCTACGGCTACCAGCAGATCCGCACGCCGATCGTCGAGCATACGCAGCTGTTCGTCCGTGGCATTGGCGAGGTGACGGACATCGTCGAGAAGGAGATGTATTCCTTCACCGATGCGCTGAACGGCGAGCACCTGACGCTGCGCCCGGAAGGCACGGCGGCGGCGGTGCGCGCGACCATCGAGCACAACCTGCTCTATGACGGCCCGAAGCGCCTCTGGTACACCGGTCCGATGTTCCGCCATGAGCGTCCGCAGCGCGGCCGCTATCGCCAGTTCCACCAGCTTGGCGCCGAGGCACTTGGCTTTGCCGGCCCCGACGTGGACGCCGAGATCATCCTCATGTGCCAGCGCCTGTGGGACGACCTGGGCCTGGTCAACGTGCGGCTGGAACTCAATTCGCTGGGTCAGGCGCATGAGCGCGCGGCCCACCGTGAGGAACTGATCAAGTACCTCGAGGGCTTCCAGGACATCCTCGACGAGGACAGCAAGCGCCGCCTCTACACGAATCCGCTGCGCGTGCTGGACACGAAGAATCCGGCGCTCCAGGAAATGGCCGCCAACGCGCCCAAGCTGATCGACTTCCTGGGCGAGGAATCGCTGGCCCACTTCGAGGGCGTGCAGCGCCTGCTGCTGGCCAACAATATTCCGTTCAAGATCAATCCGCGCCTCGTGCGCGGGCTCGATTACTACAACCTGACCGTGTTCGAGTGGATCACGGACAAGCTCGGCGCGCAGGGCACCATTGCCGGCGGCGGTCGCTACGATCCGCTGATCCAGCAGATGGGCGGCAAGCCCGCACCGGCCTGCGGCTGGGCGATGGGCATCGAGCGGATCATCGAACTGATGCGCGAAGAGAAGCTCGCGCCGGAAGCGCCAGGTTGCGATGTCTATCTGGTCCACCAGGGTGAGGCGGCCGGCCAGCAGGCCATGATCGTCGCCGAGCGGTTGCGCGACGCCGGCCTGGACGTGGTGGTGCATGCCACGCCGGATGGCAAGAGCGGCAGCTTCAAGTCGCAGATGAAGCGCGCCGACGCAAGTGGCGCATCCTTTGCCGTTATTATTGGCGACGACGAAGTGGCGGCCGGCGTGATGCAGGTCAAGCAGCTGCGTGGCGGCAGCGCTGGTGACGGCGGCCCGCAGGCAAGCGTTGCGGCCGAAGCGGTGGTGGACCACATCATCGACGCGATGATCAACGCGACAGAGTCTGACACCGCGGACGACGCGGAAGACGAACAATAAGCGAATTCAGCGGTATCCAGCCTGGCCGATCCCGGGGGACGGCCGGACTTATCAACCTTTGCGGGTAACTGCCGCGACATGGCTTGCGAGACATGGCTTACGATCTAGAAGAACAGGAACAGCTTGAGAGCCTGAAGGCCTGGTGGAACCAGTACGGCAACATCATCACGTGGATCGTGATTGCCGCGCTGCTCGGTTTCGCGGCCTGGAGCGGCTGGAACTACTGGCAGCGCGTGCAGGCGCGCGATGCCGCGCTGCTGTACGAGCAGGTCACCAAGGCTGCCGAGGCCCGCGACGCGGACCGCGTGAAGCGCGCCGCCACCGACCTCGAGGACAAGTTCGGCCGTACGGCCTATGGTCCGATGAGCGCGCTCGTGGCGGCCAAGGTGCTGTACGATGCGGGCGATCTGGCCGGCGCCAAGACGCAGCTGCAGTGGGCCGTGGATCATGGTGGCGACGAGTACGCGCCGCTGGCGCGCGTGCGCCTGGCCGGCGTGCTGCTCGACGAGAAGGCGTACGACCAGGGCCTCGCGCTGCTGAAGGACACGCCGCCCGCCCAGTTCGAGGCACTGTTCGCTGACCGCCGGGGCGACCTGCTGGCCGCGCAGGACAAGCGCGACGACGCTCGCACTGCTTACCGCCAAGCGCTGGAGAAGCTGAGCGCCGATGAAGGTGGTATGCGCCAGATCATCCAGTTCAAGCTCGACGCGCTGGGCACGGCCTGAGCGGCACATCGAATAATCCTTAGGATCGTATCCCTATGACGTCATTGCTCCGCGCCGCCGCCATCCGTTCGCTGTCTCCCGTGGTGTCTCGCCGTGTCGCCCGCGTGGTAGTCGCCGGCGCCTGCGTGAGCGCGCTGGCCGGCTGCTCGCTGTTCGGCAAGGAAAACAAGCATCCGCCCACCGAGCTGAAGCCGATTTCGGCCACGCTGTCCGTCAAGCAGGCCTGGAAGGCCGACGTGGGCAAGAGCGGCCCGTACGTGATGGCCCCGGTGGCGGCTGGTAATAATGTATACGTGTCGTCCAAGGGCGGCACCGTGCTGGCGCTGGAAGGCAATTCGGGGCGTACGCTCTGGAAGGCCAAGACCGACCTCGACCTGACCTCGGGCCCCGGATCGGACGGCTCGGTGACGGCTGTGGCCGGCGAGAAGGGCGCGATCTACGCCTTCGACACCAGCGGCAAGCAGATCTGGAAGAAGCAGGTCAACGGCGAGGTGCTGTCGGCGCCGCTAGTCGGCAACGGCCTCGTGGTCGTGCGCACGACCGATACGCGTGTGATCGGCCTCGACGCCCAGACCGGCGACCGCCGCTGGATCTACCAGCGCTCGCAGACCCCGCTGAACCTGCGCGCCGCCATGGGCATGGTCTATGCTGGCGACGGCATCGTCATGGGCTTCCCGGGCGGCAAGCTCGGCGTGCTGGCACCCGGCAACGGCGTGCTGCGCTGGGAAAGCACGGTGTCGTATCCGAAGGGCGTGTCCGAGATCGAACGGCTCAACGACGTGACCGGCGTACCGGCCGTCAATGGCCGCCAGGTGTGCGCCACGACCTTCCAGGGCCGTGTGTCGTGCCTGGAACTGGCCAACGGCCAGCCGCAGTGGGGCAAGGATTTCTCCTCGCCGACCGGGCTGGCCCAGGATGAAACGTCACTGTTCGCCAGCGACGAAACCTCGACCCTCTTCGCGTTCGACCGTTCCAACGGCAACGAGCGCTGGAAGAACGACCAGCTCCGCTATCGCAGCCTGGGCGCGCCGATCGCGCTCGGCCGCTCGGTGGTGGTGGGCGATTTCGAGGGCTTTGTCCACTTCCTGTCCCGTGAAGACGGGCAGATCGTGGCCCGCATGAAGACCGACGGCAGCGCCGTCAGCGCAGCGCCGGTCGTGGCCGGCCAGACGCTGGTCGTACAGACCCGCGACGGTGATATCTTCGGTTTCGTACCGAACTGATCGCCAGCGCACGCAAGCCTGGCCGTGCCCCTGTCGCACGGCCGGCGCCAATCCGGTAGCATGATCCCTGGTCGTGCCAGCAACTGCGGAAGGTGGCGATTCGCCCCGGTTCCGCGCCCGACAGGAAGCCCCATTTCAGGGAATACGGCCAGCCGCGCGGTAATCCGTGCGATGGTTGTCGGATCAACATGACTCCGGAGTTGCCGGGGGACGGCATATGCCGCCCCCCGTTTCCGTTTATTGCATGAAACCAGTTATCGCACTCGTCGGACGCCCGAATGTGGGCAAGTCGACGCTATTCAATCGCATGACCCGCTCCCGGGACGCCCTTGTGGCCGACCTGCCGGGTCTCACGCGCGACCGCCACTACGGCGAAGGCCGCATCGGCGAGCGTCCGTTCATCGTTATCGACACGGGTGGTTTCGAACCCGTGGCCAAGGACGGCATCGTGGCCGAGATGGCCAAGCAGACGCGCCAGGCCGTGGTCGAGGCCGACGTGGTCATCTTCCTGGTCGACGGCCGCCTGGGCCTGGCGCCGCAGGACCGTGTGATCGCCGACTACCTGCGCAAGACCGGTCGTCGCATCATGCTGGCCGTGAACAAGGCCGAGGGCATGAAGTACACCTCGGTAGCCGCGGACTTCTACGAACTCGGCATGGGCGACCCCTATGCGATCTCGTCCACGCACGGCGACGGCGTGAGCGAACTCGTGGACGAGGCGCTGGAGATGGCCGTGCAGGAGCGTCCGGAGCTCGCTGAGCAGACGGATGAGAGCCATCGCGGCGTGAAGATCGCGATCGTGGGGCGCCCGAACGTGGGCAAGTCCACGATGGTCAACACGCTGATCGGCGAGGAGCGCGTGATCGCGTTCGACATGCCGGGCACCACGCGTGACGCGATCTATGTGGAATTCGAGCGGGGCGGCAAGCCGTACACGCTGATCGACACGGCTGGCCTGCGCAAGCGCGGCAAGGTGTTCGAGGCGATCGAGAAGTTCTCGGTGGTCAAGACGCTGCAGTCGATTGCCGACGCCAACGTGGTCGTCCTGCTACTCGACGCCCAGCAGGATATTTCCGAGCAGGACGCGCACATCGCCGGCTTCATCGTCGAATCCGGCCGGGCGCTGGTGGTGGGCGTGAACAAGTGGGACGGACTGGACGGCCACGCGCGTGACCGCATCAAGCACGACCTGGAGCGCAAGCTGCAATTCCTGAGCTTCGCGAATTTCCACTTCGTATCCGCGCGCGAACGCACCGGCATCGGCGCGCTGCTGCGCTCCGTGGACGAGGCGTACGCCGCCGCGATGGTCAAGCTGCCCACGCCGCAGCTGACTCGTGTGCTGGCCGAAGCGGTGGAGTTCCAGCAGCCCAGGCGGGTGGGCGCGTCGCGCCCCAAGCTGCGCTACGCGCACCAGGGCGGCTCGAATCCGCCGATCATCGTGGTGCACGGCAACGCCCTGCAAGGTGTGGCCGAGACCTATCGTCGCTATCTGGAAAACCGCTTCCGGACGGCGTTCAAACTCAAGGGCACACCGCTGCGCATCGAATTTCGTACGAACAAAAACCCGTACGCCGACTCGAAGGAATGAGGCGCAATGGTGCCTTTCTTCGCGGCCAAGTTTCGTTTGCGTTCGTTTGGAACTGAGGCTAAATTCACGGTAGCAGGGGAAGCCCTGCACGTTGATGCCAGCCTGGTACCGTTTTGATCTTTTTTCTGGCGCGGTTTTGCGCCAACTGACTTGAACCGGGGACTTTTGTCCCCATCATCCATCACTAAATCTATAATTTTGGAGTGTGCCATGAGCAACAAAGGGCAATTGCTACAAGACCCGTTCCTGAACGCGCTGCGCAAAGAGCACGTGCCGGTTTCCATCTACCTCGTCAATGGCATCAAGCTGCAAGGCAACATCGAATCGTTCGACCAGTACGTCGTCCTGCTGCGTAACACCGTGACGCAGATGGTCTATAAGCATGCGATTTCCACCGTCGTGCCTGCGCGCGCGGTCAACTTCCGCGTGGATGACTCCCCCGAGGGCTGATACTTCCTCTCTCGCTGCCGGCCGCATTGCGATGCGGCCGCAGCACCGTGCCTTCCCTCTTCAGTACCGTCCCACGCGGATGGTGCCATCCGCCGCGGCACGTTGCCGCAGCCGGCCATTGTATTAACAACCGTTTCTCCTTCAGGCGCTTCGCGTCCTCCCGCTTGCAACCCAGAGCTACCTCCAATACCGATCCGTCTCGCGCCATCCTGGTGGGCGTGGATTTCGGCAAGCATGATTTCCAGGAAAGCCTGTCCGAACTGGCGCTGCTGACCTCCACGGCCGGCTCGCTGCCGGTGCATACGCTGACGGGCAAGCGCTCGCGTCCCGACCCCGCGCTGTTCATCGGCTCCGGCAAGGCGGAGGAACTCAAGGAAGCGGCCGACGCGCTCGACGCCGACATCGTCGTGTTCAACCACGCGCTCAGTCCCGCCCAGCAGCGGAATCTGGAGCGATTCCTGAACCGGCATGTCATCGACCGTACTGGCCTGATCCTCGACATCTTCGGCCAGCGTGCGCAAAGCCACGTCGGCAAGGTGCAGGTGGAGCTCGCCCAGGTCCAGTACCAGGCGTCGCGCCTGGTTCGCGCATGGAGCCACCTGGAGCGGCAGAAGGGCGGTATCGGCATGCGCGGCGGCCCCGGCGAGCGCCAGATCGAACTGGACCGCCGGATGCTCGATGAGCGCGCCAAGCGGCTCAAAGCCGACCTGTCGCGGCTCCAGCGCCAGCACCATACGCAGCGCCGTGCCCGCGCGCGTAACGACACGCTCAGCATCTCGCTGGTGGGTTATACCAACGCGGGCAAGTCCACGCTGTTCAACGCGCTGACCAAGGCGCGCGCCTATGCCGCCGACCAGCTGTTCGCCACGCTCGATACGACGTCGCGCCGTCTGTTCCTAGAGGGCCTGGGCAATGTCGTGCTGTCGGATACGGTCGGGTTCATCCGCGACCTGCCGACGCAGTTGGTGGCGGCGTTCCGCGCCACGCTGGACGAGACCGTGCACGCCGACCTGCTGCTCCACGTGGTGGATGCCTCCAGCCCGGTGCGGCATGAGCAGATCGAGCAGGTCAACCGCGTGCTGGCCGAGATCAACGCGTCGGATATCCCGCAGATCGTCGTGATGAACAAGATCGACGCCGCGCCCGAACTGCTTGAGCAGGGCCCGCGCGTGGAGCGCGACGAGGATGGCGTGCCGAAGCGCGTGTTCCTGTCCGCCCGCGAGGGCGTGGGGCTCGACGTGCTGCGCGAGGCCATCGTCGATGTGGCGCGCTGGCTGGCGGAGCAACCCGATGCGCCGGCGCCGTACGACCCGCGCCTGGCCGAGGTGCCGGGGCTGACCGACGACGCCATGTTCGAACCGGACGGCTGGGAGGGCCCAGATGCCCCAGATGACCCCGATTCGGACCCTCCGCGCGCGAATTAAGCAGGCAATCTCATTGTTGTTCAGCGAGATTCGCCACCCGATTGGGGATTTTGAGCAAAAGTGATCAAGATGACTGCTAGAATCCCCCTGTTCCAAACTTCCCGGACCCGTGCACTTCATGCCCCTGTTCCAACGGAATCCTGACTCGCGCTCTGTGCCAGGCAGCCAAGCCCTGCATCCTGCAGGCTGGTCGCGCCTGCGCGCCATCTTCTCGCTGAACGATCCTCGCTGGGGCCGTAACGGTCAGGACGATGAAGACAAGGACAAGGATAAGAATCGCCAGCAGAACCAGCGGCCGCAGGACGGCCCGCCCGACCTCGACGAACTGTGGCGCGACTTCAACCGCCGCCTGAACGGCCTGCTGGGCCGCAAGGACAACGGCGGGGGTGGCCCGAACTTCGGCAACGGCCCCCGTACGCCGGGCAAGGGTTCGAACATCGGCATGGGCATCATCGTGGCGGCCGTGGTCGGTATCTGGCTGGCCAGCGGCTTCTTCATGGTGCAGGAAGGCCAGACCGCCGTGATCCTGCAGTTCGGCAAGTTCAAGTACACGACCGGCCCCGGTATCAACTGGCGCATGCCCTGGCCGGTTCAGTCGGCCGAGGTGGTCAACCTGTCGAACGTGCGCTCGGTGGAAGTGGGCCGTGCCACGTCGATCAAGGACAGCAACCTCAAGGACTCGTCGATGCTCACGCAGGACGAGAACATCATCGACGTCCGTTTCACGGTGCAGTACGACATCCTGGACGCCGGCGAATTCCTGTTTTTCAACAAGACCGACCGCGGTGGCGATGAGGAACTGGTGACGCAGGCCGCCGAGACGTCGGTGCGCGAGATCGTGGGCCGCAACAAGATGGATGCGGTGCTGTACGAGAACCGCGAGGAGATTGCGCAGTCGTTGGCCAAGTCGATCCAGACGATCCTGTCCGCGTACAAGACCGGCATCCGCGTGATCTCGGTCAACGTGCAGAGCGTGCAGCCGCCCGAGCAGGTGCAGGCTGCGTTCGATGACGTGAACAAGGCCAGCCAGGATCGCGAGCGTGCGATCAGCGAAGGCCAGTCGTACGCCAACGACATCCTGCCGCGTGCCAAGGGTACTGCCGCCCGCCTCAAGGAAGAGGCCGAGGGCTACCGCTCCCGCGTGGTGGCGCAGGCCGAGGGTGATGCGGCCCGTTTCCGCTCGGTGCAGACGGAATACGCGAAGGCGCCGCAGGTGACGCGTGATCGCATCTATCTGGAAACCATGCAGCAGATCTACGCCAACACGAACAAGATCCTCATCGACGCCAAGGGCGGCAACAACCTGCTGTACCTGCCGCTGGACAAGCTGATGTCGCAGGTGCAAGGCACCGCCGCCACGCCCGCGCCGACGCCGGGCACGAGCGCACCGCCCGTGCCCGAGGCAGGCACCGACATCCGGTCGCGCGAAGGCATGCGCAACCGCGACCGCGATTCGCGCTGAGGAGACCCGTCATGAACCGACTGATTTCCTTCGCGATTGGACTTTTCATCCTGCTGGCCGTGGTGTCGTCGATGCTGTTCGTGGTCGACCAGCGCCAGTACGCCGTGGTGTTCGCATTCGGCGAGATCAAGCAGGTGGTGCGCGAGCCCGGCCTGCACTTCAAGCTGCCGCCGCCGCTGCAGAACGTGGTCTTCATGGACCGCCGCCTGCAGACGATCGACGTGGCCGCCAGCGAACGTTTCCTGACCGCCGAGAAGAAGAGCATGGTGGTGGACTGGTTCGTCAAATGGCGCATCACCGATCCGCGCAAGTTCTTCGTGGCGTTCAACGGCAACGTGCGCGGCGCCCAGGATCGCATGACGCAGCGGATCGACTCCGTGGCGCGCGAGGAGTTTGGCAAGCGCACCGTGGCTGACGTAGTCGCTGGCGAGCGCGAGAAGGTGATGCAGAACATTCGTGCCGGCATGTCCGAGTACGCGCAGTCGGTGGGCGTCGAGATCCTCGATGTGCGCCTGAAGCGCGTGGACCTGCTGCCCGCCATCAGCGAATCGGTCTACCGCCGCATGGAAGCCGAGCGCAAGCGCGTGGCGAACGAGCTGCGTTCCACCGGTGCCGCAGAGGGCGAGAAGATCCGCGCCGATGCCGACCGCCAGCGCGAGGTGCTGCTGGCCGAGGCCTATCGCGACGCCCAGGTGGTCAAGGGTGAGGGCGATGCCAAGGCATCGCAGGTCTATGCCGACGCCTTCGGCAAGGATCCGAGCTTCGCGCAGTTCTGGCGCAGCATGGAGGCCTATCGCAACACGTTCCGCGACAAGCGTGACGTGATGGTGCTGGAGCCCAATTCCGACTTCTTCCGCTATATGCGCTCGTCCGGCGGAAGTCCGGCTGCCGCACCCGCAGGCAAGAAGTAGGGCGGCACGCGCAGACTCGCGTGCGTTCGACAAAACCCCGGCCCGCCCGGGGTTTTGTCCGGCTGGAGGGGCCGCGCCGAAGTGCGCCGCCGTCCGCGCCGGATAGCCAGGCCGGCCGGTCAGACCAGCCGGCCTGAAACCGTTTTTGAGAGAAGAGATTCACCATGTCCAACCACTGGCTCCTGCCCGAAAACATTGCCGACGTCCTGCCGTCGGAAGCGCGCAAGATCGAAGAACTGCGCCGCCGCATGCTGGACCTGTTCCGCACCTATGGCTACGAGCTGGTCATGCCCCCGATGCTCGAGTACCTGGAGTCGCTGCTGACCGGTACCGGGCATGACCTGGACCTGCGCACGCTGAAGCTGGTGGATCAACTGTCGGGCCGCACCATGGGCCTGCGCGCGGACATCACGCCGCAGGTGGCGCGCATCGACGCCCATCTGCTGAATCGTCCCGGCGTGACGCGCCTGTGCTACGCCGGCAACGTGCTGCACGCGCGCCCGGCCGGCTTCCATGCCACGCGCGAGCCGCTGCAGATCGGCGCCGAGATCTACGGCCATGCCGGCCTGGAAGCGGACGTCGAGATCCAGGAACTGATGCTGGCCGCCCTTGATGCCGCCGGCCTGACCAATGTGCGGCTGGACCTCTGCCACGCCGGCATCCTCGAGGCGCTGCTGGACGGCCTGCCGTCGATCCGCAAGATCGAGGACGCGATGTTTGCCGCGCTGGAGACCAAGGACGTGCCCGCACTGCGCGTGCTGACCGAAGGCCTGCCCCAGACCGAGCGCGACGCGCTGCTGGCCCTGCCGACGCTCTACGGCGGCATCGAGGTGATCGAGCGCGCCCGCGCGACGCTGCCGGCCGGCCCGGCCATCGGCCGCGCACTGGACGAGCTGTCGGCGCTGGCCGCGCAGGTACGCGGCGCCAGCGTGAACATCGACCTTTCCGATTTGCGCGGTTACCACTATCACAGCGGCGTGATGTTCACGGCCTACGTAGCGGGTCTGCCCAATTACGTGGCCCGTGGCGGCCGTTACGACAAGGTCGGCGAGGCCTTCGGCCGCGCGCGCCCGGCTACCGGCTTCTCGCTCGATCTGCGCGAGGTGGCGGCACTGTCGCCGGTGGAAGTCCGCGCGCTGGCAATCTACGCCCCGTGGGACGCCGATCCGGGCCTGCGCACGACCATCGCGTCGCTGCGCGCGACCGGCGAGATCGTGATTCAGTCGCTGCCCGGCCATACTCATGAGCTCGATGAATTCAACTGCGACCGGCAGCTGGTTCGTCAGGGCGATGCCTGGGTGGTGGTACCGCGCTAAGACCCGATTCAGCCGGTTCGCACGACGCGTTCCGGCATTTTCCTCCGCTCTCCATGTGACTTTTTGCGCCTTTTTTCGGCGCAAAATCGCTGTCGCGGTGTCATACGTGCGCCCGAAAATCGGGAACCGTCCGGCAACGAGAGTAGAATACGTTTTTAACCTTCTGACCAATTCAACATGTCCGCATCCGCAGTAGGCCAGGGACGCAATGTCGTCGTGATCGGAACCCAGTGGGGTGACGAAGGCAAAGGGAAAATCGTCGATTGGCTTACCGATCATGCAAAAGGCGTGGTGCGGTTCCAGGGCGGCCACAACGCTGGCCACACGCTCATCATCGGCGGCAAGAAGACCATCCTGCGACTGATCCCGTCGGGAATCATGCGCGAGAGCACCGTCTGCTACATCGGCAACGGCGTTGTGCTGTCGCCCGAGGCACTCTTCCGTGAGATCGAGGAACTCGAGGCCGCCGGCCTCCAGGTGCAGAACCGCCTGCGCATCTCCGAAGCCACCACGCTGATCCTGCCGTACCACGTAGCCATCGACAAGGCCCGCGAAGCGCGCCGTGGTGCCGCCAAGATCGGCACCACCGGTCGTGGCATCGGCCCGGCCTACGAAGACAAGGTTGCCCGCCGCGCGCTGCGCGTGCAGGACCTGTTTGATCCGAAGCACTTCGCCGAGCGCCTGCGCGAGAACGTGGAATTCCACAACTTCATGCTGACCCAGTACCTGGGCGCCGAAGCCGTGGACTACCAGCAGATTCTCGACGAGATGCTGTCGTACGCGCCGCGCCTGAAGCCGATGGTGGCGGACGTGTCGGCCGAGCTGTACGCCGTGAACGAGAGCGGCGGCAACCTGATGTTCGAAGGCGCGCAAGGCACGCTGCTGGACGTGGACCATGGCACGTATCCGTTCGTCACGTCGAGCAACTGCGTGGCTGGTGCGGCTGCAGCGGGCGCGGGCGTCGGCCCGGGCCGTCTGAACTACATCCTCGGCATCACCAAGGCCTACTGCACGCGCGTCGGTGCGGGCCCATTCCCGAGCGAGCTGTATGACAACGACAACCCCGCGCGCCAGGACGCCGTGGGCGTGCGCCTGGCCAACGTCGGCAAGGAATTCGGCTCGGTGACCGGCCGTCCGCGTCGCACCGGCTGGCTCGACGCCGCCGCGCTGAAGCGTTCGGTGCAGATCAACGGCGTTTCGGGCCTGTGCATGACCAAGCTCGACGTGCTGGACGGCCTGGAAACGATCAAGCTGTGCGTGGGCTACGAGCTCGACGGCAAGACCGTCGACATCCTGCCGCGCGGCTCGGACGCCGTGGCCGCCTGCGTGCCGGTGTACGAGGAATTCCCGGGCTGGAACGAGTCGACGTTCGGCGTGAAGCAATGGGACGCGCTGCCCGAGGCGGCCCGCGTGTACCTGAAGCGGATCGAGGAAGTCGTCGGCATTCCGATCGACATGATCTCGACCGGTCCGGACCGCGACGAAACGATCCTGCTGCGCCACCCGTACCAGGTGGCCTGACGTATCGGTATTACCCGTGAGCATGATCGCGGCGCCACGAGTGCCGCGGCCTCACCAAGCCAATCGGCCCGCGGAATGCGGGCCGAAGCTTTATCGGCTTTGTCTATCGGTCATCGACCAGAGACCTGACCTGAGAGAAGAAACAGATCATGAACCTGCCTACCAATGACGAAGAGAACCTGTGGGTCTCTTGGGATGATTACCACCGCCTGGTCGCGCGGCTGGCGCTGAACGTGCACGAGTCGGGCTGGAAGTTCGACAAGATCCTGTGCCTGGCACGCGGCGGCCTGCGCGTGGGTGACCAGATGTCGCGGATTTTCGACGTGCCGCTGGCCATCCTGGCCACCAGCTCTTACCGCGAGGCGGCGGGCACGCAGCAGGGCGATCTCGACATCGCCCAGTACATCACGATGACGCGCGGCGAGCTGTCCGGCAAGATCCTGCTCGTGGACGACCTCGTAGATTCCGGCGTGACGCTGGAACGTGTGGGCCGCCACCTGAAGGAGCGCTATCCGGCCGTGACCGACGTGCGCTCGGCCGTGCTCTGGTACAAGGCGTGCTCGAAGGTGGAGCCGGATTACCATGTGACGTTCCTGCCGTCGAACCCCTGGATCCACCAGCCGTTCGAGGAATACGACACGCTGCGTCCGCACAACCTGGCGGCCTGGCTCAAGCGCGGCAAGCGCGCCTCGCTGCTGGACGACGACTCGGCGGCCTGAGCCGGCCGAGCCATCGCCATGTCGGCTGCGCTATCCGCGATCCGGACTCAGTAGCCGGACTAGTAGCCGACCGTGAACCGCTGGCGCACATGCGCCGGCGCTTCGATCTCGTCGAGCATGGCGATCGCGTAGTCTTCCATCGAGATCGTGCTCTTGCCGGCCGCATCGGCCAGCAGTTCCTCCCCACCGAGCCGGAACTTGCCCGTGCGTTCGCCCGGCAGGAACAGGGCGGACGGGGACAGGAACGTCCACGCCAGCGCGGTTTCGCCGCGCAGCGCATTCAGGAAATCACGGCCTGCGGCGGCCTCGTCCTTGTACTGGGCTGGGAACGTCGGCGTGTCGACCAGTTGCACGCCGGGCGCCACGAACAGGCTGCCTGCGCCACCCACCACCAGCAAGCGCTCGACCCCGGCGGCCTTGACCGCATCGACGATCTGCGGCGCTTTGGCCTGCAGGAATCGCACGGTGCTGATCACGGCGTCGTGGCCCCGCAGGGCGGCGGCGAGAGCTGCGCCGTCGGCCACATCCACGTTGCGCGGCGTCACGCCGGTGCGTGCCGGCAGGCTGCTGGCCTGGCGGGCGAGGGCGGTCACGGTGTGGCCGCGGCGCAGGGCTTCATCGGTGAGGCGGGTGCCCACGTTGCCGGTGGCGCCGATGATGGCGATTTTCATGGGTATTGCTCCTTCACAGTGGCGATATGAAACCAAGATGGTTACATATCGAAGTAAAAAAATCAGCGCTTGCGGCGCTGCGCGGCGGCGTGTTCGACATCCGCGAGCATGCCGGCAATGGTGATGTCCGCGAGCGTGGCGTCCATGGCGGCTTGCGCCCGGTCTGCCACCTGACGCAGCGCCCCGGTGATCTCGCGGCCGACCATGCAGGCCGGGTTGGGCGCGCTCTGGTGCAGCGTGATCATCGACGGTGTCTCCACGGCACGAAACACTTCGAGCAGCGTGATGGCCGATGCGGGCCGCGCAAGCGTGGCGCCGCCGGTGCTGCCCATCGTTGTGGCCACGAATCCGGCGTCGGTCAGGGCGCCGATGATGCGCCGGATCAGCGCCGGGTTCGTCCCCACGCTGCCGGCGATCATCGACGACGGCACGGGGCCGTCGCTCTGCGCGAGCAGGGTCAGGGTGTGAACGGCGACGGCAAACCGGCTGCTGGTGCTCATGAACGAAATCTCAATGTGAAACCATCTTAGTTACAGATGGTCGAACTGTCAACGCGGTAAATGGCCATTGTTGCCGTTTGTTTTTCGCGAAGGGTGGCCGAATCGTGCCGGATAATGCCGGAATCGGCACTGAAACTGATACACTCATCGACGGCGCCGTGCCGCCAATGAATTCACAAGCCAGAATGGCGTAGAGGGGAGTGCGGATTTGCAGGTTTCTCGGATCAGCGTCGGCAACGCGAAAATCATAGCGATGCCGCAAAACAAAAAGCCCGCAACTTGCGTTGCGGGCTTCTCGCTGAAACCTGGTGCCCAGGAGAGGACTCGAACCTCCACAGTGTTGCCACCGCTAGGACCTGAACCTAGTGCGTCTACCAATTCCGCCACCTGGGCAGGTGTCGAAACAACCGAAGCCGCCATTATAGCGACCGTAAAACGTTTGTCAAATAGTTTCCAGAAAAATTGAATCAGAACAACTATCCGATCCCTAGCCGGGAAGAAATCCTCGGCGTGCTGAGAACTTCGGGGTCGCCGCAATCGGCAGGCGATATCGCCAAGGCCCTGGCCGTCACGCGCAAGGAGCACGACGGCTTCCAGAAGCGCCTCGCCGCGATGGAGCGCGACGGCCAGATCGAACTGAACCGCAAGGGCCGCTATGAGCTGGCCCACCAACCGAATTTCATCGTCGGCCGTGTGCAGGGGCACCGCGACGGTTTCGGTTTCCTGATTCGCGATGACGGTGAGGACGATGTCTTCCTGCCCGAGCGCGAACTCCAGAAGGCGATGCACAACGACCGCGCGCAAGTGCGCGTGGTGGGCTACGACCGCCGTGGCCGCCCGGAAGGGCAGATCGTCGAGATCGTCGAGCGCGCCAACCGCTATGTGATTGGTCGCCTGCTGTCCGAGAACGGGGTGCTCGTGGTAGCGCCCGAGGACAAGCGCATCGGCCAGGACATTCTGATTCCGCCCAAGCAGCAGGGCAAGGCCCGCGTGGGACAGGTGGTCAGCGTGGAGCTGATCGAGTATCCGGACCGCTACGTGCAGCCCGTGGGCCGCGTGGTGGAAATTCTTGGCGATATCGACGATCCCGGCATGGAAATCGAGATCGCCGTGCGCAAGTACGGTGTGCCGCATGCGTTCTCGCCGGCCGCCGCCAAGGAAGCGCAGGGGCTGCCGGACGAGGTGCGCGAAGCCGACCTCGACCATCGCATCGACCTGCGCGACATCCCGCTGGTCACCATCGATGGCGAAGACGCGCGCGACTTCGACGATGCCGTCTATTGCGAGCCGGTCAAGATCGGCCGCGCCAAGGGCTGGCGCCTGATCGTGGCGATTGCCGACGTGTCGCACTACGTGCGCCCAGGCACGCCGCTGGACGCCGATGCGCTGGACCGCGCCACGTCGGTCTACTTCCCGCGCCGCGTGATTCCGATGCTGCCCGAGAAGCTGTCCAACGGCCTCTGCTCGCTGAACCCGCACGTGGACCGCCTGTGCATGGTCTGCGACGCGGTGATCACGGCCAAGGGCGAACTCAAGGGCTACCAGTTCTACCCGGCGGTGATGCACTCCAAGGCGCGCCTGACCTACAACGAGGTCTGGGCCGTGCTGTCGAACACCAAGGGTCCCGAGGCGCACAAGCGCGGTGACCTCGTGCCGCACATGCAGAACCTGTACGAGCTGTTCCAGGTCCTGCTCAAGGCGCGCCGCGAGCGCGGGGCGATCGACTTCGACACCACCGAGACCTACATCGTCTGCAACGCACAGGGCAAGATCGAGCAGATCCTGCCGCGCACCCGCAACGACGCGCACCGGCTGATCGAGGAGTGCATGCTGACGGCCAACGTCTGCGCGGCCGACTTCCTCGAGCGCTTCAAGCATCCGGCGCTGTACCGCATCCACGCGGGCCCGAGCGAGGAAAAACTCAAGAATCTGCGAGAGTTCCTGCGCACGTCCGGCCTGTCTCTGGGCGGTGGCGACAAGCCGCAGGCATCGGACTACGCCGAGGTCATGGACAAGATCAAGTCCCGCCCCGACGCGCCGATGCTCCAGACCATGCTGCTGCGCTCGATGCAGCAGGCGGTCTACAGCCCCGACAATATCGGCCACTTCGGCCTCGCGTATGAGGCTTACGCCCACTTCACGAGTCCGATCCGTCGCTATCCCGACCTGCTCGTGCACCGCGCGATCAAGGCCGTGCTGGCGCACACCAAGTACCAACCGGCGTTCGCGCACGGCACCGAGCTGAACACAGCGGTCTCGCCCAAGGCGCGCCGCTTGAACGCGGCCGATGCCGAGAAGAAGGCGCAGAACTCGGCCGCCCGGGCCAAGCGCAACGAAGCCATCTGGGATGAGTTGGGCCTGCACTGCTCGGCAAACGAGCGCCGGGCTGACGAGGCCTCGCGCGATGTGGAGGCCTGGCTGAAGTGCTACTTCATGCGCGACAAGCTCGGCAGCGACTTCGCCGGCACGGTCAGCGCGGTCACCTCGTTCGGCATCTTCGTGCAGCTCGACGAACTCTATGTCGAAGGGCTGGTGCACGTGACCGAACTGGGCAGCGACTACTTCCAGTTCGACGAGGCACGCAACGAACTGCGCGGCGAGCGCACGGGCATCCGCTATCGGCTGACCGACCGCGTGCGCGTGCAGGTGTCGCGCGTCGACCTGGACGCTCGCAAGATCGACTTCCGCCTGGTGCAGGAGCCGTCGGCCAAGACGCTGCGCGCCCGCACGACGGGACCCGAAGTGCAACCGCGCGTGCCGGCCGCCCATGCGGTGCCCGCGCGCAAGAAGGGCCGTCAGCTGGCGGCGCTGCTTGGCGGCACGTCGAAGCCTGAGGAATCGTTCGACGAGACGCTGGACCGCGTGATCGAGGAGCAGCCGGTGTTCGAGGCCGTGATCACGCCGATGAAGCCGCATGTGGGTCATGCGCCGCATGGCAAGTCCGGCGGCAAGCCGGCCAAGCGCGCGGCCAAGCCCAAACCCGCGCACCTCGAGCAGCCGCGCAAGCCCACGGCCAAGCGCACCGCCAAGGCGGCGGCCAAGACCGCGCGCCCGGCACGCAAGCGTTAAAACACGCGGCGCCGGGGTGGCCATGGCGGGTACAATCCCGCCATGGCCAAACACAAACTCCTGATCGGCTTTCACGCCGTGAACGCACGCCTTCGCCAAGACGCGAAGAGCGTGTCCGACATCTATATCGAATCCAACCGGCGCGACCGCCGCATGCAGGACTTCATCCGCCTCGCGGAAAGCCTGAACGTGCGCCTGCATCCGGTGGATGCCGACCGCCTGCGCGGCATGGCCGGCACCGATCGCCACCAGGGCGTGGTGGCGCGTGCCGACGACATCTCGCTGGCGCTCAATCTGGACGAACTGCTCGATAGCATCGAAGGCACGCCGCTGCTGCTGGTGCTCGATGGCGTGACCGATCCGCACAACCTCGGCGCCTGCCTGCGCGTGGCCGATGGCGCCGGCGCGCATGCCGTGATCGCCCCGAAGGATCGCAGCGTCGGGCTGAACACCACGGTGGCCAAGGTGGCCAGCGGCGCGGCCGAAACCGTGCCTTACATCACCGTGACCAACCTCGCGCGCACGCTGCGCGAGCTGCAGGAGCGCGGCATCTGGGTGGTCGGCACGGTCGACGGCGCCGAGAAGACGCTGTACGACTTGGACCTCAAGGGCCCGATGGCGATCGTCATGGGCGCCGAAGGCGAGGGCATGCGCCGGTTGACGCGCGAGACCTGCGACGAGCTGGTCGGCATTCCGATGGCGGGCGGCGTGGAAAGCCTGAACGTGTCGGTGGCGAGCGGCGTCTGCCTGTACGAGGCGGTGCGCCAGCGCCGACTGCCGCGCTGACATCGGCATATTGGCGATGATTCTGGACGCGGCATTGCTCGCCCAGGCGCGTGACCGAATCGCGGCGGCGCGCCAGATCTTCGTGCTGACTGGCGCGGGGGTCTCGGCGGAATCGGGCGTGCCGACGTTCCGTGACGCGCTGACGGGCCTCTGGGCCCGCTTCGACCCCGAAGATCTCGCTACAGAGGCCGCGTTCCGGCGCCAGCCGGCGCTGGTCTGGCAGTGGTACGAGCACCGCCGCGCGATGGTTTCGGCCACCCAGCCCAACCCCGCGCACTTCGCGCTGGCGCAGCTGGCGGACCAGAAACCGGTCACGCTGGTCACGCAGAATATCGACGGATTGCACCAGCAGGCCGGCAGCCAGCATGTGATCGAGTTGCACGGCAACCTGTTCGCCAACAAATGGCTGGATGGCTGCGGACACTGCGACACGGTGCCGCCGGTACCGGGCGAGCCGCCGCATTGCGCGCTGTGCGGCGCGATGATGCGGCCCGGGGTGGTCTGGTTTGGGGAGGATCTGCCGCGCGTGGCGCGCTATCGCGCCGAGCACGCGGCGGAGACCTGCGATCTGTGCCTGGTGGTTGGCACGTCGGGGCTGGTGTATCCGGCGGCGGCGCTGCCGGGCATGGCCAGGGAGAACGGGGCGTTCGTGATCGTGGTCAATCCGCAGCCGTCGGCGCTGGACGCCACCGCGGACCTCGTGCTGGCGGCGCCAGCAGGGCAGTGCCTGCCGGCGCTGTGGTAAGGGCCTAGGCGGCCAGCTCTCCCACCAGCTTTTCCAGCTTCACCGCGTCGGCAGCGAACAGGCGGATGCCTTCGGCCAGCTTCTCGGTGGCCATCGCGTCCTCGTTCAGTTGCCAGCGGAACGCCGGCTCGTCGGCCACTACGCGCGCCACATTCGCTGCCTGCGCATGTTCTACCGACAGCTTGCGCTCGACCGTGCCGCGCCCAGCCGCCAACTGCTCGAGCAGCTCCGGGCTGATCGTCAGCAGGTCGCAGCCAGCCAGGGCCAGGATCTGGCCGGTGCCGCGGAAGCTCGCGCCCATCACCTCGGTCGCATGGCCGAAACTCTTGTAGTAGTCGTAGATCTGCCGCACCGAGCGCACGCCCGGGTCGTTGTCGCCGGCATTGGCGTCGGCGTCCCACTTGTCACCTGCCTGCTTCTTGTACCAGTCGAGGATACGGCCGACGAACGGGGAGATCAGCTGCGCGCCGGCCTCGGCACAGGCCACGGCCTGCACCAGCGAGAACAGCAGCGTCATATTGCAACGGATGTTCTCGCGCTGGAGGATCTCGGCTGCCTTGATACCTTCCCAGGTGGAGGCGATCTTGATCAGGACGCGCTCCCGCGCCACGCCGCGCTGCTCGTACAGCCCGATCAGGTGACGCGCCTTGTCCACGGTGGCCTGGGTGTCGAACGAGAGCCGTGCATCGACCTCGGTGGACACGCGGCCCGGTACGATGGCCAGGATCTCGCAGCCAAAGGCGATCAGGAGCTGGTCCATCACGGCGTCCAGGCCCGCGTTGCCATGATGGTCGCGCACGGCCTGCTCGAGCAGGGGCCGATATTCGGCCTTCTGCACCGCCTTGAGAATCAGGGACGGATTGGTGGTCGCGTCCTGCGGCGTGTACTGCTTCATCAACTGGAAGTCGCCGGTATCGGCCACTACCGTGGTGAATTGTCTCAGTTGCTCTAGCTCGGTCATGATCTGTTCCATCCGGTTCCGTCAGTTGCCGCCCGCTTGGGAAGTCAGCATTCATTGTAACGGCGCTGGCACGGTTGGAAACAACGCCGTCACACGCCGATCCGCTACACTACGCGTTTCCCCCCAAGCAATCAGGCTGTTTTCACATGACGCAGGATGAACTCAAGGCGCTGGTGGCGCAAGCCGCCGCCGACTACGTGAAGCAGGAAGTGCCCCAGGGCGCCGTACTCGGCGTCGGCACCGGCTCCACCGCCAACCTCTTCATCGACGCCATCGCGGCGTTCAAGGAGCGCTTCTCGGGCGCGGTGTCCAGCTCGGAGGCTTCCACGCGACGCCTGCAGCAGCATGGCATCCAGGTGCTGGACCTGAACGAAGTGGACGAGATTCCCGTCTACGTGGACGGCGCCGACGAGATCGACGCCTCGGGCGCGATGATCAAGGGCGGCGGCGGCGCGCTGACGCGCGAGAAGATCGTGGCCGCCGTGGCCGGCCGCTTCGTCTGCATCGCCGATGGCAGCAAGCTCGTGGACACGCTCGGCGCGTTCCCGCTGCCGGTGGAGGTGATCCCAATGGCACGTGCAGCCGTGGCGCGCAAGCTGGCCGCGCTTGGTGGCCAGCCGCGCCTGCGCATGACCAAGGAAGGCGGCATCTACAAGACCGACAACGGCAACGTGATCCTCGACGTCTCGGCGCTGCGCATCACCCAGCCGAAGGACATCGAACAGCAGATCAATCAGATCCCGGGTGTGGTGACGGTGGGACTGTTCGCGCTGCGTGGCGCGGACGTGTTGCTGCTGGGCACGGAGCAGGGCGTGCAGCGCATCGATTATTGACCGGAAGCGTGGCCCGGGCGGCCTAACCGGCCGCCCATGAAAAAGGGGTGCTTGATAAAGCACCCCTTTTCGTTTTTACAGACTGGCGAATCAGTTCGCCGGCGGCACGTAGCCGGCGGCGGCATCGGCGCCTTCGCCGAAGAAGTACTTCTCGGTTTGCTTGAGCAGGTACTGGCGCGCGCGGGTGTCGGCCATGTTCAGACGATTCTCATTGATCAGCATGGTCTGATGCTTGAGCCAGCCGGCCCAGGCTTCCTTCGACACGCTTTGCCAGATCTTCTTGCCGAGTTCGCCCGGCAGCGGCGGGAAGTCGAGGCCTTCGGCTTCCTTGTTCAGCTTGATGCAATGGACCGTGCGGGCCATGTGAAACTCCTTGTTCGTGGCGCTTTTGTGGTGCGAGGGGACGCCGATTCGTGATGCCGGTTCTGGGCGGCTGCGTGGCCGCTATTGTAGCCAAGCCCGGCCAAGGCAGGGCTTGGCCCTGCCGGCGTTACAGTTTCTTCATGAGCACCATCGATTTGCGCTGCCAGTTATAGAGCTTGCGCTTGTCTTCCGGCAGGTCGTCCACGGTGGCGTGGACGAAGCCGCGCTTCAGGAACCAGTGCTCGGTGCGCGTGGTGAGCACGAACAGCCGGTCCAGCCCCAGCGCGCGGGCGCGGCGCTCGATGCGCTTGAGCAGCCGCTCGCCGTCGCCAGTGCCCTGGGCCTCGGACGAGACCGTCAGGCAGGCCATCTCGCCCATGTTCTCGCGCGGGAATTCGTAGAGCGCGGCGCAGCCGAACAGCACGCCATCGTGCTCGATCACCGAGAAATTGCCGATATCCCGCTCGATCAGGTGACGTCCACGTGGCACGAGCGTGCCATCGGCCTCGAGCGGTGCAATCAGTTGCAGGATGCCGCCCACGTCATCGAGCGTGGCTTCCCGCAGGCTTTCCAGGTCGGTGTCGGACACCATGGTGCCTACGCCATCGTGCAGGAAGAGCTCCAGCAGCACCGAGCCGTCGAGCGAATAGGGGATCAAGTGCGCGCGGGGCACGCCGCCCTTGAGCGCCTTGACCAGGTGTTCCAGGTAATAGGCCACGTCCGGCGGCAGGTGGTTGTTCTGCAACCGCTCCACGGCCGTGCGCAGCGACATTTCCTTCATCAGCTTGCCCACCGGGTCCGGCACGCCGGGCACTTCGGTGATGTAGATCAGCTTGTCGGCCTTCAGCGCGCTGGCGGTGGCGCTGGCCACGTCTTCCATCGACAGGTTGAACGCCTGCCCGGTGGGCGAGAAGCCCAGCGGCGACAGCAGCACCACCTTGCCGTGCGAGAGCGACATGTGCATCGAGTCGTTGTCGATCTTGCGCACCAGCCCGGTGTGCTGGTAATCGACCCCGTTGACGATGCCCACCGGCCGCGCGGTGATGAAGTTGCCGGAGACCACCGACAGCTGCGCGCCAGCCATCGGCGTGTTCGGCAAGCCCTGGCTGAAGGCGGCCTCGATGTCCAGGCGCAGCTCGCCGGCCGCCTCCTTGGCGCATTCGAGCGCGGCGTTGTCGGTAATGCGCACGCCGTCCGCGTACTGGGATTCCACATGGCGCAATGCCAACTGCTCCTCCACCTGCGGGCGGGAGCCGAAGACCAGCACGATCTGCATGCCCATGGCGTGCAGCAGGGCCACGTCGTTGACGAGCGCGTTGAGCACGCCGGCCTTGACCAGCTCGCCGCTGAAGGCGATCACGAAGGTCTTGCCGCGGAAGGCGTGGATATAAGGCGCGACGGCGCGCAGCCAATCCACGAACTGCTGGTGGTCCGGCCCGCTTGCCTCGGCCAACTCGGCGGCGGCCGTGGCGGACGGGATCGGCGTGGCGGGTTCGGCGACGGGGAGGGGGGCTGCGCTCAGGGCAGCGGGGGCGTCTTCGTCGGGGGCGACAGGGGCCGGAGCAGGCGCCTGCGCATTGGAGGTTCTGGCGTTCATGCCGCGGATTATAATCCCGGCCAATGTCAGCACAACGCCCCGTCAAACCTGTTTCCCGGCCGCCACGCCCGCCCCGTCCATCACGTGAGGCGCGCCCGGCGGGCCAGCCTCCCGAGCAGCGGCCCCAGGAGTCTTCCGAACAGCGGCGCGAGCCGCGGCCGGAGCGCGCGCCGCGCCCGCCGCGCGACGCCCAGACCCCTCGAGAGCCGCGCGAGCCGCGCCAGCCGCGCCCCGTGCGCCCGGTCCGCATGGCTAATCCGCTGCCCGAGATCACCTTTCCCGAAGCGCTGCCGGTTTCCGCGCGCCGGGACGAGATCGCCGCCGCGCTGCAGGCCAACCAGGTGGTGATCGTGTCCGGCGAGACCGGCTCCGGCAAGACCACCCAACTGCCCAAGATCGCGCTGTCGATCGGCCGTGGCCCAGCGCGGGAAGGCAAGGAAGGCGGCGGCCTGATCGGCCACACCCAGCCCAGGCGGATCGCCGCCACGTCCACGGCCAAGCGCATCGCCCAGGAACTGGGCACGCCGCTGGGCCAGAACGTCGGCTATCAGGTGCGGTTCAACGACACGATGTCCGCCGGCGCCTCCGTCAAGCTGATGACGGACGGCATCCTGCTGGCCGAGACGCAGAACGACCCGTTGCTGCGTGCCTACGACACGATCATCATCGATGAGGCGCACGAGCGTAGCCTCAACATCGACTTCCTGATCGGCTACCTGCGCCAGATCCTGCCCAAGCGGCCGGACCTGAAGGTCATCATCACGTCCGCGACGATCGACGCCCAGCGGTTCGCCGAGCACTTCGCCCGTAACGGCAAGCCGGCGCCGGTGATCGAGGTCAGCGGGCGGCTGTATCCCGTGGAAGTGCGATATCGGCCGATCCAGTCCGATGCGCCGCCCGACGCCGCGCCGAAATCCGCCCAGGCCCGCGAGCGCGACCTGTACGACGGCATTGTCGAGGCCGTGGACGAACTGTGCCGGCTCGGCCCCGGCGACGTTCTCGTCTTTCTGCCAGGCGAGCGCGAGATCCGCGAGGCCGCCGAGGCGCTGCGCAAGCACCATCCTCCGCATACCGAGATCCTGCCGCTGTTCGCGCGGCTCTCGGTGCAGGAGCAGGAGCGCGTGTTCAAGCCATCGAACGCGCGGCGGATCGTGCTGGCGACCAACGTGGCCGAGACCTCGTTGACCGTGCCGGGCATCCGCTATGTGGTGGATACGGGGCTTGCGCGCGTCAAGCGCTACTCGTACCGCAACAAGGTGGAGCAGTTGCAGATCGAGGCGATTTCGCAGGCCGCCGCCAACCAGCGCGCGGGCCGGTGCGGCCGGGTAGCCGATGGCGTCTGCATCCGTCTATACGAGGAATCCGATTTCATCGCCCGTACGCGCTTCACCGACCCGGAAATCCTGCGTTCGTCGCTGGCGGCGGTGATTCTGCGCATGAAGGCGCTGCGGCTGACCGACATCGAGTCGTTCCCGTTCATCGAGCCGCCGCTGGGCCGGGCGGTTGCCGATGGCTACCAGCTCCTGCAGGAACTGGGCGCCGTGGACGAGGCCAACCAGCTTACTGGCACTGGCCGTCAACTGGCCAAGCTGCCGCTGGACCCGCGCGTGGCGCGCATGATCCTGGCCGCGCGCGAGCAGCAGTGCCTGCGCGAGGTGCTGATCATCGCCAGCGCGCTGTCCGTGCAGGACCCGCGCGACCGTCCGCAGGAGGCGCAGGAAGCCGCCGACCAGGCCCATCGCAAGTTCATGGACGAAAAGTCCGAGTTCCTGGGGTGGGTCAAGCTGTGGAAGTGGTTCGAGGAGGCAGTGGCCCACAAGAAGACCAACCGGCAGCTGCAGGACCAGTGCCGCGCCAACTTCCTCTCGCACGTGCGGCTGCGCGAGTGGCGAGATGTTCACTCGCAACTTCTGACGACGGTGACCGAGCAGGGCTGGCGCCTGAATGAGACGGAACCGACGTTCGAGCAAGTCCACAAGGCGCTGCTGACCGGGCTGCTCGGGAACGTCGGCCTGAAGCTGGACGAGGCCGACGGGCGCGGGCGCGAGTACCTGGGCGCGCGCGGCATCAAGTTCCACCTGTGGCCGGGCTCGCTGATCGCGCGCAAGGTGGGCCGCTGGATCATCGCCGCTGAACTGGTCGAGACGAGCCGGCTGTTCGCACGCACGCTGGCGCGGATCGAGCCGGAATGGATCGAGCAGGTGGGCAGCCATCTGCTGAAGGTGAGCTGGAGCGACCCGCACTGGGAAAAGAAGGCCGGCCAGGTGCTGGCGATGGAGCGCGGCACGCTTTACGGCCTGCCCATCTACCAGCATCGGCGCGTGCACTACGGGCCGATGAACCCGGCCGAGGCGCGCGAGCTGTTCATCCGCCGCGCGCTGGTGGAGGGCGAATTCGACACGAAATTGCCGTTTTACGCCCACAACCAGCGGCTGCGGCGCGAAATTGAGAATCTGGAGCACAAGTCGCGCCGGCAGGACGTGCTGGTGGACGACGAGCTGATCTACGCCTTCTATGACCGGGCGATCCCGGCGGACACCCATAACCAGACCAGCTTCGAGACGTGGTACCAGGCGGAGAGCGCGAAGGATCGCAAGCTGCTGTACCTGAACCGCGACGAACTGATGCGGCACGAAGCGGCCGGCATCACGACCGACCTGTTCCCGAAGCTGCTGCCGATTGCCGGCGTGGACATGGGGTTGTCGTACCACTTCGAGCCCGGCAGCCACCGCGACGGCGTGACGCTGACCGTGCCGCTGTACGCGCTGAACCAGGTGCGGCCCGAGCGCACCGAATGGCTGGTGCCCGGCATGATCAAGGAGAAGGTGCACCTGCTGCTGAAGTCCTTGCCGCAGAAGCTGCGCCGCCACTGCGTGCCGCTGCCCGAGTACGCGGGCGGGTTTGTCGACCGCCAGCCGTTCGGCGAGGGCGAGTTGATCGACGTGCTGATTGCCGACATCCGCGAGCAGACCGGCACGATGGTGCGCCGCGCAGATTTCAAGCAGGAGACCCTGCCGGCCCACCATGCGATGAACTTCAAGGTCATCGACGAACATGGCCGACAGCTCGAAATGGGGCGGAATCTGGCGCAATTGCGAGCCGAGTTCGGCGGACAGGCGCAGCAGTCGTTCCAGAACATTGCCGCCCGCGACGTGCCCGCGGCCGAGGCCGGCCAGTACGAAAACCTGACGTCCTGGTCGTTCGGCGAACTGCCCGAACTGCTGGAAATCCGCAAGGGCAACCAGACCCTGTTCGGCTATCCGGCCCTTGTGGATCATGGCGACCATTGCGAGGTGGAGGTCTTTGACGACCCGCAGGAGGCGGCACGCATCCACCATACGGGGCTGCGCCGACTGTTCGCGATCCAGCTCCGCGAGCCGGTGAAGTTCATCGAGAAGAACATCCCGAATCTTCAGCAAATGGCGATGCAGTACATGACCCTGGGCACGCAGGAGGAACTGCGCAACCAGATCGTGATGGTCACGCTGGAGCGCGCCTGCATGCAGCCGCCGCTGCCGCGCAACGAGGCCGAGTTCAACGCCCGCAAGGACGAGGGGCGCGCGCGGCTGTCGCTGCTGGCGCAGGAGATGGCGCGGCTGGTGGGCGCGATCCTGGCCGAGTACGCGGGACTTCCGCGCAAGCTGCTCCAGGCCAAGCCGTTCGGTTCCGCCCACCAGGACATGGAGGCGCAACTGGCGCGGCTGATGACAAAGTCGTTCGTGATCGATACGCCATACACGCAGCTCGTGCACTTCCCGCGCTATCTCAAGGGGATGGCGATGCGCGTGGACAAGCTCAAGGGCGACCCCGGCCGCGACAGCCAGCGCACCCAGGAGATGACACCGCTGGTGCAACAGTGGCAGCGCGCCGAGAAACAGCTCCGCACGCAGGGCAGGGGGGCCGAAGATGCCCGATTGGACGAATTCCGATGGATGCTTGAGGAGCTGCGCATCGCGCTGTTCGCGCAGGAGCTGCGCACGCCGGTGCCGATGTCGGTCAAGCGGTTGCAGAAGGTGTGGGAGTCCATGCAGCGCTGACGCGGAGTTCGTGTGGAAAACCACGATTTGTGTCGGAATGCCCGGCGAAAGATAAATTCGCGCAAACGGTCAGCGTAACCCCCGGCTCAAACGTTAGAATGCCCGATTCCTCATGGTTGACGGTCTTATGCTCTCGTTGCGTCGTGTTGTGTCTAGCGTGGTGTCGGTCGGCGCGCTGGCATTGGCAGTGGTGTCCGCCCCCGCGCAAGCGGAGGTTGTGACGATCCTTAATTCGGGTGATGCAACCGTCACCCTGATCGACAAGGACACGCAGAAGGTGCTGGAAACCTTCCCCGTCGGCAAGGAACCGCACCACCTGATTGCCACGCCTGACGACAAGTCGCTGATCGTGGCCAACGCGGTCGGCAACGACCTGGTGTTCCTGGATCCGGTGACCGGCAAGGTGCAGCAGCGCGTACCGAACATCGACGATCCGTACCAGATCGGCTTCTCGCCGGACCAGAAATGGTTCGTGACGACGGGCAACCGGCTCGACCGCGTGGACGTCTACCGCTGGGACGGCCACCAGCTCAAGATCGCCAAGCAATTCCCGCTGCCCAAGACGCCCAGCCATATCGCGTTCACGGCGGACAGCAAGATCGCCTTCATCACCCTGCAGGACAGCGATCAGATCGCCGCGATCGACCTCAATTCGCTGACCGTGCTCTGGACCATGGAGGCCGGCTCGGCGCCGGCCGGGATCTGGGTGACGCCGGACCAGAAATACCTGCTGGTGGGCATGACCGGCGCCGACTACGTGGCCGTGATCGACTGGCGCACGCGCACTGTGGTCAAGCAGATCCAGACCGGCAAGGGCGCGCACAATTTCCGCGCGGTGGGCGACAAGCGTCATCTGTTCCTGACCAACCGCGTCTCGGGGTCCATCAGCATCATTGACCAGCAGACGCTGTCGAAAGTTGGCGATATCACCGGCCTGCTGCCGGGGCCCGACGACATGGAGTTGACCGCCGATGGCAAGACACTCTGGGTGACGTTCCGCTGGGCGCGTTCGGTGGGGCTGATCGACGTGGCGAGCCGCAAGCTGGTCAAGACCATCCGCGTGGGCAAGTCGCCGCACGGTATCTACTTCCGCACGCGGGCGCCGCTCTACTGAGGCAGGGTTCGACATGGCTCGGCTGCTGATTCGTATTCTTGCCATGCTGGCCGCGATGCTGGCGCTGGCCGGTGCTGCCTCGGCGGCGGACGCCGCCGCCAGTTGCCGTGCCGGTACGCTGTACCTGACCTTCGACACCGGCAGCATGAGCCAGGCGGAACTGATCGCCCGCACGCTGCGCCGGCATCATATCCGCGCCACGTTCTTCCTGGCCAGCGAGCCGACCGTCAATCATGACAACTCGCTGGACCCGACCTGGGCCCCTTACTGGAAAGCGTTGGCCGCCGATGGGCACGTGTTCGGTTCCCATACGTTCGATCACGTCTACCTGCGCGGGGTGCACGGGGACAAGGTGACGATGCGTCCGCAGTTTGGCGCGCAGGGCGGCAAGGACGTCGCGATGACTGCCGACGCCTTCTGCACGGAACTGCGCCGCAGCGCCCAGGCATTCCAGTCGATGACTGGCCAGCCGATGGCGCCGATCTGGCGCTCGCCGGGCGGCCGCACCGCCCCGCAGACGCTGGCCTGGGCCGAGCAATGCGGCTTCAAGCACGTGGGCTGGGCGCCGGCCGGCTTCCTCGGCGACGAACTGTCTTCCGAGAAATTTCCGAACCGGGCTTTGCTGGACCGCGCGCTGCGCGACCTCCGGGATGGCGATATTACGATGGCGCACCTCGGTATCTGGTCGCGCAAGGACCCCTGGGCACCGGGCGTGCTCGAACCGCTGCTGACCGGCCTCGAACAGAAGGGCTTCTGCTTCGCCACGCTGCGCGAGCATCCCCGCTACAAGGATTGGTTCCAGCAGCACGGGGCGGAGGGCCGGCGGTAATGTGGGACGCGTTCACGAACTGGATCAGCCTCTGGGTAGGCCAGGTGGAAGCCACGGTATTCCAGGGCGTGGTGCTGCCGGTGGTCTACCACCTCGGCTTCGGCGGCTATGCCGAGGACGCCTTCACAGGCACCGAATGGTTGCTGGTGGGTGTGGTGCAGATCGCAGTGATGGTGCTGATCCTCGGCCCGTTGGAGAAATTGCGACCCGTGGAGCCGGTGACGGACCGCGCCGCCGTGCGCACGGACATGCTCTATACGATGATCCATCGCCTGGGCCTGTTCCGGCTCGCGATGTTCTTCGTGCTGGCGCCGCTGATGGATGGCCTCGAAGGCCATCTGCGCCTGCTGGGCTGGCAGCGGATCAACGTGGAGGACTGGTGGCCCGGCGTGACGTCGATCCCGCTGGTCAGCTTCTTCGTCTACCTGCTGCTGTTCGATCTGCTCGACTATTGGTATCACCGGTTTTCGCATACCTATCGCTGGTGGTGGAGCCTGCACGCCACGCACCACAGCCAGCGCCAGATGACGCTCTGGAGCGACAATCGCAACCATCTTCTGGACGATATGCTACGTGACGCAGTTTTTGCGACCGTGGCGCTGGCGGTTGGCGTGGAGCCGTCGCAGTACGTGCTGCTGGTGGCGCTTTCGCAACTGCTGCAAAGCCTCCAGCACGCCAACCTGCGACTGCATTTCGGCTGGCTCGGGGAGCGACTGCTGGTTTCGCCGCGCTTCCATCGCACGCACCACGCGGTGGGGCTCGGCCACGAGCAGCAGGCGGCGGGCAAGCCGGTGCGGCTTGGCGGCTGCAACTACGGCGTGATCTTTCCGTGGTGGGACATGTTGTTCCGCACCGCCCGGTTCGTCGAGGCCTACCATCCGACGGGCATCCGGGACCAGCTTCCGCCGCCCACCGGCCACGGCCGCGACTACGGCGCGGGATTCCTGTCCCAGCAGTGGCTGGGCGTGAAGCGGCTGCTACGGCTCCGCTGACCGGGAATGTCGTCGGCGTGGGATCTTTTCGGCCTGTGCTAGGCTCTGAAGGTTTTCCCGACCGCTTTCCTGCATGAACGATATCTTTCGCTCGTTTGGCCGTGCCCTGATCAGCCAGTTGCATCCGCGCATGCTGATGCTGACGCTGGTGCCATTCGTCCTCGCCACCGTGCTCTGGGGCGGCCTGATCTGGTGGGGCTGGGACCCGATCATGGGCGGCGCTCGCGCCATCCTCGAGGGCTCCGTCTTCACGAGCTGGATCTACTCCGCGCTGGACTGGCTCGGTCTGCAGTCGCTGCGCACCGTGGTGGCGCCGCTGTTCGTGCTGACGCTGGCTGTGCCGCTGGTGATCGCGTCGATGCTGATCTTCATCAGCCTGTTCTCGGTGCCGGCCGTGGTGAAGCACCTGGACCGCAGCTATCCGGGGCTGGTCAAGGCGCGCGGCGGCAGCGTCGCCGGCAGCGTGTTCCAGGCGCTCAGCAACACCGTGGTGTTCCTGTTGCTGGTGCTCGTGACGATGCCGCTATGGCTGATTCCGCCGTTCTTCGCGCTGATTCCGCCCATGCTGTGGGGCTGGCTCACCTACCGCGTGATGACCTACGACGCCCTGGCCGAACACGCCACGGCCGAGGAGCGCAAGACGCTGATGAAGCGCCATCGCACCTCGCTGCTGATGATCGGCGTGGCCGTGGGCCTGCTTGGCTCCGCGCCGACCTTGCTGTGGGTCTGGTCGGCTGTCATCATCTTCCTGTTTCCGGTGGTGCTGGCCGGCACGCTGTGGCTGTACGTGCTGATCTTTATCTTCTCGGCGCTCTGGTTCGGCCATTTCTGCCTCCGGGCATTGGCTGAATTGCGCGCCGAGCGCGACGCCGCGGCACCCCCGCCGCCGCCCGCCACCGACGTGATCGACCTGGCGCCGGGCGACGTGCGCCGCATTGAACAATCCTGAGCGAGGAACACCATGGGTTTCGGTTTGATTGTCATCGGCGATGAGATCCTGTCCGGGCGGCGCGAGGACAAGCACATGCGCCGGACCATCGAACTGCTGGGCGCACGCGGCCTGGCGCTGGACTGGGCCGAGTACGTGGGCGACGAGCGCGAGCGCATCACCGCCACGCTGCGCCGCACGCTGGCCGGGCCGGACGTGGTCTTTTGCACGGGCGGCATCGGCGCCACGCCGGACGACCACACGCGTCAGTGCGCGGCCGCCGCGCTGGGCGTGGAGTTGGCGCTGCACCCCGAGGCGCGCGAGCAGATTGCGCTACGCATCGCCGAGACCGCCAATGGCGACCCGGTCAAGGCTGACCTGAACCTGCCTGATAACCAGCATCGCTTCAAGATGGGCGAGTTTCCGGTCGGGGCGCGCATCATCCCCAACAGTTACAACCGCATTCCGGGCTTCTCGGTGGCCGACCACCATTTCATGCCAGGCTTCCCCGTCATGGCGTGGCCGATGATGGAATGGGTGCTCGACCACTATTACACCCACCTGTTCCACCTGGAGGTAGCGCAGTCGCGCGCTTTCTATGTGTTCGAGGCGCCCGAGTCGACCCTGACACCGCTGATGGAGCAGGTGGAGGCCGCATTCGCCGGCATCCGCGTATTCAGCCTGCCATCCGTGGGCGACGTGAGCCGGGGCGACCGCTTCGCGCGGCGCCATATCGATCTTGGGGTGAAGGGACCGGCGGAACAGGTCCTGCCAGCCTATGCGATGCTGCTCGAAGGCGTCCGCGCCATGGGGTACGAGATCGTCGAGCAGTAGGTGAGGGTGGGGGGCTGTGCCAATCCTGTGCCAACCTTGACACAGGTCGAAAAAGCGCGCGCCGACGCGTGATAGCTTGATGGGCTTTGTTCAGCCTGCGCTGCCTCGTCAGCGCTCACACATGAAACCAGTTCTCCGGGCGTTCGGCCGCGCGTTGCTGTGCGTTCTGCATCCGCGCATGCTGATACATGCAATCTTGCCGCTCATCCTGATCCCGATGTTCTGGGCCGGCATCCTTTGGTGGGCATGGGATCCGGTCACCCAGGCATTCAATAGGTTTCTCGACGCTACCCAGATGTTTGCCTGGCTGAGTGGGACTTCCCCTTGGAGTTGGCTGGCCGGGTTGGGGCCGTACGTGGCGCCGGTGCTTGTCGTGATGGCGCTGTGCCCGTTGATTGTTGTGTCGATGCTGATCTATATCAGCGTATTCTTCGAGTCGACAGTGGCTGGACACGTGGCGCGCGGCTATCCGGGACTTCGCCGTGCCCAGGGCGGTTCGCTAATGGGCGGCCTGCGGGAGTTGATCGTGAGCACTGGGGTGTTCCTGGTGCTCACCATGCTGACGCTGCCGTTGGCGTACCTGCCGGTGATTGGTTTTGTCACACCGTCACTGCTGTCCGGCTGGCTGATGTACCGTGTGATGACCTACGACGCGCTGGAAGATCACGCCACGGTGGAAGAGCGCAAAACGCTGATGAAGCGCCATCGCACATCGTTGATGGGAATCGGCGTGCTCAGCGGCTTTCTCGGCTGGCTGGCCAACCTCGTCTGGGTCTGGGCAATCGTAATGGTTGTACTGCTACCCCTGGCGCTGTTGTGCGTCATGTGGGTCTATATGATGATTTTGATCTTTGCGGTGCCCTGRTACGGCCACTTTTGCCTACAGGCGCTGGCCGACCTGCGCGCGGAGCGGGCAACCCCGCTCCCACACGCCATGGACGGGCGTTAGCTGATGGCTCCCCTTACGCCCCGTGCCACGGCAGGTTGCGCTTGCACCAGCCTTCCACGGTCTTGCGGTGGTATTCCTCGTCGCGGGGGCCTTCGAAGCCTTCCAGCACATCCATGGCACAGGTGTAGCCGGCCTCGGTGGCCAGACGGGCCGCGTGCTTCGAGCGCGCAGCGCTACGGCACAGGAACAGCACCGGCGCATCGGTCGGCACGCGGGCCTTGAGTTCCTCGACGAAATTCGGGTTCTGCTTGCCGCCGGGATAGCTGTTCCATTCCACATGGGCGAATTGCTCGTCCGGCAGGTTCACGCCACCTACCCAATCCAGTTCTGCATGCGTGCGCACGTCCACGAGCACGGCCTTCGGGTCGGCCTGCAGCAGGTCATAGGCTTGCTGCGGGTCCAGCGCGCCGAAGTACGCAAGCTGGTTCTGTTGCTGGCGCGCGTGCGCCGCCTGGAGGAGGTCGTCTCGGGTGGTCATCTTCTGTGACGGAGTCAATAAGAGAAGCGGGAGTAAAGCGGGGTTCGCTGTGCCGAGGCAACAGCGTGACCCGGGATCGGGCGCGGCGCTGGGATGTCGCCGCGTTCGGCGCTATTCTAGCGCGCAGCCACGGCCATCCCCCGAAAATCCGCCTGCGCGGCGCACGCCCATCTTCGGTGCGTATTCTGGTGCATCGGCACTAAAATAGTGCTTTTCCTTGAATCGTGCACCGAGATGGTGTTTGATGAAGTCGCCGCGGAGCGGTGCGCAAGTGGATCGTTCGCCGCGTCGGCATGTTCAGCTTGGGTTGTATGCAATCCGCGGCCCCCGCCACGGTGCGGCGTGACCGATCACTGCACATTTTTCGGGATGGCGAGGGCAAATGAGGGCGTCGGTTGGCATGCTTTCTGCTAACATTCCTCGTCCCTTTTGGGGCGGTTCCCGCGAGGGTTTTCCGGGGCCGGACCCAACAATGGCTTTCCCAGACTCAGCCCGAATTTCCAGGAGATAGGCATGGCCCACAGCGTTGCAGATGTGATGAAGCTCGTGAAGGAAAACGACGTCAAATTCGTCGATTTCCGTTTCACGGATACCAAAGGCAAGGAGCAACACGTGTCTGTGCCCGTGTCGCACTTCGACGACGACAAGTTCGAGAGCGGCCACGCCTTCGACGGTTCCTCGATCGCCGGCTGGAAGGGTATCGAAGCTTCGGACATGCTGCTGATGCCGGATTCGAACACGGCCCACATCGACCCGTTCTACGAAGAGCCGACGCTGGTGCTGACCTGCGACGTGATCGAGCCGTCGGATGGCAAAGGTTACGACCGCGACCCGCGTTCCATCGCCAAGCGCGCCGAAGCCTACCTGAAGAGCACCGGCCTGGGCGACACCGCCTTCTTCGGTCCGGAACCCGAATTCTTCATTTTCGACGGCGTGACCTGGAACGTCGACATGCAGGGTTGCTCGGTGAAGATTCACTCCGAGGAAGCCCCGTGGTCGTCGGGCAAGGAATTCGAGCACGGCAACAGCGGTCACCGCCCGGGCAAGAAGGGCGGCTACTTCCCGGTTGCCCCGATCGACACGTTCCAGGACATCCGTTCGGAAATGTGCCTGATCCTCGAATCGCTCGGCATTCCCGTTGAAGTCCACCACCACGAAGTGGCTGGCCAGGGCCAGAACGAAATCGGCACGCGTTTCAGCACGCTGGTGCAACGCGCCGACTGGACCCAGCTCCAGAAGTACGTGATCCAGAACGTGGCGCACACCTACGGCAAGACGGCGACGTTCATGCCGAAGCCGGTGGTTGGCGACAACGGCTCGGGCATGCACGTGCACCAGTCCGTGTGGAAGGACGGTCAGAACCTGTTCGCAGGCAACGGCTACGCCGGCCTGTCGGAATTCGCGCTGTACTACATTGGCGGCATCATCAAGCACGCCCGTGCCCTGAACGCGCTGACCAACCCGGGCACGAACTCGTACAAGCGTCTGGTGCCGGGCTTCGAAGCCCCGGTGAAGCTGGCCTACTCGGCCCGCAACCGTTCGGCCTCGATCCGCATTMCGTACGTGGCGAACCCGAAGGGCCGCCGCATCGAAACGCGCTTCCCGGATCCGCTGATGAACCCGTACCTGGGCTTCTCGGCGCTGCTGATGGCCGGCCTGGACGGCGTGATGAACAAGATCCACCCGGGCGAAGCTGCCGACAAGAACCTGTACGACCTGCCGCCGGAAGAGGATGCAAAGATCCCGACCGTCTGCTCGAGCCTCGACCAGGCCCTGGAATATCTCGACAACGACCGTGAGTTCCTGACCCGCGGCGGTGTGTTCTCCAACTCCATGCTCGATGCCTACATCGAACTGAAGATGGAAGAAGTCACGCGTTTCCGCATGACGACGCACCCGATCGAGTTCGAGATGTACTACTCGCTGTAATCGCGTCCGGTTGCCAGGTTGTCACCGGGCAACAGTTGCACCAGGAAGGGGCGGCTTCGGCTGTCCCTTTTTGTTTTGCGAGCGGGTTGATCGCTAGAATGGGGCTCCTTCCCTAACCTTCATGCCGATGTTCATGAACGCGATGTCAAATAAGGTCACGCGCAGCCGCCAAGGCGGACTGTCGCACCAGGGTTCATACCGGATGACGCACCAGATCCGGGTGGGTTTCCCCATTCTGGTGATGGCCATGGCGCTGGGGCTCGGCGCCTGGAGCCGGCCCGCGCCGGCGCAGTCGTCGGATGTCTATATGTGCAAGGGCCCCAACGGCGTGCCCGAGTACCGCAACGGCAATCCGGGCGGCAGCAAGGACTGCAAGAAGCTGAACCTGCCTGACGTGATCACGGTGCCGGGTTCGCGCACTGCCAGCTCGGGCGGTGGCAAGGCGGCGGCGCCTTCGGCATCCCCGGCGGCTTTCCCGCGCGTGGACAGCGCCACCCAGAAGAACCGCGACAGCGAGCGCCGCGCGGTGCTGGAGCAGGAACTCCAGAGCGAAGAAGCCAAGCTGGCCGGGCTGCGCGCCGAGTACAACAATGGCGAGCCCGAGCGCCAGGGCAACGAGCGCAACTATCAGAAATATCTCGATCGCACGGCACGCCTGCGCGACGACGTCGCACGTAGCGAGGCCAACGCCGCCTCCTTGCGCCGTGAGCTATCGAACCTTAAGGAATAGTGAAATGGCCATGGGTCGCCTGATTCGCGGAGTGTCGCGCAAAGTCACCGGAGCAGACCGCAAGGCGGAAGCCGAGGTCCTGCCGTTGGGCGACGCGGCGTTCCATCCCGGCCTGGACGTGGTGGCCAACCCGGTGCTGCTGGTGCGCCAGCCCGGGCTGCAGGTGGTCTACGCGAATCCGGCCGCCGAGGCCAGCTTCGCGCTGTCCCGCCGGGCGATGGTGGAACTGACGCTGCCGGACTTGTTCGGCCAGATCGACGAGCTGGACAGCATGATCGAGACGGTGATCGCGCGGCAGATCGATGTGCGGCGCCAGGATCTCGTGCTGCGCCCGCCGCTGCAGGAGCCGATGCATGCCCATGTCGTGATCGGGGCGATCGAGGGCCATGCCAATACGGTCCTGGTTGAGATCCTTCTGAACGAGCAGAAGGTACGCAGCGACCGCGAGGAGCGCATCCTCGACCTGACGTCGGCCAACAAGGAACTGATCCGCAACCTGGCCCACGAGATCAAGAATCCGCTCGGGGGCATCCGTGGCGCGGCCCAGTTGCTTGAGTTCGAGCTGCCCGAACGGTCCTTGCGCGAGTACACCCAGGTCATCATCAAGGAGTCGGACCGCCTGCAGACGCTGGTGGACCGGCTGCTGGAGCCGCACCGGCACCCGCACATCGTCTCGGACCTCAATATCCACGAGGTGCTGGAGCGCGTGCGCTCGGTGGTGCTGGCCGAATTCCCGAACGGGCTGGAGATTGTGCGCGACTACGACGCGAGCCTGCCCGACCTGCGCGGCGACATGGAGCAACTGATCCAGGCCGTGCTGAACATCGTGCACAACGCTGCCCAGGCGCTGCACGAGCGCATCGCGCGCGGCGATGCGCAGATCGTATTGCGGACTCGGGTGGCACGGCAGGTGACGATTGCCAAGCGCTTGTTCAAGCTGGCATTGGACTTGCATGTCATCGATAACGGCCCGGGCATCCCCGAGGACATCCGCGAACGCATCTTCTATCCATTGGTATCGGGCAGGGACGGCGGCAGCGGACTCGGTCTCACACTCGCTCAAACCTTCGTGCAGCAGCACGAGGGCTTGATCGAATGCGAGAGCCGGCCGGGCTGTACCGACTTCCGTATCCTGCTGCCGCTGCACTGACCTCCCGCGCCTCTGACCGGCCCGGATGTGCGAGCGGCGCGGGACCTGCCTGAGTGGGACGATGGCGGGACAACGGGAGACCACATGACACCGAGCAGACAAGCGACGCACATGAAGCCGATCTGGATAGTCGACGACGATCAATCAATCCGCTGGGTCCTCGAGAAGGCCCTTGCCCGTGAAAGCCTGCTCTCTCGCAGTTTTACCAATGTTCGCGACGTGCTCGCGGCGCTGGAGGATGACGAGCCGCAGGTCCTGATTTCCGATATCCGCATGCCTGGCGGCTCGGGCCTGGACCTGCTGCAGGCCATCAAGGCGCGGCACCCGGGCCTGCCGGTCATCGTCATGACCGCGTATTCCGACCTGGACAGCGCCGTGGCGGCGTTCCAGGGCGGCGCCTTCGAATACCTGGCCAAGCCGTTCGATGTCGACAAGGCCGTCGAGCTGATCCGGCGCGCGCTCGAAGAGAGCCTGCGCGAGGAGGAAATGGACGATCGGCTAGTCGACGCGCCTGAGATCCTGGGTCAGGCACCAGCGATGCAGGACGTGTTCCGCGCCATCGGCCGCCTGTCGCAGTCGAACGTGACGGTGATGATTACCGGCGAGTCCGGCACCGGCAAGGAACTCGTCGCACGGGCGCTGCACAAGCACAGCCCGCGCGCCAACGGGCCATTTATCGCGCTCAACACGGCGGCGATTCCGAAGGATCTGCTCGAATCCGAGCTGTTCGGCCATGAGCGCGGCGCGTTCACGGGTGCGCAGACGATGCGGCGTGGCCGCTTCGAGCAGGCCGAGGGCGGCACGCTGTTCCTCGATGAAATCGGCGATATGCCATTCGATCTGCAAACGCGGCTGTTGCGCGTGCTGTCGGACGGCAACTTCTATCGCGTGGGTGGCCACAACCCGTTGCGCGCCAATGTGCGCGTGATTGCGGCCACGCACCAGAACCTCGAGACGCGCGTGAAAGAGGGGCTGTTCCGCGAGGACTTGTTCCACCGCCTGAACGTGATTCGTCTGCGGCTGCCGCCGCTGCGCGAGCGGCCCGAGGACATCACGCTGCTGGCGCGCCACTTCCTGCAGAAGAGCGCCAAGGAGCTTGGCGTGGAACCCAAGCGCATGTCCGACGAGGCGCTGGCCTACGTCAGCACGCTGCCGTTCCCGGGCAACGTGAGACAGCTTGAGAATCTGTGTAACTGGCTGACCGTGATGGCGCCGGCGCAGACCATCGAGGTCAAGGATATGCCACGCGAGATGATCGGCACGCCCCAGGCGGAAAGCACCGGTTCGCCGATGCGCGCGCCGGGCGGCGAGTCGCGCATGGCAGGTGGCGACTACGATGCGATCGAGACATCCGACTACGGCATGAACACCGCGGCAGGCGAGGGTGACACGATGGTCGCCACGCGCCCACCGATGACCGCCACGGCGCCAGGCATGGCGTCCGCACCGGCCTTCGCGGGCAATGCGGTGTCGGCAAGCTGGGAGTCGCTGCTGGCCGGCGAGGCCAAGTCGATGCTGGAAGCGGGCCAGCCCGAGGTGATGGATGTGCTGACGCGGCGCTTCGAAAAAGCTGTGCTCGAAGCCGCGCTGGGCGTCACGCGCGGGCGCCGCGTGGAAGCCGCCACCCGGCTTGGGATTGGACGCAATACGATTACCCGCAAGCTGCAGGAGCTGGGATTCGATTGATGTCCAGGGGTTGAGACGATTCTCTGCTCTCCCGCTGCGGGGGAGCAGAGAACAAGAATCGTCTCAGCCGTTGCTACGTACCGCCAGCAGTCGCTCCGCCATCTCGGCGAAGCCTTCACCGCCGGCCGCCTCCGTGACGTAGGCGGGCGCCACCGGCAACTGATCCAGAATCTCCCGCACGTTCGCCACGCCCACCGACAACGGGAAGTGGCCGAACATCGCCGCGTCATTGGCCGAGTCGCCGATGAACAGCCATTCGTCGCGCGCGGCGTCGATGTCATCCCCCAGCAACTCCTGCACGCAAAGCCGGCTCATCGACAGCTTGTCATGGTCGCCGAACCAGCCGTTAACGTGGATCGAGCTGACCGTCGCCGTCATGCCGGCCTCGCGCATCATCGCGGCAATGCGGTCCACCGCCGGCTGGGGCAGGGGTGCCACGTCCTCGGCATGGTCGATGGCAAGGTCGGCCGCATGCCATGCCTGGTCCGATGCCAGCGCGCAGCCAGGCACCTCGCGCACGATCCGCTCGCCCAGCGCGTGGATCTTCTCAAGATTCCCGGCGCGCGTCGGCGCATCGTCGAGGAAGCGTGTGATCAGCTTGTTGTCGCGCAAATGTGAGAAGAAGGCGCCATTTTCGCCGATGATGGCATCTACCGGCCAGAGTCTGACGAGGATCTCCGCCCAGGCGATGCAGCGTCCTGTGACGGGTACGACATGCAGCCCAGCCCGGGCCAGCCGGTCCAGTGCGAGATAGGTGGGGGCAGGCAGCCGGCCATCGGTCGTCAGGGTGCCGTCGATGTCGGTCAGGATGCCGCGCACGCGCCGGAGGGCGGCGTCCGGCAAGGTGGCGAAGGGTTTCATCGTGCTCATGGGCGAGGATTGTACGCAAACGTCCGCCGGTGCGGCGCGCCCGGTTGTGTGACATCAATGTGTCGTCAAAATGCAGCAATATTCTCACCGCAAGGCGGGTTTGCCCGGTTTGCGGCGAGGTGCGACGGGCGTAACATCCCGCTGTCACAAAAAATGCATACAGTCGGGCGCTTTTTCTTGTTTCTTGCCCGATTTGCCCGACTGATAACAGCCTCAGGAGAGAAGTCCATGTCCTTTCCACGCACCGCCCTAAAATTCGCTGCCGTCGCCGCCCTGGCCATGGCCGGCACCGCCCACGCCGCGGTCGAGATCCAGTGGTGGCACGCCATGCAGGGCGCGCTGAACGACAAGGTCAACGAGATCGCCAACAAGTTCAACGCGAGCCAGACCGACTACAAAATCGTGCCTGTTAACAAGGGCAACTACGACGAAACCATGGCGGCCGGCATTGCCGCCTTCCGCGCGGGCGGCGCTCCGGCGATCCTGCAGGTGTTCGAAGTGGGCACGGCCACGATGATGAGTGCCAAGGGCGCGATCAAGCCGGTCTCCACGGTGATGAAGGATGCGGGCGAGAAGTTCGACCAGAAGGCCTACATCCCCGCCGTGGCCGGTTACTACACCTCGTCGAAGGGCGAGATGCTGTCGTTCCCGTTCAACAGCTCGACCACCGTCTTCTATTACAACAAGGACGCCTTCAAGAAGGCGGGCCTCTCCGAGCCGCCCAAGACCTGGCCCGAAGTGATGCAATATTCGGCCAAGCTGAAGGCATCGGGCACGAACTGCGCCTATACCACCGACTGGCAGGGCTGGGTGCACCTGGAAAGCTTCTCGGCCTGGCATAACACGCTGTTCGCGACCAAGAACAACGGCTTCGGCGGCACCGACGCCCGCCTGGTCTTCAACAGCCCGCTGCACGTGAAGCACATCACCAATCTCCAGGAGATGGTGAAGAAGGGCTACTTCAGCTACGGCGGCCGCAAGGCAGAGTCGCAGGCCAAGTTCTTCAACGGCGAGTGCGCGATGTTCACGGGCTCGTCGGCATCGCTGGCCAACATTCGCAAGAACGCCAAGTTCCAGTTCGGCGTGTCGCAGTTGCCGTACTACCCGGACGTGCAGGGCGCCCCGCAGAACACGATCATCGGCGGCGCGTCGCTGTGGGTGATGGGTGGCAAGAAGGCCGAGGAATACAAGGGCGTAGCCAAGTTCTTCACGTTCCTGTCGCAGCCTGAGATCCAGTCGGACTGGCACCAGGCCACCGGCTACCTGCCGGTGACGATGGCCGCCTACGATCTGACCAGGAAATCGGGTTACTACGACAAGAACCCGGGCGCCGATGTGTCCGTGCAGCAAATGGTCGTGAAGACCACGGACAAGTCGCGCGGTGTGCGCCTGGGCAACCTGGTGCAGATCCGTACCGTGGTGGACGAGGAACTGGAAGCCGTCTGGGCCGGCAAGAAGGAGCCGAAGGCTGCGCTGGACACGGCGGTGGCGCGCGGCAACGACCTGCTGGAGCGCTTCCAGAAGACTGCGAAAGAGTAAGTCAGGGGCGTCGCGCGGCCTGGCCGGTATGACCGGTCCGGGCTGAGGGCGCCAGACGTGCGGCAAGTGGGCGGCGGCGAAACCGTCGCCCGCTTGCGTTATGAAAAGGTTTGACGATGGAAAAACGCGTCGTTTTCCGGTCGCCGTGGCTGCCGTATCTGCTGGTGTTGCCGCAGATCGCCATCACGATGATCTTCTTTTTCTGGCCGGCCGGCCAGGCGCTGTGGCAGTCGCTGCTCCAGCAGGATGCCTTCGGCATCAATCTCGAATTCGTAGGGCTCGACAACTTCAGGACGCTGTGGGCAGACCCGCAGTATGTGGAGTCGTTCGAGGTCACGGCCATCTTCGCCATTGGTGTGACGGTGGTCGGCCTGTCGGTGGCGCTGCTGCTTGCCTACTTCGCCGACCGCGTGGTGCGCGTGGCCACGGGCTACAAGACCCTGCTGATCTGGCCGTATGCCGTGGCCCCGGCCGTGGCGGGCGTGCTCTGGATGTTCATGTTCAACCCGACGCTGGGCGTGGTGTCGTACGCGCTGCGCAAGGGCGGCGTGGACTGGAACTTCCTGCTCAATGGCAATCAGGCGCTGACGCTGGTGGTGCTGGCCGCCGCGTGGAAGCAGATCAGCTACAACTTCCTGTTCTTCCTGGCCGGGTTGCAGAGCATTCCACGCTCGCTGATCGAGGCGGCCGCCATCGATGGCGCCGGACCGTGGCGGCGCTTCTGGTCCATCATATTTCCGCTACTTTCGCCGACCACGTTCTTCCTGCTGGTCATCAACGTGGTCTACGCATTCTTCGATACCTTCGCCATCATCGATGCCGTGACGCATGGCGGCCCGTTCAATTCGACGAACACGCTTGTGTACAAGGTGTTCCACGACGGCTTCCGCGGCATGGACATCGGCGGCTCGGCCGCGCAGTCCGTGGTGCTGATGGTGATCGTGATTGCGCTGACCGTGGTGCAGTTCCGGTTCGTGGAACGCAAGGTCCAGTACTGACACGAAAGGCGCCCAAAAATGGTAGAACGTCGTCCAATTCTTGATGTCATCACCCACGTGGTGCTGATCCTCGGCATCATCGTCGTGGCGTTTCCGGTGTACCTGACCTTCGTGGCGTCCACGCTGACGGCCGAACAGGTGCTCGATTCGCCCATGACGCTGATCCCCGGCAGCCACCTGGTTGAGAACTTTCGCACCGTGCTGTTCAAGGGCGTGGGGGAGGCCGCCTCGCCGGTCGCCACCATGATGAAGAACAGCCTGATCATGGCGCTGGGCATCGCGCTCGGGAAGATCGCGATCTCGATCATCTCGGCCTTCGCCATCGTTTATTTCCGATTTCCGCTGCGCAAGACCTTCTTCTGGCTCATCTTCATCACGCTGATGCTGCCTGTGGAAGTGCGGATCCTGCCGACCTACAAGGTGGTGTCGGACCTCGGCCTGCTGGACAGCTACTTCGGCCTGACCATTCCGATCATCGCATCGGCCACGGCCACGTTCCTGTTCCGCCAGTTCTTCCTGACCATTCCCGATGAACTGGCCGAGGCCGCGCGCATCGATGGCGCCGGTCCGCTGCGCTTCTTCTGGGACGTGGTGCTGCCGCTCTCGCGCACCAGCATCGCGGCGCTGTTCGTAATCCAGTTCATCTATGGCTGGAATCAGTACCTGTGGCCGCTGCTGATTACTACGCAAAAATCGATGACGCCGGTGGTGGTTGGCGTGACGCAGATGATTTCGCGCTCGGGCGATGCCGCGACGGACTGGAATCTCGTGATGGCCACGGTGATGCTGGCGATGATCCCGCCTGCCGTGGTGGTGGTGCTGATGCAGAGGTGGTTCGTCAAGGGCCTGGTCGAAACAGAAAAGTAAGCGAAACAAGCGGATTACGAGAAAGCCATGGCAAAACTGTCACTTCGCAACGTTCAGAAAACCTACGCCGGCGGCACGCAGGTCGTGCACGGCATCGACATGGAAATCGCCGACGGCGAGTTCATCGTCATCGTCGGCCCCTCGGGCTGCGGCAAGTCCACGCTGCTGCGCATGGTCGCCGGGCTGGAAACCGTTACCGGCGGCGAGATCCATATTGGCGACAAGGTAGTCAACGACTTCGAGCCGGCCGAGCGCGACATCGCGATGGTGTTCCAGAACTACGCGCTCTACCCGCACATGACCGTGTACGACAACATGGCCTACGGCCTGCGGATTCGCGGCATGTCCAAGGCCGAGATCGACCAGCGCGTGAAGCACGCGGCGGGCATCCTGGAGCTGGGCGCGCTGCTCGAACGCAAGCCGCGCGCGCTCTCGGGCGGTCAGCGCCAGCGCGTGGCGATGGGGCGCGCCATCGTGCGCGAGCCGGCCGTGTTCCTGTTCGACGAGCCGCTGTCCAACCTCGATGCCAAGCTGCGCGTGCAGATGCGGCTCGAGCTGAAGGACCTGCATCGCCGCCTGGGCACCACCAGCCTGTACGTCACCCATGATCAGGTCGAGGCCATGACGCTGGCCGACCGCATGATGGTGCTGAACGGAGGCCGGGTGGAGCAGATCGGTACGCCGCTCGAGGTCTACTCGCGTCCGGCCAGCACCTTCGTGGCCGGCTTTATCGGCTCGCCGCCGATGAACCTCGTGCCCGTGGTGCGTACCAACGCCGCCCAGGGCGAGGCGCAGATGCGCGTGGTGCCGAAGGCGAATGGTGCCGGCGAAGGGCAGGGTGCGCCGGCCACGCTCGGCCATCTGCCGATGGGCCTGCACCTGCCCGAGCAGGCGTTGATGGGGCTGCGCCCCGAGCATATCGAGCCGTGCGCGGCCCACGACGCCATCGCGCATGTCGATGTGCGCGTGGTCGAGGCGCTCGGCGCCGATTCATTCGCCTATGGTTCGCTGGGCGGCCAGTTGATCGTGGTCCGGCTGGACAGCCACATGCCAGTGCGTGCCGGTGACCGTCTGCCGATCACGGCTTCGGCTGATCATCTGCACTTCTTCGACGCGACGTCGGGCAAGCGTATCGAGGCACTGGGATGAGTGCGTCAATCGTCACGTTTCCTCTGGTCGATGCAGCCAACTGGCCGTATCCGCGCCATATCGCGCACCGGGGTGCCGGCAAGCTCGCACCCGAGAACACGCTGGCCGCGTTCCGGCACGGGGCGTCGTTCGGCTACCGGATGTTCGAGTTCGACGTGAAGTTGTCGGCCGACGGCAAGCCGGTGCTGATGCACGATGCCACGCTGGACCGCACCACGTCCGGCAAGGGCCGCGTCGACGCTATGACGCTGGGCGAACTGGCCGCGCTGGACGCCGGAAGCTGGCATAGCCCGGCCTATGCCGGCGAACCGGTGCCGACCCTGGCGACGATCGCCCGCTACACGCGCGCGAATGGCTTCCACGTCAATATCGAGATCAAGCCGGTGCCTGGCACGGAATGGCGGACCGGCGCAGCAGTGGCGATTGATGCGCTTTCGCTCTGGCAGGGCGCCGACGTGCCGCCGCTGCTTTCGTCGTTTTCCGAGGAGGCGCTCGACGCCGCCCGCCAGGTGGCGCCCGGCCTGCCGCGCGCGCTGCTGCTCGACAAGCTGCCCGCCGACTGGCCCGAACGCCTGCGCCGGCTGGGCTGCGTAGCCTTGGACGCCAACCATCGCGAGCTGGACGCGGCCGTCATCGCCCGCGCCCATGCGGACGGTTTTCAAGTGTTGTGCTACACGGTGAACGACGCGTCCCGGGCCGCCGAGCTATTGTCCTGGGGGCTGGACGGACTGATCACGGACGCGGTCGATCGGATCGAGCCGGCCGCCTGATGGCGTAGCACCGATGTGTGGCGGCAACGGTCATGATTTTGCATCACGAAAAGTCCCCACTGTCGTTGGGCAAACGTGCTATGCTTTTGCGAGTGAAGACTAAGGTCCTTCCCCGCACAACTTGCCCTTTCGGGCTGTCGGTGAGACCCCAGACAGACGGCACCTTCGCGGTGCCGTTCGTTCAAGGTAGCGCTGTCTGGCTCCCAAGAGTTGTTTGCAATCCGCTAACCGGTCAAGCCGTGTCGCGGAAGGTTGATGAACCCGCTTAACTCCGGCATTCCCGGAGAATAGTGAGCGCCCCATGATGCAGCAGTATCAGAGCAATTCGTACCTCTTCGGCGGCAACGCCCCCTATGTGGAAGAGCTGTACGAGGCCTATCTCCAGAATCCCAGCTCGGTTCCCGACAACTGGCGCGCGTATTTCGACGCGATGCAGAATGTCCCGGCTGTGGATGGTTCCAACTCCCGCGATATCCCCCACGCACCGATCGTTGCCTCGTTCGCCGAGCGCGCCAAGCAGGGCCCCATCAAGACCATCGTTGCCTCGGCCGATTCCGACATGGGCCGCAAGCGCGTTGCTGCGACCCAGCTGATCGCTGCCTACCGCAACATCGGTACCCACTGGGCCGATCTCGATCCGCTGAAGCGCCAGGAGCGTCCGCCCCTGCCTGATCTGGATCCGGCGTTCTACGGTTTCTCCGAGGCCGACCTCGACATCGTCTTCAATGCCAGCAACACGTATTTCGGCAAGGAATCGATGAGCCTGCGCGAGTTGCTCAACAACCTCCGTGAGACCTACTGCGGCACCATCGGCGCCGAGTTCATGTACGTGAGCGACCAGGCGCAGAAGCGCTGGTGGCAGGAGCGCCTGGAAACCACGCGTTCCAAGCCCGTGTTCACGCTGGAAAAGAAGAAGCACATCCTGGACCGCTTGACCGCGTCCGAGGGCCTTGAGCGCTTCCTCCACACGAAGTACGTCGGCCAGAAGCGCTTCTCGCTCGAAGGCGGCGAGAGCTTTATCGCCGCGATGGACGAGCTGATCCAGCACTCCGGTTCGAAGGGTGTGCAGGAAATCGTGATCGGCATGGCCCACCGTGGCCGTCTGAACGTGCTGGTCAATACGCTGGGCAAGATGCCGGCCGACCTGTTCGCCGAATTCGAAGGCAAGCACGTCGATGACCTGCCCGCCGGCGACGTGAAGTACCACAAGGGCTTCTCGAGCGATGTCTCGACCGAAGGCGGCCCGGTTCACCTGTCGCTCGCGTTCAACCCGTCGCACCTGGAAATCGTCAACCCGGTGGTCGAGGGTTCGTCGAAGGCCCGCCAGGAACGCCGTGGCGAAGCCGGCCACAAGGAAGTGCTGCCGGTGCAGGTGCACGGCGACGCCGCCTTCGCTGGCCAGGGCGTGGTCATGGAGACGCTGAACCTGGCGCAGACCCGCGGCTACGGCACGGGCGGCACCATGCACATCGTCATCAACAACCAGATCGGCTTCACGACGTCTGACCCGCGCGACGCGCGTTCCACGCTGTACTGCACGGACGTGGTCAAGATGATCGAGGCTCCGGTGCTGCACGTGAACGGCGACGATCCCGAAGCCGTGGTGTACGCCATGCAACTGGCCACCGACTTCCGCATGGAATTCAAGAAGGATGTCGTGGTTGACATCATCTGCTTCCGGAAGCTGGGCCACAACGAGCAGGACACGCCGGCTGTAACGCAGCCGCTGATGTACAAGAAGATCTCGCAACACCCGGGCACGCGCAAGCTGTACGCCGACAAGCTGGCCGCGCAGAACCTGGTGCCCGCCGACTTTGGCGACCAGCTGGTCAAGGAATACCGTGCCGCGATGGACGCGGGCAAGCACACGGTGGACCCGGTCCTGTCGAACTTCAAGAACAAGTTCGCCGTGGACTGGATGCCGTTCCTGAACCGCAAGTGGACCGACGCAGCCGACACCGCCGTGCCGGTGACCGAGCTGAAGCGCCTGGCCGAGCGGATCACGACCATCCCCGAGCACCTGAAGCTGCACCCGCTGGTGGAAAAGGTCATCAAGGACCGCGCCAACATGGGCCGTGGCGACCAGCCTCTGGACTGGGGCATGGGCGAGCACCTGGCGTTCGCATCGCTGGTGGCCTCGGGCTACCCGGTGCGTATCACCGGCCAGGATGCTGGCCGTGGCACCTTCACGCACCGTCACTCGGTACTGCACGACCAGGGTCGCGAGCGCTGGGATGCCGGCAGCTACGTGCCGCTGCAGAACGTGTCCGAGAATCAGGCCCCGTTCACCGTGATCGACTCGGTGCTGTCCGAAGAAGCCGTGCTCGGCTTCGAATACGGCTACTCGACTGCGGAACCGAATGCGCTGGTGATCTGGGAAGCCCAGTTCGGCGACTTCGTGAATGGCGCCCAGGTGGTGATCGACCAGTTCATCTCGTCGGGTGAAGTGAAGTGGGGCCGCGCCTCGGGCCTGACGATGATGCTGCCGCACGGCTATGAGGGCCAGGGTCCGGAACACAGCTCGGCCCGCATCGAGCGTTTCCTGCAGCTCTGCGCAGACCACAATATTCAGGTTGTGCAGCCGACCACGCCGGCACAGATCTTCCACCTGCTGCGTCGCCAGATGATCCGGCTGTTCCGCAAGCCGCTGGTGATCATGACGCCGAAGTCGCTGCTGCGTAACAAGGATGCGGTGTCGCCRCTGTCCGACCTGGCCAAGGGTCACTTCGAGACGGTCATCCCCGATCACGAAGAACTGAACGCCAGCAAGGTCAAGCGCGTGATCATGTGCTCGGGCAAGGTCTACTACGACCTGGTCAACACCCGCAAGGAGCGTGGTGCCACCGACACGGCGATCATCCGCCTGGAACAGCTGTACCCGTTCCCGCACAAGGCTGTGGCCGCCGAGCTCAAGAAGTACCCGGGCGTGACCGAAATCCTGTGGTGCCAGGACGAGCCGCAGAACCAGGGTGCCTGGTTCTTCGTGCAGCACTACATCATGGAAAACATGACGGAAGGCCAGAAGCTCGGTTATGCCGGTCGTCCTGCCTCGGCTTCGCCGGCGGTGGGCTACTACGCAAAGCACAACGAGCAACAGAAGGCGCTGCTGGACGCTGCGTTCTCCAAGCTCAAGGGCTTTGTGCTGACCAAGTAATAAGACGGCCGGCCCGGCGCGCAGTGGTGCGCGCCGGGCTTCGGCCTGTTTGAACATACACGCATACATCGAGGAAAATTTCTCACCATGGCTATTGTTGACGTCAAGGTTCCGCAACTGTCTGAATCGGTCGCCGAAGCGACCATGCTGAACTGGAAGAAGAAGCCGGGCGAAGCTGTTGCCCAGGACGAGATCCTGATCGAGATCGAGACCGACAAGGTCGTGCTGGAAGTGCCGGCACCCGCCGCCGGCGTGCTGTCGCAGATCATCAAGAACGACGGCGATACCGTCGTGGCCGATGAACTGATCGCCAAGATTGATACCGAAGCCACCGCTGGCGCCGCCGCTCCGGCCGCTGCACCTGCCGCCGCCGCCCCGGCTCCCGCTGCCGCCACTGGCGCCAGCGGCATCGCCATGCCGTCGGCTGCCAAGCTGATGGCCGAAGGCGGCCTGTCCGCCGGTCAGGTTGCCGGCACCGGCAAGGACGGCCGCATCACCAAGGGTGACGTGCTGGCCGCCGGCTCGGCGCCCGCACCGGCCGCCAAGGCCGCCCCGGCACCGGCTCCGGCCAAGCCGGCCCTGCAGCAAGTGTCCGCCCAGGTGGACTTCGCCGCGCTGGGCGACCGCCCGGAAGAGCGCGTGCCGATGAGCCGCCTGCGCGCCCGTATCGCCGAGCGCCTGGTGCAGTCGCAGTCCACCAACGCCATCCTCACTACGTTCAACGAAGTGAACATGAAGCCGGTGATGGACCTGCGCAACAAGTACAAGGACCGCTTCGAGAAGGAGCACGGCGTGAAGCTGGGCTTCATGTCGTTCTTCGTCAAGGCTGCCGTGCACGCCCTGAAGAAGTACCCGATCATCAACGCCTCGGTGGATGGCAACGACATCGTCTACCACGGCTACTTCGACATCGGTATCGCGGTGGGTTCGCCGCGTGGCCTGGTGGTGCCAATCCTGCGCAACGCCGACCAGATGAGCCTGGCCGACATCGAGAAGAAGATCGCCGAGTTCGGCGCCAAGGCCCGTGACGGCAAGCTGTCGCTGGAAGAACTGACTGGCGGCACGTTCTCGATCTCGAACGGCGGTACGTTCGGTTCGATGCTGTCGACGCCGATTATCAACCCGCCGCAATCGGCCATCCTGGGCGTGCACGCCACCAAGGATCGTGCCGTGGTGGAAGACGGCCAGATCGTGATTCGCCCGATGAACTACCTGGCCATGTCCTACGACCACCGGATCATCGATGGTCGCGAGGCTGTGCTGGGCCTGGTGGCGATGAAGGAAGCGCTGGAAGATCCGGCCCGCCTGCTGCTGGACCTGTAAGCGTCCGTCTCCTCCCTCTGAATTGAAGGACACCCGCTCCCCGCCGCCCGTTGAATCGGGCGGGTGGGAGCAGGCCGTCCAGAAGGAAACTCCATGAGCAAACAATTCGACGTGCTGGTGATCGGCGCCGGCCCTGGCGGCTACATCGCCGCCATCCGCGCAGCCCAGCTGGGCCTGAACGTGGCCTGCTGCGAAGGCAACGCCTATGACGACCCCAAGGGCGAGCCGCGCCTGGGCGGCACCTGCCTGAACGTGGGCTGCATCCCCTCCAAGGCATTGCTGGCTTCCTCGGAAGAGTTCGAGAACGCCTCGCACCACCTGGCCGACCACGGCATCACCGTGGGTGACGTCAAGGTGGACGTGCCCAAGATGCTCAAGCGCAAGGACGACATCGTCGGCAAGATGACCAAGGGCATCGAGTTCCTGTTCCGCAAGAACAAGGTGACGCTGCTCAAGGGCTACGGCAAGTTCGCCGGCAAGGCTGCCGAAGGCTTCCAGGTGGAAGTGGCCGGTGAGGTCGTGACCGCGAAGCAGGTCATCATCGCTACCGGTTCGAAGGCCCGTCACCTGCCGGGCATCACCGTGGACAACAACCTCGTCAGCGATAACGAGGGCGCGCTGAAGTTCCCGACCGTGCCGAAGAAGCTGGGCGTGATTGGCGCCGGCGTGATCGGTCTGGAACTGGGCTCGGTGTGGCGCCGCCTGGGTGCCGAAGTGACCGTGCTGGAAGCGCTGCCTGCGTTCCTGGGCGCCGCCGATGAAGGCGTGGCCAAGGAAGCGCAGAAGCTGCTGACCAAGCAGGGCCTGCAGTTCAGCCTMGGCGTGAAGGTCAACGAGGTCAAGACCGRCAAGGACAGCGTCACCGTCAGCTATGACGACAAGGACGGCAAGGCCCAGACGCTGGAAGTGGACCGCCTGATCGTGTCCGTCGGCCGCGTGCCGAACACCGACAACCTGAACCTGGAAGCGGTGGGCCTGGGCGCGGACGCGCGCGGCTTCATCGAGGTGGACGACCACTGCCAGACCAAGGTGCCGGGCCTGTGGGCCATCGGCGACGTGGTGCGTGGTCCGATGCTCGCCCATAAGGCGGAAGACGAAGGCGTGGCCGTGGCCGAGCGCATCGTCGGCCAGAAGCCGCACATCGACTTCAACACGGTTCCTTGGGTGATCTACACCTTCCCGGAAATCGCGTGGGTCGGCAAGACCGAGCAGCAGCTGAAGGCCGAAGGCCGCCAGTACAAATCGGGCCAGTTCCCGTTCATGGCCAACGGCCGTGCGCTGGGCATGGGCGCCTCGGACGGCTTCGTCAAGATGCTGGCCGATGCCAAGACCGACGAGATCCTGGGCGTGCACATCGTGGCCGCCAACGCGTCGGACCTGATCGCCGAAGCCGTCGTGGCGATGGAGTTCAAGGCCGCCAGCGAGGATATCGGTCGCGTCTGCCATCCGCACCCGTCGATGTCCGAAGTCATGCGCGAAGCCGCGCTGGCCGTGGACAAGCGCCAGCTCAACATGTAAGGCTGATGCCTGCCATTGCGTGAGCACCGGCGCGCCGCAACTAGCGGCGCGCCGTTTTCACTTGCAGCGCCCGCGCATCTTGCGCCGGACGCCCCCAGCGTGAACCCAGCATGAACGTCACCGAGTTTTACGAGAAAGAACTGCAACAGCGCGGCTACCAGTCGGACGAGGCGCAACTGCGCGCCGTGGCACGGCTGCAGCAGTGCTACGACGAATGGGTGGCCTACAAGAACCGGCGCAACAACGCGCTGAAGAAGCTTCTGGTGCACCCCGATGTGCCCAAGGGCGTCTACCTGTGGGGTGGAGTGGGGCGCGGCAAGTCGTTCCTGATGGACAGCTTCTACTCTTGCGTGCCCGTGGTGCGGAAGACGCGGCTCCATTTCCACGAGTTCATGCGCGAAGTGCATCGCCAGTTGGAGGAATTGCGAGGTCGGCCCGACCCCCTCGACGAACTGGCCAAGCGCATCGCGCGCAAATACCGGCTGATCTGCTTCGACGAATTCCACGTCAGCGACGTGGCGGACGCCATGATGCTGCACCGCCTGCTGGACCAGATGTTCGCGAATGGCGTGCAGTTCGTGATGACGTCGAACTATCGCCCGGACCTGCTGTACCCGGATGGTCTGCACCGCGAACGCGTGCTGCCCGCGATCGACCTCCTCCAGGAGAAGCTCGACGTGCTCAACGTGGACGCGGGTATCGACTACCGCAAGCGCGCCCTGGAGCAGGTCGAGGCGTACCACACGCCGCTGAACCGCGAGGCCAGCGCGGCGCTGCGCGATGCCTTCGTGGGTATTGCCGGCACGGCCGACGAATCGCCGATCCTCCATATCGAGCACCGTGAACTCAAGGCGCTGCGTAAGGCGAACGGTGTGGTCTGGTTCGACTTCGCCACGCTCTGCGGCGGCCCGCGCTCGCAAAACGACTATCTGGAGCTGGCGTCGCAGTTCCATACGGTGATCCTGTCGGATGTGCCGAAGATGACGCCGCGGATGTCGTCGGAGGCGCGCCGCTTCACCTGGCTGATCGACGTGTTCTACGACCACAAGGTCAAGCTGCTGATGTCCGCCGAGGTGCCTGCCGACGAGTTGTATACCGAAGGGCAGATGGCTGGCGAGTTCCATCGCACGGTGTCGCGGATCATCGAAATGCAGTCACGGGAGTACCTGGAGTCCGAGCGACGGACCATGGATACCTCGCTGACCTGAGCGGGCTGGAAGCTGTTGTCGGACTGGTACGAATCCGACCTATTTGATCTGCATCAAGGCGTATGGTGTGCGTGCTACCTACTATCCGTGGGTATTAAAAGCGCGCCATGCCGTCCCCGTCCCTACCTACCCCATCGCTCGCACCAGCCGGCGGCCCCCTTGGGGTGCTGCCAGCGACAACGACGACCTTGCCGCCCCCATCCGCCGCCCGGCGCGCGATTCCCGCGACGCCTGCGGCCCCCACGATGGCGGGCGCTTCGCCATCCCGATCGACTTCCACGCACGTAGACGGCCATTGCTTTCACTGCGGCCAGCCGCTGACGCCAGCGGAGCCGGTATTCATTGCCGATGTCGAAGGCAGCGCGCGCAGTTTCTGCTGCGGCGGCTGCCAGACGCTGGCGCAGACGCTCCACGCGGCCGGTTTCGGCCATCTATATGGCGATACCTCTCGCTTTGCGCGTCCTATCGACGACGCCGCGCGCCGGGAAGCCGAGCCGGTCTGGGCTGCCTACGACACGCCCGAGCTGCGCCAGCAGTTCGTCCGCCCGCTAGGCGATGGCAAGGCTGAGGTCACTCTGGCGCCGGAAGGTATCCGCTGCGCTGCCTGCGCGTGGCTGATCGAGCAGCGCCTGGGCCAGCTGCCGGGTGTGGAACTGGCGGTGGCCAACGTGGCAACGCGCCGCGTGGTGGTGCGCTGGCGGGAATCGCAACAAACCGTGTCAGCCTTGCTCGGCGCCCTAGCGGACATCGGCTATATGGCGTGGCCATTCGAGGTGTCCCGCAGCGACCGCCAGGACCGCCGCGAACGGCGCGGGCTGCTGATGCGGATGGCCGTGGCGATGCTCGGCATGATGCAGGTCATGATGTACGCGTGGCCGATCTACACCCATGAAGCCACGATCGATGCTGGCCAGTTGCAACTGATGCGCTGGGCCAGCTTCGCGCTGACGCTTCCGGTCGTCTTTTATTCTGCCTCCCCGATCTTCACCGGCGCCTGGCGCAGCCTGCGCCAGCGCGCGATGGGCATGGACGTGCCCGTGGCCATCGGCGTGGCCGCCGGCTTTCTGGCCAGCGCAGCCGCCACGGTGCGCGGCGTGGGTGAGGTTTACTTCGATTCCGTGACGATGTTCGTGGCCTTCCTGCTGCTGGCCCGCTATCTGGAACTGCGCGTGCGTCAGGCGTCCCGAAGCGGCGCCGAGATGCTCGCGCGTCAGCTTCCGGCCACCTGCGAGCGCCTGACGGAGGGCGGCACCGCCGAGCGCGTGCCGGTGGCCCGCCTCGGCGCGGGCGACCGTATCCGGGTCAAGGCCGGTGAAATCATGCCCGTGGACGGCGTGGTGCTGGCTGGCATCAGCGAACTCGACGAATCGATGCTGACCGGCGAGGCACGGCCGGTGCGGCGGGGTATCGGCGATGCGATACTCGCCGGGTGTTTCAACACGGCCAGCCCGCTCGAGGTGCGCGTCGGGCGCATCGGCGCCAGTACGCGGCTGGCCGAAATCGTGGCGGTGCTGGATCGCGCCCTCGCGGAAAAGCCACGACTGGCGATGCTGGCCGACCGCGTCGCAGGCTGGTTTGTCGGCGCGCTGCTTGGGATGGCGGCGGTCACCGGTATCGTCTGGGCCGTCTGGATCGATCCGTCGCGCGCGTTGTTGGTGACGGTGGCGGTGCTCGTGGTGAGCTGTCCCTGCGCGCTGTCGCTGGCTACGCCTGCGGCGCTGGCGGCCGCCGGTGCGGCACTGTCGCGGCGCGGCGTGCTGCTGACGCGGTCTCACGCCATCGAAACCCTCGCGCGCGTCACCGACATCGTGCTCGACAAGACCGGCACGCTGACCGAGGGGCGCTTCGCGGTGGTACTGACCGAAGCCACAGGCCGCCTCGAAGCGGACATCTGCCTGGCGATTGCCGCGGCGATGGAGCAGGGCGGCGAGCATCCGATAGCCCGGGCGTTCCTCGATGCCCGCGCACCATCGACCGGGCGGGAGCAGCCCTCGGTGGACGATCTGTGCAATGTGCCGGGGCAGGGAGTCGAAGCCTGTGTCGACGGGCGGCGCGTGCGGCTTGGCCGGCGCGACTTCGCGGCGGCGTTGGCGCTGGAGGCGGGCGTCTGGGTCGGCGATGACGCGGCCATCGGCGCCTCTGGCAACGCCCATCGCGGCGCTACCGAGGTCTGGTTGGGCGCTGCCGAGGGCCTGCTGGCACGGTTTTTCCTGTCCGATATTGCACGCCCGCAGACGCCGGCGCTGATCGACGCGCTCGACCTGCTTGGCATTCGTACTCATCTGATTTCTGGCGACAACGTCGAAGCGGTGCGCTGGTGGGCCGACCATTTCGGCATGGAAACCGCCCATGGCGCCGTGACGCCCGAGGGCAAACGCGCCTATGTGGCCGCGCTGCAAGAGCAGGGCGCTGTGGTGCTGGCCGTGGGCGACGGCATCAATGACGCGCCGGTGCTGGCCCAGGCACAGGTCTCCATCGCAATCGGGAGCGGCGCACCGCTGGCCCAGGCAGGCGCCGACGCGGTCCTCACGCATGGCGGCGTGGCCGAGATTGCCAACACCATCGCCGCCGCGCGCCGTACGCGCCGCGTGGTGCGGCAGAACCTCGGCTGGGCCTTCTTCTACAACATTGTGGCCATTCCGCTGGCCGCCACAGGGCTGGTCACGGCCTGGATGGCAGGCATCGGCATGTCCGTGTCGTCGCTGCTTGTGGTGGCCAATGCCTGGCGCCTGCTGCGTGCACCGAACAAGGAGCGCTGACCATGGAAACCCTTTACCTGCTCGTGCCAATGAGCCTGGTGCTCGTGGCGCTGATCGCTGGCGCGCTCTGGTGGGCGCTCAACGCGGGCCAGTACGACGACCTCGACCGACCCGGCGAAGCCATCCTGCTCGATAACGACAAGCCATGAATTGCAAGCTTTTTACGAGCCCGAGTGGCGCGCGGCAGCAACAGTTCCCTTCGTTGAATTGCGACTTGACCGGGATCAACGCGCGGGCGGCGGCGACTTTCTAAAGTCACACCAACACTAGGGTTAAACGATCTTTACTTCTGTATTTGGGGGTCTGAATGGATGTCTCTACCGCGTCTCCACGCGTCGACACCTTTAACTACGGCGTCGTACGGCAGTTTGCCGTGATGACCGTGGTTTGGGGGATCGTCGGCATGGCCGTCGGCGTTCTGCTGGCGGCGCAACTGATCTGGCCAGATCTCAATTTCAATACCCCGTGGCTGTCCTTCGGGCGCCTGCGTCCGCTGCACACCAACGCGGTGATCTTCGCCTTCGGCGGCAGCGCGCTGTTCGCCACGTCGTACTACGTGGTGCAGCGCACCTGCCAGGCGCGCCTGTTCTGCGGGCCGCTGGCAGCGTTCACGTTCTGGGGCTGGCAGATCGTCATCGTGGCGGCCGCCATCACGCTACCGCTCGGCATCACGACTTCCAAGGAATATGCGGAACTCGAATGGCCAATCGACATCCTGATTACGCTGGTCTGGGTCGCCTACGCGGTGGTGTTCTTCGGCACCATCATCAAGCGCAAGACGCGCCATATCTACGTGGCCAACTGGTTCTTCGGCGCGTACATCCTGACCATCGCCATCCTGCATATCGTGAACAACATCGAGATGCCGGCGTCGATGTGGAAGTCGTATTCCGCCTATGCGGGCGTGCAGGACGCGATGATCCAGTGGTGGTACGGCCATAACGCCGTGGGCTTCTTCCTGACCACCAGCTTCCTCGGGATGATGTACTACTTCATCCCGAAGCAGGCCGGACGGCCGATCTACTCGTACCGGCTCTCCATCGTCCACTTCTGGGCGCTGAACTTCACCTATATGTGGGCCGGCCCCCACCATCTGCAATACACCGCGCTGCCGGACTGGGCGCAGTCGCTCGGCATGGCGTTTTCGCTGATCCTGCTCGCGCCGTCCTGGGGCGGGATGATCAACGGGATCATGACCATGTCCGGCGCCTGGCACAAGCTTCGCACGGACCCGATCCTCAAGTTCATGGTGGTTGCGCTGTCGTTCTACGGCATGGCCACGTTTGAAGGATCGATGATGTCCATCAAGACCGTGAATGCGCTGTCGCACTACACGGACTGGACGATCGGCCATGTCCACTCGGGCGCGCTGGGCTGGGTCGCGATGATCTCGATCGGCTCGCTGTACTACCTGATTCCACGCCTGTTCGGGCAAAAGGAGATGTTCAGCGTCAAGCTGATCGAGTGGCACTTCTGGATCGCGACGATCGGCGTGGTGCTCTACATCGCCTCGATGTGGATCGCCGGCGTGATGGAAGGGCTGATGTGGCGCGACACGCAGCCGGACGGCACGCTGACCTACGCGTTCGTCGAAGCGGTCAAGGCGAAGTATCCGTTCTACCTGATCCGCCTGCTCGGTGGCCTGTGTTTCCTGACCGGCATGCTGGTCATGGCCTACAACGTGGTGCGCACGATCGCCGGCAAGACGGCCACGGACGCGCCGATCCCGGCCAGCCTGCCGGCTTCCGCCCAGGCTCCCGCACACTGACCGCCGAGGATTGCTGAGATGTCACAAAAACAAGGATTCTTCACCCACGAAACACTGGAAAAGAACGTTGGCTGGCTGATCATCGCCACGATCTTCGTGGTGAGCATTGCGGGTCTGGTGCAGATCGTGCCGCTGTTCTTCCAGCATTCCACGACCAAGCCCGACGCGGGCATCGTGCCCTACACGCCGCTGCGCCTGATGGGCCGCGATATCTATATCCGCGAAGGCTGCGTCGGCTGCCATTCGCAGCAGGTGCGCACGCTGCAGGCCGAGACGGAGCGCTATGGCCATTTCTCGACGGCCGGCGAGTCGGTGTATGACCATCCGTTCCTGTGGGGTTCCAAGCGTACCGGTCCAGACCTCGCCCGCGTGGGCGGCCGGTATTCGGATGACTGGCAGCGCATCCACCTGCGCAATCCGCGCGATGTGGTGCCGGAATCGGTGATGCCGTCGTATCCGTGGCTCGAGAAGACCGCGCTGCCGACGGGCGATATCCAGGGCCGGATGCGCGCCCTGAAGCGGTTGGGTGTGCCGTACACCGAGGAGCAAATCGCCCATGCCCCTGAGGAACTCGCCGGCAAGACCGAAGAGGACGCGATGGTGGCCTACCTGCAAGGCCTCGGCCTGAACCGCCGCAACGTGCGCCTGGACGCCGCCACGGCGGCCGCGGCACCGAAGGAGTAACCGCCATGGCCATCCTGACCTCCGCTGCCACCGTGCTGTCGATGCTGGCCTTCCTCGCCATCTGCTGGTGGGCCTGGTCGTCGCGGCGCCAGGCCGCCAACGAGGAGTCAGCCATGCTGCCCTTCGCGTTGCCCGACGAGACCACGATAACGACAAGCCGGAACCCACAGTCATGAGCGATTTCTTTTCCGATTACTGGAGTTACTACATTACGGCCATCTCGCTGGTCGGCATCGCGTGGTGCGTGTGGCTGCTGTTCTCGCAGCGCCGGGCGCCAAAAAGCCAGGGTGCGACCGAGGATACCGGCCATGTCTGGGATGGTGACCTGCGCGAGTTGAACAACCCGCTGCCGCGCTGGTGGATGTGGATGTTCCTGCTGGCCTGCATCTTCAGCGTGTGCTACCTGGTCCTGTATCCGGGCCTGGGTTCCTACGCCGGCGTGCTGGGGTTCTCCTCGCAGGGCGAACTGGCGGCGCATCGACAGGCCGCCGAGAAGATGCAGAACGAGATCTACGGGAAGTACATGTCGATGGACGTGACGAAGGTCGCCGCCGATCCCGACGCCCGTGAAATTGGCCAGCGCCTGTTCCTGAACTACTGCGCGCAGTGCCATGGCTCCGACGCGCGCGGCAGCCGCGGCTTTCCGAACCTGGCCGACAACGACTGGCTCTATGGCGGCGACCCCGAAACGATCCGTCAGACGATCACCAAGGGTCGCAACGGCATGATGCCGCCGTTCGCGGGCGTCATCGACGCCAAGCTCGCCGGGGACACGGCCCAGTATGTGCGCTCGCTGTCGGGCCTGGCGTCTGACCCGATCCGCGCGTCGCGGGGCGAGGGCACCTTCAAGACCACGTGTGCGGCCTGCCATGGGGCCAGCGGCAAGGGCAACCAGGCGCTCGGCGCGCCGAACCTGTCGGACAGCGTCTGGCTCTACGGCAGTTCGGAAAATGCCATCGTCGAGGCGATCCAGAAGGGTCATAACGGGCACATGCCCGCGCATGAGGAAATCCTGACGCCCGAGCGCATCCGCATGCTGACCGCCTACGTGTGGGGTCTCTCCAATACAGGAGCGGCCGGACAATGATCAACAGCCCCCGGGCAGGGCGGCCAGCCGCCTGCCGGGGCGCGAGGAACACAAGATGAACGCGCCCCCCAATGCTGCACAGCCCGTAGCGGACGACCCCGCCACGCCGGAGCCCTCACGGCCCGACGACAGCCCGCCATGGCGCCCGGCTGCCACGCCGCGATCCGGGCAATCTGCCCAATCGGCTGAATCTTCGGAAGAAACACTCTACGAGGTCCGGCGCAAGATCTATCCGCGCTCGGTCACGGGCGCCTTCTCGAGCTGGCGCGTCTGGCTCGTCATCCTCACCCAGCTGGTCTACTACGGCGCCCCGTGGCTGCAATGGAACGACCGCCAGGCGGTGCTGTTCGACCTCGGCGCGCGCAAGTTCTATATCTTCGGCCTCGTGCTGTGGCCGCAGGACGTGATCTACCTCGCGGTCCTGCTTGTCATCTCGGCGCTCGCCCTGTTCCTGTTCACCGCCATCGCGGGCCGGCTGTTCTGTGGCTACGCGTGTCCACAGACCGTCTACACAGAAATCTTCATGTGGATCGAGCGACGCGTGGAAGGCGATCGCATCGCCCGCATCCGGCTGGACGGCGACCCGTGGAGCCTGCGCAAGCTGCGGCTCAAGGCGACCAAGCACACGCTCTGGGTGGTGATCGCCCTGTGGACCGGCTTCACGTTCGTCGGCTATTTCTCGCCGATCCGCGAGCTGGGCGGGCAGGTGATCGACCTCTCGCTGGGGCCGTGGCAGTCGTTCTGGATGCTGTTCTATGCCTTCGCCACCTGGGGCAACGCCGGCTTCATGCGCGAGCAGGTGTGCAAGTACATGTGCCCGTATGCGCGTTTCCAGAGCGTGATGGTCGACCGCGATACCTTCGTGGTGACCTATGACGTAGGCCGTGGCGAGCCGCGCGGCAGCCGCTCGCGCAAGACGGACCGGCACACCGCCGGCATTGGCGATTGCGTCAATTGCAGCATCTGCGTGCAGGTCTGCCCGACCGGGATCGACATCCGTGACGGATTGCAATACGAGTGCATCGGCTGCGGTGCCTGCATCGACGCCTGTAACCAGGTCATGGACAAGATGGCCTATCCGCGTGGCCTGATCCGCTACACCTCTGAGAACGCGATGCGCAAGGGCCTGTCGGCAGTCGCGGCGCGCAAGCGCCTGTTCCGCACACGGACGATTGTCTACGCGGTGATCTGGTCGGCGCTGGTGGGGGGCTTCATCGGGTCGCTGGCGATGCGCACGCCGCTCAAGGTCGATGTCATCCGCGACCGTGGCGCGTTGGGCCGCGAGGTCGAAGGTCGTTGGATCGAGAACGTGTACCGGCTGCAACTGATCAATACGACCGAGACGCCGATGCGCGTCCGGGTACAGGCGACGAGCGCGGAGCTGCAAGGGTTGACCATCGAGTATGACAAGTCGGCAGAAACGCTGGCGCCTACGTCGAACCGGCTGTTGCCGGTGCGGATCCGTATCCCGATCGACCACGCGCCGCAGGGCACGCACAAGATCCGTATCACGGTCACGGGGGAGGGTATGGACGACGCACGCGGACGCGCGCAGATCCAGGAAGCGACCAGTTTCATCGTGCCGCGCGGCCTGTAGGACAGGTCATTCAGGAAATATTCGACGCAAGGAGTAGGCAATGACAGCGCAACAAGTCAAGCCGTGGTGGAAGGAACCGTGGCCGTGGCTGCTGATGAGCGGACCGCTGCTGGCGATGATCGGCTGTGGTGTGACGATCTGGCTCGCCAATACCCACGCCGACGTGCCGGTGCGCGATGCCGCGCGGCATGGGCTGGTGGTGGAGAAGCTGGATGGGTCCGCCGTGCATGCCGACGCCCATGTCAATGACACGGCGAGGCGGCCATGAGACTACGCTGGCTGATGTGGGTGATGTGGCCAGCGTTCCTGATGGGCGGCGTGGCCACGGCAACGGTGTTCTCGATTGTCGATCCCAGTGACCTGAGCTTCTTCGGTCATCCGGTCGACGCGTCGCGTGAGGCGATCTATACCGTGGGATTCCTGCTGGCGTGGCTGTTCTGCGCCTTGTCGAGCGGCCTGACGCTCTACACCATGCCAACGCCGCTCAGCGATACCGATGAACTCGAGTAGCGAGTGCACCGCCGCCGGCGAGCCGGCCTTAGCAGGAGCGGTTGTAGATCTGCTTGATGCCGGCCATGTCGATGAGCTTGACGTGGCGCTGGCGGATCTGGATCAGGCCCGCCTCGGCAAAACGAGAGAACAGGCGGCTGACGGTTTCGAGTTTCAGGCCAAGATAACTGCCGATCTCCTCGCGGCTCATGCGCAACACGAACTCGCTCGACGAGTAGCCACGCGCCGACAGGCGATCGGAAAGATTGACGAGGAACGCGGCAAGCCGCTCCTCGGCCCGCATCGAACCCAACGTCATCAGCATCACCTGGTCCTGCGAAATCTCCTTGCTCATCAAGCGCAGGAACTGGGTTTGCAGCGAGGGCAGGTCAGACGAGAGCGCCTGCAAGTCGTTGAAGCGTACGACGCAGACTTCGGCATCCTCGAGGGCCGTGGCATCGGAAGCATGCTGCATTTCGCCGAGGCCATCCATACCGACCATCTCGCCGGGCAGATGGAAGCCGGTGATCTGCGAGCGGCCGTCTTCGAGCGTCACGTGCGTCTTGAGCGTGCCGAAACGCACGGCATAGACGGCGGTGAGCGGATCGCCCATGCGGTAAAGCGTTTCGCCCTTGTGCACGCGCACGCGTTCCTGCACGAGCGTGTCCATCTTCAGGAGGTCCTGGTGCGACATGCCTACCGGCAGACAAAGCTGGCCCATCCCGCACGTAGAGCAGCGGGGCGAGATCTCGGTGACGGGTATGGAGGTAAGCAATTGAGGGCTCTTGGTGATGCGCATTGCAGCGAGGGCGCGACAGATCAATTTTACCGCGTGAAGTGACGCGGAAGCGAGGGACCGTTGCCATTTGGTGTGCTTTTCAGCGTTTTTATCGTTGCGTTGTTTGGTGGCGTCCACTGTGCTGCGATGTGTGGCGGCATTGCGATGGCGGCCGAGCAGCGCGCGGCGGTGTGCGTGCCGGTGACGATCCATCGCTCGCCGCGCGGCTGGCTCGTGGAATTGCTGGCGATGCACGCCGGCCGCCTGACCACCTACGCGTTGCTGGGGGCGGTGGTGGGTGCCGTCGGCGCCACCGTATGGAAGCAGGACTATCTGCCTGTGCAGCGATGGCTCTATGGCGCAGGCGGAGCGATGCTGGTGATGTCGGGCTTCTGGCTGTTGCGTGGGCGCACCATGCGTGCGGCGCGCCTGGAGGCGTTCGCGGTGCGCATGGCCCAAGGGGTGGTAGGTCGCATGGGCGCGCTCGGTATCAGGCTGCCTGCCGGCCTGGCCCGGCATGCGCCGCTGCTGCGGCGCTTCGGTCTGGGACTCGCCTGGGGGATCGTGCCGTGCGGGATGGTCTATGGGGCACTCGCAATGGCGTTGCTGGCCGGCAATGCGGCGTCGGGCGCGCTGGTTCTGCTCGTCTTTGGGTTGGGAACGCTGCCAAACCTGCTGGTGATTTCGGGGTTGTCGGGCTATGTGCGCCATGTGTCGCGCCGGCCGGCGGTCCGGACCGTGGCGGGCGTGCTGATCATCGGCTTCGGCATCGTGGGCGTGGCGCGGGCGGTCTGGCTCCCGGAGACGCTGGCTGCGCATGGGTTCTGCGTGGTGTTCTAGGACGATTCCGGGCGGCGGACAGGCCGCCCCGGTTCGTGCCATTCGCCACGCCGGGCGGCGGGCGGGTTGCGGAGGGGGGCGGGAATGCCATACAATCGCGAGAACCACGGTATCGCGCCACGTAATTCCCTGGCGTCGCCGGGCCGGCATCCCTGATCTGGGATGCGTGTCCATGGGTCCGAGGCAGCATTGGCTTGCCGGATCCGTCCCCACAGTGCATCCGGTTCAAAAGATCTGGTTTAAAAGGCCGGTCGGCCTTGTGGAGTGGTGGCGCAGGCGCAGGACGAAGCTTGTCCGGGCCGATATCCGTTTTTTCTTGCCGCCTTGGCAATCTGATTGTCCTGGCGAATGTCCGCTCCAAGGGGAAGGGTTCCGCCTGCGAGGGTAAAGGCGAGAGCGCGACGCAAGAGGTTCGACTMCCGGCGAAGCCAGCCGGATGCGGACGATCTCCTGCCGGAACGACCCGGCAAATCGATGCAAAAGAACGAAGTGCACCGCTTGGCTGCCTGGGCTGCGACAGGCTGCGAGTTGGCTGCGCAATGAGATGGCGGTGGCATCGGTACCGCTGTATCCGAAATCTCCAGTGCTCCGGGATTCGTCCGGGAGCAGGTGCAAAGACAGGCTGCACACAATCACATGAATACCCAAGAGGCGAAGATCGTCCTCGAGACCGCGCTGATTTGTGCGCAGGAGCCCCTGCGCGTCAACGATCTCCGCCGTCTTTTCGCCGACGATGTCGGCGCCGACACCATCCGCGCCCTGTTGGGCGAATTGCGACAGGACTGGCAGCAACGCGGTGTGGAACTCGTGGCCCTGGCCAGCGGCTGGCGTTTCCAGAGCCGGCCCGAGATGCGCGAGTTCCTCGACCGGCTCAACCCGGAAAAGCCGCCCAAGTATTCGCGCGCGGTGATGGAGACGCTGGCCATCATCGCCTATCGCCAGCCCGTGACGCGCGGCGATATCGAGGAAATTCGCGGCGTGACGGTCAGCACCGACGTGGTCAAGAAGCTCGAGGACCGCAGCTGGATCGAGGTGATCGGGCATCGCGACGTACCGGGCCGTCCCGCGCTCTATGCCACGACCAAGGCGTTTCTGGACGATCTGGGGCTGCGCACGCTGGATGAGCTGCCGCCGCTCGAGGATGCCCAGGCCCAGGTCCAGGCAGCCCTGCTGGACCAGCAGGCGATAGATTTTGAAGAAGTTGCCACGGCCAACCCGCCGGCTGGCGATGAAGAGACCTTTGCCGAGCCCCAGGCCGCCGAGACCGCTACCGATGCGGTGGAAGCGGAAGTCGTGGCCGCGGCGGAGAGCGACCATGCGGAGCCGGTGGAGACGGAAGCCCACGGCGCCGATACCGAACAGAACGACACGCCGCACCCGCAAGACAACAGCGTTGCGCAGTGGTCCGCCGATGGCGGGCATGACGACGACGCGCCGCTGGCCCACGCCAACGGTTTCCACGTGGACACAGCTGCTTCCTCCCCGGAAGCGGCCGACGATTCGGTCCGGGACGGCAACGCGCCGCATCCTGCTGAGGACGACGAACGCGTGTCCAACTGAATAACACGCAACATCGATAGTGAATACTTTGTCTGATTCCGCTGAGCAAGACGTCCGGCAACCGGACGCGCCGGGCGATACCGGCGCTGCGCCCGACGCGGGCAATGGCACCGACGGCGCGCCGCGCCGCAAGGGCCTGCGCCGTGGCCTGCGCAATCTGGTGGCGTCGCGCCGCCAGTCCGCACAGGACCGCGAGGGTGGCCGTGCCGAGGGCGATGCCGCCGCACCGGCGCAAGCCGACGCGCCGCAGCCCGACGCCGCCGCACCGGCCGGTCGCGAGCCGCGCGCCCGTGGCCGCCGCAAGCCGGCAGCCGATCGTGATGCCCGTGACGTCCGCGAACCGCGCGCCGAGGCGAGTGACGCCGACGGCCAGCCTGCGCAGCCACAGGGTGCCGGCGTGCGCAAGCGCCGCCAGCAGCCCCAGCGCAAGGCTGCGCTGGTCGATGGCGACAACAAGCCGGCAGCCCAGCAGCCGGGCCGGCGCGACAAGCGCGGCCAAGGCGGTCAGGGTGGCCAAGGCGGCCAGGGTCAGCGCAAGGGTCAGGCGGGCGCCGCAGGCGGCAAGCCTTCGGAAAAATTCGAGCAGCGCGCCGGTGACAAGCCGGCTCGCGGCGCGAAGGCCGGCAAGCCTGCTGGCGGTGCCGAGGACGTCTTCAAATTCGTGATCTCGGAACAATTCGATCAGGAAGAGATGGCGCTGCCGCGCACCAAGGCCAAGCCGGTGCGCGAACTGTCCGCCGACGATGACGCGCCCAAGCTGCACAAGGTGCTGGCCGAAGGCGGCCTCGGCTCACGCCGCGAAATGGAACAGCTGATCCTCGAGGGTCGTGTCTCGGTTAACGGTCTGCCGGCCCACATCGGCCAGCGGATCTTGCCGACCGACCAGGTGCGCGTGAACGGCAAGCTGATCCATCGCAAGGTGTCGAGCAAGCCACCGCGCGTGCTGCTGTATCACAAGCCGTCCGGTGAAATCGTGAGCCAGAGCGATCCGGAAGGCCGTCCGACCGTGTTCGACAGCCTGCCGCGCATCAAGGCCGGCAAGTGGGTGGCGGTGGGTCGTCTCGACTTCAATACCGAAGGCTTGCTGATCTTCACGACCTCGGGCGATATCGCCAACCGCTTCATGCACCCGCGCTACGGCGTGGAGCGCGAATACGCGGTGCGCACGCTGGGCGAGTTGGCCGAGGCCGACCGCCAGGCGCTGCTGCACGGTATCCAATTGGACGATGGCGAAGCGAACTTCCTGCGCATCGCTGATGGCGGTGGCGAAGGCGTGAACCAGTGGTATCACGTGGCGCTGACCGAAGGCCGTAATCGCGAGGTGCGCCGCATGTTCGAGGCCGTTGGCCTGACCGTGTCGCGCCTGATCCGTACGCGCTACGGCCAGTTCCTGCTGCCGCGCGGCCTCAAGCGTGGCCGCTGGCAAGAGCTGGACCCGACCGACGTGCGCGCGCTGATGGCCAATATCGGCCTGAAAGCGCCGGCGAAGGGCGAGCAGGGCGGCAAGGGTGCCACCAAGGTAGGCGGCCGCAAGGCGCGTACCGAGGCGGCCATTGCGGGCATGCCGATGCACACCGGCATGGACGGCCTGCCGCGCTACGAAAAGGGTGGCGCGCGCGGTAACGGCGGCGGTGCCGGCCGTGGTGGCCAGCCCGATCCGATGCAGACCTCGATGGGTTACATCCCGACCGGCCCGGCGCCGCTGACGTCGCATACCACCAAGTTCAGTGGTGGCGCGGCCGGCGGCCTGCGTGGCGGCGGTGCCGGTGGGCGCGGTGGCAATCGCGGCGGCCTTGGCGGCGGTGGTGGCCTGGGCGGCGGAGGCATGGGTGGCCAGCGCGGCCAGCAGCGTCGCGGCGGTGGTGGCGAGGCCAACGGCAATGTGATGCCGAAGGCAACCAAGGGCGGCGGCAATGCCAGCGGCCCGCGTCGTCCGCGCGGTCGTGGCGGCAACCAGGGGGGTGGCGGTCACCGCTAACCCAGGCAGGCGGCATGCCGGCCGGGGCTCGCCCTGGCCGCACGCTGCCCGCGGATCCTGTCCGGCTTTTGCCTTTTGGACATAATCCGCGTATAATCCAAGTCTATTCAAAAGTGTCATCCTTAGCGAGGGTGGGCGAATGATGGGCATTGCGCCCATTTTTTTTTGGTTCGCCCGTTTTGTGCTTGTGGCCGCGACTGCGCCACGCCGGCGCCGGGGATGACGGGGCAGGCAAGGCAGCGGTTCGTTCCAGAACCTCGTTTCAGGACCTAGTTTCAGAACGGAAGTCGTTGTCCGGTGTCTGCCATGGTGTTGAAGGCCACTATTCGGGAATACAGTGCATCTGGCAGATTTGATCGAAACCACCCTTAACGGCATGGGCTACGAGTTGGTTGAGCTTGAGCGTGCCCCCGTCGGACTGCTGCGTGTCTATATCGATCAGCCTGAAACCGGCATCGTCATTGAGGATTGCGAGAAAGTAAGCCGCCAGCTTACCCATGTGCTTACGGTCGAAAATGTCGACTACGAGCGCCTCGAGGTGTCCTCGCCCGGTCTGGACCGGCCGCTGAAGAAGCTGGCCGATTACGTCCGTTTTGCCGGCGTCGAGGCCAGAATCACGCTGCGCCTCCCGGTGAATGGCCAGAAGAATTTCGTCGGCATCATCCAGGCACCCACTGGCGATGACGGAGCCGAGAAAATCGGCCTGGAATTCGAAGGACGCGACGGCCCGGCACTGCTGGAATTCGCCATATCCGACGTCGACAAGGCACGGCTCGTGCCAGTGATCGACTTCAAGGGAAATCAAAGAAAAGGGAACAAGCAATGAGCCGCGAAGTTCTGTTGCTCGTCGATGCGCTTGCGCGTGAAAAGAACGTCGACAAGGATGTGGTATTCGGTGCGCTCGAAGCAGCACTCGCTTCGGCCACCAAGAAACGCTTCGAGGAAGACGTGGATATCCGCGTCGCCATCGACCGCGAATCCGGTGAGCACGAAACGTTCCGCCGCTGGCTTGTCGTCCCCGACGAGCAGGGCCTGCAGGAGCCGGACAAGCAGATCCTGCTGTTCGAAGCCCGCGATCAGGATCCGGAGATCGAGCTCGAGGAGTTTGTCGAAGAGCAGATCGAGTCCGTGGAATTCGGCCGGATTGGCGCCCAGGCGGCCAAGCAGGTGATTTTGCAGCGTATCCGCGACGCCGAGCGCGAGCAGATCCTGAACGATTACCTGGATCGTGGCGAAAAGGTCATGACAGGCACGGTCAAGCGTGCCGACAAGAAGGGTCTGATCGTGGAGTCCGGCCGCGTGGAAGCGCTGCTGGCCCGCGACCAGATCATTCCGAAGGAAAATCTCCGTACCGGTGACCGCGTACGGGCGTATATCCTCAATGTGGACCGCGCCGCGCGCGGCCCGCAGATCGAACTGTCGCGTACGGCACCCGAGTTCCTGATCAAGCTGTTCGAGAACGAAGTGCCGGAGATGGAACAGGGCCTGCTCGAGATCAAGGCGGCCGCCCGCGACCCCGGCGTGCGCGCCAAGATCGCCGTGGTGGCCCATGACAAGCGCATCGACCCGATCGGCACTTGCGTGGGCGTGCGCGGTACCCGCGTGACGGCTGTGCGCAACGAGATCGGCGGCGAGGCCGTGGATATCGTGCTGTGGTCGGAAGACCCGGCGCAGTTCGTGATCGGCGCACTGGCGCCGGCGCAGGTGCAGTCCATCGTCGTGGACGAGGAAAAGCACTGCATGGATGTGGTGGTGGACGAGGAAAACCTCGCCGTCGCCATCGGCCGCAGCGGCCAGAACGTACGCCTGGCGTCCGAACTGACCGGCTGGCAGATCAACATCATGACGCAGGAAGAATCGGCGCAGAAGCAGGCCGAGGAAAGCGAAGTGGTACGCAAGCTGTTCATGGCCAAGCTGGACGTGGACGAGGAAGTGGCGGACATCCTGATTGAGGAAGGGTTCTCCACGCTGGAAGAAGTTGCCTACGTGCCCATCAGTGAAATGATGGAAATCGAGGCCTTCGATGAGGACACCGTCACTGAGCTGCGCAACCGCGCACGCGATGCGCTGCTGACGATGGAACTGGCCCGGGAAGAAAAGGTGGAAGAGGTGTCGCAGGATCTGCGCTCGCTCGACGGCCTGACCCCCGAGCTGATCGGCAAGCTGGCCGAAGGCAATATCCACACGCGTGACGACCTGGCCGAACTGGCTGTGGACGAACTGGTCGAGCTGGCCGGCGTGGCGGATGAGGAAGCCAAGGCGCTGATCATGAAAGCACGGGAACATTGGTTTAACTGAGGGACACGTACGGGGCCAGGGGCCCCGGCGCTTTCCGCATACGATTTGTCCCGACGTAGAAACCGAGCATTGAAAGGGTTTGAATGGCAAGCACAACAGTTGCCCAACTGGCCGCAGAACTGAGCCGCAGCGCAGCTGCCCTGCTGGAACAATTGCAGGCAGCTGGGGTGGGCAAAGCGACGCCGGAAGACATCATCACCGAATCGGACAAGACCCGACTCCTTGATTATCTCAAGCGGTCGCACGGTCAGGCCGACGACAGCGCACGCAAAAAGATCACGCTGACCAAGCGCGAAACGTCCGAAATCCGTCAGGCCGATTCCACCGGCAAGACCCGTACCGTTCAGGTCGAGGTGCGCAAGAAGCGCGTCCTGATCAAGCGTGACGAGGTCGCCGGGGATGCACACGCCGATGGCGTGGACGCCGCGGAAGCGGCCGAGGCCGCCGCCGAACAGGCACGCCGCGAGGAAGAGGAAAGCCGTCAGCAGGCCGAGGCGCTCGCGCGCCAGGAAGCCGAACTGAAGGCACGCCAGGAAGCCGCCGAGCGCGAGGAAGCCGAGCGCCGTGCGCGCCAGGAAGCCCTCGAGGCCGAGCAGCGCCGCCAGACCGAACTTCTCGCCCGCAAGGCCGAGGAAGAGGCCGTGGCTGCCCAGGCGGTGAACAACGCCGTCGAGGACGCTGCCGTGCGCAAGAAGGCCGAGGACGACCAGGCCCGCGTGGCCGCCGAGCGCGTGCAGGTGCAGAAGGATGCGGATGACGCGAAGGCAGCGGCCGACAAGGCCCGTGCCGAGCAGGACGCCGCCCGCCGCCGCCGCGAGGCTGCCGAGGCCGAGGCCCGTGCGATCCAGCAGATGCTGAACGCCCCGGCCCGCGTGCTGAAGGCGCCGTCGGAACGCAAGGCCGAGGAAAAGAAGGCCGAGCAGACCGGTACGCTGCACAAGCCGGTGAAGCCGCCTGGCACGACGACCGAAGCCAAGAAGGACGACAAGAAACCGGCCACGACCACCACGGCCACGACCACCGTCGACAAGAAGACCGGCAAGCCGGTCAAGACCGGTACGTGGCAGGACGATAGCTCGCGCAAGAAGGGCAGCGGCCTGAAGACGCGCGGCGATACGTCGGGCGGTGTGGGTGGCTGGCGCGGTGGCCCGCGTGGCCGCGGCGGCAAGCAGCATGCCGACGATCGCAGCAACTTCCAGGCGCCGACCGAGCCGGTGGTGCGTGAAGTGCACGTGCCGGAAACCATCTCGGTGGCCGATCTGGCGCACAAGATGGCCGTGAAGGCGTCCGAGGTCATCAAGCAGATGATGAAGCTCGGCCAGATGGTCACGATCAACCAGGTGCTGGACCAGGAAACCGCCATGATCGTGGTGGAAGAAATGGGCCACAAGGCGTTCGCCGCCAAGCTGGACGATCCGGAAGCACTGCTGGTGGTGGATGGCGAAGACCATACCGACGCCGAACTGCTGCCGCGTCCGCCGGTGGTGACCGTGATGGGTCACGTCGACCACGGCAAGACCTCGCTGCTCGACTACATCCGCCGCACCAAGGTTGCCGCGGGCGAAGCCGGGGGCATTACGCAGCACATTGGCGCCTACCACGTCGAAACCGAACGTGGCGTGATCACCTTCCTGGACACCCCGGGTCACGAGGCCTTCACGGCCATGCGTGCCCGTGGCGCCAAGGCCACCGACATCGTGATCCTGGTGGTTGCGGCGGACGACGGCGTGATGCCGCAGACCAAGGAAGCGATTGCGCACGCCAAGGCTGCCGGCGTGCCCATCGTGGTGGCGATCAACAAGATCGACAAGCCAGAAGCCAACCCGGACCGCGTGAAGCAGGAACTGGTGGCCGAGCAGGTGTTGCCGGAAGAGTACGGCGGCGATTCGCCGTTCGTGCCTGTGTCCGCCAAGACCGGCCTGGGCATCGACGACCTGCTCGAGCAGGTGCTGCTGCAAGCCGAAGTGCTGGAGTTGACGGCACCGGTGGACGCCCCGGCCAAGGGTCTGGTGGTGGAAGCCCAGCTCGACAAGGGCAAGGGCCCGATCGCGACGATCCTGGTCAGCAGCGGCACGCTTAAGCGTGGCGACGTGGTGCTCGCAGGCAGTGCCTACGGCCGCGTGCGCGCCATGCTGGACGAAAATGGCAAGCCGACGAAGGAAGCTGGTCCGTCGATCCCGGTGGAAATCCAGGGTCTGTCGGAAGTGCCGGCCGCCGGCGAGGAAGTGCTGGTGCTCCCGGACGAGCGCAAGGCGCGTGAAATCGCCCTGTTCCGTCAGGGCAAGTTCCGCGACGTGAAGCTCGCCAAGCAGCAGGCCGCCAAGCTGGAAACGATGCTGGAGCAGATGAGCGAAGGCGAAGTGCAATCGCTGCCGCTGATCGTGAAGGCCGACGTGCAGGGTTCGCAGGAAGCACTGGTGCAGTCGCTGCAGAAGCTGTCGACCGAGGAAGTGCGCGTGCAGATCGTGCACGGCGGCGTGGGCGGCATCTCGGAGTCGGACGTCAACCTGGCTGTGGCCTCGAAGGCGGTCATCATCGGCTTCAACGTGCGGGCTGATTCCGGCGCGCGCAAGCTGGCCGAGCACAACGGCATCGACATCCGCTACTACAACATCATTTACGATGCGGTAGACGAGATCAAGGCGGCGATGTCCGGCATGCTGGCGCCGGAGAAGCGCGAGACCACGATCGGCCAGGTGGAAGTCCGCCAGGTCTTCCGTGTGCCGAAGATTGGCGCCGTGGCCGGCTGTATGGTCACCGACGGCATGGTCAAGCGCAACTCGCTGGTGCGCGTGCTGCGCAACAACGTGGTGGTGCACACCGGCGAACTGGACTCGCTCAAGCGGTTCAAGGACGACGTCAAGGAAGTCAAGCAAGGCTTCGAGTGCGGTTTGTCGATCAAGAACTTCAACGACGTTCAGGAAGGCGACCAGCTCGAGGTGTACGAAATCACCGAAGTGGCGCGTACGCTGTAAGGCGATACGCAAGACGGCAGGCTCCGGCCTGCCGTTTTCACTTTGGGCACAAGACAGGTTTGAATGGCCAAGAAAGGCAATATCTCTTCCCGCAATCTGCGGCTTTCCGACCAGATCCAGAAGGAACTGGCCGAGATGATCCAGCGCGAACTGCGCGACCCGCGCCTGGGCCTGGTCACGCTGCAATCGGTGGCGCTGACGCCCGATTACGCGCACGCCAAGGTCTACTTCACGGTGCTGGGCGCCGAGCCTGAGGTGGCCGCCGGTATCCTGCGCGAGAAGGCCGGTTACCTGCACTCGCTGCTATTCAAGCGCCTGCACATCCACACCGTGCCGACGCTGCATTTCCATCACGACACCTCGGTGGAACATGCCATCGAAATGTCCAAGCTGATCAACGAAGCCAATTCGACGCGCGCCAAGGACGACGAGTAAGTCCGTCGCGCCGTTCCGCCTTTGTGACGCGCGCCGGACCCGCTCCGGCGCCGCGCTTCTCTCCCCGCCGCAATGACCGATTCCTCCGCAACCCGTCCGCCCCGGCTGCCGCGCCGCGACGTGCATGGCGTGCTGCTGCTCGACAAGCCACTGGGCCTGTCGTCCAACGACGCGCTGGTGCGCGCCAAGCGCATGCTGCGCGCCAACAAGGCTGGCCACACGGGCACGCTGGACCCGCTCGCCACCGGCCTGTTGCCGCTGTGTTTCGGCGAGGCGACCAAGTTCTCCCAGGATCTACTCGAGGCCGACAAGACCTATGAGGCCGTGGTGCGGCTCGGCGTGACGACGACCACCGGCGATGCCGAGGGCGAAGTCGTTGCCGAACGCCCGGTCACCTGCGACCGCGCCGCGCTGGATCTGGCGGTATTACGATTTACGGGCCCAATCGAACAGGTGCCGCCGATGTATTCGGCCCTGAAGAAGGACGGCAAGCCGCTATATGAATACGCGCGCGCCGGCCAGACCATCGAACGCGCGGCGCGGGCGGTGACGATCCATGCGATCGAACTGCTCGACGTGGCCCTCGACGCCAGTCCACCGCAATTCACGATGCGCGTGCGCTGCAGCAAGGGCACCTACATCCGCACGCTGGGCGAGGACATTGGCGAAGCGCTCGGTTGCGGCGGCCACCTGACCGCCTTGCGCCGCACGGCCGTGGGCGACCTCACGCTCGATGGCGCGGTCACGCTGGAACAAATCGACCAGCAATCCGACGATATTCGCCCGACCATGCTCGCGCCCGTGGACGCCTTGCTGCAACGCTGCGTGCTCGTGCAGCTCGACGACGCCGCGATGGCGCGATTCCTCCAGGGCCAGCGCATCGCCCGGCGCGACCTGCCCGAGGGCACCGCGCTGGAAGAGGAAACCCTGGCGCGCGTGTACGGCGGCGAGCCGTCCCGCCTGCTGGGCGTGGCCCGGATGCGAGAGGGCGCACTGCGCCCGGAGCGGCTCGTAAAGATCTGAAATCTGGCCGGGCAGCGGCCAGCCAGTCCCCGACGGACGTGTTGTATATTCACGCGTGATGCCATAGGCATCGGCGCGGCCAGCGGGCAGGGCCGCAATAAAAACAACCACTTACGGGGCTGACGATGTCTTTCCGATCCTTCGGTGCCGCGCTGCGCGCGCCGCATGCTGGTCTGTCGTCGGCCCGGTCGTGGCTGGCGATTCTCTTTCTGTGTGGTGTGGCGTTGCTGTCGGGATGTGTCACCGATGAAGACGACGGGAAAGTCCAGGCACCGGCGGGGCTGAGCTACGCCATGACATCGGCGATCTACGTAGCCGGCCAGCCCATCGTGCCGAATCGACCCAGCGTCAGTGGCGACCCTGTGACGCGCTATTCCGTGGCACCGGCCTTGCCGGCCGGGCTGACGATCGACGCGGCCAGTGGGGTGATTGCCGGTACGCCCGCCTCGGTCAGCGCCGCCACTGTATACGTAGTGACCGCCGAGAACGCCGGCGGCAGCGCTACCGCCCGGGTGCAAATCGAGGTGCGCAATACCGGGGCGGCGCCTTCGGGGCTGACTTACCGGGAGTCGGCCGTCATCTACACCGTCGGCACAGCCATCACGGCCAATACGGCCACCAGCACCGGCGGCCCCATTTCCACATTCCGCATCGCGCCCGCACTGCCGGCCGGGATGGCATTCAATACCCAGACGGGCGCCATCACTGGCACGCCGACCGTCGTGTCGGCCGAGTCGAGCTATACCGTCACGGGCAACAACGGGGCGGGCGAGACCACCGCCACGCTGCGTATCGCCGTGCAGGCGGGCGTCGTGGCACCGGCCAGCCTGGCGTTCAGCACGCCCACGGCCCGCTACGTCGTGGCGGAAGCCATCGTACCCAATACCCCTGTGGTGACTGGCGGCGCGGTCATCGCCTATACGGTCAGCCCGCCCTTGCCGGTGGGCCTGAGCATGAACACGCAAACCGGCGTGATCTCCGGCACGCCAGCGGTCGTGCAGTCGCAGGCGGTCTACACGGTCACGGCCCGCAATGCTGGAGGCAGCACGCAGGGGCAGGTGCAGATCTCGATTGTGGCGCGAGGCAGCTAGGCTTCGGCTACGCCCCCGGCCCCTGACCGAGCGGCCCCGGGCCGAGGCTCCCATGACCTATCCTTGACCCACCAGCCACGAATCAGCGGTGGGAGCCATGCGTAGCCTGATTTTTTGCGCGGTGCAGTGCCTGCTGGCCGTGACGTGGACGCTCTACGCGGCCTTCCTGCCGCAACTCGCCGTGCAGGTCGGCATTGGCAAGGCGCAGGTCGCGTGGATCTTGTTGATGGATCAGGCGATCTTCGTCATCGCCGACAGTGCCATGGGCATCGCCGCCGACCGCATGGCCAACGCCATGCACCGTCTGGGCGTCTGGATCCTGGCGATTTCGGTCGTCTCCGGCGTCGCTTTCGTGCTGCTGCCGGCCGCCACGTCGCCGGCGCTGCTGGTGGGCCTGACCGCGCTCTGGGCCGTCACCTCGTCCGTGCTGCGTGCACCGCCGATGGTTATCATCGCGCGTCGTCTTGAACGCTCCGCCACGCCGCTTCTGATTGCATGGTCGATACTGGGCATCGGGCTGGCCGGGGCGCTGGCCCCGATGCTGACGGCGGCGCTGCGCCAGTCGTCGCCCGTAGTGCCGTTCGTGCTGGCGAGCGCCGGCCTCGTGGTGGCAGTGGTCGCACTACGCTGGATCGAGTTGCCGCCGCGCGAAGCTCCCCCGCCACGCCGCGCCCCGCCCGCGCCGATGCCGGCGCTCTGGCTGTTCTTCGCCGCGACGTGGCTGCTGGCGTTCGGCTTCCAGATCCACATCGCGATCAATTCCGGTCCCGCCTATCTCCGCTTTGCGCCCGCCACCGAGCTGGTGCGCTACATGCCGGCCTTCTGGGTGGGCTTCGTCCTTGGGGTGTTGCTGCCGCAGGCGCCTTTGCTGAAGCGCATGCCGGCCGCMGTGCTGCTGCTGGCTGCAGCCCTGCTGGGGGCGCTTACGCTGGTCGGTTTCGCCACGGCCTCCACGCTCCCCGGCGTGTTGCTCGCGCAGGGCGTTGCGGGCGTGTTGTGGGCGATGGTCTTCGGCACGGTGGTCAATGCGGCGACCAATGCCGGCCATGTGGGGCGGGAAGGGCGCTTCGTCGGGCTGGTGTTCTCGCTCGCGGCGCTGGCGGCGTTGGCGCGCATCGCCATGCTGGCCGCCGGTGCCGCCGCGCCGCTGGCGGGCTGGTTGCCCTGGCTGCCGGTGTTCGCCTGGGGCTGCGCCGCCGTGTTGCTGGCCGCGTTTGCCTGGCAGGGCGGCACGCGGATGGTGCCGCCCGTTGGCGCCGCGTCGCCGCCGGAGCGGCGATAGCGGCGGGTGCGCTTTGTGACGCGCTCAGTGCGCGCCGGCCGCCTCGGCGCCGCCGCCGCCCTGGCTGCGCTTGGTCAGCCAGACAAAGCCGATCAGCACGAAGAACAGCACGCCCGAGATCCAGAAGATGTCGTTGGCGCCCAGCATCGACGCCTGGAGCGAGATGTTCCGCTCCATCAGTCCGATGGCCTGCGTCTGCGTCATGCCCATCTGCATCAGGTGGTGCAGCTGCTCGGTGTAGGTGGCGCTGTAGGGGTTGATCTGCTCCACCAGTTGCGCGTGATGGAGCGCCGAGCGGTTTTCCCAGATCGTGGTCGAGATCGACGCCCCGATTGCCCCGAACGTAATCCGCACGAAGTTCGACAAGCCGGAGGCCGCCGGAATCTTCTCAGGCGGCTGGCCGGACAGGATGATCGACGTCAGCGGAATGAAGAACAGCGCCATCGCCGCGCCCTGGATCAGCGTGGGAATCATCAGCGTGCGCGTATCCACCCCGGTGGTGAAGCCGGCCCGCATGAAACTGACGATGCCGAACGTGATGAACGCGCCCGTCGCCACCCAGCGCGCGTCCACCTTGGGCAGGATGCGCCCGATGATCGGCGACAGGATGATCGCGAAAATGCCCACCGGCGCCATGACGATGCCCGCGTCCGTGGCGGTGTAGCCGACGATGGTCTGCAGCCACAGCGGCAGGATCACCAGGTTGCCGAAGAACAGCCCGTACGCGACCGAGATCGCCACCACGCCGGCGGCGAAGTTGCGCCCCTTGAACAGGTGGATGTCCACCACCGGATGTTTCTCGTAGTTTTCCCAGATCAGAAAGAACAGGAAGCCCACCACGGCAATCACGGTCAGCGCCACGATCACGTTGGAATGGAACCAGTCGAGTTCCTTGCCCTTGTCGAGCATCAGCTGCATCGAGCCGACCCAGATCACCAGCAGCGCCAGCCCGATGCGGTCGATCGGAAGCGTCTTGGTGGGCGTTTCCCGCTCGCGATAGATCGCCCAGGTGGCGTAGGCGGCACCCAGACCAACCGGGATATTGATATAGAAGATCCACGGCCAGGTCATGTTGTCCGAGATCCAGCCGCCCAGCAGCGGCCCCATGATCGGCGCGACCAGCGTGGTCATGCCCCACAGCGCCAGCGCCATCGAACTCTTGGCCGGTGGATAGCTGGCCAGTAGCAGCGACTGGGAGAGCGGGATCATCGGCCCGGCCACAGCACCCTGGAGGATCCGGGCGGCCAGCAGCGTCTCAAGGTTCGGCGCCACGCCGCACAGCCACGACGAGACCACGAACAGCAGGATCGAAAGCACGAACAGCCGCACCGCGCCGAAGCGCGTGGTCAGCCAGCCGGTCAGCGGCACCGAGATGGCGTTGGCCACCGCGAACGAGGTGATGACCCAGGTGCCCTGGTTGGGCGAGACGCCGAGATCGCCCGAGATGGCCGGAATCGACACATTGGCAATCGACGAGTCGAGCACGTTCATGAACGTGGCCAGCGACAGCGCGATCGTGCCGATCACGAGCTTGCCGCCGGTCAGCGGCGGTGGCGTGGCGGAGGGCGCCTTGGCCGGTGCCGGCGAAGCGCCCGCGCCCGGCGTGGCGGTGGTGGAGTTAGCCATGAGCGGTCAGCCGTGCGGAATCAGGGAATCCGAACATCAGGAAATCAGACAATTACGTATTGGCCGGCTTGGCCACGGGAGCCGCGGCGCCCGCCTTGCCGGTCACGGCCGGTGCCGCCTGCGGCGCGGCCGAGGTGCGGCCGCCGTTGTTCAGCGAGATGATCTTGGCGATCAGTTCGTCGGCGTCCTGCGCCACCTTGTCGTAGACATCGGTCTGGAGCGGCTTGGCGGCGGAGGCGCTGAGCATCGCTCCGCCTTCTTCCTTGCGCACGTCGACGGTGACGTTCATCGACAGGCCCACGCGCAGCGGATGGTCCTTCAACTGCTGCGGATCCAGCGCGATACGCACCGGCAGGCGCTGCACCACCTTGATCCAGTTGCCCGTGGCGTTCTGTGCCGGCAGCAGCGAGAACGCGGAGCCCGTGCCGGCCGAAAAGCCCGCCACGTGACCCGTGTACTTGACCTTCGAGCCATAGACATCGGCCTCCAGCTCCACCGGCTGGCCGATCCGCATATGCGTGATCTGCACTTCCTTGAAGTTGGCATCCACCCACACTTGGTCTAGCGGCACCACGGCCATCAGCGGCGTGCCGGGGCTCACGCGCTGGCCCACCTGGACCGAGCGCTTGGCCACGTAGCCGGTGACCGGCGCGGGCATCGTCGAGCGGGCGAAGGCGAGGTAGGCCGAACGCAGGTTCGCGGCAGCGCGCTGCACATTGGGATGTTTCTCAACCGTAGTCTGGTCGGTCAGCACCTTGTTCGAAGCGAGTTGCTCCTGCGCGGCCAGCAGCGCCGATTCGGCGGCCTTCAGCCCGGTCTGCGCATGAGAAATTTCTTCGTTCGACACGGCACCCGAGCCGGCGATGGCCTGGCGGCGGCGCAGGTCGTCGCGCGCCTTGGCTACGTCGGCCTGGCGCATCGCCACGTTGGCGGACAGCGAGCCGTTGTTCACGTAGAGCGTGCGCACCTCGCGCACGGCCTGGGCGAGCTGGGCCTCGGCCTGTTCCATGGCCACCTGGGAGTCGGCGCGGTCGAGCTGGATCAGCGGCTGGCCGGCGGTAACGAGCTGCGTGTCGTCGGCAGTGATGGAGATCACCGTGCCACCCACCAGCGGCGTCACCTGCACCACATTGCCGGCGACGTAGGCATCGTCGGTATTCTCGAAATGGCGCGCGTAGACGCCCCAGTACAGGCCATAGCCAAGCCCGGCCACAACGACGGCGGCTGTCAGCGCCACCAGCAGGCGGCGGCGCTTGCCATTGTTGTCGGCGGCGGGGGTCGGGGTTTGCGGCGCGGCAGATTGCGGAGTGTTGCTCATGATGTCTGTCTTTTGCGTAGTCTTTGACGGATTGTCTGGTGTCGGCGGGCGAGCGCCCGGTCAGCCTTGGGCGGCGCGCGGCGCTTGCGCGGTATCCGGCGTCTCGCCCTGGTAGCCGCCGCCGAGGGCCTTCATCAGCCCCATCTGCAAATCGAGCCGCCGCGCCTGGAGGTCGGTGGCCAGCCGGCGCTGCTGGAGCACATTGCTCTCGGCGTTGAGCACGGTCAGCTGCGTGCCGAGACCGGCCTTGTAGCGCGTGGTGGCCAGCGCGTAGGCGTGCTCGGCCAGGTCCAGCGCCTCGCGCTGGGTCTTGATCTGGGTGTCCACGCTGCGAATGCTGGTCACGGTGTCGGCGGTTTCGCGCAGCGCGTCGACCAGCGTCTGGTTGTAGTTCGCCACGGCGATGTCGTACTGCGCGTTCTTGCCCTTGAGGTTGGCGCGCAGCCGGCCGCCTTCGAATACCGGCAGCCGCACCGAAGGACCGATGCCGAAGGTGCGGCTGATGCCCATCAGCAGGTTCGACGGATCGAGCGAGGCCACGCCGGCGAACGCGGTCAGCGTCACGTCGGGCAGGAACTCCTTCTTTGCCACGCTGATGTCCTTCGACGCCRCCTCCACGCGCCAGCGCGCCGCCACCACATCCGGGCGACGGCCGATGAGGCCGATGGTCAGGTCATCGGGCAGCAGCGGCGTGGCGTTGGCGAGCAGGGTGGGGCGGGCGATCTGCAGTCCGCGATCCGGGCCCTTGCCCAGCAGCGCGGCGATCTGGTTGCGGGCGAGGGCGATTTCCTCTTCCACGCGTTGCAGGTCGGTCTGCGCGGCGGCCACGGTGCCGCGTGCCTGCGTGGTCTCGACCTGGGTATCGAGCCCGGCGGCCAGACGCTGGCGCGAGAGGTCGGTCAGGTCGCGACGCTGGGCGATGGCGCGCTCGGCCACATCGCGCTGCGCATACAGCGCGGCCAGCCGGTTGTAGTTGCGGGCGATGGAGGTGGTCAGGATCAGGCGCGCGGCCTGACTCTCGGCCTCCATGGCGCGGTCGTCGGAGAGCGCAGCTTCCAGCGCATCGCGGTTCTTGCCCCAGAAGTCGAGGTCCCACGACAGGCCCATCTGCAGCCGCGACTGGTTCTGCCAGGAGCCGGCCAGCGGCGTGCCTTCGAACAGGTCGGTTTCGGAGAACCGCTGGCGCACGATGCTGCCTTCGAAGTCCACGCTCGGATACAGCGCGCCGCGCGTGGCTTCGGCCAGTGCACGCGATGCCGCCACGCGGCCAATCGCGGCCTGCAGGCTCGGATTGTCCTTGACGGCCTCGTCGGCCAGCGCGCGGAGTTGCGCATCGTGGAACTGGTCGACCCAGTCCTGCGACGGCCACTGGCCGTGATCGTTGGTAAATGTCTGCGGCGATGCCAGCGCCTGCGGCTCGGCCAGGTTTTGGGTGCTGTGCGAGTCACCCAACGCCGCGCAGCCGGCCAGCACGGCCGCGGCCATGACCGTGAGGGCCAGGGCGCCCAGACGGCGCGATGCGGAGGAGATAACGGGTTGCATATCGATCTGACTTCTTATTTAGCCTGTCGCCAGGATGGTGGCGCCGGGTGATGCGAAAACGTGCAAAGGGCGGGGCAGGGGTGCGCTAGCCGCCATCGCGCTCAGTCCAGCAGGTGCCGACGGCCTGCCCGCCACCGTTGTCGATGACCCGATGCAGCATGCCGCGCAGTACGTCGATTTCCGCCTGGCTGAAGCCGACGAAATGGCGCCGCATCACGTTGCAGTAGACGGCAGGCAGTTGGGCGGCGATGGCCGTGCCCTCGGGCGTCAGCGACAGGTCCACCACGCGGCGGTCGTCGTCGCGGCGCGTGCGCACGATAAGTCCCCGTTTCTCAAGCCGGCTCAACATGCGGGTGATCGATCCGGCATCGGTGTTCAGGCTGCGGCCGATGTCGGTGACGGTACTGGCGCCACCCATCGACAACATGATCAGGCAGCTCGCCTGGGCGTGCGTGATGTCCAGGCCATTCACTTCCTGCTCGATGCCGAGCGTTAGCAGGTTCTTGGCCCGGGCCAGCAGGTAACCAACGCTGGAGCCAAGCTCGTAGACGGCCGGATCGAAAAGATCCGGCTCGGCAGGCCCTGCGCCGGAAGTGGCCGTAAAAGTGGTGTTAGATTCACTCATTGTTTGTCGCCGCAATCTTTGCTGTGACAAATATATGCATGTGACGCACGATCCGCAAGAACGGAAATTCGTCATTGCAGAAACCGCAACGACGCCTAACATAGAAGGTCGATCCGCAGCAGAGCGTTTTGCGCCGCAGCATGCTAGAATGTCGGGTTAATTTTTCGAACGCTCCGCGTCAAGGGGACGCCGCAATGACCCGCGCCATCCGTAACATCGCCATCATCGCCCACGTCGATCATGGCAAGACCACCCTGGTCGACCAGCTCCTGCGCCAGGCAGGTACCTTCCGTGAAAACCAGCAAATGGTTGAACGCGTGATGGACTCGAACGACCTGGAAAAGGAACGCGGGATCACGATCCTCGCGAAGAACTGTGCCGTCGAGTACAACGGCACGCACATCAACATCGTGGACACCCCGGGCCACGCCGACTTCGGCGGTGAAGTGGAGCGCGTGCTGTCGATGGTCGACGGCGTGCTGCTGCTCGTCGATGCCGTGGAAGGCCCGATGCCGCAAACGCGTTTCGTGACGCGCAAGGCACTCGCGCTCGGCCTGAAGCCGATCGTCGTGATCAACAAGATCGACCGTCCGGGCGCACGCCCTGACTGGGTGATCAACCAGACCTTCGACCTGTTCGACAAGCTCGGCGCCAACGACGAGCAGCTCGACTTCCCTGTGATCTTCGCCTCGGGGCTGAACGGCTATGCCGGTCTGACCGAAGACGTGCGCGACGGTGACATGAAGCCGCTGTTCGAGACCGTGCTGACCAAGGTGCCGGTTCGTAACGACGACCCGGACGGTCCGCTGCAGATGCAGATCATCTCGCTCGACTACTCGAGCTACGTCGGCAAGATCGGCGTGGGCCGCATTTCGCGTGGCCGCGCCAAGTCGCTGCAGGACGTGGTGGTCAAGTTCGGCCCGGAAGGCAACCCGATCAAGGGTCGTATCAACCAGGTGCTGAAGTTCCGTGGCCTGGAGCGCGAAATCGTGCCCGAGGCGGAAGCCGGCGACATCGTGCTGATCAACGGTATTGAGGAATTGGGTATCGGCTGCACCGTGTGCGCGCCGGACGCCCAGGACGCCCTGCCGATGCTGAAGGTGGACGAGCCCACGCTGACCATGAACTTCTGCGTGAACACGTCGCCGCTGGCCGGCCGTGAAGGCAAGTTCGTGACCAGCCGCCAGCTGCGCGAACGCCTGGACCGCGAACTGAAGTCGAACGTGGCCCTGCGCGTGGCCGAGACCGGCGACGACACGATTTTCGAAGTGTCGGGCCGTGGCGAACTGCACTTGACCATCCTGCTGGAAAACATGCGCCGCGAAGGCTACGAGCTGGCCGTGTCGCGCCCGCGCGTGGTGTTCAAGGAAATCGATGGCGTGAAGCATGAGCCGTACGAACTGCTGACCGTGGATGTGGAAGACGGCCACCAGGGCAGCGTCATGGAAGAGCTGGGCCGCCGCAAGGGCGAACTGCTCGACATGGCATCGGACGGCAAGGGCCGTACTCGCCTGGAGTACCGTATTCCGGCGCGTGGCCTGATCGGCTTCCAGGGCGAGTTCCTGACGCTGACGCGCGGCACGGGCCTGATCAGCCACATTTTCGACGACTATGCACCGGTGCGCGAAGGCGGCCTGGGCGAGCGTCACAATGGCGTGCTGATCTCGCAGGACGACGGCGACGCCGTGGCGTACGCACTGTGGAAGCTGCAGGATCGCGGCCGCATGTTCGTGAAGCCGGGCGATGCGCTGTACGAAGGCATGATCATCGGCATCCATAGCCGGGACAACGACCTCGTCGTGAACCCGATCAAGGGCAAGCAGTTGACCAACGTGCGCGCCTCGGGTACTGACGAAGCCGTGCGCCTGGTGCCGCCGATCCAGATGTCGCTTGAATACGCGGTGGAATTCATCGCCGATGACGAACTCGTGGAAATCACCCCCAAGAGCATTCGTCTGCGCAAGCGCCACCTGAAGGAGCACGAGCGTAAGCGTGCTTCGCGCGACACCGTGTAACACTGGTTTGCCCCAGAAAAAGCCGCGCCCTCGAGCGCGGTTTTTTCATGGTTCAACGTGTTTGGGGCTGCGCCACTCGGGCGGCTTCCAGAAGTAGCGCGGGTCTCGGGCGTGCCAGGCGTCGCAGAACATGTCACGCCATTCGTGGAAGGTGAGTGTCAGCGGGTTGTGCGTGCGTATCTGCCGCGTGATGCCGTATTCGGGCGCGGCCTCCTCGGGCACGAAGCTGCCGAACAGGCGATCCCAGAGGGTCAGCACGCCCGCGTAGTTACGGTCGATGTACTGCGGATTCTTCGCATGGTGGACCCGATGTACCGACGGCGTATTGAGAACCATCTCAACGAGCGGCCAGCGCCGGCCCAGCCGCGTATGGACGAAGAACTGGAACGCGAGGTTCAGGCCGACGGCCAGGATCACCCAATCTGGCGTAAATCCGATGAACGCGAGCGGAATCCAGAACAGCCACATGCCCGAGATCGGATAGGTCAGGCTCTGCCGGAAGGCCGTCGAGAAATTCATGCCTTCCGATGAGTGGTGCGCCACGTGCGACGCCCACAGCCAGCGCACCCGATGGCTGGCCCGGTGGAACCAGTAATAAAGAAAATCCTGTAGTAACAGCAGCAGCGCGAACGACCACCAGGTCTCCGGCACCGCGCGCAGACCGTGCGCGTAGCACCACGTGTAGACCGTGCGGATCAGCAGCCAGAGGAAGAAGGCGTCCGACGCCTGATGCATCAGCGCGAGGCTGGCGTTGGATAGCGTGTCCCGCCAGCTATAGACGGCGGGGTCGCGGCGCGCCCAGTACCAGGCCTCCCAGCCGATAGTCAGCAGGAAGACCGGCGCGAAGGCCATCAGGATCAGGCCGGGATCGAAGCCGGCGGATTGCGGGGGCGTGACGTGCATGGCGCAAGTGTGCACATTTTCAAGGTTTTTGCGTGGAGGGCTTCCTCCATACGCACCATGTGCTCGATCGTGCGCGCGCGCGTCGTCTATCGCACATCATCACAAATCTGCAACACAGACTATCCATCGCGATGCATCAAGGTTCGTGCGGGCGCGCCGTCATTGCGTGTGCGGCCGAGGAGGAGTGGCCGCTTTTCACGTTACGGAGAGTCGCCCCCATGTTTCGCAACACTACGATCGGAGCCAGGCTGTGGCTCCTCACGATTGTCACGAATTTGTTGCTGCTGATTGTCGGCGGCGTCGGTTGGCTGGGCATGTCGCGCAGCAACGACGCCACGCGTCAGGTCTATCAACAGCAGCTTGCCGCCGCGACGTATCTGGCCGAAGCGCGCTCCAACCAGTTGCTGGTGCGCGTGCTGCTGGACCAGGCCGCGTTCGCCACCGATCCGGCCGACGCCAAGGCGCGCGCGGCCACGGCACAGGACTTCGCGCGCCAGTCGGACGCGGCCTGGAAATCGTATCTTAAGATTCCTCGCAATGAGGAGCAGACGCGCGCCACCGAGGCCGTATCGGCCCGCCGCCAGGCGCTGTTCACGCAGGGCGTGGCGCCGATGATCGCCGCACTGCACGCCGGTAACCGCGACGCGATGATGACGGCGGTCATGGACACGATTCCCAAGCTCGACATCCAGTTCACGGCCGTCAACACGGAACTGGCCCGTCTACAGGTGGCGAGCGCCAAGGCCGTGTACGAAAGTTCTCAAGATCGTTACGGTCGGCTGCTGACGCTCTCGCTCGTCGTGCTGGCCGTGGGTCTGCTGTTCAGCACCGTGGTGGCCTGGCGCCTGCGGGTCTCCATTGTCCGGCCGCTCGACGTGGCCATCGCCCGCTTCGCCCGCATTGCCGACGGGGATCTCGGCACCGCGCATCGGGAGGACGCCGGCGTAATGGTCGACGAGCACGCCAGGAATGAGACGAGTCGCATGCTGGGGATGCTCGGCCGCATGCAGGCGCGGTTGCGCGAGATGGTGGGCGAGGTGCGCGGTGGCGCCGACTCGATCGCCGCCGCCAGCGCGCAGATCGCCAGCGGCAACGCCAACCTGTCGCAGCGCACCGAGCAGCAGGCCGCGTCGCTGGAGGAGACCGCATCGAGCATGGAGCAGCTGACCAGCACCGTACGCCACAACGCCGATAGCGCGCGCGACGCCACCTCGCTGGCGACTAACGCCCAGACGCTTGCCGAGCGCGGCAGCGCGGCGGTTTCGCGCGTGGTGGACACCATGCGCGCCATCGACGCCGGCGCCAACAAGATCGTCGACATCATCGAGGTGATCGAGAAAATCGCGTTCCAGACCAACATCCTGGCGCTCAATGCCGCTGTGGAAGCCGCTCGCGCGGGCGAGCACGGACGCGGGTTTGCCGTCGTGGCGGGCGATGTTCGAGATTTGTCTCAACGTTGCGCGGCGGCGTCGAAGGAGATCCGGGGGCTGATCGGCGCGTCGGTGTCCAGCGTGCGCGAAGGTACCTCGCTCGTGGACGGGGCGGGCAGGGCGATGCAGGACATCGTGGACGAAGTACGACGCGTGAGCGACATCATCGGTGGCATCAGCGCGGCATCGGACGAGCAGTCGCGCGGCATCGAACAGGTGAACGTGGCGGTGTCCCATATGGACGGCATGACGCAGCAGAACGCGGCGCTGGTCGAGGAAGCGGCTGCCGCGGCGGCGTCGCTCCAGGACCAGGCCCAGCGGCTGACGGGTCTCATGGCCGCCTTCCGGCTGGCCTGAGCCGAGTCCGTTGAGACGATTCTGAAAATCGCAAAGTGGCCCGGCATCGTCATGTGGCTGGCGTAAAATCGCTGGCAACAAGAAAGGAGCAGAGACACATGACGGAGTTTGGATCGACGCAGGCAGTGGTGGAAGTGACGACCGAGGAGCGTGGCGGGGTGGCGTATCTGACGCTGAACCGCCCGCAGGCGCTGAACGCGCTGTCGCTGGAGATGATTCGCGCGATCACGGACGCGCTGACGCGCTGGGAGGCCGATCCGGCGGTGCACGCGGTGGTGGTGGCGGGCGCAGGCGGCAAGGCGTTCTGCGCTGGCGGAGACATCCGCTGGTTCCACAAGGCATGGCACGCGCAGGACCCGCTGCTCGACCAGTTCTTCGTCGAGGAATACGCGCTCAACCACTTGATTCACCGCTACACGAAGCCCTATATCGCGCTGATGGACGGCGTGGTCATGGGCGGTGGAATGGGCATTTCGCAAGGTGCCCGCCTGCGCATCGTCACGGATCGCACGAAGATGGCGATGCCCGAGACCAATATCGGCCTGTTCCCAGACGTGGGCGGCGGCTGGTTCCTCGCCCGCACGCCGGGCCGGCTGGGCGAATACCTGGGCTTGACCGGCACGGTCATCCACGCCGCCGATGCGCTGTACGCGCGTCTGGCGGATGCCTACCTGCCCGCCAATGCGCTGGCCGAGATGGTAGCGGCGCTGCAGGCGGCCCGGTTCAGCAGCCCCGAGTCGGTGCTGGCACATATCGCCAGGTTCACGGACCAGCACGCAGCGGCCTGCCAGCCGGCCGACAGCGGCCTCGCGCGGCTGTCGGACCAGATCGACACCGCGTTCGCGGGCGCGACGGTGCCGGCCATCCTCGCCACCATCAGCGATGCCGAAGGCGATTGGGCCGCCCAGACCGCCGCGATGCTTCGCAGCCGTTCGCCGCTGATGCTATGCGTGACGCTCGAGCAGATTCGCCGTGCGCGGTCGATGGCGCTGGACGACGAGCTGCGCATGGAACTGGACATGATGTACCACGTGTTCCGCATTGGCGAGAAGGTGGAAGGCATCCGCGCGCTCGCCGTGGACAAGGACCATCAGCCCAAATGGCAGCCGGCGCGGCTTGACGACGTGACCACGGCACGTGTGCGATCATTCTTCGATAGCCCGTGGCGGCGCGAGGAACATCCGCTGGCCGGTCTGGGTCGATAGACTGAATCGATAGACAACTCGGGCAGGGCAACATGCCCCGCCCGGATTTTCGCTGCATCCGTTGCAATCCGTTGTACTTCAACCGTCAACAGTGAAAGGAACCCGTGATGAGCAATCCTCGTGATGTCGCCGTAGTGGTGGGAAGCCTGCGCAAGGAATCCCTGAACCTGAAGCTGGCCAAAGCGCTGGCAGCACTGGCGCCGCCGCAGCTGAAACTGGATATCGTGGATATCCGGCAGCTGCAGATGTACAACCAGGACGACGACGACAATCCACCGGCCGAGTGGGTGGCGTTCCGCGACCGCATCCGCCGCGCAGATGCGGTGCTGTTCATCACGCCCGAGTACAACCGCTCGGTGCCCGGCGTCCTCAAGAACGCCATCGACGTCGGCTCGCGCCCCTATGGGCAGAGTGCCTGGGACGGCAAGCCGGGCGGCGTGATCAGCGCATCGCCGGGTGCCATTGGTGGCTTCGGCGCCAATCACCACCTGCGCCAGTCGCTGGTATTCCTCAATATCCCGGTCTTGCAGCAGCCCGAAGCCTATATCAGCGGCGCAGACAAGCTGTTCGACGCGCAGGGCGGGATTGCGAACGAATCGACACGCGGCTTCCTGAGCAAGTACCTGACGACGTTTGCCAGTTGGATCGACAAGAACGCCGCTCGCTGATCCAGGTGGGGAAGGCAGGGTCAGCCCAGTCCTACAGTGCGAAGCGGGGCGGCCCCGACATCGCCGGCAGGTGCCTGTTTCTATAGTGGAGTCAAGCCCACTACAGATATTCAGGAGGAAAACCATGCCGTACATCGTCGCGTGGCTACTCGGCGTCCCGGCCTTCGTGCTGGTTCTGATCTGGCTGTTCATGCATTGATGCCCCCCGCATCACGAGCAAGAGCCAAACGGCGCTTTCGGGCGCCGTTTTCTTTGACGCAGCACCCCGCCGAATGCAACCGGCGCATCCCTTACCACGCCCTGCAACGCACGCCCAGCTCACGTATACTGCGGGTCTCCCAATAGCCGGGTTCGTCCCAGGCTACATCCGCTATCCCAAGACCCGCATGACCGTAAATCCCCGCCGCATCTCGGTGGCCCCGATGATGGATTGGACTGATCGCCATTGCCGCACGTTTCACCGCGCGTTGAGCCGGGACACCTGGCTCTATACCGAAATGGTGACGACGGGCGCGCTTCTTCATGGCGATGTGGCGCGCCACCTCGATTTCGACGCCGCCGAGCAGCCCGTAGCGCTTCAACTGGGCGGCAGCGAGCCTGCCGACCTCGCCCAGGCGGCAAAACTCGGCGAACAATGGGGTTACAAGGAAATCAACCTCAACTGCGGCTGCCCGTCGGAGCGCGTGCAGCGTGGCGCGTTTGGCGCTTGCCTGATGGCGGAGCCGACTCTGGTGGCGGATTGCGTCAAGGCGATGCGCGATGCGGTGTCCATTCCGGTGACGGTCAAGCACCGGATCGGTATCGACACGATCGAGCATTACGATTTTGTCCGCGATTTTGTTGGCACGATCGCTGATGCGGGATGCGAGACGTTTATCGTCCATGCGCGCAACGCGATATTGAAGGGCCTGAGCCCAAAAGAAAATCGCGAAATCCCGCAGCTCCGTTATGAGGTCGCTTATCAGCTAAAACGCGAGTTTCCGAAACTCGAGATTCTGATCAATGGTGGCATCGTGACCTACGACGAGATCGCCGAGCATCTGCAACACGTGGATGGCGTCATGATTGGCCGCGAGGCGTATCACCAACCGTATTTCCTGTCGGAAATGGATACGCGCTTCTATGGCGCGACCACGCCTATTTCTGCGCGGCAGGAAGTGGAGTTGGCGATGCAGGACTACATCGGCGCTTTGGTGGAGCAAGGCGGTTACATGGGCGCCGTCACGCGGCACATGCTGGGCTTGCATCGTGGCATTCACGGTGGCCGGGGTTGGCGGCGTGTGCTGTCAGATGCACGTCGCATGCACGCCGCGCGTAGCCGTATCGCCGTGGACGCGCTCTTCGAAGAAGCGCGTAGCCACCTGCGTCCGGACCTGCTTGAGGCAGCCTGAGCGCCCGCCGGAATCGAAGGAAAACTCTAATTTCGAACGATCGTTCTATGCAGGGTGCCCGGACGGGTGCGTGCAGCGGTGTATTGGGCAGTCGGTGGCGTCGAATCCCGCACCAGCAAAGGGATTCCCCTAATTCGCCGCTTAGCGGGCACCTTCTTACACTGTGCTTGCCCTCGAATACAGGGCTTTCTTCAACTGATTATTGGGCCCGCCGTGTGCGGGCTCTTTTTTTGTCCGCCGTACCTTGGGTTTGCCCGAATAGTGCTCACGATCCGGGCCGACTACATTGATCCTGCCTTCAGGGCATTGAGATCGCTAATTTAAGAGTCCGCTACGGCGGGCTCTTTTTTTTCGTCCTCACATTCTGCGCGTCCCCAAAAAAAGCAGGCGACTCTTGGTTACCAAGGCCGCCTGACGGGAATGTCGAGGGGGGTCAATGTCCCTCGCGAAAGAGTATCTATCAGCACCAATTGCGCCAGAACCCTGCGTTCGTGGGGCCCGCCGCGTTTTTCGTGCGGTAGCCGATAGACATTTTGACTTGGCGAAACGGCGTTCGATGTCCCACGCTATAGACATCTGGATTTCTGAAAGTAGGTAAGCGGCGTTTTCGTCATGTTACGATGCCATCAATGCCGCGGCAGTCGGCATGTGGCCTGTGAATCCTGTGCAACCAGGGTTTCGGTGGGGGAAAAGCAAGTGGGCTGGCCGGTAGTCGGCGTCGCAGCGCGTGCACGAGCATGGGCCGGCGCGACGGATCGGAAGCGAGCCTTGGGGGATAGCACATGGTGGATGGGGAAGAGCCATTTGGCGAGGTCTTCGAGGACTTCCGCCTGATCTGGGTGGCCGAGCGTCTGCAGGACGGCAAATGGACTGCGCGGTACTGCTGGCACGCCGGCACCTCGGTGGACGCGGGTAAAGCATTGCAGCGCGATGTGCTCAATGGCAAGTCCCGGCGACTGCTCGGCTTGTTCCCGAGCGAGGCCGAGACTGTTGCCGCAATCAAGGAGGCGGTGCTGCTCGAAGCGAAGTGGCATGGCAGTCGATAAGGCAGGCGAGGCCGGTTGAAATTTTTTGTGCGGAATACTAGCCATCCTCTGAAGATCCTTGTAGAATCTTGTTTTTCGTTGAACGGCAACGCCGGTTAGCGGAAGCGCCAGCGGCAAGCTGGCAAAACCTCTACGGTGGCTGTAGCTCAGTTGGTAGAGTCCAGGATTGTGATTCCTGTCGTCGTGGGTTCGAGTCCCATCAGCCACCCCAAATTGCTTAACAAAACGGCCACTTACTCAAGTGGCCGTTTTGCTTTTCTGCGTGCCGTTGCTACCCGCTCAGCGAGCACTCCCGTCCTGATTCCCCTCCGAGAAATAGTAGAGATGGGTGTTGTCCGGCGCTTCGGCGTGGCGACGAAATTTTTCGCTGTCCGATTCGGCGCTGGCCTTGGCCAGTTCCGCGGCTTGTCGATAGGGCATCGGCTCCTTGTCCTTCTCGACCTCCAGCAACCGCGTCTGCTCATTCACGCGCACGCTGAACCGGCCCAGGTTGTAGAACAGGTACATGGCGTAGAGATTGTCGAAGTCGCGATAGGCCCCTTGCTCCCTGCGGAAATCGAGCGACAGGACGGAGGGGAAGCGGTTGGGCAGGTCCTTGAATGCCACCTTCTCCTCTTCGCGAGGTTCCACATAGGTGGAGCTGCCGTACTTCTTGTACAGCACTACGTCCATACCGTATCCGCGCTTGCCCCATTCCTTGATCAGCTTCATCGCCATCTCCGTGGGAATATTCGCGGTCGCGGCGGCCACCACGCGTCGCCCGGATAGGACTTTGGGGCTCTTTATCGTCAAATCCTTGTAGCCGGCGCCGTACTTGAAGGCGGCGCCGATGGTCTTGGCGCAGTTCAGGCGCAAATAATCGTATTGGATTGTGCCGCTGTGATATTCGGTGTCCGTTGCCCGCCGATGGTAGTCGTCATTGATGCGGCGGAAGTAATCGACCAGCGACTGTTTTTCCTGCGTGGGCACGCCGTAGACCCGCACACCGATCACCGACCGCTTGTAGATCTCGCCATAGTCGAGGCCAAACATCGTCGTTTCCGCGATGGAGGAGGCCGTCTTGAACAGATATTCCTTCTTTGGGATGCCCGCCATCAGATTGGCGGTGTAAAAATCATTCTCGTGCTTGGGCGTGCGGTCGGCGTAGAAATTTGCCGAGTAGACAATGTCGTCGCCGAGCGTGTCGTCACGGACGCCCAGGGCGATATGGCCAGCCGATCCGCCCTTCGATGTCCCAAAGCTGATCAACAGCTCCAGGTCGTAGGGCTCTTCGCGAAGTAGGTCGGTAATCTGATCGATATTGGCGGGCTCGGGGCCACCCTTGCTACCGAACTCAGCAGCAACCCCCGGCCCCGAAATCAGTGCGGCAATGACCAGGAGCCATGCCGCCAGGCTTGTCCTCATTGCGTCCCTTATATCGTCAGCCAGTGTCCGTCGATCCTTCACCAAAAGAATAATCGTTGATCGGCCCATGTGCCGGAAAACCGTCGGGGGCGTGGATGCACTGGGCTTTGTTCCCGGATCATGTGCGACAGCCCACATAGTGACAAGTTTTCGAGAATGATTTTCGCTACGCTTCACGGCGGGCCAAATGGTCTAATCCATATCATCTAGGCAAATCACCTATACGAAGCGCGAGGTCATGCCGTGGCGGAGCGAATTCGATTCAACCCTGATGTAGCACTGGCGGCATTTTCCAGTGTGATCCCGATGCCGACCTTGGCTGCCATTAACGCGGCTATCGATCGATCCTTCGGCGAACAGCCCGAGCGTGCCGAGCCATTCGCAATGGCTGAGTTACTACGTCGCAATGAAGCCTTCCGCAAGCTCGAGGAGACGGTGTGCGCCGAGACTCGGGCCATGGCCACCACGCTCCTGAAGAAGTCGCTGCGTTGGGAAGCGTTCCACGTGATTCGTTGTGCCAGCACGTCTACGCGCAACKAGAGCCATTGCCGCCACTACGATTCGCATCTGCTGACGCTGCTGATTCCGCTGAAGCTCGCCCCCGATKGCGTTTGCAACGGTGATCTGCTGGTTTATCACCCGCCACGGCTGGCGGTATCCACTGTGGCCAATGTTTTTTGCAAGCTTCGTCATGGCATTCAGCGCAATCTGCCGTTTCCCATCAGAAAATGGCTGACGCTACGGGATCTGCGCCGTGGCCGCTGCAACCGCGTGCCGGTGGAGCCGGGCAGCGTCTATGTCTTCAACGGCTTTGTGCTCCAGCATGCCAACCTTGATGTGGAAGTTGGCGAGCGCCGGTCGTTGCTGATTCACTACTACGACCCTGGCTACTCGGCGGGTCTGAGCGGGACCGTGCGGGGCGTGCGTATGCTGTGGGACCGTCTGCGCAAGAACATGACTGGCATGTACCCTGGTACCTGATCCAGCCGGGGAGGGCGAAAAAAAACCGGCACTCGGCGGGGTCGACAAGTTCCGGTTTCGCGCATCGGCGCCAATGCGCCAGTACTACGGATGCGCGCCATCGAGTGTAAAGCACCTCTCACGATGAATTAAACGTTCTCTTAATTTCACGTGGTGGGCTCGCAACTGCACTATTTACAATGATTTGGGCGACGCGGATCCGCCGCTAGCGGTTCATGCGTCCAGTTTGTCGGGCATATCCGCAAGTTCCAGCATCCGGCAGATTGCAGCCATGCTGCCGACCATCGTACGACGCTGGGCGCCCTGGTAGACGCGCACGCCCTTGGTTTGGCGGAACGGCACGGGCTTGACCGGGCGGCGGGAAGCGGTGTGGTTGACTGGCAGCATGGCGGCACCTCGAAGTTTGCGACAGCAGGAGTCCACGCCCGTCGTCCGGAGAGAACGGGGCGGCGTTGGCACTGCAAAACTGGGGACCAGGACAGGCGGCCGCCCGTCCGGTCTCGGAAGTCAGAAGCCCGAGGAGCGGATTAGCCCGACGGCGATGCCTTCCAGCGAAAATTCCTCGCGGCCGGCCTGCACCACGATATTCTCGAAATCCGGGTTTTCGGCGATCAGCTCGATCATGTCGCCGCGCCGCTTCAGGCGTTTGACGGTCACATCGTCGCCGATCCGCGCGACGACGATCTTGCCGTTGGCGGCTTCGCTGGCTTTCCTGACGGCGAGCAGGTCGCCGTCGAGGATGCCGGCATCGCGCATGCTCAGGCCCCGCACGCGCAGCAGGTAATCAGGTCGATCATCAAATACCGAGGCGTCTACCTGGTACTGACGGTCGATGTGCTCTGCGGCAAGGATCGGGCTGCCTGCGGCCACGCGGCCCACGAGCGGCAGCGTCAGCTGCATCACGCCGGCCATCGGCAGCGAGAACTGGTCCGTCATCTCCGAATCGCTACGTGCCACCTTGAGGCGGATGCCGCGCGACGCGCCAGGCGTCAGCTCGATCACGCCCTTGCGGGCCAGCGCTCGCAGGTGTTCCTCGGCAGAGTTGGGCGAGGAGAAACCGAATTCGGACGCGATCTCGGCACGGGTCGGCGGAATGCCGGTGTGCCGGATCGTGTTGCGGATCAGGTCGAAGATCTGCTGTTGCCGGGGTGTCAGGGTCGCCATGGGTCGCCGGTCTCTCGTGGTGCCGAAGCACTGTATGTTTAAACAGTATGCTGTGATTTTATACAGTATCGAGTGAAGTGCAAGCACAATTTGCAGTGGCGATGTGGGGCATGCGCGACACCCGGCGGACTCCAGTGCGCCCGGCGACACGGGTTTGCGAGAGCGGCGGCCCTCGGCGTGCCACAGTTACAATCGCCTGAACCACCCGCTCACTCGCTCGATTTTCTCGCTATATGTCTACGTCATTGCCCCGCATCGTCGTGCTCGCCACCGGCGGCACCATCGCAGGCTCGTCCGCCAGCCCCGCCAGCAGTGCGCAGTACCGCGCGGCCACCGTGCCGGTCTCGTCGCTGATCCAGGCCGTGCCTGCGCTGGGCGAGGTGGCCCGTGTGGAGACGGAGCAGGTGGCCCAGATCGACAGCAAGGACATGGCCTTCAGCCTGTGGGCGACGCTTGCCGCACGGGTGGCGCATTGGGTCGCGCAGCCCGATGTGGTGGGCGTGGTGATTACCCACGGCACGGACACGCTTGAAGAAACGGCGATGTTCCTGCACCTGACGCAGCGGAGCGCGGTGCCGGTGGTGCTGACCGCGGCAATGCGCCCGTCCACGTCGCTCTCGGCCGATGGTCCGCTGAATCTGCTCGACGCAGTGCGCGTGGCGGCAAGCCCGGATGCGCGCGGGCAGGGCGTGCTCGTGGTCCTGAACCAGGAAATTCATGCGGCCCGCGATGTCGCCAAGGTCCATACTTCGGCGGTCAATGCGTTCACGTCGCCGGCGGGCGGGCCAATTGGTTTCGTGCAGGATGCCTACGTGCGCTTTGCACGCGCGTGCGCCCCCAGCGACGCGCCAGCGCTGCCCGTGCCTACGGCGTGGCCGCTTGTCGAAATCGTGGCGAGCTATGCCCAGCCGGGCAGGGTGGCCGTGGATGCGATGGTCTCGGCCGGCGTAAAGGGGCTCGTGGTGGCGGCCACCGGCAATGGCTCGGTCCATGAGACGCTGGGCGACGCGCTGGCCGATGCAGCTGCGCGAGGCGTGGCCGTGGTGCGAAGCTCCCGCACGGGCGCCGGCCATGTGGCGGGGCCGGCACGCCCGCGCCTGGCCTCGGGCGAATTCGCCTCCGCCGGCAATCTCAATCCGTACAAGGCGCGCGTGCTGCTACTGCTGGCGCTGGCGGCGGATGCGTCGCTTGGCACCGATCCGGCTCGCCTGCAGGCCGTTTTCCGACAATACTGAGAGATTCCCAGCGTCCTGCCGGGATGCCGGCTTGCGTGCTGGCCCGGAACCGGGCTATACTCGCGGGCTATTCAACCTTGCTACACCGGACATGGCGCCCGGGTGGCTACATCCAAAAGGAGCGTCAATGCGTCATTACGAAATCGTATTTATCGTCCATCCGGACCAAAGCGAACAAGTGCCGGCGATGATCGAGCGTTACAAGCAGCTCGTCACGTCGCAAAACGGCCAGGTTCACCGCGTGGAAGACTGGGGCCGCCGTCAGATGGCCTACATGATCCAGAAGCTGGCCAAGGCTCACTACGTTTGCCTGAACATCGAATGCGGCAAGGAAACCCTGGCCGAACTCGAGCACGCCTTCAAGTTCAATGACGCCGTGCTGCGTCACCTGATCGTGCAGACCAAGAAGGCCGAGACCGCTCCTTCGCCGATGATGAAGGAAGTGCAGCGCGAAGAAGCCCGCAAGGCCGCGCAAACGACCACGGAAGGCCAGGCTGCCTGAATGCAGTCTGCGGTGCCGGTCGTGGCAGGCGAAATCCGCCACGGCAGGCCAGGTAGCGAGAGCGGGGGAGCACAGCGGTGAACCAGTTAAGGCTGACCGCCACCCTCGCGGAGCGCGATGCGCTGCGCTACACCCCGGCCGGTGTACCCGTCGTCAACTGCATCCTGCAGCATGCCGGCGAGGTCATGGAGGCGGAAACGCCCCGGCAGGTGGAATTCGCCATCGCGGCGATGGGGATAGGTCCCGTCGGCCAGCGTCTGGAGCGGTTACCGCTCGGCACGCTGCTCGACTGCGAAGGATTCCTCACCCGCAGGCACCGCAACAGCAAGGCACTCGTCTTTCACATCACTGGATGTAAAGCATTCGTAAAGGATTGAATCATGGCATTCGTCAAACGTGACAACAAGAACAAGAAGCGCTTCCAGCAACAGAACCCGCTGTTCAAGCGCAAGCGCTTCTGCCGCTTCACCGTGGCTGGCGTGGAACAGATCGACTACAAGGATCTGGACACCCTGAAGGACTTCATCGGCGATAACGGCAAGATCACGCCGGCTCGTCTGACCGGTACCAAGGCTCACTATCAGCGTCAGCTGGATACGGCCATCAAGCGCGCCCGCTTCCTGGCGCTGATGCCGTACACCGACCTGCACAAGAACTGATAGTCCCAGGACCGCAAGGAGAAATACACGATGCAAGTCATTCTGCTGGAAAAAGTCATCAACCTGGGCAACCTGGGCGACATCGTTCGCGTGAAGGACGGTTACGCTCGTAACTTCCTGATCCCGTCGAAGAAGGCGCGTCGCGCCACGCAAACCGCGATCGCCGAGTTCGAAGTGAAGCGCGCCGAGCTGGAAAAGGCCGCTGCCGCTAAGCTGGCCGCCGCTCAAGGCGAAGGCGAGAAGCTGAACGGCCTGACCGTCCAGATCACCCAGAAGTCGGGTGTGGACGGCCGACTGTTCGGTTCGGTGACCAACGCCGACATCGCCGAAGCCCTGGAAACCCAAGGCTTCAAGGTCGAGAAGGCCCAAGTGCGTCTGCCGAACGGCCCGCTGAAGATCGTTGGCGACCACCCGGTCAACGTTGCGCTGCACACCGACGTGGTGGTGGACGTGACCGTGTCCGTCCTGGGCGAGCACGTCTAAGCAGCACCGTATCGATGCGCCGGCCCCGGCCGGTGCGTCCGATGCACAAGAAGGCAGGAGCTGCGCTCCTGCCTTTTTTATTGCCGCCGCGCCCTTGGGCCGGGTCCGGCGCCGCTATAATCCCACCCCATGAATGCGCCTGCCGCCGATCCCCAACTAGACAGTCTCAAGGTTCCCCCGCACTCCATCGAGGCCGAGCAATCGGTACTCGGCGGTCTGCTGCTGGACAACGCCGCCTGGGACCGTATTGCCGACTTCCTCTCCGAATCGGACTTCTACCGCTTCGATCACCGCCTCATCTTCCAGAGCATTGCCCGCCTGATCTCCGCCACCAAGCCGGCGGACGTGATCACGGTGTATGAAATGCTCCAGGTGGCCGGCAAGGCCGAGGAGGTGGGTGGGCTGGCCTACCTGAACTCCCTGGCGCAGAACACGCCGAGCGCGGCCAATATCCGCCGCTATGCGGAAATCGTGCGCGAGCGCTCGGTGCTGCGCAAGCTGGTCACCGTGGCGGACGACATTGCCTCGGCCGCCTTTGCGCCGAAGGGCCGCGAAGTCCGTGAGCTGCTTGATGAAGCAGAATCCAAGGTTTTTGCGATTGCCGAAGAGGGCTCGCGGGGGCAGAAGGGCTTCCAGGAAATCCAGCCGCTGCTGACGCAGGTGGTGGAGCGGATCGACGAGCTGTATCACCGCGATTCCGCCACCGACGTGACCGGCGTGCCCACTGGCTTTATCGACCTGGACAAGATGACCAGCGGCATGCAGGCCGGCGACCTGATCATCGTGGCGGGCCGTCCGTCGATGGGTAAGACGGCATTTTCGCTGAACATCGGCGAACATGTGGCCGTGGAGCAGGGTCTGCCCGTGGCTGTGTTCTCGATGGAAATGGCCGGTGTGCAGCTGGCCATGCGTATGTTGGGCTCGGTAGGCCGGCTCGACCAGCACCGGTTGCGTACCGGCCGCCTGCTGGACGAGGACTGGCCGCGCCTGACCCATGCCATCCAGCGCATGAACGACGCACAATTGTTTATCGACGAAACGCCAGCACTGAACCCGATGGAGCTGCGGGCGCGTTCGCGCCGCCTCGCGCGCCAGTGCGGGCAGCTTGGCCTGATCATCATCGATTACCTCCAGCTGATGTCCGGCTCGGGCAGCGGCGAGAACCGCGCGACCGAGATTTCGGAGATCTCCCGGTCGCTGAAGGGCCTCGCCAAGGAACTCAACTGCCCGGTGATCGCGCTGTCGCAGCTGAACCGAAGCCTGGAACAGCGTCCGAACAAGCGTCCGGTGATGTCCGATCTACGTGAATCGGGCGCCATCGAACAGGATGCCGATGTGATCCTGTTCATTTATCGCGACGAAGTCTACAACCCGGACTCGCAGGACAAAGGGACATCGGAAATCATCATCGGTAAGCAGCGTAACGGCCCGATCGGCACCGTTCGGCTCACGTTCCTGGGTCAATTCACGAAGTTCGACAACTTCAGCGGTGGGCCGGCGTTCTTTGACAACGACACCTGATCCCACACGGCAACCCCTGAGCGGGCCGTAACCCTGTAAAATATTGCGCTTTGATGACAGCCGCCCAGCGCGGCTGTCGTGCAATCTGCGCCGGCGTGTGCCGGGCTCCCCTTTGCAACACAACCTGACGCGCCAGCGCGCGCGCCACAAGGACATTTCATGTTCGGCCGATTCATGCCCACCGAGGGCAAGTTCTTCGAATACTTCAACCAGCACGCCGATTGCGCGGTGACCGCCGCCCACGAGCTGGAAGCCCTCGTCAACGACCTGCCCAACGCTGAAGCCCATGCCCGGCGCGTGCAGGCCACCGAGAAGAAGGCTGACCGCATCACGCACGACACGATCGACCTGCTGCACAAGACCTTCATCACGCCGCTGGACCGCGACGAGATCCACAAGCTCATCACGACCATGGACGACATCCTGGACCTGATGGAAGACGTGGCCGAGACGATCTCGCTCTACGACGTGACCAGCCTGACGGACGAAGCCCGCCGCCTGGCCACCATCTGCGTGCAGTGCTGCGATCAGGTGAAGATTGCCGTGGGGCTGCTCGAAGACATGGGTAATGCCAGCACGATCCTGAAGACCGCACAGCAGATCGACCAGCTCGAGTCCGAGGCAGACCGCGTGATGCGCTCGGCCATGTCGAAGCTGTTCCGGGAAGAGACCGACGTGAAGCGCCTGATCAAGTTGAAGGCGATTTACGAGCAGTTGGAGACCATTACCGACAAGTGCGAGGACGTGGCCAACATCATCGAAGGCATCGTCCTGGAAAACGCCTGAGGCGCGCACTCGCATGCAAACCATTCAAATGAGCTTGTGGGTGATCGGCCTGCTGGTCGTGCTCGCGTTGCTGTTCGACTTCATGAACGGCTTCCACGATGCGGCCAACTCGATCGCCACGGTGGTGTCCACGGGTGTGCTGAAGCCGCACCATGCCGTGGCGATGGCCGCCATGTGCAACGTGGTCGCGATCTTCGTGTTCCACCTGAAGGTGGCCGCCACCGTCGGCACGGGCACGATTGACGTCAACATCGTCGATCACTACGTTATCTTCGGCGCGCTGGTCGGCGCCATCGCGTGGAACGTCATCACGTGGTTCTACGGGATTCCGTCGTCGTCGTCGCACGCGCTGATCGGCGGACTGGTCGGCGCAGCGGTGGCCAAGGCCGGCACCGGCGCGCTGGTTGGTAACGGCCTGATCAAGACCGTGGCCTTCATCCTGATTTCGCCGCTGCTCGGCTTCGTGCTGGGATCGATAATGATGGTGGTGGTGGGCTGGACGTTCTTCCGCACGCCGCCGTCGCGCGTGGACCGCTGGTTCCGCCGTCTGCAACTGGTGTCGGCGTCGCTCTATAGCCTCGGCCACGGCGGCAATGACGCGCAGAAGACCATCGGCATTATCTGGATGCTGCTGATCGCGAGCGGCCATATCGCCACGGGGGCCTCGGGCCCGCCGACCTGGGTGATCGTGAGCTGCTACGTGGCCATCGGCATGGGCACGCTGTTCGGCGGCTGGCGTATTGTCCGCACCATGGGCCAGAAGATCACCAAGCTGAAGCCAGTTGGCGGTTTCTGTGCTGAGACGGGCGGGGCGATTACGCTGTTCATCGCCTCGGCGCTTGGTGTGCCGGTGTCGACCACGCACACGATTACCGGCGCCATCGTTGGCGTGGGTTCGGCGCAGAAGATGTCCGCCGTGCGCTGGGGCGTGGCGGGCAACATCGTCTGGGCGTGGGTGCTGACCATTCCGGCGTCGGCGTTCATGGCCGCCATCGCATGGTGGATTGGCCGGCAGATCCTCTGACGGGACCGTGCAGAAACAAGAAAGCCAGGCATCTGAACTGACCCCCAGAAGTTGGACGGTTGATGGCTAGGCCGGAAAGGGCTGAGTCCTGTATTGCACGGGACTCAGCCCTTTTAGTTTGAGCTTGATGCGGTCATGATTGTAGTAGTGAATGTATTGGCGCAGTCCATCCTGCAGTTGCT
>NZ_JBFTSH010000019.1:0-231051 GCF_056399925.1 Cupriavidus sp. 01L43
AGCAACTGCAGGATGGACTGCGCCAATACATTCACTACTACAATCATGACCGCATCAAGCTCAAACTAAAAGGGCTGAGTCCCGTGCAATACAGGACTCAGCCCTTTCCGGCCTAGCCATCAACCGTCCAACTTCTGGGGGTCAGTTCATCGCTCTGGCTTTTTCATACGCCTCCCGCCAAGACTCAGGCGGCGCGCTCGTGATGGTGTTCGTCCGCACCAGCCTCTTCCAAGGATTCCGTCGCCCGATCCGCCAGTGCCTCGCCGATCATCAGCAGGCTCGGCTGCACGGGGTCCATCCATGCCGCAGCCTCCCCGGCCGCCATCTGGCGTAGCGTGAACTGGTGGCTGCGCTGCTTCGGGGTGGTGGCCGCTTCCACGACCCATGCGGGCGTCGTGGCGGGCTTGCCGTGGGCGATCAGCTGTGCGGCGATGTTGGCCGCCTGGTCGCGCCCCATGTAATAGACGATGGTGTCGGCGCGGACGTCGGCTTCCACGTCCACCGCATCGGCCGCCTTGGCCTGGGTGGCGAAGGCCACGCTGCGGGAGACGCCGCGCTTGGTCAGCGGCTTGCGGATGGCCGAGGCGGCCGCCAGCGCTGCCGTGATGCCCGGCACCACCTCATACTCGATGCCTGCCGCTTCCAGCGCCTGGAGTTCCTCGTCGGCGCGGCCGAACAGCATCGGGTCGCCGCCCTTGAGGCGCACCACGCGCTCGTACTTGGTGGCCAGGTCCACGATCTGGCGATTGATGAACAGCTGTGCGGTGCTGCGCTGCCCGCAGCGCTTGCCCACCTCCACGAGTTGCGCCTGGGGGCACCAGGCCAGCATCTCGGGCGACACCAGCGCGTCGTGCAGCACCACCTGGGCCTCGCCCAGCAGGCGTGCACCACGCACCGTAATGAGGTCGGCCGCACCGGGGCCTGCACCAATCAGGGTCACGCGTCCGGTCCGTTTGTCTTGATGCGGGGTCATCTCGCTCACTGTTCTACTTGCCGTCTGACGATGTCGATGTCAGCTATACGCACGGATCATGCCCGCCGCCACCGTGTGGTTGGTCGCTTCGTCGATCAGCACGAACGCGCCCGTCGCCGGATTATCGCCGTAGACATCGCACACGATCGGCTTCTGCAGCGACAACTGCACCGAACCGATGTCGTTCAGGCGGATGTCATGGCGGCCGGTCTCGTGCGACAGCGTGTGCACGTCCAGCACGCGATCCACCGCCGACACGCGCGCGAACACGCTGGCCGTGGTGTGCTTGAGCACGTACTTGCGCGACGGATTCAGCGATTCGTCGTCGAACCAGCACAGGTCGGCCTGCAGCTTCTTGGCCGAGACCGAGGCGGCGTCGGCGGCGACGAACATGTCACCGCGTGATACATCGACGTCTTCCGACAGGCGCACCGTCACGGTGTCGCCCGCGTTGGCCGAGTCGGCGGCGCCGTTCGGCGTCAGCACTTCGGCCACCACGGCGTCGCGGTTGGCCGGCAGCACGCGCAGCTTCTGGCCCACGCGCACGGTGCCCGCTTCCACGCGGCCGGCGTAGCCCCGGAAATCGTCCGACTGGGCGCCGTCCTGGCGGATCACCAGCTGCACCGGGAAGCGCAGCGCGGCGTCGCCCTCGGGGGCCGGCTCCTCGACTGGGAGGGCCTCCAGCAGCGGCAGCAGCGGCTCGCCCGAGTACCACGGCATCGCGTCGCTGGCGTGGACGATGTTGTCACCACGAAGCGCCGACACCGGCACATATCGCACATCTTTCAGGCCCAGTTGCGCGGCCAGTTCGGTGTACGCGGTACGGATCTCGTTGAAACGCTGCTCGTCGTACTCGATCAGATCCATCTTGTTGATGGCGACGATCACGTGCTGGATCTCCAGCAGCTTCAGGATGGCCGAGTGGCGCTTGGTCTGGGCCAGCAGTTCGGCACGGCCGCCCTGCACGGTCACGCGCGTGGCGTCCACCAGCACGATGGCGGCGTGCGCCGTGCTGGCGCCGGTCACCATGTTGCGGGTGTACTGCTCGTGCCCCGGCGTGTCGGCGATGATGAACTTGCGGCGCGCCGTGGAGAAGTAGCGGTAGGCCACGTCGATGGTGATGCCCTGCTCGCGCTCGGCTTCCAGGCCATCGGTCAGCAGCGAGAAGTCGATCTGTTCGCCGGCGGTGCGCTTGTTCTTGGCGTTGGCCAGCGCGGTCAGCTGGTCGGACAGCACGGCCTTGCTGTCATACAGCAGGCGGCCGATCAGCGTGCTCTTGCCGTCGTCCACGGAACCCGCGGTGATAAAGCGCAGCAGGCCCTGGTGAGATGCTTGTCTAGTCATGATGTGTGGTCCTTGGCTGCGGCTTAGAAGTAGCCTTCCTTCTTGCGGCGTTCCATCGACGCCTCGCTGGTCTGGTCGTCCATCCGGGTGGCGCCGCGCTCGGTGATCTCAGTCACCGCGGTCTCGGCGATGATGTCCACCGGGTTGGCGGCCGTGCTGGCCACCGGGCAGGTGCAGGAGATGTCGCCCACGGTCCGGAAGCGTACCGACAGCACCTCGCTCACATCGCCGTCCTGCTTGGGCGTGATCGGCGTCACTGGCACCAGCAGGCCGTTCTTGCGCACCACTTCGCGCTCGTGCGCATAGTAGATCGGCGGCAGGGCCAGGTTTTCCCGAGCGATGTACTGCCACACATCCAGCTCGGTCCAGTTCGAGATCGGGAACACGCGCATCTGCTCGCCCGAGGCCATGCGGGCGTTGTACAGGCTCCAGAGCTCGGGGCGCTGGGCCTTGGGGTCCCACTGGCCGAACTCGTCGCGGAACGAGAAGATCCGTTCCTTGGCGCGGGCCTTCTCTTCGTCGCGGCGGGCGCCGCCCATCAGCGCGTCGTACTTGTGCGCCTCGATGGTTTCCAGCAGCGTCACGGCCTGCGCCGCGTTGCGCGAGTCGGTTTCCTTGCGCAGGCGCACCGTGCCGCGCTTGATCGAATCCTCGACATGGCCCACCACCAGGCGCGCGCCCAGTTCCGCCACGCGCTGGTCGCGGAAGGCGATCACTTCCGGGTAGTTATGGCCGGTGTCGATGTGCACCAGCGGGAACGGCAGTTCCACCTTGCGGTCGCCCAGGCGGAAGGCCTTCAGCGCCAGGTGCAGCATGACGATCGAATCCTTGCCGCCGGAGAACAGCAGCGCCGGGTTGCGGCACTCGGCCACCACTTCACGGATGATGTAGATCGACTCGGCTTCCAGCCGGTCGAGGTGGTCGTTCTGGACCTGGAGCAGGTGTTCAACCCCTGCTTCTGCGATGTCGTTCATGATGCCCATGTCGTTCTCGGCCTCGATTCAATACTTCAATGCTTGATGTTCTGCTCGTGGAGCCCGCACTCTTTCGAGTCCTTGCTCTCCCACCACCAACGTCCTGCGCGGACGTCTTCGCCAGCCTTCACAGCGCGCGTACACGGCTCGCAGCCGATGCTCGGGTAGCCCTTGGCATGCAGCGCGTTCACCGGCACGTTGTGGCGCACCAGATAGGCCCAGACCTCGGCCTCGGTCCAGTCGGCCAGCGGATTGAATTTGGGGATGTCGCGCGCTTCGTCCAGCTCCTCGAACGGCAGCTCGGCACGCGTGACGGCCTGCTCGCGGCGCTGGCCGGTCATCCAGGCATCGGCGTGGGACAGCGCGCGGTTCAGCGGCTCCACCTTGCGGATGCCGCAGCAGCTCTTGCGCAGGTCCACGCTGTCGTAGAACGCGTTCAGGCCGTGGTTCTTCAGGTAGTTCTCCACCGCTTCCGGGTCCGGCGTGAACTGCTCGATGGCGTAGCCGTAGTGCGTATGCACCTGATCCAGCACGGCCAGCGTCTCGGCGTGCAGGCGGCCCGTGTTCAGCGTGAACACGCGGATGCCGGCGCGCACGGCGTCACCGCCACGCAGGATGGCATCGGTCAGGACCATGTCCTCGGCAGCCAGGCTGGTGGCGAAGCGGGCGCGGAAGAAGCGGCCCGCAATCTCGGCCAGCCGCTCGGCCAGCGCGCGTTCCTTGGCTTCCAGCGCCTCCACCGTGCCCGTGTAGACCGGCTGGGTCCACAGCGCGGGCGGGCGCAGGCCGGACACCGGCGCGCCCAGCTCCACCACAGGGATGTCGGAGATCACTGCGCTCATGCGGCGCCCCGGGCGGTCACTTCCGCACGGTTGCGGCGGAACAGCGGCAGCGGCTCGTCCACCGATGCCTGATAGGCCACCGTGAACTCGGTGAAGCCCTTGATGGCGTCGTCGATGTTCTTGTCGGCGCGCACCGCGAAGGCGTCGAAGCCGCAGCGCTTCATGAAGTTGAGCTGGTCGCGCAGCACGTCGCCGATGGCGCGGAGCTGGCCGTCCCAGTGGTAACGGGTGCGCAGCAGGTAGGCCGACGAGAAACCGCGGCCATCGCGGAACACCGGGAAATCGACGGCGACCAGCGACACGCGGTCGAAGAGCGCCTCGGCATCGCCCGGCTCGTCTTCAGGAGCCAGCCACACGCCGGTGATGGCCTTGTCGCGGCCGGCCAGCAGCGCTGCGTGCGCCTTCCACACCGACAGCGGGAACAGCACGGCGGCCGTGCCCTGCGCGGCGGCGGCCACGCGGGCGTCGTCCAGCGGCTCGGTCTCGGTGGCGCGCAGCACGGTCCAGTCGTCCTCGACGATCACGGGGCGGAGGTCGGCGGCGTCGCGTTGCAGTTTAATAATCTTTGCCATGTTCAGTCTCTCCGGGGTCGTCAGGCTTCGGCGCGCTCTTCGCGCTGCTTGTCGGCGTACACACGTTCCTTGAACGGGGCGATGCCGATGCGGGCGAACGTGTCGATGAAGCGCTCGTCCTCGACGCGGTGCGCGACGAAGGTTTCGATGATGCGGCTCACCACGTCGGGCATTTCCTCGGCGCTGAACGACGGGCCGATGACCTTGCCCAGCGCGGTGTTGTTGCCCTGGGCGCCGCCGAGCGTCACCTGGTACCACTCGGAACCGTCCTTGTCCACGCCCAGCACGCCGATGTTGCCCACGTGGTGGTGACCGCAAGCGTTGATGCAGCCGGAGATGTTCAGCGAGATCTCGCCGAGGTCGTACACGAAGTCGAGGTTGTCGAAGCGCTCCTGGATGCCCAGCGCGATCGGGATCGACTTGGCATTCGCCAGCGAGCAGAAATCGCCGCCCGGGCAGGCGATGATGTCGGTCAGCAGGCCGATGTTGGCCGTCGCCAGGCCGGCCTGCTTCGCTTCCTGCCAGAGGGCGAAAAGGTCATGCTTCTTGACGTCCGGCAGCACCAGGTTCTGCTCGTGCGCCACGCGCAGCTCGCCAAACCCGTAGCGGTCGGCCAGGTCGGCCACGGCTTCCATCTGCTTGTCCGTGGCATCGCCCGGGGGCGAGACGGGGCCCGGCTTGGTGGAGAGCGTCACGGCGGCATAGCCCGGCACCTTGTGGGCGTGCACGCTGCGGCTGACCCAGCGCGCGAACGCCTTGTCCTCGAGCAGGTGCTTCTCGTAGCCGGCGTCGGTGTCGGCCAGCTTCTCGTAGGCCGGCGGAGTGAAGTACTGCGCCACGCGGGCGAACTCGTCCTGCGTGATGGTGCCCGGGCCGTCCTTGCTGTGCTGCCACTCTTCCTCGACCTCGGCGGCGAACTTCTCGGCGCCGATGGCCTTCACGAGGATCTTGATACGGGCCTTGTACTTGTTGTCGCGGCGGCCGTAGCGGTTGTACACGCGAATCGCGGACTCCACGTAGGTCAGCATGTGCTGCCACGGCAGGTCGTCCTTGATGATTGTGCCCAGGATCGGCGTGCGGCCCAGGCCGCCACCGGCCAGGATGCGCAGGCGCGTCTCGCCGGCGGCGTTCCGGTAGGCGTAGATGCCGATGTCGTGCATCTGCACCACGGCGCGGTCGTTGGCGGAGGCCGAGATCGCGATCTTGAACTTGCGCGGCAGGAAGGCGAATTCCGGCTGGAAGGTGCTCCACTGGCGCAGCAGTTCGGCCAGCACGCGCGGGTCCACGGTCTCGTCCGGCGTCACGCCGGCGAAGTGGTCGGTCGTGATGTTGCGCACGCAGTTGCCCGAGGTCTGGATGCCGTGCATCTCCACGCTGGCGAGGTCGGCCAGCACGTCCGGCACGCGCTCGAGGTCCATCCAGTTGTACTGGATGTTCTGGCGCGTGGAGAAGTGGCCGTAGCCACGGTCGTACTCGCGCGCGATATGCGCCAGCATGCGCATCTGCTTCGACGCCAGCAGGCCGTACGGAATGGCCACGCGCAGCATGTAGGCATGGCGCTGCATGTACAGGCCGTTCTGCAGCCGCAGCGGCAGAAATTCCTCTTCGGTCAGTTCGTCGGAGAGGCGGCGGCGCACCTGGTCACGGAACTGGGCAACGCGCTCTTGGACGATGCGCTGGTCGTATTGATCGTACTGATACATGGTGTGGGTCCGTTCAGTATTCGTTGAATGCTTAGGAAACGAGCTTGATGGCGACCAGCGTGAGCGTGGTGGCCAGGGCGGCGCGCACGAGCCGCTCGGGCAGCGCCCGGGACAGTTGCGCGCCCAGCCAGATGCCGGGGATCGAGCCCACCAGCAGCGCCAGCAACAAATTCCAGTCGACGGTGCCGAGCCACACGTGGCCCAGCCCGGCCACCGCCGTGAGCGGCACGGCGTAGGCGATATCGGTGCCAGCCACTTCGGCCGGCTTCATATGGGGGTACAGCAACAGGATCAGCGTGGCGCCAACCGCGCCGGCGCCGATCGACGACACCGTGACGAGCACGCCGATCACGGCGCCCACCACCACGGTCGCCACCACCTGGCGGCGGCCTTCCAGCTGGAAACGCGGGTTGCGTTCGAGCCAGGCCAGCATCTGCTTGCGGAACAGCAGCGACAATACGGTCAGCAGCACCGACACGCCGATCATCAGCCGAATGCCGTGCAGCCAGCGCGCGTCCAGCTCGCCGGCGCTCTTGAGTACGAGGATGGCCACCAGTGCGGCGGGCAGGCTGCCGATGCAGAGGCGGCGCACCACCTGCCATTGCACGTGGCCATGGGCGCGGTGCGCGATGGTGCCGAAGCCCTTGGTGATCGAAGCGAACGCGAGGTCGGTACCCACCGCCGTGGCCGGCGAGAAGCCGAACAGCAGGGTCAGCAGCGGCGTCATGAGCGAACCCCCGCCTACCCCGGTCAGACCGACCAAGATACCTACCAGCAGACCGGAAGCGGTATACGCAAGGGACATTCGAGGGGGTTCTCAACAATGCCTTTTCCGTCACTTCCGCGCTTCGCCGGGGTTCAGGCTGGGCGCGGACGCAATACGGGCAGGCCGTTATTTAACAAAGTTCGAAAATCGTAATAAACTGGCCTCATATCTCAAACTAATAAGAAGTTGTTTGTTTATACGCACCGAGTTATATGAACCTGCACCAGTTCCGCTTCGTGCGCGAGGCCGTCCGTCAGAACTACAACCTGACCGAAGCCGCTAAAGCGCTCTATACGTCACAACCTGGCGTCTCCAAGGCCATCATCGAGCTGGAGGAGGAGCTGGGCGTCGATATTTTCACGCGGCACGGCAAGCGCATCCGCAGCCTGACCGAGCCGGGGCGCCGCATCCTGACCTCCGTGGAGAAGATCCTGCAGGAGGTGGAGAGCCTGAAGCGGGTAGGCAAGGACTACGCTGCCCAGGATCAAGGCAACTTCACCATCGCCACCACGCACACCCAGGCGCGCTATGCCCTGCCGCGCGTGATCGGCGAGTTCACCAAGCGCTACCCCAAGGTGCGGCTGTCGATCCAGCAGGGCAACCCCTCGCAGATCGCGGACATGATCCTGCACGACCAGGCCGACATCGGTATCGCCACCGAGGGCATCTCGGGGGACAAGGGCCTGGTGTCGCTGCCCGGCTACCAGTGGTCGCATACGGTCATCACGCCGCCCGACCATCCCTTGCTGGAAAAGAAGCACATCGCGCTCGAGGACATCGCAAGTTACCCATTGATCACTTACGATCCGAATTTCGCGGGCCGCCCCAAGATTGACAAGGCATTCGCCTTGCGCCAGTTGGAGCCGGATATCATCCTCGAGGCCATCGACGCAGACGTGATCAAGACCTATGTCGAGATCGGCCTGGGCATCGGTATCGTGGCCGGTGTGGCGTTCGATGCCGAGCGCGACCGCAACCTGCGCGGCATCCCGGTCGGCCACCTGTTCGGCACCAATGTGACCCATCTGGCCGTCAAACAGGGCGCGTATCTGCGCAGCTTCGTCTATACCTTCATCGAATTGTTCTCGCCCACCCTGAACCGCAAGCTCGTGGAACAGGCGATGTCGGGCGATCACGAGGCCTATGAGCTGTAATCGGCGCATTTGAGATTGCCTGCCGATGTGGCGCACGCCTCCCTCTATATAGATATGTCTGACTCCTCCTCCCTCCCCACCATCCACTGGACCGAAGACGGCGCCGAGCGCAGCGCGCTGTGGCGCTCCGAGGCCGGCCTGCCGCCGCCAAAGCGCGTGGTGATTGCCGATGACCAGACGCCCGCCGACACGGCGTTCCGGCTGGCCAGCGAAGGCGTGGCCCTGCTCTGGCGCGGCGACTTCCAGAACGCGCGCCAGCTGCTCCAGGCCATGGCCCGCCGCACCGACCGCAAGCCCAAGCGCGCGCCCAAGCCGCCGGCCAACATGACCGAGGCGTTCCACAAGCACCGGCTGGCGCAGTCGCAACGCGCGCGCACGCTGGGCATGCTGCTGCTGCCGTTCGACGCCGGCCACGTGGTGCCGCTGCGCCGCGCGCCCGAGGTGGCTGAGGCCTGCACGCAGGTCTACGGCCCGGCCACGGCGCCCTATGTGGCCTCGATGCGCGAACTGCTCGGCCTGATCGGCGCCTACGAGTGGCGCAAGAAGGGCGTCGAGATCCCGGTGCTGGGCGAACGGATTCACCCGTGGTACGGCGTGTTCTCGCCGGTGCGGGGCGAATACCTCGACCTCGTCGCCAAGGAAGCGCTGCCCTCGGACAAGCTCGCCTTCGACATCGGCACCGGCACCGGCGTGCTGGCGGCCCTGCTGGCGCAGCGCGGCGTGCGCCGCGTGGTGGCCACGGACCAGGACCCGCGCGCGCTGCAATGCGCCCGCGACAACCTCGGCCGGCTGGGTCTGACCCATCAGGTGGAAGTGGTCGAGGCCGACCTCTTCCCGGCTGGCCGCGCCCCGCTGGTGGTCTGCAACCCGCCCTGGGTGCCCGCGCGACCGAGTTCGCCGGTCGAGCATGCCGTGTTCGATCCCGAGAGCCGCATGCTGCGCGGCTTCCTCGCCGGCCTTGCCGAGCATCTGGAGCCGGCCGGCCAGGGCTGGCTGCTGCTCTCCGACTTCGCCGAGCATCTGGGCCTGCGCACGCGCGAGGAACTGCTGGGCTGGATCGAAGACGCCGGGCTGAAGGTGCTGGGCCGCTCCGACATCCGCCCGCGCCATCCCAAGGCGAGTGATCCGGACGATCCGCTGCACCAGGCCCGCAAGGCCGAGGTGACCTCGCTGTGGCGCCTCGCGGCATCGCAGAAACCTTGATTGTTCAAGTGCATCAAGACCAAGGAGATTGAGACGATTCGTTGCGTTCGTCGTCGCTAGAATCGGCCGCGCCTGATCCTGTCAGGCAGCCATTCCGACAACCACGACGACCGATGCACGCTTCCTGTCTCAAAACCCTTGTCCTGGCGGGCGGTCTGGCCGCCAGCTTCTCCGCAATGGCGCAGGGCACCCTGCGCGACGGCCGCGCCAATGCGCTCTGCCTGTACTCGCACACGCTGGCGGACGACCCCATCGTTCACCCGAAGCGGCCGGGCACGGCGATGCGGCATGACTTCTTCGGCAACACGGCGGCAGACGCCTACACCACGGGCGCCGACCTGCTGGCAAAGTCCGGCACCACCTGCGAGAACGCTGCGGACACCAGCTCGTACTGGGCCCCCTCGCTGAAGCTGCCCGACGGCACGATCGTGCCGCCCACCTACAAGAAGACCTACTACTCGAACGTGGCGGTGCCCAGTTCCAACCGCTACCCGGTCAGTGTCATGCCAACCGGCCTGCAAATGCTGGCCGGCAACCACGCCGGCACGCAGCCCAACCCGCGCATCTCGTTCCTGTGCACCGGCAGCCGCAAGGGCTACACCAACACCATCCCGACTGACTGCGTGCCCGATCCGGTGAAGGGGACGCAACTCAACATCGGCATCAGCTTCCCCACCTGCTGGGACGGCATCAACCTGAATCCGACGCTGCGCTCCCATCACGGCGGCTACAACAACATGGCCTATGCCGACCAGAGCGGCGCCTGCCCGGTCGGCTATCCGGTGCGCGTGCCGCACCTGAGCATCAATCTCGCCTATGCGCTGGGACAGGTGCGCGATCTCACGCATGCGCAGCTCTCGAAGGACCCGAGCCTGAACGCCCATGGCAAGGTGTCCCAGGAGAACTGGGGTCCCCTGTATTCCGGGCACGCCGACTTCTTCAATGGCTGGCGGCCCAAGGCCATGCACTATCTGACCGAACAATGCCTCAACAAGGAACGCGCCTGCGCCCGGGAAATTCCGTACGACTACAACGCGCCCGAGGCTGACGCGATGGTCAGCGGCGGCAATGATGTCCACACGACATTCGGCCGCGACGTGAAACTGGCCACCGAGGCGGCACAAGGCACCACGCCGCCGCTGAGCTTCTACATGAAGTTCCAGATCCCGGAGGGCGCGCAGGCGCTGCCCGCCCGCTTCAAGCCCGAGTACCGGATCATGCTCCATGGCGGCAACGTCACCGGCACGGCGGCCGATATCCTGCAGGTCTTCGTCACCGACACGGCGTGGAACGAAGACACCCTGACCATGGCCAACGCACCAGCGTGCGGCGGCCGGTTCGTCGGACGGCTTCACCTCAACCATGTGCAGCAATCTCGGCAGATCGATGTCAGCGCGGCGGTGGCCAACGCACTCGCGGCTGGCCAAAAGACGATCTCGTTCTGCGTGAAGGCCGTGCGCCCCGGCCATGCGTTCGCCTTCAGCAGCAAGGAAGGGCCCAACAGCCCCCTGCTAATCCTGCGCGCCATCCAACAACTGCCGTTCTGAGCCCCTGCCCCGGAGCCCGCGCAGGCCCCTGCGTGGCGCCGCGCGGCATCCTCGGCTATCCTCGCCATGTGTCGCCCAAGCCGGCGGCACATGGCTTTTTTTACGATGGGGATAAGGAACCGCGGATGACCACCCTTGCATTTATTGGCCTTGGCGCGATGGGCGCGCCGATGGTCGGCCACCTGATTGCTGGCGGCCATACGGTACGGGCCTTCGTACGCCGCCCGGAGGCCGCCGACGCGGCCCGCCAGCTCGGCGCGGAACCGTGCTTCACGCCGGCTGACGCCGCACGCGGAGCGGCCGTGGTGTTCACCAACGTCACCTCGTCGGAAGACGTGCGCACGGTGCTGCTCGGCAAGGATGGCGTGATCGAGGGCGCCGCGCCCGGCACGATCTGCGTCGATCACAGCACAATCTCGCCGATCGTCACGCGCGAGATTGCCCAGTCGCTGGCGGCGCGCGGCATCCACGCGCTCGACTGCCCGGTGTCGGGCGGCACGACCGGCGCGCAGGCCGCCACGCTGACCATCATGGTCGGCGGCAAGGCCGAGCACCTGGAAACGGTGCGGCCGCTGCTGAACCTGATCGGCAAGTCGATCACGCATATTGGCGACCACGGCGCGGGCCAGGTCGCCAAGCTGTGCAACCAGATCGCCCAGGTGGTGAATATCGAGGGCATCGCCGAGGCCATGCGCTTTGCCGCCGCGCAGGATGTGGACACCGGCAAGGTGTTCCAGGCGATCTCCACGGGCTTTGCGGGCAGCCGCATGCTCGATCTGCTGGGGCCGAAGATGGTGGCGCGCGACTTCGCCGCCGGCATCGAATCGCGGCTGCATGCCAAGGATTTCGGGCTGGCGCAGGACATCGCCAACCAGATCGGGCTGGACCTGCCCGCGATGCGCGTCACCTCGGCCCAGCTCGACCAGATGATGGCAAACGGCTGGGGACGCGACGACACCTCGTCGCTGCTGCGCCTGCTGGAACACAAGCAGGCGCCGGACTCGGACGCGTCCTAAAGCCTGCCCTACCCCGCTACATCCCGCCGATCATCGCCAGCAGCGCGCGCAGCATCGGGCTGCCGTCGCGCGCCAGGTCGTCCATCGCGTTGAAATGATGGCGGCCCGGCAGCGGGATGTCCTCGCGCGCGTTGTCCGGCCAGGCGGCGCGGATCAGCGCGTTCTGGCGGTGATATTCGCTCGATTCGATCTCGCCCACCGCCGTCAGCAACGGCGCGCGCGTGGCGGGCGGCAGGAAGGCCGGCGAGAGACGCACGACATCTGACTCGGTCAGACGCAGGTCCACCTGAAGGAAGTCGGCGCGGCGCAGCGGTTCGAGGTCGTACAGGCCGCTGATCGACAGACCGCCCCGGATCAGGCCCACCGGCAGGTCTGCGCCCACCTGCGGCCACAGCGCCGCCATCAGCATGGTCACCAGATGCCCGCCCACCGAATGCCCGGCCGCGAAGATGCGGTCGCGATCATGGCCGAGCGCATCGCCCTGCCGGTACAGCCACGCCACGCTCTGCACCACCTGCCGGACGATGGTCTCGACAGTGACCGCCGGGCACAGCGAATAGTTGATGATCGCCACCGACACGCCGCGCCGGGGCAGCAGGCTGGCCACGAAGCTGTGGTCGCGCTTGTCGAGCGCCCGGAAGTAGCCGCCGTGGACGAACACCAGCAGCGGCGGACGGGTGCCGGCGGGCACGCCCGTGGCGGGGAAATAGTCGAGGCGCTCGTCGTCGGCATGGGGCGACGCCGGGTCGCCATAGGGCAGGTTCTCGAGGTACGACGCCGCGGCAGCCCGCACCAGCGCCGAATCGGCAGCCCAGCGGGCCATGTGCGTGGCGTTGTCCGGCACCCGGGCGCGGTTGTTATAGGCGTGCGCGTAGAACGCGGGGTCCTGGGATGGCAACTCGGCAAGGCTGGCCAGGGACGGCTGGTCTGACATGTCACGGTGCTCCGATGGGGACGCCGCGACGAGGACGGGGGCGAAGCGGGCGGCGCTGCGCGCTATGCTACCGCAAGCCCGGGGCGGTTGTTCGGCGGGGCGATTTCCGGCATAATCCGCGGTTCATCGCCGCGCGATGCCCGTCCGGGTATCGCCGCCCAATGCCCGGGTGGTGAAACAGGTAGACGCAGGGGACTCAAAATCCCCCGCCGCAAGGCGTGTCGGTTCGAGTCCGACCCCGGGCACCATCCCCCGCACCGCGAGTGCATCCCGCACCACTCCCCTTTTTTGGCCCCCTCACGCCAAAATCATGATCACCACCATCCCCCAGATCGTCAGCAGCGTGTTGCCGACCGCGTAGGTCACCGTATAGCCCAGCCCCGGCACCTGGCTCTTGGCCGCTTCGCAGAGCATGCCGAGTGCCGCCGTGGTGGTGCGCGCCCCGGCGCAGACGCCGAGCAGCAGCGCCGGGTGGAAGTGGAACACGTACTTGGCGATGAACATGCCGATGAACAGCGGCACGGCGGTGGCGAAGATGCCCCACAGGAACAGGCTGATGCCGAGTTTCTGGAGCCCGGCGACGAAGCCCGGGCCGGCGGAGATGCCCACCACGGCGATGAACACGTTCAAGCCCACCGAGTTCATGAACCAGACTGTCGGTTCCGGAATGCGGCCGAAGGTCGGGTGGATGGCGCGATACCAGCCGAAGATGATCCCCGCGATCAGCGCGCCGCCGGCGGTGGACAGCGTCAGCGGAATGCCCCCCACGTTCAGCACGATGGCCCCGATCAGCGTGCCCACCGTGATCGCCAGCGACATGAAGGCCACGTCGGTCACCGTGGTCGGCCGGTCCACGTAGCCGAGGGTCTTGGCCGTGGCGTTGATGTCGCGCGTGCGGCCCACCAGCGTGACCACATCGCCGCGATACAGCTTGGTCTTCGGCAGCACCGGGATCACGGTCTCGGTCGGGCCGCGCTTGATCTTCCTCAAGAAGACCCCGCGCGCGCCGGGCTCGTGCGCCAGTTCCTCGAGCGTCTTGTCATCCACGGCCTTGTTGGTGATGTAGATGTCCACGCCCTCGGTGGGTGTGTCCAGCAGCTCGCGGTCTTCCACCTCCGCGCCGCGCGGGCCAAGGAATTCGATCAGCTGGTTACGCTTGCCGCCAATCGCCACCACGTCGCCGGCCTGCAGCACCGTGGACGGGTCCGTCTCGATGATCTTGCCGTCGCGCCGGATGCGCTCGATGAACGCCCGGAAGCCCGCCTGCGTGTGGGACTCCACATCGCCCACGGTCTTGCCGATGTAGGGCGCGTCGGGCGCCAGCTTGTAGGCGCGCAGCTCGAAGTTGTGCCACTGCGTGCCGGCGGCATCGTCACTGGCGCCCAGCAGGTGCTCGTACTCCTTGCAGGCGTTCACGAGGTCGATGCCCAGCAGCTTCGGCCCGATCTGCGCCAGGATGATGGCCGAGCCGACCGTGCCGAAGATATACGTCACCGCGTAGGCAATCGGCATGGCGTCCAGCAACTCCTTGGTTTCCTCGGGCGAGCGGCCCAGCCGGTTGATGGCGTCCGTCGCCAGCCCCATCGACGCCGAAATGGTCTGCGAGCCGGCGAACAGCCCCGCCGACGAGCCGAGGTCATAGCCGGCGATCATCGCCGCCCCCACCGACACCACCAGCGACAGCACCGCCAGGATCACCGCGAAAATCGCCTGGGGCACGCCGTCCTTGGCGATGCCCCGCACGAACTGCGGCCCCACGCCGTACCCCACCGCGAACAGGAACATCAGGAAGAAGACCGACTTCACGTTGGCCGAGATCTTGACGCCGAGGATGCCGATCACGATCGCCACCAGCAGCGTCGACGTCACCGCCCCGAGACTGAAGCCCTTGAAGCTCTTGCCGCCCACCCAGTACCCGATGCCCAGCGCCAGGAAGATCGAGATCTCCGGGTAGGCTTTCAGGGTCGTCACGAACCAGTTCATGAGCACCTCCTTCGGGTTGTTCTTCTGGGTGCGGGCGGCTACTTGCCTGACTTGCCCTTGCCCGACTTGTCAGATTTTTCGGACTTGTCCGATTTATCCGCCTTGCCCACCTTGCCGCCCTGCGCCCGGTATTTCTCCAGGTACTCGTCGCGCAGCTTGCGCACCGAGCGGCCGATCTTCACGTAGTCCTCTTCGTTGAGGTTGGCCAGCGAGACCCGTCCGGACGGATGCTGGGTGCCAAATCCACCACCGGGCAGCAGCACCACGCCGGCCTCCTCGGCCAGCCGGAACAGCAGCTCGTGCGGCTTGATCGAGTCCAGCAGCCACTTCACGAACTCCGGCCCCACCTCGCGGCTCTCGCGCTCCACGTCGAGCAGCGTGTAGTAATCCACCACGTTCTCGTCCACGGCCTCGGCCTTCGCTCCCATGCCGCGGTACAGCGCGGCCTTGCGGCTGCGGATCAGGCGCTTCACGGTGTCCTTGTAGGTGTCCGCCGTGTCCATGAGCGAGAACAGCGAGAACAGCACCATCTGCACCTGCTGCGGCGTGGAAAGCCCCGCCGTATGGTTCAGGGCCACGGTGCGGCTGTCCGCCACGATGCGGTCGATGAACGGCAGCTTGGCCGGCTCGGTGGTGATGGACGAATAACGCTCGTTCAGCGCCTTCTTGTCGGCATCGGGCAGCGCGGCGATCTGCGCATCGAACAAGTTCGATTTATGCGTGGCAATGACCCCCAGCCGCCAGCCCGTGGCGCCGAAGTACTTCGAGTACGAGTACACCAGGATGGTGTTGCGCGGGCACATGGCGAACAGCGAGACGAAGTTGTCGGCGAAGGTGCCGTACACGTCGTCGGTCAGGATGATCAGGTCCGGGCGCTCCTTGACGATGTCCGCCAGGTATTCCAGGCTGGCATCGCTCACCCGCACCGAGGGCGGGTTGCTCGGGTTGACCAGGAAGAACGCCTTGACCTTGGGGTCGCGCAGCTTGTCCAGTTCCTCGTTCGGGTATTGCCAGCCGGCCGCCGGGTCGGCGTTGATATTCACCTCGTGGAGGTTGTATTCCTTCAGCTCGGGAATCTCGATGTACGGCGTGAAGATCGGCATGCCCAGCGCGATGGTGTCGCCCGCGCGCAGCAGCCCGTTCACGCGCATCGAGTTGAACAGGTAGGTCATGGCCGCCGTGCCGCCTTCCACGGCGTAGAGGTCGAAGTCGCCCTCGAACGGATGCGCGCCGATCATCTCCCGGCGGATGTACTGCTTGACGATCTTTTCGCTGAGCCGCAGCATCCGGTCCGGCACCGGGTAGTTGCAGGCCATGAAGCCCTCGCACATCTCGTAGAGAAAGTCGCCGCCGTCCAGCCCGAGCTGGTCGCGCACGTACGAGACCGCGCCGGTCAGGAAGGCCACGCCGGGCACGTCATGGTGCTGGCGCGAGAACTGGTCGAAGCGTTCCTCGATGCCGGCCCGGCGCGGGAATCCGCCCACGCCCACGGGCAGGTAGGAGAACGCCCGCTCCGACTCGATCATGGCGAAGTGCCCAAGCTGCAGGAAGCCATGGCGCGGCACGGTGGCCAGGAAATTGGGGTTGCCCCGCCCCGCGTTGAGCATCAGCCGGTTGGACACGCTCCCGGCCAGCTTGATCAGTTCATCCTTGAGTTCGAAGGGCGAAAGGCTCGCCAGCTTCGACGTATCGTGTCGGCTCATGGTGCATGCCTCGCAAGGGGGTAACGATGGTCAAAGTGTCCGCGCCGAGCGCGGACACTGTTCCTGAACAAGATATTCAACCGGGGCACGCGCCGGTATTGGACCATGGTCCACCATGCGGAGCGCGCATCACCCAAGTGAGGGACGGCCCGGCTACTGCTTCATCTGCGTGCGCCGCCAGTCGCCGTCGCCCTTGCGGCAGTACCAGCCCGTCCATTTCTCGGACTTGCCGGCCTGCCGGAATTCCGACTTCACCTGACGGCAACGCTGATCCCCCTTTTGGGTGGTCTTGATCAGCGTCATGCTGCCTTCGGAGGCCTTCGCGTCCTTGTCCGCTGGCAGCTCAAACGGCGTACTGCTGCCATCGTCCTTCTCGGACAAGGCCTTGCGGTAGATGTCGGCCAGCGTCTCCGTCTGCGGGCGGCTCAGGCGGCCGACGATGGTGTTGTTCAGGAAATGGTCGAAGTACGCCTGGGCCGGCCAGGCCATCGCACAGAGGGCGAGGCCGGCGCAGACGCGGAGGTTGACAACAAGGCGGCGCGACATGGCAGTAGGTGCGATAGGTGCGACAGGGCTACTTCGTCGCCGCCTGCACGTTCACGGCCACGGCCTGCGTGTAGACGGCCTTGATGCGGTCGCCCTTCTTCACCTCGGCCAACTGGGCGGGGTCTTCCACCATCAGGTCCATGACATTGCCCTTGGGCCCCTTCACCGTCACGGTGTGCTTGGACGGGCTGACCGCCACCACATCGGCCACCACGGTCACCTCCTGCCCAATCACGCCGCCCGGCTTGGCACCCGGCGCCGAGCGCTCCTCGATGGGCTTGGTTTCCATCGACAGCGGCCCACTCCCCTTCTCCAGCTTCAGCGTCAGCGCCTCGCGGTATTCCACCGCCACCTTGTCGCCGACCTTGAGCTGGTCGAAGTTGCGCGCCTCGGGGCCCACGGCCAGGTCGACGACCTTGCCCGTCTGCGTCTTCAGTGTCACCGTGCGCGTGGGCGCGTCGATTTTCGTGATCGTCGCGTTCACCTTGGCGGTGCCCGTCATCGTGGCCGTCCCCTGTCCACGCGTGACATCCACCTTGGTATCCGGCTGGGCCTGCGCCGCGCCTGCCATGGCCATCATCGCCACCATCACCAGCACTCGTTTTTTCATGTCATCTCTCCGTTGTGGATGCCTGATCCCGGCGCTCCGCTTGCGGGATGCCGGCTGCGCGCAGCGGCCAGCCAGCACCGAGCGCCTTGTAAAGCTGCACGATCTGCCCGAACTCGGTGCCGCGCAGGCTCGACTGGTCGATCTGGGCCGAGAACAGCGCGCGCTCCGAGTCGAGCACCTCCAGGTAGCTGGTGTAGCCGCCCTCGTAGCGGTCGCGCGCGAGCGCGGCATAGCGCGCCAGCGCATCGACCTGCGCGGTCTTGGCCGTGAGCTGATCGCGCGTGCGCTGCACGCCCACCAGTGCGTCCGCCACTTCGCGGAACGCGGTCTGGATGGCCTGCTGGTAGCCCTGCAGCGCCTGCCGCTGGCGTGCCTCGGCCTGCCGGACATCGCCCGCAATCCGCCCCGCGCTGAAGATCGGCATCGCCACCGACGCGCCATACGACCACGTCTGCGCCGCGCCCACCCAGAGCCCGGAAAGCGCCGTGCTGGCCGCGCCGAACAGCCCGGTCAGCGTGATGGTCGGGAAGTACTCGGCCCGTGCCGCGCCGATCTCGGCGTTGGCGGCCACCAGTTGCTGCTCGGCCTGCAACAGGTCCGGGCGCTGCTCCAGCAGGTCGGACGGCAGGCCGGATGGAATCGTCGGCGGGCGCAGTTCGCCAATCGGCAGGCCGCGCGGCATGGCGCGCGGGTTCTCGCCGATCAGCACCGACAGCAGGTTCTCCTGCTGCGCCACCAGCTGGTCGTAGAGCGCCACCGAGGTCAGCGCCGACGCATACTCGGACTGCGCCTGCGCCAGTTCCACCTCGGACACCACCCCGCCCTCGAAGCGCTGCCGGAACAGCTCCAACGCCCCGGCGCGGCTGTCGAGCGTGTCGCCGGCCACCAGCCGGCGGTTATCCAGATCGCGCAGCGTGACGTAGCCCGAGGCCACGGCCGCCGCCACGCTGATCTCCACGGCCCGGCGCGCCTCGTCGGAGGCTGCCCATTGCGCGCGGGCCGACTCGGTCAGGCGCCGCAGCCGGCCGAACAGGTCGATCTCCCACGAGGCGAACACATCGGCCTGCACCTGGTTGAACGGATTGCCCACCGGCGACAGCGTGCCGCTGCTGTTGCTCAGGCGCTGACGGCTTGCCAACGTCTCCACGCCGACCTGCGGGAACATCAGGCCGCGCGTGGACATCACGCGCCCGTAGTACTCGTCCACACGGGCGGCGGCGATCAGGATGTCGCGATTGCGCTCCAGCGCCTGGGCGATCATCGCGTCGAGCACCGGGTCGCCGAACTGGCCCCACCATTGCGGATCGATAGCGGGCGTGGTGGGTGTGGTGGGTGTGGTGGGCGTGGCGGCCGTAGGCGTGGCCGGCGGGGTCTCCGCGAAGCGATAGGTCTCGGGCACGTCCACGGCGGGCCGTTCGTAGTCCGGCCCCACCGCGCAGCCGCCTGCCATCAGGGCGCCGGCACCAACCAGCGCCTGCCAGTGCACGTGGCTCATGGCGGGTCTCCCCGGCGCACCGGCGCGGCCGGCGCATCGGCGGGCGGCTCCAGCCCCGGCTCGGGCGGATGACCCGAAGGCGGATGGCCCGGCGTCGGCTGGTCCGGCACCTTGCCGGCGGTGCGGCGCTCCAGCGCCCAGAAGAACATCGGGATGAAGAACACCGCGATCACCGTGGCGCCGAGCATGCCGCCGATCACCCCCGTGCCGAGCGACTGCCGGCTCGCCGCGGAAGCTCCGCTGGCGATGGCCAACGGAATGCAGCCCAGGATGAAGGCCAGCGAGGTCATGATGATCGGCCGCAGCCGCAGCTTGGACGCCTTGACCGCCGCGTCGTAGGCGTTCAGCCCCTCCTTGATGCGCATCTCCACCGCGAACTCGAAGATCAGGATGGCGTTCTTGGCCGCCAGCGCGATCAGCACCGTCAGGCCGATCTGGAAGTACACGTCGTTCTGCATGCCGCGTATCAGGATGGCGACCAGCGCGCCGAACAGCGCGAACGGCACCGCCAGCAGCACGCCGATCGGCAGCGACCATTTCTCGTACTGGGCGGCCAGGATCAGGAACACCATCAGCAGCGCGAAGGCGAACACCATGGCGGCGGTCGAGCCGGCCTTCTTCTCCTCATACGCCTGCCCGCTCCACGCAAAGCTGTAGCCCTCGCCCAGCACCTCGGCGGCCACTTCCTCCATGGCGGTCAGCGCCTGCCCGGAGCTGTAGCCCGGCGCGGCGTCCCCGGTGATCTTGGCGGCCGGGAAGTTGTTGAAGCGCGTGACGAGGTCCGCGCCGGCCACGTAACGCGAGGTGGTCACGGCCTTGATCGGCACCATGTCGCCATGGGTGTTGCGCACATAGACCTTGTCGAGGTCTTCCGGGCGCGAACGGAACTGCGGCTCGGCCTGCAGGATGACCTGGAACAGCCGGCTGTTCTTCGGGAACTGGCTCACGTAGAGCGAGCCGAACATGGTCTGCAGGGCCGAGTAGACCTGATCGACCGGCACGCCCTGGGTCTCGGCGCGCTCGCGGTCCAGGTCCACCAGCAACTGGCGCGAGCGCGTGTTGATCGTCGTGCTCACGCTGCGCAGCTCGGGCCGCTGGCGCGCCTTGGCGATAAAGGCCCGCGCGCGCGCCTCCAGCTGCTGGTAGGTGCCGTCGCCGGTGCTTTGCAGCCAGAACTCGAAACCGCCCGTGGTGCCAAGTCCCGGGATGGACGGCGGATTGACCGGGATCACCAGCCCCTCGCGCCAGGTGGAGAACTCGCGGTTGGCCTTGGTGATGAGGTCCTCGGCGCTCTCGCCCTTGCCGCGATCATGGAAGCTCTTCAGCGTGATGAACAGCGTGCCGGCGTTGGACTTGTTCTGGGAGTCGATCAGGCTGTAGCCGTCCGGCGTGGCCACCGACTTCACGCCCGGCTGCGCCGCGAACCATTGCTCGGCGCGCTTGGACAAGTCGCCGGTGCGGTCCAGGCTCGCGGCGTCCGGCAGCACCACCGCGCCGAACAGGTAGCCCTGATCCTCCACGGGCAGGAACGACGACGGAATGCGCATGAACAGCAGCACGCTCGCCACGATCAGCGCCAGCACCAGCGCCACGGAGATGAACACGCGCCGGATCACCAGCTGGATGCTGCTGCCGTAGCCTTCCACCATGCGGTCGAAGCTGCGGTTGAACCACTGGAAGAATCGGTTCTTCTTGTGCGTGCCGGGCTTGAGGAGGATGGCCGCCAGCGCGGGCGACAGCGTCAGCGCCACAATGCCCGACAGGAACACCGACACCGCCAGCGTGATGGCGAACTGCTTGTACAGCTGCCCGGTGATGCCGGAGAGGAAGGCCACCGGGATGAACACGGCCAGCAGCACCAGCACGATGGCCACCACCGGCCCGCCCACCTCGTCCATGGCGTGCTTGGCTGCGATCTTGGGCGGCATGTTGAACTCGACCATATTCCGCTCGACGTTCTCGATCACCACGATGGCGTCATCCACCACGATGCCGATGGCCAGCACCATCCCGAACAGTGTCAGCATGTTCACCGAAAAGCCGAACGCCGACATCGCCATGAAGGTGCCGATGATCGACACCGGCACGGCCAGGATCGGCACCAGCGTGGCGCGGAAACTCTGCAGGAACAGGTAGACCACCAAAATCACCAGGATCACGGCGTCGCGCAGCGTATGCACCACCTCGTTGATCGACTCCTGCACGAACTCCGTGGTGTCCAGCGCCACCTCGTACTCCAGCCCGGGCGGGAACGACTTTTTCATGGTCTCCAGCGTGGTGCGCACCTGCTTGGCCACGTCCAGCGCGTTGGCGCCCGGCTGCTGGTAGACGGCCATCAGCGTGGCGGTCTTGCCCTTGAAGCGGCTGCGCAGCGAGTAGTCCTTCGAACCCAGCTCGGCCCGGCCGATGTCCTTCAGCCGCACGATGGCCGCATCGCCCGAGGCAGCACGGAGGATGATGTTGTCGAACTCGGCCGGCTCGGTCATGCGGCCCTTGGTGGCCACCGGGAAGGTCTGCTTGACTGGCCCGTCGGTCGGCGAGGAGCCGATGCGCCCGGCCGAGAACTGCTCGTTCTGCGCCGCCACCGCGTTCTTCACGTCCTCCACGGTGATGCCGAGCCGCGCCATGCGGTCCGGCCGCAGCCAGACGCGCATCGCGTAGTCCGGCGTGCCGAAGATCGCGGCCTGATTGGCGCCGGGAATCCGCTTCAGCGCGTCAAGGATGTAGATGTTGGTGTAGTTGTCGACGAAGGTCTGCGGATAGCTGTTGTCCGGCGAGTAGACCGCGATCACCATCATGAACGCCGATGACCGCTTCTGGACCGATACCCCCTGCTTGGTCACCGCATCCGGCAGCGTGGGCAGCGCCAGGTTCACGCGGTTCTGCACGTCCACCTGGGCCAGCGACGGGTCGGTGCCGATCTCGAAGTACACCGTCAGCGTCATGTTACCGGTGGACGAGCTGGTGGACGACATATAGAGCATGTTGTCCGCGCCGTTCACCTGCTGCTCGATCGGCGCGGCCACGTTCTGCGCCACCACCTCGGAACTCGCCCCGGGGTATGTGGTGGTCACCGTGATGCTCGGCGGCGTGATGTCCGGGAACTGCGCCACCGGCAGGTTGAACATCGCCACCAGCCCGCCCACCACGATGATGATGGACAGCACCGATGCAAAGATCGGCCGGTCGATGAAGAAGTGCGACAGCGTCATGGCGCGGCCTTCTCACCGGGCGCGGGCTGGGCCGCCGATTTCTGGTCAGCCGATTTCTGTGCGCCCTGGGCTGCCGGCGCGGAGGCCGGCTTCGCCCCTACCGGTGTGGGCCGCACCGGCGCGCCGGGCGCGAGCCGCACCGTGCCGTCCACGATCACCACGTCACCCTCGCGCAGGCCGGAGCGCACCACCCAGTTGCCCTCGGTCCATTCGGCCACCTCGATGGCGCGCGACTGCGCCTTGTTGTCCTTGTCCACGGTCCAGACCGATTCGCCGCGCTGGCCCTGGATCACCGCCTCCTGCGGCACGGTGATGGCGCGCGTGCGCTGGGCGCCGATCACCCTCACCCGCACGAACTGGCCCGGCCGTAGCTGGCCATCGCGGTTGGCCACCTCGGCCCGCACGAGGTAGGTGCCGGTCTCGGCACTGAAGGAGGCGTCCTGGAAGGCGATGCGGCCCCGGCTCGGATAGACGCTGCCGTCGGCCATGATCACTTCCACCTCCAGCGCGCCGCGCTCAGGCATGCGCAGCGCGCCCGATGCCGTCTGGGAGCGTGTTTGCAGCACTTCGTTCTCGGAGAGGCTGAAGTTGACCCACATCGGGTCCAGTTTGGCCACGTAGGTCAGCAGGCTGTTGGTGGGGTCGATATAGGAGCCCACCTGCTTCTTGGCGAAGCTGGACAGCCCGTTCACGGGCGAGGTGATGGTGGTATAGCCGAGGTTCAGCTTCGCGTTGACGACGTTGGCCTTGGCCTGCTCGACAGCCGCCGCCGCGGCCTGTTCCTGGCCGGTGGAGTCGTCGAGGTCCTTCTGGCTCAAAGCGTTCTTGGCGGCCAGCGGCCGTACGCGGTTCAGGTTGGCGCGCGCCGTGGTCAGCCGCGCCTGCTGTTGCGCCAGCTCCGCGTTGGCGGCGGACAGCGCGGCCTGGAATGGCTTCTGGTCCATACGGAACAGCACGTCGCCGGCCTTGACCAGCGAGCCCTCGGTGTAGGTGCGCTGCTCCAGGAAGCCGTTCACGCGGGCCCGGATCTCCACCTGCTGGGAACTCTGCGTCTCGCCCACGAACTCGAAGTTCAGCGGCACGTCACGCAACGACACGGTGATGACGCCGACGTCGGTCACCGGCGGCGCCGCGGCCTTGCGCTCCTCCTTCCCGCAGCCCGCGCCCAGCACCAGCACCAGCGCCGCCAGCAGCGTCACTCCCCCTCGGCCGATCCTGCTGCGCATTGCGGTCTCCCATCCACACATGCCACGCCCACGCCATGCAAAGGGCGCTTCTCGACCTAGCTTGTGCCGCGCCGCAATCCATGGCAATTGGACCAAGGGCCACCCCGCGTCAGGACCGGGGGGACGGGATCAGGGCGAGCAGCTGGGACGCGTTGAACGGCTTGCGCAGATAGCCCAGCGCGCCGTTGGCCAGCGCGCGGGTGCGCGCCTCGGGCACGTCATAGGCGGTGATGAACAGCACGGGCAGGCCGATGGGCATCAGCCGCTGCTGCACTTCCAGGCCGTCAATATCGGACATGCAGACATCGAGGATCACGCAGTCGGGGCGGTAGCCGGGGTCGGCGTGGAGGCGGTCCAGCAGCGTCAGGCCGCTGGCGTAGGTATCCACGACGACGCCGGCGGCGCGCAGCAGCCGCGCAATCGCGCGGGCTACGGCGTCGTCGTCATCGACGATGACGACAAAGGTCTCGGTAGGCCCCATAGATTGACCACAGGTTGACCATCGGCAGGATCGGCAATCGCGCAAGCATCGCTGATGCTCGTAGCCTACGAGATGCCCCGCCCCCGCGATATTGGGCCATGGTCCCGCCCAGGCGGCGCGCCATGCCGGGGTGTGCACCCCGGCCCTTCACCCGTCTGCGTGGGGAGCGCTCAGGCCCCGGCGCCCGCACCCGCGCGGTGGGGTGTCCGTGCGGCGGCCACGGCGGGCAGGCCGAGCTTGTCGGCCATGCGCACCAGCTCGGCCAGCGAACCGACCTCCAGCTTGCGCATGACGCTGGCGCGATGGGCCTTGATGGTCTTCTCCACCGTGCCCAGTTCGCTGGCCACCTGCTTGTTCAGGCGGCCGGTGACCACCCATGCCATCACCTCGCGCTCGCGCGGGGTCAGGCGGTCGAGCCGCTCGCGCAGGTCGGCCATTTCCTCGTGTTCCATGTGCCGCGCCACGGCGCAGCGGCAGGCCCGTTCGAGCGACGCCAGCAGCGCGTCTTCCTGCACCGGCTTGAGCAGGAAGTCCGTGGCGCCGGCCAGCATGGCCAGGATCGTGGAGGGGACATCGGCATGGCCCGTGACGAAGATCACCGGCAGCTCGCCGTCGAGCCGGCGCTGGAGCGTGATGCCGTCCATGCCCGGCATCTGGAGGTCCAGCATCACGCAGGCCGGACCGGGGTCCGCCGCGCGCGCATCGAGGAAGGCCCAGGCATCGTTGAAGCCCACCGCCTGGTAGCCGTGCGCCTTGACCAGCCGCACCAGCGCGCGCACGACACCGGGGTCATCGTCGACGATATACACCGTCGGAACGTGTTCGCTCATGGCGCTATCCTTTGAAAGACGATTCGGCCATGGCAAGCCCGCGCGGCATGCGGACGCCGCGTCGTGTGGGCATGCCTTCCTGGGGCAGCGAAAACTGGAATGTCATGCCACGGTCCGCGTTGTTCCACGCGTCCAGCGTGCCGCCATGGCGCGCGGCGATGGCGCGGCTGATCGACAGCCCGAGCCCCATGCCCTGCGGCTTCGAGGTGACGAACGGTTCGAAGATGTGCTCGAGGTCGCCGGGGTCCACGCCGGCGCCGCTGTCGCGCACCGCGATCTGCACCATCCCCTCCGCCACGTGCGCCATCACCGTGACCTCGCGCGGGGTGCCACTGCCGGGCACGCCCCGGTCCACGGCATCGCAGGCGTTAAGCAGCACGTTGAGCAGCAGTTGCTGGATCTGCACCCCATCGCCATTGACGCGCGGCAGCGGCGACGCCACCTGCCGGGTCAGCACGATGCCGCGCCCGAGCGCGTTGCCACGCACCAGCGCCAGGGCCTCGTCGATGGCGGCGCCGATGTCCAGCGGCCCCAGCACGCGGGACTCGCCCTTGATCAGCGCGCGGATCTGCCGCACCGTGGCGCTGGCTCGGCACGCTTCGTCGTTCACGTCCTTGAGAATCTCGCGCACCTCGTCCATGTCGATGACATCGGACTCCAGGTACTGGCGCGCGGCCTGGGCATTGCTGACGATGGCGGTCAGCGGCTGGTCGAGTTCATGGGCCAGCGAGCCGGCCAGCTCGCCCATGCTGGAGAGCCGGGACGAGCGCATCAGCGAGGCATAGTCGGCATCGGCGCCGTTCTCGCCGCGCCGCCGCAGCCGCCCGGTGCGCGGCGCCGGCGCGCGCGGCGGGGCGCGCTTGTGCGGCAATGCGCGCCACAGCGCGTCCGCCACTGCGCAGCCGGCGGCCACGCTGGCCACTGCCAACAGCCACGTCGTCCCATGTGGAATCCGGGGGGATCGGCTCATGCGGTCTCTCCGCGGCCCGACTAGATGTCGAGCTTGCTGATCTTGGTGCCTTCCAGCGAGAGGTTCGCCATCAGGCCGGCATTCGTCACCACGAAGGCGACGATCGGCGCGCGCGCCGTGTTGGTGTCGATCAGCCCGTTGGCGCCGACCTGCGCCACCGCGACGGAGCCGTCCACCCCGGCCGTCCAGCCCTTGCTTTGCTGGAACTTCTGCAAGGCTTCCGGCGTCATGAACATCATCACCATCATCTTGGACTGCGCGCCGGCAATCAGCCCGAAGGCCGCGGTGGAGGTGCGGTAGTAGCCCGCCGGCTGGCCGGCAGTGCGGAGCACGCCCTCCCCATACTCGCCGCCGATACCCAGCCCGGCGGCGATGATCTTGGGAAAGACGAGAATCCCGGTGGCCTTGCTGGCCAGGGCCTGCGAGCCGTTGACCGAGCTATAGAGCCGGTTCAGCGCGCCGTCCGCGCCCGCGTCGATTTCCTTGCGTTTGCTGGCGTTATCCGAGGCGGAACCGGAAGAGGTGGTACAGGCGGCGTTGAGACTGGCCAGTGCGGCCACGCCGAGCAGGGTCGTGAACGAACGACGATTCATGGCAGTTACCCCCTGGAGCTTGTGCGTCCATGTTTTGCTGACTGCGCGATCTGCGCGTACTGCGCCCGGATATACGTTGCGCTGCACCCCGGATAAGGCCAGGAATCGTCAAGAAAGACGACAAAGCGAATTCGCCAGATTCGTGATCTATGTATGGTCGGCTTTCACATTAGTGGGCGGCCTGCGCAATTGCAATCTCTTCCTGCACACGGACGCCGCCCTGCGGGGGCGGCGCCGGAGGCTCAGGGGGCCGTCTTGGCCCATCCCGGGCCAGGATCGAAGCGGGTCATGGCCTGCGCGCGCGCCGCGCTGTTGGGACCGAGGTCGGCTTCGTACACCTGGCCCTCGTGGTTGACCATGAAGCTCTTGACGCCGGTATCGCCGTATCGCACGGGCCACGCCACGATGGCAAAGCCGCCGAACAGCCGGCCGTTGACCACGTAGTCGTAGGCACCGCCGGGCGCCGCCGGTCCTTGTGCCGTCAACAATTTATAGCGATAGCCGTAGTAGCCGTCCTGCGTGGTATTGCCCTTGCCGACAGCCAGGAAGGCGGGGCCGAGCGGGCTCGGCGGCTCGCCGCCGCCCGTGGGCCAGTACAGGCCGTCGCGCTTGCCGGGCGAGCTGGACAGCTTGCCGGCATAGACCAGCACGCCGTCGCCGTCATGATCGACGCTGGCGTATTCGCGCTGGGCGTCGCAGACCGCCAGCATGGTCTGGATCACAGCCAGCTCATTGCGCCCGATACGCCGCACGCGCATCTCGTCCACGCCCTCGGGCACGTTGAAGTACCACCCCTGCGCCGACTTCACCAGCGGCACCGGCAAGGTCCAGCCATCGTCGCCCACCGCCACAAGGGCGCGGTCGGCACCCTCGGGAAGTATCTTGTGCGACACACTCCAGGCACTCAGGAAGCGGTAGCGCGCGTCCGCGCCAACGGGCGGGATCAGGCGCCGGTAGTCGCTACCGAGCAGGGTGCCCAGCGCGGCGTCGTCGCTGGTCGCCACGGCATCGCCGAATGCCAGCATGGCGGCTTCGGGCGATGGGAAATGCCGCTGGCTGGCGGCCCACGCCGGGCCCGGCCATGGCCACGTCAAGGCCATCACGATGGCTGTCGTGGCCGCCATCCAGCGGGCCCTTCCGGCAAGCCGCCCCAGGCGGTGCGTTGATCGCGCGGTCATCGTCTCCCCTTTTCAGCGCCTGCCGCCGCCACCACCACGGCCACCCCCACCGCCGCCACGGCCACCGCCGCCGCCGAAGCCGCCGCCTCCCCCGCCGCCACGGCTGCCCGCGTGACTACCGCCACCGCCGCCGGTTCCACGGCTGCTGGCGTGCCCGCCGCCAAAGTTCGATTGCTGCGAGCTGGCGCGGCCACGGTCCATGTCGCGCTGCGCACTTTGCCCGCCGCCTACGCCCTGGAAGGCGTTGTCCCGGCCTGCCCCGCTGCCCGAGCCCATGTCGCCCCGGCCACGGTCCGTGCTCAGGCTGCGGTCGCTGGCTTGCCGATTGCTGGCCTGCGCGCGGTCGCCGCCGGCGCCTTGGCGGTCGCCCCGGTCGCCCCCTTGCCGGTCGCCCCGGTTTGCTGACCGATCAGAAGCTGTTGCCCGATCGCCGCCGACGCCATCGCGCCCACCGTCACGCCCACCGTCACGCCCACCGTCACGGCCACCCTCACGTCCGCCCTCACGGCCACCATCACGTCCACCTTCGCGCCCACCCTCCCTGCCGCGATAGTCGCTGCGGCGGTCCGCCCCGCCCGAGTTCTTGCCGTACTTCTCGCGCGAAGCGTTGTCCCGGTACGACACGCCCTGCCGGTGACTGGAATCGTGCTGCCACTTGCCGCCGCCCTGCACCTTGGTGCGGTCGAAATTGCGGTCGATATTGGTGGCCCGGTTGACGTCGATATTCACATCGCCGCCGCCCCAGTTGCAGCCGCCGAAGATCGCGCCCGCCGCTGCCAGCCCCACGCCCCAGGCGAAGCCGGTGGCCAGCGCCGCCCCCGGGTAGTAGGCCGGATACGGGGGCCAGTAGTACGGCGGATAGCTCGGATAGCCCCATGAGCCGTAGACCACGGTGGGGTTGTAGGCCGGTACATAGATCACCTGGGGATTGGCCGGCTCGACGCGGATGATGGTCTCGGCGACCGGTGGCGGCTGGCCCTGCACCGGCGCGGGCCCTGGCTCCACCGACACCTTCTGCTGCTCGTTGGTCTTGAGGTTGCCCGAGTCCCGGGCGCGGGCGCGCAGGCGCTGCACCGCCGCCAGCACATCGCGCTCCTGGGCCAGGAACGCGTCGCCGAGCTTCTGCGTCCAGTCCAGCTTGTCGCTCATCGGCTCCAGCACCTGCGGGAAGGCCACCAGAGACTTCACGCTGACATCCCAGGGCTGGTTCTCCACGGCCTTGACCGCGGCGTCGCCCTTCACATTGGGATTGGCCTTGACCCAGCGCGCCGCATACACGATCTCGAGCGGATACGTGGACGCCATGAGCACCTGGGAGAGCACGGAATCGGGATAGAGCGCGATCGGCGCCACGAGGGACTCGAGTTCCTCGGGCTTGAAGGTCGGCGCCGCAGGCGCGGTGGATGCCGGCGGCGCGGCGGGTGCAGGGGTCTGCGCCGCCGGGACACCGGGTGCGGTGAACATGGCAAGCCACGCCACGGCGACCAGAACGCGCGCGCAGGACATCAGTCGCTCGAGCCAACGAGCCATGGCTGCCTCCTCTCTCCGGGAAGCGGTTTGCAATCTCCGCGATGCCGGACTATGTTCGTAGCACCTCTTGCGTAGCCGTAACGCTTGCTTTTCCCGGGGCAAGCATTCCCATTCTCGACGCCGTCGGCGCCAATTTGTATTGGCCTTTGGACTTGGCCAGCGCGGGCGGCCTGCCCTTCCCCGGGAGACATGCATGACCGCTGCCGCACGCGTGCTGGCCCGGGTGGCGATGGTCACGATGGTGGCAGCCGCGCTGCTGTCCGGCTGCGCCAGCCTGCCCCCGGCGGACGGTGAACCGAGCCACGCGATGACAGACACCGCGCAAACCACGCTCGGCCGCCTCGCCGCGCAGCGTCGCCCTGACCCGCCAGACCAGAGCGCCTTCCACCTGCTGGCGGACAACGTCGACGCGCTGATCGCCCGCGTGCTGCTGACGGAAAAGGCCGAGCGCTCGCTCGACCTCCAGTACTACATCTGGCACGACGACGCCACCGGCCGATCCCTGGCCCATGCCGTGCTGCGCGCGGCGGACCGGGGCGTGCGCGTGCGGGTGCTGCTGGACGACATCGGCGTGGGCGCCGACGACAACCTGCTGCTGGCCGTGGACGCCCATCCAGCCATCGAGGTGCGCATCTTCAACCCGGTGGCCAGCCGCGCCTTCCGGCGTGCGGGCGCGCTGCTGGAGTTCTCGCGCGTGAACCGGCGCATGCACAACAAGGCGCTGATCGCCGATAACCAGGCCGCCATCGTCGGCGGGCGCAATATCGGCGACGAGTACTTCGGCGCATCGCCCGCCGTCAGCTTTGGCGATCTGGACGTGCTGACGCACGGCCCCATCGTGCGCGAGGTCTCCGGCGCGTTCGACGCCTACTGGAACAGCGAGGCGGCCTATCCGGTGGGCACGCTGACCGGCCGCAGCGCCGACCCGGAAGCCGTGGCCGCGCTACGCGAGCGGCTGGATGCGCTGGCGGCGGCCCAACAGGACCACCCCTACGCCGTGCACGCGCGCGAGCGGCTCCGGCAGGTACTCGCCGAGCCGCCCGCCGTCGCCGCATGGGGCCGCGCCGCGCTGCTCTACGATGATCCCGGCAAGATCACGCGCGCTGCCGAGGACACGGCCGGCCATCTGGTGCCCCAGTTGCGCGCGCTGGACGTGCAGCCGCAGCGCACGCTGCTGATCGTCTCGCCCTACTTCGTGCCGGCCGAGGCGGGCGTGGCGTGGTTGCGCGGGCTGCGCGAGCGCGGCGTGGCCGTGACGGTGCTGACCAACTCGCTCGCCGCCACCGACGTGGCCGCCGTGCACGCCGGCTACAAGCGCTACCGCGAGACGCTGCTGCGCATGGGCGTGGTGCTGTACGAGGTCAAGCCGATGCACGACCCCGAGGCCGCGGCGGGAACATCGGGAAAATCGACCAAATCGGGCAATACCAAGCTGTCGGCGTTCGGCAGCTCGCGCGCGTCGCTGCATGCCAAGACCTTCGTGGCAGACGACAGCGCCGTCTTTATCGGCTCGATGAACCTGGACCCGCGCTCGGTGCAGCTCAACACGGAGCTGGGCGTGGTCTGCGTGAGCCCGGCGCTGGCCGCGCAGGTGGCCGGCGCGATCCTGCCGAATCTGGGGCGCATTGCGTGGCGGCTCGCGGAGGAGGACGACCCCGAACGGGGCCGCCAACTGATCTGGATCGACGAGGCGAACCCGGACGCCGCCCCGCTGACCACGGAGCCCGAGTCCTCGGTGCTGCGGCGCGTCGGCGTGTGGTTCATGGGGCTGTTTCCCATCGAATCGCAGTTGTGAAGTGACTGCCGCGCCCGTCCTGCAGGGCAGGTTCGCGTTTTCCCGATCTGTCCCGAAATGAAAAAGGATTGTCCCCGACAGTCAAATCGGCGGCGCCCGTTCCGCCAATACTCCGACCCGGTTGCAGATAACTCGAACCGAGACACGGAGACAACATGAAGGCCAGGAATATTGCCGCAGCGGCGCTGATGACCACTGCGGGAACGGGTGCAGTACAAGCACAATCGGCGGTCACGCTATATGGCGTGGCCGACGTGAACGTCGAATACGCGAATCACGTGGGCGCGGTGCCGGTCGCCACGAACCAGTTCAACCGCGGGCAGGGTCACGACGTGGTACGCATGAACTCGGGCGGCCTCGCCGGCTCCCGTTGGGGTATTCGCGGCACCGAGGACCTCGGTGGCGGCGCGAAGGCCATGTTCGTGCTGGAGTCGGGCTTCAGCCTGGACTCGGGCACGCTGCAGCAGTCGGGCCGGATGTTCGGACGTCAGGCGTTTGTCGGCCTGCAGCGCACGGGACTCGGGCAGATCACCTTCGGGCGCCAGTACACGTCGATGTTCGAGGCGCTCGCCAACTTCTCGCCCACCGCCTACGCCACCCAGTACGAGCCGGTGGTGCTGCAGTCGGGCGCCAACTTCCGCGAAGACAACACCATCAAGTACACGGGCCAGTTCGGCCCGGTCACGGCGCTGGCGCACTGGTCCTTCGGCACCGGCCTGGCGCTGCCGGCCACGGTGGGTGTGGCCACGCCGATCGGCGGTAACGGCGAAGTGCCGGGCTCGTTCCGGCGCGACACCGCCTACGGCGCGGCCGTGGCCTACGCGGCCGGCCCGTTCGGGGTCACCGTCGGCTATGACCAGTGGAACCCGACCATCGGCACCAGCAGCGGCACGCTGCGCAAGGCGGCCATCGGCGGCAGCTACGGCTTTGGCGATGCCAAGATCATGGCCGGCTACCGCTGGGGCCAGAACAAGAACGCGGGCGGCACGGTGATCCAGCGCGACGACCTGTACTGGATCGGCGCGCTCTACCAACTCACGCCGGCCGTCGGCCTGACGCTCGAGTATCACTACGACGATCTCAAGAGCCTGGCCGGCGCGACGCAGCTCGCCAACCCGTGGCAGATCGGCTTCGTGGCCAACTACGCGTTCTCCAAGCGCACGGACGTGTACCTGACCACCGCCTACGCCAAGAATGCCGGCCTGATGCTCGAATCGCTGGCCACGGTCTACGCCAACAGCCTCTCGCTCGGCAACAGCTACGCGCTGGGCAATGGCGAACGGTCGATGATCGGCGCCGCCGTGGGCATCCGCCACCGCTTCTGAGCCCCGTGCTCAAACCGCCGCCAGCCCCTCAGCCGGCGGTGGTCGTTTTTGCCTCCGCCTTGCCCATGCGCCTGGCCGTGACGCTACAGCCGAAGCGGCCGCAGAACCAGCGCGAAAAAGCACTGAGCGATGAAAACCCAAGCAGCGTGGCCACTTCCGAGAGTGGCCGCGTGGCGTTGTCGATGTAGCGCAGCACGAGGTCCGTGCGCGCCGCATCGAGCACATCGGAATACGTCGTCTTTTCCTGCGCCAGCCGCCGGTGCACGGTGCGCCGATCCACGCTGAGGTGCTGCGCCACGCGATCCACCGTGCACAGGCCGGTGGGCAGCAGCGCGTAGATCAGCTTGCGCACCTGGTCCTGCATCGTCGCGGACGACTGCGCCAGCAGCGTGCCGAGGTACTGCTTCACCTGCCGCGCCATCACCGGGTCGTAGGATGGCAGCGGCGCCTCCAGGTCCGCCGCCTGGCAGACGATGCCATCGAAATCCTGCCCGTAGTCCGCCGGCATGCCGAACAGCTGCAGCGACGTGGCCGTGCTGGCCGGCGCCGCGTGCGTGAAGCTGATGCTGCGCGGCCGCCACCCGGTGCCCAGGAACAGCCGCAGCATGCGGAACATCACCCCCACTGCGAGATCGGAGGCCTGGCGCATCGTGCCGGGCCGCTCGCTCAGAATCTGCAGCCGGATCACCACCAGCGGCCCCGCCTCTTCCACCCACATCCCCAGCGCCTCGTTCTGCAGGTCCATGTAGCGAACCATCGACACCAGCGCCTCGCGCAGCGTGGGTGCCTCGCGCACCACGAAGGCCAGCGGGCCCAGGTTCGAGAACTCGCGCAGCGCCGCCATGCGCAGGCCAAAGTCGTCCACGCCGGCCGCTTGCGCCGAGGCATCGAGCAGCCCGCCGACCAGTTCGGCCCGGATGCGCAAGTTTGGATCCAGCAACGCGGAGCGCGCGATGCGCGCCGCGCGCAACTGCTGGTAGGGGTCGAGCCCGACGGCCCGCGCCACATCCACGTAATGGGTCAGGCTGGCGCCGCGCAACGTATAGGACATAGGCACATAGAAGGATGGATGCGTGCTTTCCCGGGGTGTCCCCACAGGTTAATTCAATGTCCCGTCATGTCAAACCGCGTATACCCGCTGGCCGATACTTCGGACACCGGCGCCCCGCGTGCCGTCCGCACATTCCCACCGCACCCAGCGAGGAGACAACATGCAATTTCTTGACGATTCCCTTCACCCCGAGAACATGGACAAAGTGGTCATCACCGTGGCGCCGTACGGCCCCGAGTGGATGCCCGAGGACTTCCCGGAAGACATCCCCGTCACCATGGAAGCCCAGATCCAGAAAGCCGTGGATTGCTACGAAGCCGGCGCCACCGTGCTGCACCTGCACGTGCGCGAACTCGACGGCAAGGGCTCCAAGCGCCTGTCCAAGTTCAACGAGCTGATCGCCGGCGTGCGCAAGGCCGTGCCGGACATGATCATCCAGGTGGGCGGGTCGATCTCGTTCGCACCGGAAGACGAAGGTGAATCCGCCAAATGGCTCTCGGACGACACGCGCCACATGCTGGCCGAACTCACGCCGAAGCCCGACCAGGTGACCGTGGCCATCAACACCACGCAGATGAACATCATGGAGCTGCTGTACCCCGAGTACGTCGCGGGCACCTCGCTCGAAAACCCGGCGTACCAGGCGGCCTACAGCGAGATGACCGTGCCGGCCGGCCCGGCCTGGGTGGCCGAGCACCTGCGCCGCCTGCAACGCGCCGGCGTGCAGCCGCACTTCCAGCTCACTGGCATGCACGCGCTGGAGACGCTCGAGCGCCTGGTGCGCGCCGGGGTCTACCTGGGCCCGCTGAACCTGACCTGGATCGGCATCGGCGGCGGCTTCGACGGCCCCAACCCGTTCAACTTCTTCAACTTCATCCACCGCGCGCCGGATGGCTGCACGCTGACGGCCGAGTCGCTGCTCAAGAACGTGCTGCCGTTCAACATGATGGCGATGGCGATGGGCCTGCACCCGCGTTGCGGCATCGAGGACACCATCATCGACCAGCACGGCAATCGCATGAGTTCGGTGCAGCAGATCCAGCAGTGCGTGCGCGTGGCCAAGGAACTGGGCCGCGAGATCGCCACCGGCAAGGAAGCCCGCGCGATCTACCGCATCGGCACCTGGTACGACAGCGCCGAAGAGACGCTGCGCGCGCACGGCATGGCCCCGAACCGCCGGGCCGGCGAGCGCAACCTGCCGCGCCGCCCCGCCTGATACTGGCTGACGCACGACATGGACGCACTGACCGATCCCTGCATCAATATCTGCCGCATGGACCTGTCCGGCCAGTTCTGCCAGGGGTGTCGCCGTACCCCCCTGGAGATCGGCCGCTGGCCCCGCATGACGCTGCTGGAGCGCGCCGCCACGCTGGCGGCCATCGCCCAGCGCCGCAATCCCGGCAATACGGGAACAAGACACGCCGCCTGAGCGTGCCTGCCCTACTATTCCAATACATCGAACGGAGACAAGCATGGCCCAACGCCTTGCCCACCTGATACCGCGGCGCACCGCCGTGGCTGTCCTGCTCGCGCTGGCCATGCCGGCCGCGTTTGCGTGGACCAACAAGCCGGTACGCATGCTCGTGCCGGCCCCCGCTGGGGGCACCATGGACGTGGTCGCCCGCCTGCTGGCGGAGCAGCTTTCCGCCGATCTCGGCCAGCCGGTCGTGGTCGACAACAAGCCCGGCGCGGGCGGCGGCATCGCCATCCACACGCTGATCGCCGCACCGGCCGATGGCCAGACCATCATGGTCACGGCCAGCAACGTGCTGACCGAGATCCCGCACGTGCTGAAGAGCAACTTCGATCCGCTCAAGGACATCCGCCCCGTGGCCGCCATCGCGCGTTCGCGGTTGCTGATGGTCGGCGCGCCGCAACTGCCGGCCAAGGACTTCAAGAGCCTGGTCAGCTACGCCAAGGCGCATCCGGGCAAGCTCGGCTTTGCTTCGTACAGCGCCGGCACGGCCTCTCACTACGCGGGGATGATCGTCAACCAGAAGACCGGCATCGACCTCCAGCACGTGCCGTTCGCGGGTTCCGGCCCGGCCCTGACGCAAGTCATGGGCGGCCAGATCGCCGTGATGTACGACGGCATGGTCACCTCGCTGCCGCTGATCAAGGCCGGCAAGCTCCAGCCCTACGCGCTGGCCGCCAAGACGCGCTCGCCACTGCTGCCTGACGTGCCGACCTTCGCCGAACTCGGCTATCCGGACGTCGACTTCAGCAACTGGATCGGCGTGGTGGCCTCGGGCCAGATGTCGGAAGACCTGGCGCGCAAGATCCAGACCGCCGTCGACAAGGCCGCGCAGACCCCCAAGGTCCGCGCCCGCATGGAAGCCCTCGGCTACGAGCCCATCGCCGAACTGCCGCTACCGCAACTGAGCCAGTCCGTGCGCGCCGAGTTCGACCGCAACGCAGGCATCGTGAAGACGTTCAATATCCAGCCTTGAAGGGGAAGTTGGCCAGCACGTCGTGTCAGGTCAGCGCTTCGCTGCCGCGATGCGTTGACGAAGCCTCCCGCATTTGATATGAACCGACTATCAAATCGCTTCGGGCTACCACTCCCATGGGTTCGCTTCAGATTGCCTCGGCAGCCATCGCCGCCGTAGTCCTGTTTCTCTATGGCCTCCAGGCGTTCAGCCGCGAGTTGCAGGACGTGGGCGGATCGCGACTCCAGGCATGGCTGCCGCGCGTGACAGCGAATCGCTGGTACGGCTTCCTGATCGGTGCGGTCGTCACCGCGCTGGTGCAGTCGAGCAGCGCCACCACGGCACTGGCCGTGACGCTCGTCGATGCCGGCGTCATCAGCTTCCTCGGCAGCCTGGGCGTACTGCTCGGCGCCAATGTGGGCACCACGGCCACGGCATGGCTGGTGTCGCTCAAGCTGACCGGCATCGGCCCCTTCTTCATCATCGCCGGCACGGTGATCTCCGCCGTGCCAAGCCGAATCCAGGCGATCGGCAAGGCGGCCTTCTATTTCGGCCTGATCTTCCTCGCCCTCGACCTCATTTCCAGCGAACTGAAGCCGCTGCAGCAGCAGGCGTGGTTCGCCGCCGGCCTCGAGCAGGCGCGCGAGGCATGGATGGCAGTACTGATTGGTGCGGTGTTCACGGCGCTGGTGCAGTCGAGCAGCGTGACCACCGGCCTTGCCATCGTGCTGGCGCAGCAGGACATGATCCCCATGGTCGGCGCCGTCGGCATTGTGGTGGGGGCCAATATCGGCTCGACCTCGACAGCGCTGATTTCCAGCCTGCGTATGAGCCCGGTGGCCAAGGCAACCGCCATCGCCAACATGCTGTTCAACTTGATCGGGGCGCTGCTGTTCTATCCCGCCATCGGCCCGCTGACCGCCGCGCTGGCGCGCCTGGGCGACCCCGCCATGAGCGTGGCGGCGGCACATCTGATCTTCAACCTCTGCATCGCCCTGCTATTCCTGGTCCTCCTGCCCCGGCTGGAGCCGCTGCTGCAACGCATGCTGAAGGTGCCTGCGTGAGAGGGTCCGCCTGGCCGGATCGACGATGACCAAAGAAAAGGCCAGCCTCGCGGCTGGCCTTTTTGCTGCTCTCCTCCCCCGGCCGGGGTCAGCCTTGCGCGGACTCGCGCAGCTGCTTCTTGTTGATCTTGCCGACGCTGGTCTTGGGGATCTCGGTCACGAAGACGATGCGGTCCGCCTCCGGTACCGCGAACTTGCTGAGGCGGTTGCCGGCCACATGGTCCAGCAGGCGCTGGCGGATATCGGCCGCATCCACCGCGTGGCCGGGCTGGCCAACCACGAAGGCCATCGGCCGCTCGCCCCAGCGCGCGTCCTGCACGCCGATCACTGCGCACTCGCGCACGCCGGGCACCTGCGCCACCAGGCCCTCCACCTCGAGCGACGACACCCACTCGCCGCCGGTCTTGATCACGTCCTTGATGCGGTCGACGATGCGGACGCCGCCATCCGCGCCCATCACGGCGATGTCCTGCGTATGCAGGTAGCCGCCGGCCCACAGCGCTTCGGAGGCCTCCGGCTTGCCGTGGTACGACTCGGTCAGGTACGGCGCGCGCAGCACGATCTCGCCCTGGTGGCGGCCATCGTGCGGCACGTCGCGCATCTGTTCGTCCACGATACGGAAGTCGACCATCGCCACCGGTCGCCCCGTGGCGCAGCGCATGGCGATCTCGGCTTCGCGGCTGGCCGGACGGACACCGGGCGCGAGCTGGGCCAGCGCGACGATCGGCCCGGTCTCGGACATGCCGTAGCCCGAGAACACGTCGATGCCGGCATCGAGCGCCGCCGCGCACAGCGCCGGCTGGAGGGCCGAGCCGCCGATGATGACGCGCCAGTCGGACAGGTCCTGCCCGGTCTCGCCGGCGGTCTGCAGCAGCATCTGGAGGATGGTCGGCACGCAGTGCGAGAACGTCACGCCCTCGGACGCACGCAGCGCCAGCAGCTGCGCCGGCACGTAGCGGCCCGGCAGCACCGTCTTCAGCCCCAGCAGGATGGCCACGTACGGGATGCCCCACGCCAGCACGTGGAACATCGGCGTGATCGGCATGTACACGTCTTCGCGGTGCAGGCGCTGGCCCGTACGCGGTGAGCACAGCGTGGTGGCCGTGGTCAGCGCGTGCAGCACGATATGACGATGGCTGTACGACACGCCCTTGGGGTCGCCCGTGGTGCCGGTGGTGTAGAACATCGCCGCGCGGGTGTTCTCGTCGAACTCCGCGAACGGGTAGTCCGGCGAGGCCGCCGCGAGCAGCGCCTCGTACTCGCCGTCGAGCGGCAGCGTGGTGGCCGGCGCCGGCTCGCCATCGGCCATCAGCACGAAGCGCTTGACGCCGGTTAGCTGGTCGCGGATCTCCTCGAGCAGCGGCAGGAAGTCACGGTGCACGAGCACGATCTCGGCCTGCGAGTCGTTGAGCGTGTACAGGATCTGCGCCGGCGAAAGCCGCACGTTCACGGTGAACAGCGTGGCGCCCATCATCGGCACGCCGAAATAGCATTCCAGGTAGCGGTGGCTGTCCCAGTCCATCACGGCCACGGTGCTGCCGTGGCGGGCACCCAGCGCGCCCAGCGCCGAGGCCAGCTGGCCGATGCGGCCGCGGAACGCCCGGTAGGTGTAGCGCGTGGTGCCCTGGTAGGTGATCTCCTGCTCCGGGCTCAGGCTCAGCGCGTTGACGAGCAACTGGCTGACCAGCAGCGGGTAGGCGTAGGCCGAGGGGGTGGAGACGATGCGGGCATCGGTCTTGAAATCTGTCATGTGAGGCATCTCGCGGTCAGTCAGTAAGGCACGTCACCGACGATGCCGGCGCGCTCCATCTTGCGCACGGTAGGCGCGTAGTCCTGCACGGCGTAGTGCTGCGTGCAGCGGTTGTCCCAGATCGCCACGCTGTTGCGCGTCCAGCGCCAGCGCACCTGGAACTCGGGAACCTCGGCCTGCGCGCACAGGTATTGCAGCAGGTCGCCCGAGCCGGGCATGAAGTCCTTGCCGAAGCGGACGGTGTCGCCCCGGTGGTAGTTGGCGAAGTGCGAGGTGAAGGCGTTGACGAACAGCACGGGCTCGCTGGTCTCCGGGTGGATGCGCACCACCGGGTGCTCCACCATCGGGAACTGGGCCGCCAGGGCGGCGCGCTTCTCCGGCGGCATATTGGCGCCGAAGGTGTGCTCGATGCTGTGCTTGGCGCGCAGGCCGTGAATACGGATCTTGATGTCGTCCGGCAGCCGGCGGTACGCCTCGGCCATGTTCACCCAGATCGTGTCGCCGCCCACGGGCGGGGTTTCCACGCAGCGCAGCACGCAGCCCATCGGCGGCGCGGCGCGCCAGGTGGCGTCGCAGTGGAACGAGTTCTCGTAGTGCTCCACCTTGCTGTCGGGCGACTTGTAGATGCGCACCAGGCCGGGGTGCTCCGGGTCGCTGCCGACCACCGGGTGGTCCTCCAGCTCGCCAAAGCGGCGCGCGAAGGCCACGTGCTCGGCCCGGGTGATGTCCTGGTCGCGCAGGAACAGCACCTTGTGCTGGAGCAGCGCCGACTTGATCTCGGCAAACAGGCCGGCATCGCGCGACGCCTCGCCCAGGTTGACGCCGGACAGTTCGGCGCCGATATGGCAGGTCAGGGGTTCCACTCGCATGGCGGTCTCCTTCAAATCACGAAAATCGACGAACCGGTCGTGCGGCGCGACTCGAGGTCGCGGTGCGCCTGCACGGCATCTTCGAGGGCATAGGTCTGGTGGATCTCGATGCCGATGCGGCCGGCGCCGACGTGGTCGAACAGTTCGCCCGCCAGCTCCGCCTTCTCGGCCGGATCGGCGATGTAGTCGGCCAGCGCCGGACGCGTGACGAACAGCGAGCCCTTCATCGCCAGCAGCACCGGGTCGAACGGCGGGATCGGGCCGGAAGCCGTGCCGACGCAGACCAGCGTGCCGCGCCGACGCAGCGAGTCCAGCGAGGACATGAAGGTGGTCTTGCCGACGCTGTCGAACACCACGTCCACGCCCTGCCCGTCGGTCAGTTCGCGTACGCGCTGGGCCACATCCTCATGGCTGTAGTTGATGGTGTAGTCGCAGCCATGGGCGGCGGCGATGGCGGCCTTGGCATCGGTGGACACCGTGCCGATCACCGTCAGCCCGAGCAGCTTGGCCCACTGCGAGACGATCAAGCCCACGCCGCCAGCGGCTGCGTGCAGCAGGATGGTGTTGCCCGGCCGGAACGCGTGGATGCGGCGCATCAGGTAGGCGGCGGTCAGGCCGCGCATGGTCATCGCGGCGGCGGTTTCGAAGCCGATCGACTCGGGCAGCCGGATCAGCGGCGCCGCCGGCATGATGCGCTCGCTGCTGTACGCGCCGAGCGTGTTCAGGAAGCCGGTGTAGGTCACGCGGTCGCCCACGGCGACGTTGCGCACGCCCTCGCCCACGGCCTGGATCACGCCAGCCGCTTCCACGCCCATGCCGGACGGCAGCGGCACCGGATACGTGCCGTTGCGAAAGTAGGTATCGGCGTAGTTCAGACCGACAGCCACGTGCCGGATGCGGACCTGGCCCGGGCCGGGATCGCCCACTTCCACCTCTTCCAGCCGCAGTACCTCGGGGCCACCCGTTTCCATCATGCGTACGATTCTTGCCATGCCAACTCTCCTGTCAGGCGGAGCGGCACACCTTGCGCCGCGTTGAGCCCAATGTAGGCCCGGGGGGTCGCGGCACGCGTGACAATTCCTTCCATCGACTTTGCAATTCGCGCCACCCGCGCCTATCATCGGCGCACGGATGCCCGGGATCACACCGGGCACTCAGCCAGGGGGAGACGGCTTGGATACACGGATACGCGCCGCGGCGCTTACCAATTTCTTCGAAGTGGCGGAGGCGCGCGGGCTCAATGTGCAGCCCCTGCTGCGCCAGGCCGGCCTCAAGCGCACCCTGCTGGCCGATCCGGACTTCCGTGTGCCGATGGCCGCCTGCGTGACGCTGCTCGAGGACGCGGCGGCAGCCAGCGGCTGCGACAACTTCGCGCTGCGCATGGCCGAGTCGCGCCAGCTGGCGGACTTCGGCGTCATCAGCCTGCTGATCGCCCACCAGCCCAACCTGCGCGCGGCGCTGGCCACCATCATCCGCTACCGCCATCTGGTCAACGAATCCGTGGCGATGCTGCTCGAAGACGCCGGCAGCTCGGTCATCATCCGCGTGGAAGTGGTGGGCGAGGCGCCCTCGCGCCAGGCCGGCGAACTGGCGATGGGCGTGGTCTTCCGCCTCTGCAACGCGCTGCTTGGCGCACGCTGGCAGCCGCTGCGCGTGTGCTTCACGCACCCGGCGCCTGCCGACGAGAGCGTGCACCGGCGACTGTTCCGCTGCGGGCTGGCCTTCAACGACGAGTACAACGGCATCGTCTGCCGCGCCGTCGACCTCGACGTGCCGAATCCGGGCGCCGATCCGGCCATGGCGCGCCACGCCCAGCGCGTGGTGGAGGCGCTGCCCCGGCCCGCCGCGCCGACCGTCGCCCATGAGGTACGCGGCGCCATCGCCCTGCTGTTGCCGATGGGTCGCGCCACCGGTGCTTCCGTCGCCCAAGGGCTCGGCATGAGCCTGCGCACGCTGCAGCGCGCGCTCGGCGACGAAGGCGCGAGCTTCCACGACATCCTGCACGCGGTGCGGCGCGAGCGGGCCCCGCGCCATGTGGAGAACCCCCGGGTGCCGCTGGCGCAGGTGGCGGTGCTGCTCGGCTACGGCTCACCGAGCACGTTCACGCGCTGGTTCACGGGGGAGTTCGGCATGGCGCCCTCGGCATGGCGCGCGCAGGCCGCCACGCGGGTGCCGGGGCCGCCTGACGAGACGGCTTACGACGACGAAGCCGCCGGCGACGAAGTATCCGGCGACTGAAACCGGACCAGCGCCTGTTCGAGCGTGGCGAACATCCGATGGGCGCCGAGCGCATCGGCCAGCGCGGCGCGGCGCACCATCGCCAGCACCTCGGGGTTCAGCCCGGCCAGCCACAGCGACACGCCCTGCTCCCCCAGCGCGCGCTCGGCCTCGATCAGCATCTTGAGCGCCGTGTATTCGAGATCGATCACACCGGAAAGGTCGAGCAGCACCACGCGCGGCATGTCCTCCGTCACGTGCTGGCGCATGCGCTGACCCAGCCGCCGCGCATTGGCGAAGAACACGCGCCCTTCGGGCCGCAGGATCAGCAGCCCGGCGAAGACCTCGTCACCGGCATGCTCCGGCGAGAGCGGCCGGAACACATTGGTGCCGCGCTTGCGGGCCAGCACGTACAGCGGCGGGTCGGCCGCCTGGTAGGCCAGCGCCAGCAGCGAGACGATGATCGCCACGAGAATGCCCTGCAGCGTGCCCAGCCCCACCACGCCAGCCATGGCGACGAGCGCCCACACGAACTCCATGCGCCGAATCTTGCGGATGGCGCGGAACTCGGCCGGATCGATCAGCCCGATCGAGTAAACGATGACCACGGCGGCCAGCGTGGCATTGGGCATCAGGCCGATCACCGGCGCCAGCAGCAGCATGGTGCCGAGCGCGGCGCCGGCCGTGACCAGTGCGGCGAGTTGCGAGCGTGCCCCGGCGCGCTGGTTCACGGCGGTCTGGCTGGTGCCGCCACCGGCCACCATCGCCCCGAGCAGGGCACCGCCGGCATTGGCGAGCCCCGTGGCCAGCAGTTCGCGGTTCGGCTGCGGCGGCGGCTCGCGCTCGTGCGCAAAAGCCCGGCCGGCGGCGATGGTCTCGGTGAAGCTCATCAGCGCGATGCCGAGCGCGGACGGCCACAGCGTGGCCACCATCGACAGGTCCGGCAGCATTACCGCCGGCAGCCCCGTGGGCACCCGCCCGACGATCTCCACGCCGCGCGCCGGCAGGTCCAGCAGCGCCACGACCGCCACGCCGAGCGCCACCGCAATCAGCGGCGCCGGCGCCCGGGGCAGGCGCCAGACCATGAACGCCAGCAGGGCGAGGGTGACGAGCGCAATCGCCAACGTCGGCATCGACGCATGCGGCGCGCCCTGCACGATCGCCCACACGTTGTGCGGGAACGACCCCTTGGCGAAATGGATGCCGAGCAGCTTGGGAATCTGGTCGACCACAATGACGATGCCGATGCCGGCCTTGAAGCCCACCAACACCGGCTCCGAGATGAAGTCCGCGACGAAGCCGAGCCGCAGCGCGCACGCGGCCCCCAGCACCAGCCCCACCAGCAGGGCCAGCGTGGCCGAGGCCACCAGCAGGTTTGCCGAAGGATCGGCGGCAGCCACCTGCGCCAGCGCCGCGCCGGCCAGGATCGCCAGCGTGGTGGTGGTGCTCACGCTGAGCAGCCGGGAGGTGCCGAGCAGCGCGTAGATCGCCATCGGCACGCAGGCCGTGTATAGCCCCACCTGCACCGGCAGCCCGGCGATGGTGGCGTAGGCGAGCGACTTCGGAATGACCACGGCCGCCGCGCCCAGGCCCGCGACCACATCGGGCCGCAGCCATTCGCGGCGATAGCCGGCCAGCCAGGCCGGCATCCACCCGTGCAGCGCTCCATCGGCTTTCATGCGCGCCCTCCGCGTGCCAGCGCCCTGGCGGCGCCGGTATCGTCAATATCGTCAGTACCGCGTGGCGATATGGCGGAACGGGTGGTCCGACTCGCGGTAGCCGCCGCGCTTCTGGCGCTCGGGCAGCTTGGGCGGCTTGCGCGCCGGCGCCTGGTACGGAATCCGATCCAGCAGGTCGCTGATGATGTTCAGGCGCGCGCGCCGCTTGTCGTTCGAATCGGCCACGTACCAGGGCGTGTCGGGGGTGTCCGTGGCGGCGAACATGGCGTCGCGCGCACGCGAATAGTCGTACCAGCGGCTGTAGGACTTCAGGTCCATGCCGGTCAGCTTCCAGGTCTTGCGGCCATCGTGGATGCGCGCCTGGAGCCGCCGGGTCTGCTCGGCCTGGCTCACTTCGAGCCAGTACTTGATCAGGATCACGCCGGAGGCGATGATGGCGCGCTCCACCAGCGGCACGGAGCGCAGGAAGCTCTCCACGTCGTCCGGCGTGCAGAAACCCATCACGCGCTCCACGCCGGCGCGGTTGTACCAGCTGCGGTCGAAGATGACGATCTCGCCGGCGGCCGGCAGGTGCGGCAGGTAGCGCTGCACGTACATCTGGCTCTTCTCGCGGTCGGTCGGGGCGGGCAGTGCCACCACGCGGAAGATGCGCGGGCTCACGCGCTCGGTCAGCGCCTTGATCGTGCCGCCCTTGCCGGCGCCGTCGCGCCCCTCGAAGACGATGCAGATCTTGCTGCCGCTCTGCACCACCCATTGCTGGAGCTTGACCAGCTCCACATGGAGTTCGCGCAGCGCCGCGAGATAGTCCTTGTTCGACATGCGCGCGCCCGCCTCCGGCGGCGGCGGCGGCGGAGATGGGTACGAGTCCTCCGGCGCGCGGTCCTTGCCCTTCTTCGATGACTTGCTCATGCGCGGCCCTCCTCTGGCAGGGGAGAAACAGGGAGCGTTCCGCTTACAGTGTGGTGGCTTTGCCGGGCGGAGGCAAAGGGAAACAGATTGGCCTTTGGGCCCGCCCCGGTTGCCGCGCGCGGCGCGTGGAGCTAAGGTTCGATTGCGGGCACCGCCGACCCGCCATTCACCCGGTTCCGCCAGGAGGCGAGATCATGGCCCTATTCATGCTGACCAACGTACCGGACGGCACCACCGACGAGGAACTGCTCGCCTTCCTCGGCAAGTACGGCATTCCGGCGCCGGACGAGATCGAGCATATCGAGGGCGACGGCTCGCGCCCCTCGGTCATGCTGACCTTCCACGCAGTGGATGCGGACGCGCTCCAGCTGCTGCGCCCGCGCATCCACGACATGTACTGGAAGAACAAGCGGCTGTCCGTGATGGTGCTGCACGAGCGGTTTACCTGAGCCACCCGCCGTCAGCCATGTCGGACGAACTCCACTAGCCAGCCCCCCGCCGGCTTGCCTATCCTTTCCCTGCGCCGCATCCCCCGTGGATGTTGTCTGCATGCCATGACATTTGACGACTCAGGGAAGACTATGAACCGCTTCACCGCCCCCGCCGCATCGGCCAGCGCGGCCCTTGGCTGCGCGCTGCTGCTCGCCGGCTGCGCCGGTGCCGACATGAACAGCCTGACGCAGGCCGGCGGCAGCCTGTTCACCGCCGCCACGCTCTCCGACATGAGCGTCAAGCAGCTCTCCGACCAGTCCTGCGCCGAGATGGACAAGAAGAACACGCTCGCCCCGGCCGACAGCCCCTACACCAAGCGGCTGGCCACGGTCATGAGTGGCCTGCAGAACACCGGCCTGCCGCTGGACGCCAAGGTCTACGTGACCAAGGACGTCAACGCCTGGGCCATGGCCAACGGCTGCGTGCGCGTCTACAGCGGGCTGATGGACATGATGAGCGACGACGAGGTCCGCGGCGTGCTCGGCCACGAGGTGGGCCACGTGGCGCTCGGCCACACCAAGTCGGCCATGCAGGTGGCCTACACCACCGCCGCCGCGCGCGGGCTGCTCGGCGCCACCGGCAACGCCACGCTGACCGCGCTGTCCTCGTCGCAACTGGCCGCCATCGGCGAGCAGTTCGTCAACGCGCAGTTCTCCCAGCGCCAGGAAAGCGCCGCCGACGACTACTCGTTCGACCTGCTGACCAGGAATGGCGCCAACCGCCAGGCGCTGGTCACCGCGTTCCAGAAAATGGCGACGCTCGATGGCGGCCAGTCCAGCATGCTCAGCTCGCACCCGGGCTCGGCCCAGCGCGCCCAGCATATCCAGGAGCGGCTCGCCAGCGGCAAGTAATGATTTGCGACGCCGGCGCCACCTCCGGCGCGGCGTCCGATTCGTCACATTCCTCCAATGCGTTTAATACGCATCCAAAACAATTCAGTACGGGCTGAATAACGCCACGCGGATAATCCTTCACGTCTGCCGCCCCCGGCAGGCGTCCGACGAGGAGCCCCCGCCGCGCCATGGATTTCACCCGCCCTCCCAGTTCGCCTCCCGCTGCGTCACACACCCCCTGCCGTTCCCCGTCAAAACTTTGACCCTGTGTCGCGTTTCAGGAGGTCCCATGGATTGGTTGCACACCATCTTCCAGAAGTCACCCGAGTCGGCGCTGTTCCTGTCGCTGGCGGTCGGGTACGCCATCGGCAAGATCACGTTCGGCAAGTTCCAGCTGGGTGGCGTGGCCGGCTCATTGCTGGCGGCCGTGATCATCAGCCAGGTGGGCGTGGAGATCGACAACGGCGTGAAGGCCGTGATGTTCGCGGTCTTCATCTACGCGGTGGGCTATGAAAGCGGCCCGCAGTTCTTCAACTCGCTGAACCGCAGTTCGCTGCGCGAGATCGCCATGGCGGTGTTCATGGCCGTGGCGGGGCTGGTCACGGTGGTGGTGCTGGCCAAGATCTTCCACCTCGACAAGGGCATCGCGGCGGGGCTGGCGGCGGGCGGCATGACCCAGTCGGCCATCATCGGCACGGCCGGGGACGCCATCACCAAGCTCGGCCTGCCGCCGGACCAGGTGAAGATCATGCAGGCCAACGTCGCCATCGGCTACGCGGTGACCTATGTGTTCGGCTCGCTCGGCGCGATCATCGTCTGCGTGAACATCCTGCCCCGCTTCATGGGCAGCGACCTGAAGACTGACTCGAAGAAGGTGGAGGCGTCCATGCACGGCGGCCTGCCGCAGTTCGGGCCGGGCCAGGCGGGCGCGCTGCCCCGGCTGGTGGGCCGGCTGTTCCGCGTGGGCGGGGCGGCGGGCAAGACCGTGGCCCAGATCGAGATGGGCGGCGAGGACCTCGTCACGGTGGAGAAGATCCAGCGCGGCGGCAAGGCGCTCGAGTTCAAGCAGGACACGGTGCTGAACGAGGGCGACGTCGTGCTGCTGGTGGGCCGACGCGACGCCATGGTGCCCACGGCGCTCCAGATCGGCGAGGAAATTGCCGATGCGGAAGGCATGGGCATGGTCATGCAGACTCGCCGCGCCGTGTTCACGGCCACTGGCATGAACAACAAGCCGCTGGGCGAGATCGTGGCCGGGGTGGAGCGCGAGATGCGGCACGGCGTGTACCTGGAACGCATCGAGCGCTACGACCACGCGCTGCCGATCCTGCCCGACCTGAAGCTCCAGCACGGCGACATCATCACCTTCTACGGCACCCCGGCGGACACCAGGCGCGCCGCCGAGCGCGCCGGCTACGAGCTGGTGCCGAGCGAGAAGACCGATTTCGTCTACTTCGGCACCGGCGTGCTGGTGGGCCTGCTGATCGGCCTGCTGGTAGTGCGCATCGGCGATATCCCGCTTACGCTGGGCTCGGGCGGCGGCGCGCTGCTGTCCGGCCTGGTGTTCGGCTGGGCGCGGTCCAAGCATCCGATGTACGGCGCCATGCCGACGGCCGCGTGCCAGTTGCTGAAGGACTTCGGCCTGGCCGCCTTCGTGGCCATCGTCGGCATCAACTCGGGCCTGCAGGCCGTGCACACGCTGCGCGACAGTGGCGTGACCATCTTCCTGCTCGGCGCCGTGGTCACCCTGCTGCCGCTGTTCCTGACCATGCTGTTCGGCCGCTACGTGCTGCGCTACGACAACGCCGCGCTGCTGGCCGGCGCGCTGTCTGGCTCGCGCAGCGCCAACCCCGCCTTCGGCGGCATCCTCGACAAGGCGGAAAGCCCGGTGCCCACCGTGCCGTTCGCCATCACCTACGCGCTGGCCAACGTGCTGCTGACCCTGCTGGGTCCGCTCGTGGTCGGACTGGTCTGATTTCCTGAAGGAGCGATTGATGAGCAAACCGGATCTTGCAAAACTCTCCAGCCTGTCGCCGTTCGAACTCAAGGACGAACTGATCCAGCTGGCCAGCGGCGACGCCAACCGCCTGATGCTCAATGCCGGGCGCGGCAATCCGAACTTCCTGGCCACCGTGCCACGCCATGGCTTCTGGCAGCTTGGGCTGTTCGCGATGCGCGAGTCGGAGCGGTCGTTCTCGTACATGCCCGAGGGCGTGGGCGGCTTTCCGCGGCGGGATGGCATCGAGGAGCGTTTCGACCTCTTCGCCCGGGAATTCGAGAACGTGCCCGGCGTGAAGTTTCTGGCCGGCGCGGTGTCCTACGTGCGCGACCAGCTCGGCCTGAACGCCGGGGATTTCCTGTACGAGATGTGCGAAGGCATCCTGGCCTGCAACTACCCGGTGCCGGACCGCATGCTGAAGCTGTCCGAGGTCGTCGTCGGCCAGTACATCCGCAAGGAGATGATCGGCGACCATCCGTTCATCGGCGAGTTCGACCTGTTCGCGGTGGAAGGCGGCACGGCCGCCATGACCTACCTGTTCAACTCGTTCCGCGAGAACCACCTGATCAAGGCCGGCGACACCATCGCGCTGGGCATGCCGATCTTCACGCCCTATATCGAGATTCCCGAGCTGAACGACTACCAGCTCGTGGAGCTGATGGTCGATGCCGACCCGAAGGCGGGCTGGCAGTACTCCAAGCAGGAGTTGGACAAGCTGCGCGACCCCAAGGTCAAGGCCTTCTTCCTGGTCAACCCGAGCAACCCGCCGTCCGTGCGGATGAGCGACGAGAGCCTGGAGTACCTGGCCTCCATCGTCGAATCCCGCCCGGACCTGATCATCCTCACCGATGACGTGTACGGCACGTTTGCCGATAACTTCGTCTCGCTGTTCGCGCTCTGCCCGCGCAACACCATCCTGGTGTACTCGTTCTCGAAGTATTTCGGCGCCACAGGCTGGCGGCTGGGCGTGATTGCCACGCACCGCGAGAACATCTTCGACGAGCAGCTGGCCAAGCTGCCGGAGGCGCAGCGCAAGGCACTGCACAAGCGCTACAACTCCATCACCACCACGCCGGACCAGCTCAAGTTCATCGACCGCATCGTGGCGGACAGCCGTACCGTGGCCCTGAACCACACGGCAGGGCTCTCCACGCCGCAGCAGGTGCAGATGGTGCTGTTCTCGCTGTTCTCGCTGATGGACACGCCGGACGCCTACAAGCAGGCGATGAAGCGGCTGATCCGCAACCGCAAGGCCGCCCTGTTCCGCGAGATCGGCATCGCGCCGGAGAACGCGGACGACCCGAATGCGGTGGATTACTACACCCTGCTCGACATCGAGCAACTGGGCGGCAAGGCCATCGGGCCAGAGTTCGTGAAGTGGGTGCTGGGCTCGGCCGAGCCGGTGGAACTGCTGTTCCGCCTGGCCGAAGAAGCCGGCGTGGTCCTGCTGCCGGGCCGGGGCTTCGGCACGCAGCATCCGTCCGGCCGGGTGTCGCTGGCGAACCTGAACGAGTCCGACTACGTGAAGATCGGCCGCTCGATCCGGAAACTGTTCGAGGAATATGTCGAACGGTACAACGAGGCGACCGGCAACAAGGCCGATGCGAAGGTGACGAAGAAGTAAGCGGCGGGGCAGGTTGAACCGCCTGCCCTCTCCCCCGCCCCTCTCCCGAAGGGCGAGGGGAGAAAACCGTCGGCATTCAAGCGCCGCTGGCGCCCAATTACTCGCGCAGCGCTCCGCAGCATCGATTCGGGCACCCCGGCCCAAATTCGATGGCGACAGAGGAATCGGTGGCGCCGCTGTAGTCCCGCCCTGTCGGATTCAGGCGCACCGTCGCCCCGCCGTAGACGATGGTCTTCGGCTCCTCGCCCATGCTGACAAGGAAATCCTTTATCCAGTCGGCGCGCCGCTCCGCAATGGCCTCGGATGCTCCCCGTTCCTTTACATAGCTCACCAGGATGAACAGATCGCGTTTTGGGTAGCTGCGCTGCAGCTCCGCAACCCAGGCACCTAGCCTGCCAGCCTCCGCACCGGCTAACTGATCGGCCTCGGTGGAAAACCTCGCGTTGAACTGCTCGCCCGGCTTGCATGCCATTGCGATGGCGCTACCGCATACCAACGCCAAAGCTATCAGGGATCGGGCCATGTATGACAACATACCCCGCCACGTTGTCTGCGTTCGTGATGCATGCGGGATGCCTGGCGCGCGCAAGCGCGATGGCATTCCAGAGGAAATAGTGATGATCCTCCGTATCCATGGTGTCGTGGAAATGTGAGACCTCATGTGCCAAGGTGAGGAGTTGAGAGTCTTTGCGGTCATGGTCATCCGGCATCTCGCAGAAATTCAATGCTATGGCAATCGTATGGGTCTTGACGTCCGGTTTGCAAACAGCCGCAACGACGCCGCGCTTTTCTGCGTCCGGCTTGGAAACACAGCCAACAAACTCAAGCGCCGAAGGCGAGTACCGTACGAAATTGGCCGGCCGCAAGCGCCTGAATACGGCCAGCATCCGGCCCAACCCACTGCTCAGCGTCTCGCGTGTCCGGCTATCCGTAACGCCAAACCACGTTTGAACATTGCGTCTGGCTTCGGCATCCCAGCGGCGCAATTCCGCCAGTCGTGCCTCGGTGCGAGCCACGAGAATCGCGCATAGATCCATCGCGAGCGCGGCGAAGGCGTCATTGGTCATGTTCGGGCAGATCAGCGTGGGATGATCTGCCAGCGCCGTCGCGGTGTCCCTATGGCTGGCTTTGTGACGGCTTGCATCTACCCATTGCGAAGGAGACAGGACCGTCGGCGCGGTAGCACCAGTATTCCCGCTGACCACCTCAGTGGACATCGTGCGTTGCGAGGCAAAAACACGCGGCTTCTCCTTGCATTGACAGAAGACCCGGGCGCCCTCGACGAGCACGGCTTTTCCGTTCTCGTACCATCGCGGGTCGCAGTCGTTATAGACGGGACCGCCAGCCTTGCAGGCGGGGCAGCTCGCATAGTCTCCTTCCAACGCAATGCGCTTCCCCATATTGGTCGACGTGCTGCTGGCGGACTGATAACCGCCTGTTCCAGTCTTGTCACCTTCCCCGATCAAGTAACGCGTATCGGCCGATGTCATGATGGGCACGCCTCCTCATTCTGGGCGTCGAAGAACACGCCGATGGGGACGAAATGCCATGCGCCGGCTTCCGGATCATAAATCGCGCACTGGTTCGCCTTGTGCGACAGATCCACGGTGCCTTCCATGCAAGCAATGGCGCGCCCGACGGCCTGCGCCCTTGCCGGGTGAGGCAGGCTCAGGAACGGCGCGTGGGATTCCGCGTGCGCGAAGAGTCCTGCAGCGTCTCGAAGGCTTTGATATCCCTTGAGGTCATGATCCGTGAGGTTGATATCGACGGCACTGACGTTGTGGGAATCAATGTCCCAGGATTGTTCCGCCGAGAGCGTCACGATACTGCCCGCACGCCGTCTGACGAGTCGCCCGTCGTGAGCCCCGAAACCGCAATGAAGGGAAATATGGAGTTTGCCGCCGTTGGTGTGGATCAGTTCGCGCGGGTCGAAACGAGCGGCGTGCACGACGTGATACGGCTCGCCGGGTTGCGAGATGTATGCCGCAGACAGATAGGCATCGAACGGCGACAGAAAAACCGTCAGGGCATTGCCAGGACGCCCATGATAGGTCTCGTCGATGGCCTCGCAGGAGGCCCGGACGAAGTCCGGTTGAGCGCGCTGCGGGCAGTACGTGACGAGCACGTAGAGAGGTGGATCCGTATGCAGGATGTGCCCGCATGGCCTTGCATTCGGCGCGTCGTTTTGCTTCACCTTACGTCTCCCTTCCTGGCAAAAGCCAAAAGGCTGACGCAATGCGATCACCAACGTCTATAGCAATTCTCTTGAATGCGACGCGATCAATGAAATCGCTCGGGGCCACTTCCTAATTGCAATGGGAATGCAATTGTCCCCGAGCAATAGCGGCCTGAGTCAGGCGCCCTTCCCCCAACAGCGGAAGAGGGTCAGCGCCTCAAACCCTCAGCGCGCTTCCACAAACCCCAGCACCGTCTCCAGCATCTGGCGGATGGCGGGCTGGATGGCGCCGGCCTTCGACGGGTCGTAGGCGAACGGGTAGACCTCTTCCATGTACGACGACTGCGTCAGCTCGAGCTGGATCGCGTGCACGCCGTTGGCCGGGTTGCCGTACTGGCGCGTGATGTAGCCACCCTTGAAGCGGCCGTTGAGCACGGCGGTGTGCGCCGGCACCGCGCTGGCAATCGCCAGCACATCGTCCGCCAGGCCCTTGTCGCAGCTCGCGCCATCCGCCGAACCGAGGTTGAAGTCGGTCAGCTTGCCGTCGAAGAAGCGCGGCAGCACCGAGCGGATCGAGTGGGCGTCCCACAGCGCGATGGTGCCGTGTTCGGCCTTCAGGCGCTTCAGTTCTTCCTGCAGGGCGGCGTGGTACGGATGCCAGATCGCGTCGCGGCGCTGGGCGATCTCGGCGTCGTCCGGGCCCTTCGCGCCATCGGCGTAGACCGGCGTCTTGTCGAAGGTGTCGACCGGGCACAGGCCCGTGGTGTCCTGGCCGGGGTACAGGTTCGCGTTGTCCGGCGGGCGGTTCAGGTCCACCACGTAGCGCGAATGGGTGGCCATCAGCACGGAGGCGCCCAGCTCGCGCGCGAATTCATAGAGCCGGTCCATGTGCCAGTCGGTATCGGGCACGGTGCGCGCCTCGGCCGTGAGGCGGGCGGCCAGCGGCCCGGGCAGGTACGTGCCGACGTGCGGCATCGACACCAGCAGCGGGCGCGTGCCGCGATGCAGGGTGAAAGCGGGGGTATCGGTGGTGAAGGACATCGTGATGTAGGGGGCTGCTTCAGGAGATCAGTCGGCCAGCAGGCCGGCGCGCGTGGCGGCGAACAACCGGGCCGCTTCCGTTTGTTGCGGATGCGAACCCTGCTGCACCCGGCGGATGCCGGCGGTGCGGACTTCCGCTAGTGTCTCATGCCCGTGGCTGGCGAACACGTGGGTCGCCAGCGCGCGCGGGCCGTCCAGCCCCGCCAGCGTGGCGTGGGCGCCGTCCAGCACGAGGAAATCGGCCTGCTGGCCCACCGCCAGCCCGGCCACGTTACGCGCCGCCGCGCGGGCGCCGCCGGCCACGGCTTCGAGCCAGAGCCGGTCCGCCACCTGGGCATGCTGCGCCGAAGCCAGCACATTGCGCCGTTGCAGGCCCAGCCGCTGGCCGTATTCGAAGGTTCGTAGTTCTTCAGCCACACTCACACTCGCGTGGCTGTCCGAACCGATGCCCCACGCGCCTTGCTGGGCGAGGTAGGGCGCGGCATCGAACACGCCATCGCCGAGATTGGCCTCGGTGGTCGGGCAGATGCCGGCCACCGCGCCGCTGTGGGCCAGCCGCCGGCGCTCGTCCCAATCCATATGCGTGGCGTGGATCAGGCACCAGCGCGCATCGACTGGCGCGTGATCGAGCAGCCACTCCACCGGCCGCACGCCGCACCACGCGAGGCAGTCATCGACCTCCTTCTGTTGTTCGGCGATATGGATGTGCACCGGCGCGGTGGCGTCCATCGCATGCAGCCCGGCCACGGCGCGCGCCAGGCTCTCCGGCGGCACCGCGCGCAGCGAGTGCGGCGCCAGCCCGAGCCGCGCGCCGTGCTCGGCGCAGGCCGGGGCGAGGTCGGCGAGCAGCGCCAGCATGGCATCGGTGTCGTGCAGGAAGCGCCGCTGGTCCGCCTGCGCCGGCTTGCCGCCGAAGCCGGCGGTCTGGTACAGCACCGGCAGCAGCGTCATGCCGATGCCGGCCCGGTGCGCCGCGCGCAGCAGCCGCAGCGACATCTCGGCGGGCGTGGCGTACGGCTGGCCCTCCGGATCATGATGGACGTAATGGAATTCGCAGACGCTGGTATAGCCGGCGCGCAGCATCTCTATATAGAGCTGGGTGGCGATGGCCTCCAGCGCGTCCGGCGAGAGCCGCAGCGCGAAGCGGTACATCAGCGTGCGCCAGCTCCAGAACGAGTCGCCGCCGGCCGGGTCTTCGTCCGCCGTGATGCTGCGGTACTCGGTCAGCCCGGCAAAGCCGCGCTGGAATGCGTGCGAGTGGAGGTTGGGCATGCCCGGCAGCACCGGGCCCGCCGCGTGTTCGTCCCCCGGCGCGGCGGTGGCGTCAGGCGTGACCTCGGTCAGCCTGCCCTGCGCGTCCCAGCCCAGGCGGACGTTGCGCGCCCAGCCTTCGGGCAGCAGGGCGGACGGTGCGAAGAGATGGCCCGCGCTCATGGCGTGCCCCCCACGCTAGCCCCAGTCGGATAGATACGTCCCTGCCTCACCACTGCCGCGCAGGGATTGCGGCCGAACCAGTAGGCCAGCTCGGCCGGCGTGGCCACCTGCCACAGCACGAAGTCCGCCGCTCGCCCGGCGGCGAGCGTGCCATGCCGGTCCGCCGCGCCCAGCGCGTGCGCCGCGTGGGTGGTCACCCCGGCCAGCACCTCGGGCACGGTCATGCGGAACAGCGTGCAGGCCATGTTCATCATCAGCAGCAGCGAGGTGGTCGGCGAGGTGCCCGGGTTATGGTCGGTCGCCAGCGCAATCCGCACGCCGTGCTCGCGCAGCAGCGCCAGCGGCGGCAGGTGGGTATCGCGCAGGAAGTAGTAGGCGCCCGGCAGCAGCACGGCCACGGTGCCGGCGGCGGCCATGGCGCGTACGCCGGCCTCGTCCAGATGTTCGAGATGGTCGGCGGACAGCGCGTGGAAGCTCGCCGCCAGCGCCGCGCCGCCGAGGTTGCTGAGTTGCTCGGCATGGAGCTTGACGGGCAGGCCGTGCCGCGTGGCGGCCTCGAACACGCGGGTGGTCTGCGCGGGCGAGAAGCCGATGCCCTCGCAGAATGCGTCCACGGCATCGACCAGCCCTTCCCCGGCCAGCGCCGGCAGCATGGTGTCGCAGACCAGATCGATATAGTCGTCCGCCCGGCCCACGTACTCGGGTGGCAGCGCGTGCGCACCCAGGAAGGTGGTGTGGACGGTGACGCCGAAGGCCGTGCCGAGCCGGCGCGCCACGCGCAACTGCTTACGCTCGGCGTCCAGCGAGAGTCCATAGCCGGACTTGATTTCGATGGCGGTCACGCCTTCGGCCAGCAGCGGCTGCAGCCGCGCCGCGGCCTGGGCGAACAGCGTGTCCTCGTCGGCCTCGCGCGTGGCGCGCACCGTGGAGACGATGCCGCCACCGGCCCGGGCAATCTCCTCGTAGCTGGCGCCGGCCAGCCGCATCGCGAACTCGTCGGCGCGCTGGCCGCCATAAACCAGATGGGTATGGCAATCGACCAGACCGGGGGTGATCCAGGCGCCCCCGGCGTCGTGGCGCGGCAGGTGGAGATAACTGTCCGGCAGCGCCGCGTGCGCGCCGATCCAGACGATGCGGCCATCGGCCACGACGATAGCGCCATCGCGGAGCGCCGTGTCCTGCCCGGGCTCGGGCAGCAGGTGGCAGTGGTGCCAGACGCCATCGGCAGACGGCGCGTGGGAAATCGTCATTGAGCAGGCTCCATTTGCAGCAACACGCGCAGGCACAGCGCGGAGATTTCGGCCGGTGCCAGCGCCAGCCGGCCCGGCGCAGCGCCTGCCGACACCAGCAGGCCCTCGCCATCCCGTAGCGTCAGGCCATCGGCACCGCGCCATTCGCCCCGGATCACGAACACCATCACGGCGTCGTTGCCGGTTTCCACGTCGAACGGCTGGCGCTGCAGGGTCACGTCGGCGTGGCACACCCCGCGCCGGGACATCACGTTGAAGTCGCGCGTCGGGCCCTCCACCAGCGTGGCGTGCACGGCCGTGTCGCCGGCAAACCCGAACGGCTCGCCGATGGCCGTGAGCCGGTGGCAGAACGAGTCGTCGTGGGCCTGCAGATGCACGCCGGCGCCGTCCAGCAGCGCGATCTGGCGGTCAATGCCGGGGAAGGCCGAGAACGGCCCGTCGGCGACGATGTCCGCCACGCTTACGCGCCACGCGAAGGCGTCCATGCCCGCGCCCGGCGGCCACACGGCGATCTCGCGCGTGGTACCGCCGCCGTTCTTCCACGGCGTGGGGGCGATGGCGTCGAGGGCAAACCGCACCACACCCGGCTCCAGTTCCTTCATGCTCGCTTCCAACCTTTCAAGCGTTCAACCCTTCACCATCGGCAGGTCCAGGCCCTTCTCCTGGGCGCAGGCGATGGCGCTCTCGTAACCGGCATCCGCATGGCGCATGACGCCCGTGGCCGGATCATTCCAGAGTACACGTTCGATGCGCTTCGCGGCAGCGTCGGTGCCATCGCAGACGATGACGACCCCGGCATGCTGCGAGAAGCCCATGCCCACACCGCCGCCATGGTGCAGGCTGACCCAGGTGGCGCCGCCGGCAGTGTTCAGCAGCGCGTTGAGCAGCGGCCAGTCTGACACGGCGTCGGAACCGTCGCGCATGGCCTCGGTCTCCCGGTTCGGCGAGGCCACCGAGCCGCAGTCGAGGTGATCGCGCCCAATCACGATGGGCGCCTTGAGTTCGCCCGACTTCACCATCTCGTTGAACGCCAGCCCGGCGCGGTGGCGCTCGTCCAGCCCCACCCAGCAGATCCGCGACGGCAGGCCCTGGAAGGCGATGCGGTCGCGCGCCATGTCCAGCCAGCGGTGCAGGTGCTTGTCCTCGGGGAACAGCTCCTTCATCTTGGCGTCGGTCTTGTAGATGTCTTCCGGGTCGCCCGAGAGCGCCACCCAGCGGAACGGCCCCTTGCCGCGGCAGAACAGCGGGCGGATATACGCCGGCACGAAGCCCGGGAAATCGAACGCGTTCTTCACGCCTTCGTCGAACGCCACCTGGCGGATGTTGTTGCCGTAGTCCAGCGTCGGCACGCCCATCGCCTTGAAGGCCAGCATCGCCTTCACATGCTTGACGATGGACGCGCGCGCGGCGGCTTCCACCGCCTTCGGGTCGCGCTGGCGCAGGTCTTCCCACTGCGCCACGGTCCAGCCCTCGGGCAGGTAGCCGTTGACGAGGTCATGGGCCGAGGTCTGGTCGGTGACGATGTCCGGCCGCATGCCGCCGGCCTGGGCGCGACGCGCCAGCTCCGGCACGATCTCGGCGGCGTTGCCGAGCAGGCCGACCGAGATAGCCTCCTTCTTCGCGGTGGCGTCGGCGATCATGGCCAGCGCCTCGTCCAGCGTAGTGGCCTTCTTGTCCACATAGCGCGTGCGCAGCCGGAAGTCGATGCGCGATTCCTCGCACTCGATGGCCAGCACGCAGGCTCCGGCCAGCACCCCGGCCAGCGGCTGCGCGCCGCCCATGCCGCCCAGCCCGGCCGTCAGGATCCACTTGCCGGCGAGGTCGCCGCCGAAGTGCTGGTTGCCGGCCTCGACAAAGGTCTCGAAGGTGCCCTGCACGATGCCCTGCGTGCCGATATAGATCCACGAGCCGGCCGTCATCTGGCCGTACATCATCAGCCCGGCGCGATCCAGCTCGTTGAACTTGTCCCAGTTGGCCCAGTGCGGCACGAGGTTGGAGTTGGCGATCAGCACGCGCGGCGCGTCCGGGTGCGTGCGGAAAATGCCCACCGGCTTGCCCGACTGCACCAGCAGCGATTCGTCCTCGCCCAGGCGGCGCAGGCTGTCCAGGATGGCGTCGAAGCATTCCCAGTTGCGCGCGGCCTTGCCGATGCCGCCGTAGACCACCAGGTCCTGCGGGCGCTCGGCCACATCGGGGTCGAGGTTGTTCTGGATCATCCGGTAGGCAGCTTCGATCAGCCAGTTCTTGCAATGCAACTGGCTGCCGTGCGGCGCGCGGATCTCGCGCTGGCCGCGCTGGAATTGGTGTTCGTTAGCGTTCATGGTCGGGGGGCTCCGTTGGGAGATTCGAATTTGTCAGATGGGGGTCAGAGGCTGAAATCAGCTGGCATTCGTCGGCAGGATCGCGCGCACGGCCTCGGGCCAGCCGGCCCCGGCATCGCCCTGCACGACCCATTGCTTCATGGCTTCGATGTCGGGCGCGAGGTAGCGGTCGCCCTCGACAAAGTCCACGCGGGCGCGGATGCGCGCCAGTTCCTGCTCCACCAGCGGCGACGACTTCAGCGGCCGGTGGAATTCGATGCCCTGCGCGGCGGCCATCGCCTCGATGCCGACGATCACCGCTGTATTGGCCGCCATCTCGCCGAGCCGGCGCGCGCCGTAGGTGGCCATCGACACATGGTCTTCCTGGTTGGCGGAGGTGGGCAGGCTGTCCACGCTGGACGGATGCGAGAGCGACTTGTTCTCGGAGGCGAGTGCCGCCGCCGTCACCTGCGCGATCATGAAACCGGAGTGCAGGCCGCCATCGCGCACCAGGAACGGCGGCAGGCCGGACAGCCCGGTATCGAGCAGCAGCGCCAGCCGGCGTTCGGAAATCGCACCAATCTCGGCGATGGCCAGCGCGAGGATGTCGGCGGCGAAGGCCACCGGCTCGGCGTGGAAGTTGCCGCCCGAGACCACGTCGCCCTGTTCGGGGAAGACCAGCGGGTTGTCGGACGCCGCGTTGGCCTCGATGCGCAGGATGCGCGCGGCATGAGTCAGGTTGTCCAGGCAGGCGCCCATCACCTGCGGCTGGCAGCGGATCGAGTACGGGTCCTGCACGCGACCGCAGCCCTTGTGGGAATCGACGATCTCGCTGCCGTCGAGCATCGCCCGCACCGCGCCGGCCACCTCGATCTGGCCGACCTGGCCCCGCGCGGCGTGAATGCGCGCATCGAACGGCTTGACCGAGCCCTTGATGGCTTCGAGCGAGAGCGCCCCGGCCACCAACCCGGCCGCGAAGGCGTCTTCGGCGGCGAACAGGCCGGCCAGCGCCAGCGCGGTGGAGACCTGCGTGCCGTTCAGCAGCGCCAACCCTTCCTTGGGACCGAGCGCGAAGGTCTCCAGCCCGGCATGGGCCAGCCCCTGCGCCGCCGGCACGCGACGGCTATCTATATAGACATCGCCCACGCCAATCAGCGTGCACGACATATGGGCCAGCGGGGCGAGGTCGCCGCTCGCGCCCACCGAGCCCTTGGCCGGGATACACGGCGTCACGCCGTGGTTGGCCAGCGCCAGCAGCGCCTCGATCACGGCCGGGCGCACGCCCGAATGGCCGCGCGCGAGGCTGATGGCCTTCATCGCCAGGATCAGGCGCACGGTGTCCGCCGCGAGGTCCGGGCCGGTGCCCACGCTGTGGGAGAGCACGAGGTTGCGTTGCAGCTCGGCCAGCTTGTCATGTGGAATGCGCGACTGGGCCAGCTTGCCGAAGCCGGTGTTGATGCCGTAGACCACGGCGTCGGCGTCGATGATGTCCTGCACGGTGGCCTGCGCCGCGCGCACGCCGGCCCAGGCCGCGTCCGCCATCGCCAGGCGCACTTCGCCCCGGTAGATGCGGCGCAGGTCGGCCAGGGTGACGTGGCCGGGGTCCAGCGTCAGGTCGGGGCGGGAATCGGGAGTGGTCATGTGCTGCATCGTCCTGTTGGATCTTTTGGATCTTTTGAGAATCGGCTCAACCGCGTTCTAAAATCAGTTGTATGAGCCTGTCTATACAGGTTAGTCGAAAACGGGGGCCGAAGGCCAGCACTAACTGGCCCCAGCTACTCAGTTTTAGCCGAAGGCCGGATTGCCGTCGGCGCGGAAGCGGCTGCCGAGGCGATAGCGGTTGCCCGGATGCAGGCAGCGCACGAACGTGACCGGCACGCCACTCGTCCAGGTGCGCCGCGTCAGGAGCAGGCACGGTTGGGTCGGCGGCATTTCCAGTTGCGCGGCCTGCTCGGGGGTAGCGGCAATCGCATCGACCACGTGTTCCACCTGGTCGTAAGGCACGTTGCGCAGCAGGTATTCGCCCGGCTGCGTATCGCGGAAATCCTGGGTGATGAAGTCCGGCGCCACGCGCGGATTGACGTAGCGGTCTTCCAGCTGCACCGGGACGCCGTCCTCGCGATGCACGCAGACCGAGTGATAGACCGACTCGCCGGTGCGCAGCTCGAGCGCCGCCGCCACCTCGATCGACGCCGAGACGCGCTCCACCAGGATCACATCGCACGCATAGTCATGGCCGCGCATGCGGATCTCGTCCTGCAGATTGACCACCGAGAGCAGCGTCGACTGCGGCTTGTGCTCCGCCACGAAGGTGCCCACGCCGGCCACGCGCACCACCCTGCCCTGCTCGGACAGCTCGCGCAGCGCCCGGTTGACGGTCATGCGCGACACCGAGAACCGGGTCACCAGCTCCTGCTCCGACGGCACGCGGTCGCCCGGCTGCCATGCGCCGCTCTGGATCTGGCGGGCGATGTACTCCTTCACCTGCTGATAGAGCGCGGAGGGGGCCGAAGTCGTGGAGGGGTTGGTCGGGATGGAGCCGGCAGCGGGGTGATTCATGGCGGTCAGTGCTCGGCCGAGGCCATGGCCTCGGCACGAATTTCCTCGGTCAGCCGCGCCTTCAGCGCGGAGAACTCGGGCGAAGTCTTGATCGTGTAATGGCGCGGATGGGGGAAATCCACCGCGATCTCGCTCTTGATCCGACCCGGTCTGGCGGAAAACACCGCCACGCGGTTGGCCATGAAGATGGCCTCGTCGATATCGTGCGTGACGAATAATACCGTTTTGCGCGCGGACTCCCAGATGCCGAGCAGCAGCTCCTGCATCAGCACGCGGGTCTGGTTGTCCAGCGCGCCGAACGGCTCGTCGAGCAGCAGGATCTTGGGGTCGTTGGCCAGCGCCCGCGCAATCGCCGTGCGCTGCTGCATGCCGCCCGAGAGCTGCTTCGGGTAGTGGTGCTCGAAGCCGCGCAGCCCCACGCGGGCCATGAAATAGTCGCTCCGCTCCTTCTGGTCCGCCGCGCTCATGCCGCGCTCACGCAAGCCGAAGCGCACGTTCTGCTCGATGGTCAGCCACGGAAAGAGCGTGTACGACTGGAACACCATGCCGCGATCGGCGCCCGGTCCGGCCACCGGCTGGCCGTCGAGCAGCACGCGCCCGCCCGAGGGCGTGTCCAGCCCTGCCACGATGCGCAGCAGCGTGGACTTGCCGCAGCCCGAAGGGCCAAGGATGGTGACGAAGTCGTTGTCGCGCACATCGAAGTCCACCGGCAGCAGCGCCTGCGTGACGCCACCGCGCGGATTCGAAAAAGTACGAGAAACCTGCTGGATCGACAGCGCGCTCATTTGATCGAACTCCACGGAAACAGGCGCTGGTTGGCCAGCTTGAAGACGAGGTCGGACACCAGCCCGATGCAGCCGATAACGATGATCCCGAAGATGATCTGCCCGGTGTTGAGCAGCGCCTGGCTGTCCGTGATCATGTGGCCGATGCCGGACGACGAGCCGATCAGCTCCGCCACGATCACATAGGTCCAGGCCCAGCCCAGCACCAGCCGCAGGATTTCGGCAATCTCCGGCGCCGCGCCCGGAATCAGCACGCGCCGCACGATGCCGCGCGGCGTAGCGCCGAGCGTGTAGGCGGCCTCCACCAGATCCTTGCGCGCTCCGCCCACCGTCACCGCCACCATCAGCACAATCTGAAAGAACGAGCCGATGAAGATCACCAGCAGCTTCTGCGTCTCGCCGATGCCGGCCCAGAGGATCAGCAGCGGGATAAAGGCCGAGGCCGGCAGGTAGCGGCAGAACGAGACAAAGGGCTCGAAGAACGCTTCCGCCGCCTTGTACGCGCCCATGAAGATGCCGAGCGGTACGGCCAGCACGGCGGCCAGCACGAAGCCGCCGACCACGCGCCACACCGTCATGCCGATGTCGCCGAGGAAGTTGTATTGCGTGAACAGGACCACGCCTTCGCGCGCCATGGTCAGCGGGTCGGCCAGGAAGGTGCGCGGCACGAAGCCGCCCAGCGTGACCGCCGCCCACACCGCGAAGAAGACCGCGAAGAACGACAGGCCGAGCAGCCAGCGCGCGTGGCCGCCCACCGGCACCAGCGGCGACAGCCACGGATGGCGGCGGCGCGCGGCGGCGGTGCTGTCATCGCCGCTTGCACCGTTCGCCGGTGCGGGCATGCGCGCCACGGGCGTGGAAACCTGGGAAATCTGGCTCACGGCGGCCTCCGGCTTACTTGAGGAATCGGGCGTCATAGAGCGTGGTCACGTCCGGCGCCTGGCGGATCACGCCGATATCGAGCAGCACGGCCGCGGCCTCCTTGCTGAAGCTGGCCAGCTCGCCCGCGAAGAAGGTGCGATTGGCGTCCTTGTCCTGCCAGCGCAGGTAGGCCGACGACTTGGCGAACTGCTCGCCGGTCTGCTTGACCGCCGCACCCATGATCTCGTTCGACTTGGCCGGATCCTTGCGAATCATCTCAAGGGCCTCGAAGTAGCTGTCCACCAGCGCCTGGGCGGCCTTGGGATTGTCCTTGAGCCATTTCGGCGCGCAGCCGAGGGTGTCGGTGACCATCGGGTAGTCGAGCGTGGTGGCGAGGATCTTGCCCTTGTCCGGATTGGCGCGCACCGTCGACAGATACGGCTCGTAGGTCATCGCGCCATCGTTCTGCCCGGCCACGAAAGCCTGCGCCGCGGCCTGCGGGGACAGTGTGGTCAGCTTCACGTCCTTGAGCGTCATGCCGTTCTTCTTGAGCATCCACGCCAGGCCGAAGTACGGCGCGGTGCCCGGCGCATCCACGCCGATGGTCTTGCCCTTGAGGTCCGCGAAGGACTTCACATCCCCGCGCACGGCCAGGCCGTCCGCGCCATAAGACTTGTCCAATTGCACGATCTGCGTGATCGGCACGCCGTTGGCATTCCAGGCCACGTGGGTCTCCACCGTGGTGGCCGCGCACTGGATCGCGCCCGAGGCCAGCGCCAGGTGACGGTCCTTCTGCGGAATCATCTTGATATCCACGTCCACGCCGTTCTTCTTGAAGATGCCGGCCTTGTCGGCGAGCGTGAGCGGGGCGAAGCCGGTCCAGCCACTCATGCCGAGCGTCACGGGCGTGTTCTGCGCGTGGGCCGGGACGGCGAGCGTGGTGACGAGGGATGCGAGGGCGATGGCGGCGAGCGTTGCGCGGCGGTGCAGGGTCATGCTGTCGGCTCCTTTGTGGTCGGGCAATGGTGCAATGCCTGTCTATACAAGTCAACGCGGGGTTTGCACTAGGCGAGGCCCTATAAAAGCGCCAAATACGCCTTGAATCGCACCGTTATGGGGTGATTGTGCACAGTCCTGTATAGACAGCAGCACCGCGGCGATAGGGATCGCAAGCGGTGTGCCAGGGGAGCCGCAGGCTGGGTCAGGGCCCAGTCAGGCGTCGAAGAAGTCCGTGACGGTGGGATAGCGCAGCCGCAGCCGCAACTCGCGCTTGAGCCGGCCGTTGTCGAGCCGGCGCGATTCGCTCATGAAGCTCAGCAGTGCCGGTTCGATCACCTCGCGCGCTTGCTCGCGGGTGATGCGCGGGGGCCGGGGCAGGCCACGGCGGTCTGCCACGAGGTCGAAGTAATCGGCCATGCGCAGCTCGGTGTCGTCGCTGGCGTGCACCACGCGCTGGGGCCGGCCGCGCCAGAGCGCCGCGATCATGGTGCGGGCGAGGTCGTCGGCGTGGATATGGCTGGTGTAGACGTCGTCCTGCGGCGCCAGCGCCGGCGTGCCCTTGTGCAGGCGGGCTACGGGCAGGCGGTCCGCCGCGTAGATGCCGGGAATGCGGACGATGCTGGCGCGCCAGCCTGCGTCGCGCCCGAACTGGCGCACGGCGGACTCGGCCGCCACGCGGCGGCGCGCCCGGGGTGTCTTCGGCCGCACGGTGTCGAATTCCTGGACGCGGGCGCCGCCCCGATCGCCGTAGACGCCAGTCGTGCTGGCATAGACAAAGGCTCCGGCGGACTGATGCCGGGCCGCCGCCTCAAACGCGCGGTGCCAGCCTCGCTCGGGTAGAATGGCGGCCTCGCTGGCGGCGTGGGCAGCCATGCGCCCCGACCGGGCGCGGCGCCATGCCGTACGGCGCAACGCAGCCAGCAAGGCACGTGTGCGCGGATCGCCATTCCCCTGCGCGGGCGGCGGTGCCAGGTCGATGACCCGGTCCGCCAGTCCACGCAGCCTTGCCAGCGTGGCAGGCCGGTCCAGATCGGCCACCAGCGGCACCGCGCCCGCGGCGCGCAACTCGGCCCGCCGGGCCGGCTGCGACGTCACGGCGAACACGCGCATGCGCGTCGCCAGCAGGCGCAGCACCCGCGAACCGACATCACCGCAGCCGACGATCAGCAGGCGCGGACGGCCCAGGCGGCGACCCGCCCGGGAGTAAGACAATGCCGCATGCGGCGACAGAATTTGGCTCATAGACCTGATTATGGCTTATCAAGTAACCGTCATGCCCAGCGGCCACAAGTTCGAGGTGGCTGCCGATGAAACCATCCTCGGCGCGGCTCTGCGCCACAGCATCGGCCTGCCCTACGGCTGCAAGAACGGCGCCTGTGGCTCCTGCAAGGGCCGAGTGGTCGAAGGCAGCTTCGTCCAGGGCGACCATGCCGCCTCGGCGCTGACGGCCCAGGAAAAGACCGAAGGCCGCGCGCTGTTCTGCTGCGCCAACGCCACTTCGGATATCACCATCGAGTGCCGCGAAGTGCACGGCGCCGGCGACATCCCCATCAAGAAGATTCCCTGCCGCGTGAGCACGCTGGAGCGCCTGGCGGACGACGTGATCGCCATCCGCCTGCAACTGCCCGCCACCGAGCGCATGCAGTACCTGGCCGGCCAGTACGTGGAATTCCTGCTGCGTGACGGCAAGCGCCGCAGCTACTCCATCGCCACGCCGCCGCACGAGGAAGGCCCGATCGAGCTGCACATCCGCCATATGCCCGGCGGCGCGTTCACCGACTACGTGTTCGGTGCCAAGGAAGGCGCCCCGGCCATGAAGGAGCGCGACATCCTGCGCTTCGAAGGCCCGCTGGGCAGCTTCTTCCTGCGTGAGGACTCGGACAAGCCGATCATCCTGCTGGCCTCCGGCACGGGTTTCGCGCCGATCAAGGCCATCGTCGAGCATGCCGCCTATACCGGCATCGACCGCAAGATGACGCTGTACTGGGGCGGCCGCCGCCCGGCCGACCTCTACATGCACGCGCTGTGCGAGCAGTGGGCGCGCGACCTGCCGAACTTCCAGTACGTGCCGGTGATCTCCAACGCCCAGTCCGACGACAACTGGGCTGGCCGCACCGGCTTCGTGCACCAGGCCGTGATCGACGATCATCCGGACCTGTCCGGCCACGAGGTCTACGCCTGCGGCGCCCCGGTGATGGTCAACGCGGCCCGCACGGACTTCACCGCCCAGTGCAAACTGCACGAGGACGCGTTCTTCGCCGATTCGTTCACGTCCGAGGCCGACATGCACCCGGCCGGGGCCGCCTGACCACCCCCAAGCCGTTCCGTCGACACAACAATGCCACCCGGGTCTGCCAGACTTTCCACATTTGGTTTTGACACCCGGGTGCATGCGCCTTATATTGGCCGACATGAACACGATCATGCTCCGACGCCGCGCACGTACGTCGCTCCCTCCCAGGGTGCCTCGCGGCTGACCGTCCATCGCATCTGTTCAGGTCGACAAGCCACGGGCAACCCCCGTGGCTTTTTGTTTTTGCCGGTCTGATCCTCTCACCCCTTACTCGCCGAACCCAGGAGTCCGCCATGGCATTTGCCGATTTTCCCGTCCAATCCCTGATGTACATCACCAACCGCCCCGAGCTGGTCTTCACCGAAGGCAAGGGCTCCTGGCTGACGGACCATAACGGCAAGCGATACCTGGACTTCGTGCAGGGCTGGGCGGTGAACAGCCTGGGCCATTCGAACGAAGGCATGATCGAGGCGCTGGAGAAGCAGGCCCGCAAGCTGCTGAACCCGAGCCCCGCCTTCTACAACGAGCCGATGCTGGTGCTGTCCAAGCAGCTCACCGACAACAGCTGCTTCGACAAGGTCTTCTTCGCCAACAGCGGCGCCGAGGCCAACGAAGGCGCGATCAAGCTGGCCCGCAAGTGGGGGCGCAAGCACAAGAACGGCGCGTACGAGATCATCACCATGGACCACAGCTTCCATGGCCGCACGCTCGCCACCATGAGCGCGTCGGGCAAGGCCGGCTGGGACACCATCTTCGCGCCGCAGGTGCCGGGCTTCCCGAAGGCGGAGCTGAACGATTTGGCTTCCGTGGAGGCCCTGATCACCGACAAGACCGTCGGCATCATGCTGGAGCCGGTGCAGGGCGAAGGCGGCGTGATTCCCGCCACGCGCGAGTTCATGCAAGGCCTGCGCGCGCTGGCGGACAAGCACAAGCTGCTGTTCATCGTCGATGAAGTGCAGACCGGCTGCGGCCGCTGCGGCACGCTGTTCGCCTACGAGCTGTCGGGCGTGGAGCCGGACATCATGACGCTGGGCAAGGGCATCGGCGGCGGCGTGCCGCTCTCCGCCCTGCTCTGCAAGGCCGAGGTGGCCAGCTTCGAGGCCGGCGACCAGGGCGGCACCTACAACGGCAACCCGCTGATGACGGCGGTGGGCAGCAGCGTGATCGCCCAGCTGACTGCGCCGGGCTTCCTGGACGAGGTAAAGGCCAAGGCCGAGTACCTGCGCGAGCAGCTGCTGGCGCTGTCGGCCGAATTCGGCCTGGGCGGCGAGCGTGGCGAAGGTCTGCTGCGCGCGCTGGTGCTGAACAAGGAGATCGGCGCGCAGATCGTGGAAGAAGCCCGCGACATGGGGCCGGAAGGGCTGCTGCTGAACGCCCCGCGTCCGGGCCTGCTGCGCTTCATGCCGGCGCTGAACGTCACGCGCGGCGAGATCGACCAGATGATCGGCATGCTGCGCACGCTGCTGAAGAAGCTGGCCTGATCCCCGGCTTCGGTCGATAAAAAAGCCTCGCGATGCGAATCGCGAGGCTTTTTTACTGGCCGGGATGCTGCCGGGCGATTACTCGCCCAGGTAGGCCGCCCGCACCTTGGGGTCGTCCAGCATCTGCTTGGCGTCGCCGCTCATGGTGATCAGGCCGGACTCCATCACGTAGCCGCGGTGGGCAGCCTGCAGCGCCAGGCGCGCGTTCTGCTCCACCAGCAGTACGGTCACGCCCTGCGCGGACACCGTGCGGACCACCTCGAAGATTTTCTCGACCATGATCGGCGAGAGACCCATCGACGGCTCGTCCAGCAGCAGCAGCTTGGGCTGGCTCATCAGCGCGCGCGCCATGGCCAGCATCTGCTGCTCGCCGCCAGACATCGTGCCGGCCAGCTGGTCCGCCCGCTCCTTCAGGCGCGGGAAGGTCTCGAACATGCGGTCGATATCGCGCTTGATGCCCGCGTCATCGTTGCGCGTGTACGCGCCCATCTGCAGGTTCTCGGTGATGGTCATGCGCGCGAACACGCCGCGGCCTTCCGGCACCATCGCCAGACCCTGCTTCAGCAGCGTGTAGCTGGGCACGCCCTTGATCGACTTGCCCATGTACTCCACGTCGCCGCCGGCCCAGCCCTGCAGGCCGGTGATGGCCTTCATGGTGGTGGTCTTGCCCGCGCCGTTGGCGCCGATCAGCGTCACCAGCTCGCCGTCGTGGATGTCCAGGTCCACGCCCTTGACGGCCTGGATGCCGCCGTAGGCGACCTTCAGGCCGGAAATCTTCAGTACTGTCTGTTTCATTGCGCGTCTCTCCCGCCTTAGTGTGCCGATGCGCCGAGGTAAGCCTCGATCACCGCGGGATTGTTCTGCACGTCTTGCGGCAGGCCCTGGGCGATGACCTTGCCGTAGTCCAGCACGGTCATCTGGTTGCACAGGCCCATCACCAGCTTCACATCGTGCTCGATCAGCAGGATGGTGCGGCCGTCGTTGCGGATCTTGTCGAGCAGGCCGCGCAACTCCACCTTCTCGGTGGCGTTCATGCCGGCCGCGGGCTCGTCCAGCGCCAGCAGCTTGGGCTCGGTGGCCAGCGCGCGGGCAATCTCCAGGCGGCGCTGGTGGCCGTAGGAGAGGTTGCGCGCGGTGAAGTTGGCGTACTTGCCGATGCCGACGTAGTCCAGCAGGTCGTGGGCCATGTCCTCGATGCCCTCTTCCTCGCGCCGTACCGAGGGCGGACGGAAGATCGCGCCGAGCACGCCGGCCTTGGTCCGCACGTGGCGGCCCACCATCACGTTCTCCAGCGCGGTCATCTCGCCGAACAGGCGGATGTTCTGGAACGTGCGGGCAATGCCGGTCCGGGCCACTTCATGCACGGCCGTCGGCTGGTAGGCGCTGCCGCCCAGCACGAACTCGCCCGAATCGGGCGTGTACAGGCCGGTGATAACGTTGAAGAACGTGGTCTTGCCGGCGCCGTTGGGGCCGATCAGGCCGTAGATCTCGCCCTTGCGGATCTGCAGGCCCACGTCGGACAGGGCCTGCAGGCCGCCGAAGCGCTTGTTGACCCCCTGTACGGACAGGAGGAATTCGTTGTTGCTCATGATGTCCTCCTGGTCAGAAACGGCCAACGCTGCCCGCCCGGCGCACCACCGGGCGATCTTCCTTGCGCGGCGACGGCCAGATGCCGGCCGGGCGATACAGCATCACCCCCACCAGTGCCAGGCCGAACATCAGCTGGCGCAGCACCTCGGCATCGACGATGACATGGCCGAACAGGCCGGTCTGCATCGGCTCCGCCACCACGCGCAGCAGTTCCTGGAAGCCCACCAGCAGGATGCCGCCCAGGATCACGCCCGGGATATGGCCCATGCCGCCCAGCACCACGATGGCCAGGATGTAGATCGATTCCCACAGCGTGAACGACTCGGGCGAGACAAAGCCCTGGAATGCGCCGAATACAGCACCCGACACACCACCGAACGAGGCGCCCATGGCGAACGCCAGCAGCTTCACGTTACGGGTGTTGATGCCCATCGCCTTGGCGGCAATCTCGTCTTCACGAATCGCCACCCAGGCCCGGCCGATCCGCGAGTTCTGCAGGCGCAGGCAGATGAACACGATCACGATGACCAGGAACACCAGCAGGTAGTAGTACATGAACACCGGCGTGAACTTCAGCCCGAAGATCTCGTGGGATTTCGAGAAGTCGAAGCCGAAGATGTGCACCGGGTCTACCGCCGTGATGCCCTTGGGGCCGTTGGTGATGTTGACCGGGCGGTCCAGGTTGTTCATGAAAATACGAACGATCTCACCGAAGCCCAGCGTCACGATGGCCAGGTAGTCGCCCCGTAGCTTGAGGGTAGGCGCGCCCAGCATGACGCCGAACAGCGCCGCCACCCCAAGTGCAATGGGCAGCACGAACCACATCGACAGATGCAGCCCGTTCGGGAACAGCTGATGGATCCATTCGAACTGGTTGGCGAGGTGCGGCGAACCGAGCAGCGCCATCAGGTAGGCGCCCACCGCGTAAAACGCGATGTAGCCCAGGTCCAGCAGGCCGGCAAAGCCGACCACGATGTTCAGGCCCAGCGCCAGCATGATGTAGAGCAGCGCGAAGTCGAGCACGCGCACCCAGTAGTTGCCGCCGAAGGTCTGGACGAAGAATGGCGCGCACAGCGCCACGACGAGGAAGCCCAGCAGGGCCGCCAGCGTCTTGGCCGGCACGCGCGACGGTGCCGCGACGGCCGTGGATGGAATCGGAGTATTCATGGATTCGCTCTCCTCAGGCGCGGTCGGCCACGCGTTCGCCCATGATGCCGGACGGACGGAACACAAGTACGGTAATCAGCACGACGAACGCGAACACGTCCTGGTAATTCGAGCCGAACACCCCGTTGGTCAGGTCGCCGATGTAGCCGGCGCCCAGTGCTTCGATCAGGCCCAGCAGCATGCCGCCGACCATCGCGCCGGCCAGGTTGCCGATGCCACCCAGCACCGCGGCGGTGAACGCCTTCAGCCCGGGGATGAAGCCCATGTAGAAGTGCGCGTTGCCGTAGTTGGTGGCCATCATCACGCCTGCCAGCGCCGCCAGCGCGGCGCCGATCATGAACGTGGCCGAAATCACGAAGTTGGGGTTCACGCCCATCAGGCCCGCCACCTTCTGGTTCTCGGCGGTGGCGCGCATCGCGCGGCCGAGCTTGGTGCGGTTGACCAGGGCCAGCAGGCCAGCCATCACCATCACGGCCATGCCGATGATGACGATTTCCTTGCCGGTGATGGTGGCGCCCGTGGAACCGATGTCGATCGGGCTCGAGGGCAGCAGCTGCGGGAAGGTCAGCGGGTTGCGCGACCAGATCAGCATGCCCATCGTCTGGAGGATGATGGAGACGCCGATGGCGGTGATCAGCGGGGCCAGGCGCGGCGCGTTGCGCAGCGGCCGGTAGGCAATCCGCTCGATCGAAAAGGACAGTACTGCACAGACGGGCATGGCGATCAGCGTGGCGATCACCAGCGTCAGCCACTCGGGCAGGCCGGGCGCGAACTTCTGCAGCCCCATGATGGCCGACAGCGCGGTCAGCGCGCCAATCATCAGCACGTCGCCGTGCGCGAAATTGATGATGCCCAGAATGCCGTAGACCATGGTGTAGCCCAGTGCGATCAGCGCATAGATGCTGCCGAGCACCAGACCGTTCACGATCTGCTGGATAAAGATATCCATGAAAACTCCTGCTTCAGCCCCAGGCCGCGCGGCATGGTGTGGATGCCGTGGGTGGGACGGTAATGTTGGATGGGTCGGGTAGAGAGGTGATGACTTGCTGGTGTGCTGCCCGCCCTGTTCCATCCATGGTAAGGATGCTGTCAACCGTTGGCGAGACTAAAAAGAACGGCACCGCAAAATACTCACGGTGCCGTTCGGATGGGCCGGTAAGCCCGGAATTACATCTTCACGACGTCGAGGACGGACTTCTTCTTGTCCTTGTACTCGTACAGCGTGATGGTGCCTTCCTTCATGTCGCCCTTTTCGTCGAAGGCGATGTTGCCGATCACGCCCTTGTAGTTCGTCTTGGGCATTTCGGCCAGAATGGCGGCCGGCTCGGACGAGTTGGCGCGCTTCATGGCATCGACGACCACCATCACGGCGTCATACGTGAACGGTGCGTAGATCTGCACCGGGGCGTTGAAACGTGCCTGGTAGCGCTTCTGGAAGTCGTCGCCGGCTTCCATTTTCGACAGGGCCAGACCGGCTTCCGAGCAGATGATGTTGGTCACGGCATCGCCGGCCAGCTCAGCCACCTTGTCGGTACACACGCCGTCGCCGCCCACGATCTTCGAGGTGATGCCCAGTTCCTTGGCCTGCTTGGCGAACGGACCGCCGGTGGCATCCATGCCGCCGTACATGATCACGTCCGGCTTCTTGCCCTTGATCTTGGTCAGGATGGCCTTGAAGTCCGTGGCCTTGTCGTTGGTGGCTTCACGTGCCACCACGTTCACGCCCGAAGCCTTGGCGGTCTTCTCGAACTCGTCGGCCAGGCCCTTGCCGTAGGCGGTGGCATCGTCGACGATGGCCACGCTCTTGGCGCCCAGGCTCTTGGCGGCGTAGTTGGCCAGTGCCGGACCCTGCTGGGCGTCGGTAGCCACCACGCGGTACGTGGTCTTGAAGCCTTGCTTGGTGTAGTCGGGGTTGGTCGACGACGGCGAGATCTGGACGATGCCGGCATCGCTGTAGATCTTCGAAGCCGGGATCGAGACGCCCGAGTTCAGGTGACCCACCACGGCGACGACCTTCGCGTCCACCAGCTTCTGGGCCACGGCGGTGCCGGTCTTCGGATCGGCGGCGTCGTCTTCGCCCACCAGTTCCAGCTTGATCTTCTTGCCGCCGATTTCCAGACCGGTCTTGTTGACTTCTTCCACGGCCAGGCGCGCGCCGTTTTCGTTGTCCTTGCCAAGGTGGGCAATGCCGCCCGTCAGCGGAGCCGCGTGGCCGATCTTGACGATGGTTTCACCGCCACCTGCAGCCGGTGCCGCCGCGGCAGGTGCCGATGCTGCCGCATCAGCCGGCTTTTCTTCTTTCTTGCCACATGCAGCGACCAGCGCCACAGCGGCCGCGATCGGCAGAATCTTGGCAAACGTGAATTGCATGAGTGATCTCCTAGGATTCACAAAAACAGGGAAATACTACGCCTCCCGGACGTATTCCCTGGACCGCCCTTTGTTTAGTTTCAATTTGAAACGCGCGCATTGTATCCCCTTTCTTTGCGGATGCAATACGCGACGCAACAACCTGAACCATTTACCCACCAATTGCGCTAGGGAATTTCCCCAATGCACAGATTGGGGCAATCTCCGCCCATTTGGCAGACCCCTCACCTGTGCTTACAAGAATCGTGCCCGAGTCTCGCCGGAGGCGCTTGCGCCACGTCACAAGCCTGCGCCGCGCCACATATAATGGCCAGGTATTAATTAGGTATTTCATTTCAAATACCGGGCGCCTCTCTAATGTGCAGAATGTAGCGCCGCACCATAATAGGGAAAACCCCATCCTCGGGGATTACCCTGATACTGTCTGGGTGTTAAGACACGTATTGCGGCATTATGGCGCCGGGCGCGGTTTTGTAAGTCCTTAAATGTCTCCGATAGTGCGGCAGCGCACGTCGCGACAAAAATAGCGGACGCAACGATACGCACCAGCGCGGTGCGATGGCAGAACAGCGAAAAACGGGGAAGGAAGAAGAAGCGGCGGGACGGGGAGATCGACGGGCGCGGACACCGACCCGCTTCAGGTCGATGTCCGGCAATCAGGCGGAAACAGGCGGGATCAGGACTGCACGGACACGCTGGCGAGGCCGCGCGGCAGCGGGAAGGACATGTTCTCCTCCACGCCTTCCAGCGCTCGCACGCTGCGCACGCCGAACGTGCGCAGGCGCTCGACGATGGCCTGGGCCAGTGCTTCGGGGGCCGAGGCCCCTGCGGTCAGGCCGATCCGGCGCTTGCCTGCCACCCACTCGGGCTTGAGCTGGTCAGGATCGTCGACCATGTAGGCCGGCACGCCGAGGCGGTCCGCCAGCTCGCGCAGGCGGTTCGAGTTCGAGCTGTTCGGGCTGCCCACCACGATCACCACTTCCACCTGCGGCGCCATGAACTTCACGGCGTCCTGGCGGTTCTGCGTGGCATAGCAGATGTCTTGTTTCTTGGGCTCGCGGATGTCCGGGAAGCGCGCCTTCAGCGCCGCCACGATCTCGGCAGTCTCGTCCACCGACAACGTGGTCTGCGTGACGTAGGCCAGTTGCGACGGGTCGGACACGGCCAGACGGTTGACGTCCTCGACCGACTCCACCAGCAGCATGCCGCGCTCGGCCTGGCCCATCGTGCCTTCCACCTCGGGGTGCCCCTTGTGGCCGATCATGATGATCTCGCAGCCTTCGGCGCGCATCTTGCCTACCTCGACGTGCACCTTGGTCACCAGCGGGCAGGTGGCGTCGAACACGGTCAGGCCGCGCGCGGTGGCGTCTGCGCGCACTTCCTTCGACACGCCATGCGCGCTGAAGATCACGGTCGAACCGGGTGGCACTTCGTCGAGTTCGTCGACGAACACCGCGCCCTTGTTGCGCAGATCGGCCACCACGTAGGCATTGTGGACAATCTCGTGGCGCACATAGATCGGCGCGCCGAACAGCGCCAACGCGCGTTCGACGATCTCGATCGCGCGGTCCACGCCGGCGCAGAAGCCACGCGGCTGCGCCATCAGAATCTCGGCGTCGATGGGGAGGGTGAGCTCGGGCATGCTGGGGTCCGTCACAACGGCTGACATCAGAGAATTCCGATCAATTGGACATCGAACAGGATGGTCTGTCCGGCCAGCGGGTGGTTGAAGTCGAACAGCGCGGCGGTCTCGCCGAATTCCTTTAGCACGCCGGCGTACTTGCCGCCGTTCGGTGCATTGAATTCCACGAGGTCGCCGGGCGAATAGTCTTCCTCGAACGAGCTGTTCTCGCGCAGCGTGGCCAGCGAGACCCACTGCAGCAGTTCGGGGTTGCGCGGGCCGAAGGCATGCTCCGGCGCCAGGCGGTAAGTCATGCGCTGGCCCTCGGGCATGCCGAGCAGCGCCGCCTCGAGGTTGGGCGCGAGCTGGCCCTGGCCAAGCAGCAGCGTGGCGGGTTTTTCCTCGAACGTGCTCACGACTTCGGTGCCGTTCTCGAGGGAGATGCTGTAGTGGAGGGTCAGGAAGGAGTCCGCCAGGACTGTCTTGCGGGCAGCCGTGCCGCCGCCTTCCGCTTCTGACGCAAAAGTTTGCAAATTCATGGGTGATCAACCGGTCAACAACCCGTATTGTATTCGACTGGCCCATCTGCCGCCGGCCTCCGTCGCAGCCGGCATGACAGTTAGTGTGGCAATTTCTGGAGACGATTCGATGTCGATGCTGCCAATTCCCCGCTGGCCCGCCCAGGAGCGCCCCCGCGAAAAGCTGGCGCTGGGCGGCCCGGGAGCATTGTCCGACGCCGAATTACTCGCTGTTTTCCTACGTGTGGGCAGCCCCGGCAAGAGCGCCGTAGACCTCGCCCGGGAGCTGCTGGGGCGCTTCGGCTCGCTGACGCGGCTGTTTGCCGCAGATACCGATACCCTTGCCACGATCAAGGGCATGGGGGCCGCCAAGCAGGCCCAGCTGCGCGTGGTGCCGGAACTGACCCGGCGCGCGCTGGCCGAGACGCTCAAGGCCCCGCGCGGCCTGGATTCCGAGCGCGCGGTCCGCGCCTACCTGCGGCTGACGCTGTCGCGCTTGCCGCACGAGGTCTTCATCGCCCTCTATCTGGATAGTGCGTACCGCCTGCTCGCCAATGTAGAGCTTGGACGCGGATCCCTGGGTGGCGTCACGGTCTATCCACGAGAAGTGGCGCGCGAAGCGCTTTCATACAACGCCGCCCATGTCATCGTCGCCCACAACCACCCGCACGGCCCCGTAGAACCCAGCTTCGCTGACCTTTCCACCACACGGCACCTCGCCCGGGCGCTCGCCGTGCTGGACATCGGGCTGCTGGACCATTACATTGTCGCCGGCAGCGATATCTATTCGTTCGCCGAGCATGACCGGCTGCCCGCCGTCCCGCCCACGTGAGCGCGTCCACGTGATCCCGGCAGCACGGCAAACCTGCGGCACAACACTAAGTCTTCCCCTCAGCGCGGAAGGCGTTGATTCGCCAGTCGTTTCCGGTCTATAATGTTCGTTTTGCTGAAGTCTCAATCCGCTGCAGTCCGGGCCCGCGCGCCTTTTGTTGATCTGTTGCGAACATTGTCCACGAATAAGATTTAGGAGTGCTTCATGGCACGCGTCTGTCAAGTGACCGGGAAAGCGCCGATGGTCGGCAACAACGTTTCCCACGCAAACAACAAGACCAAGCGCCGTTTTCTGCCCAATCTGCAGAATCGCCGCTTCTTCGTTGAATCGGAAAACCGCTGGGTGAGCCTGCGCGTCTCGAACGCCGGCCTGCGCCTGATCGACAAGAAAGGCATCGACTCCGTGCTCGCCGACCTGCGCGCACGCGGCGAAGTCTAAATAGGAGTACAACATGGCCAGCAAAGGCGGACGCGACAAGATCAAGCTGGAATCGACCGCAGGTACGGGTCATTTCTACACGACCACCAAGAACAAGCGCACCATGCCGGAAAAGATGGAGATCTCGAAGTTCGATCCCGTCGCCCGTAAGCACGTGCCTTACAAGGAAACCAAGATCAAGTAATTGATCCGGTCTCCGATGAAGAACCCCGCCGAGCACCTCGCTTCGCGGGGTTTTTTGTTGCCCGTTTTTATTGACCGCAAACCCTTATGCGGCAAGGGCTGGGGCGTCCACGAACCGGTATGCGGGTGTACACTTTCCAGCTTTCCCTGACGCGCATTCGCTCCGCGCGAACCCTGCACCATGAACTTCGACGTCGCGATCGTCGGCAGCGGGCTGGCCGGCCTCACCGTCGCGCTGCAACTGGCCGATAGCCACCGGGTTGTCATCCTCAGCAAGCGCGCCATGACGCATGGCGCCAGCGACTGGGCCCAGGGCGGCATCGCCGCAGTGCTCGACTCCGGCGACAGCCACGACGAACACACGCAGGACACGCTGGTCGCCGGCGCCGGCCTGTGCGATGAAGGCGCGACGCGCTACATCGTGGAGCATGGACGCGAGGCCATCCAGTGGCTGATCGACCGGGGCGTGCCCTTCACCCGCGATGCCCAGGCAGAACTGGGCTTCCACCTGACGCGCGAAGGCGGCCACAGCCGGCGCCGCATCATCCACGCGGCGGACGCCACGGGCCACGCCGTGGTCACCACGCTGACCGAGCAGGCACGCCAGCACCCGAACATCACGATCATCGAGGACCACTTCGCGATCGACCTGATCACGGCCACCAAGCTCGGCCTGCCAGGCAACCGCTGCTACGGCCTGTATGTGCTCGACGACACCACGGGCGCCGTGCGTACCATCACGGCCACCCACACGGTGCTGGCCGCCGGCGGCGCGGGCAAGGTCTATCTCTATACGACCAACCCCGACACTGYGACCGGCGACGGCATCGCCATGGCGTGGCGCGCCGGCTGCCGGGTGTCGAACATGGAATTTATCCAGTTCCACCCGACCTGCCTCTACCACCCCTACGCCAAGTCGTTCCTGATTTCCGAGGCGGTACGTGGCGAAGGTGGACTGCTGAAGCTGCCCGACGGCACCCGCTTCATGCCCGACCACGATCCGCGTGCCGAACTGGCACCGCGCGACGTGGTGGCGCGCGCGATCGACTTCGAGATGAAGAAGCGCGGCCTCGACTGCGTCTACCTCGACATCACGCACCAGCCGGAAGCGTTCCTGAAGGAACATTTCCCGACGATCTACGCACGTTGCCTGGAGTTGGGCATCGATATCACCCGCGAGCCGATTCCCGTGGTACCGGCCGCCCACTACACGTGCGGCGGCGTGGTGACCGACACTGCGGGTCGCACGGACCTGTCGAACCTCTATGCCGTGGGCGAGACCGCCTGCACCGGCCTGCACGGCGCGAACCGGCTAGCCTCCAACTCGCTGCTCGAATGCATGGTGATCGGTCGCGCAGCCGCCGAGGACATCGCCCGGCAGGACAAGGCCGGCGCGCCGGATATCAGCCTGCCCGCCTGGGATGCCAGCCGCGTGGCCGATGCGGACGAGGAAGTGGTGGTGTCCCACAACTGGGACGAACTGCGCCGCATGATGTGGAACTACGTCGGCATCGTCCGCACGGACAAGCGCCTCGAGCGCGCCCAGCACCGGATTGGTCTGTTACGCGAGGAAATTGCCGAGTACTACGCCAACTTCCGCGTCACGCGCGACCTGCTGGAACTGCGCAATCTGGTCGAAGTGGCGGCGCTGATCGTCGACAGCGCGTACTCGCGCCACGAAAGCCGGGGCCTCCACTTCAGCCGCGACTACCCCGATACCTTGCCCAAGGCACTGCCGACCGTGCTCCAGCCACTACTGGGTCGCGCGGCGCAGCATCGGCAGAACAAGCAAAAGTCGTAAAACAGACGTGAAACAGGGGCCAATACGGCCCCTTCCCTTTTGCGATGCGCTTTGCGCGTTACCCAACGATCCGCAAGGAATAGTCGGTCGCGCGCACATCCTTGGTCAGCGCGCCCACCGAGATCCGGTCCACGCCCGTTTCGGCGAATTCCCGAATCGACTCGGCATTGACGCCGCCCGACACTTCCAGCAGCGCCCGACCACGGTTGATTTCCACCGCTTCGCGCATCATCGGCACCGTAAAGTTGTCGATCAGGACCGATTTGGCGCCGGCAGCGAGTGCCTCTTCCAGTTCGGCGATTGACTCCACCTCGATCTGCACCGAGGCGTCCGTGCCCAGCGCCAGCGCAGCCTGCATGGCCGCCGTAATGCTGCCCGCCGCCGCGATATGGTTTTCCTTGATCAGGATGCCGTCATAGAGCGCCAGCCGCTGATTCTCGCCGCCGCCGATGCGCACCGCGTACTTCTGCGCCAGGCGCAGGCCGGGCAGCGTCTTGCGGGTGTCGAGCACGCGGGCCCGCGTGCCGGCAATCAGATCCGCATAGCGCCGGGTGGCCGTGGCCACGCCGGACAGCAGTTGCAGGAAGTTCAGCGATGGCCGCTCCGCCGTCAGCAGCGCACGGGCTGGGCCGGCAATCTCGCACACCACATCATCGGGGGCCATCCGCGCGCCCTCTTCCTTGAGCCAGCGCACCTGGAGCCGTGCATCGACGGCCGCCATACACGCCTCAAACCAGGGCTGGCCGCACAGCACCGCGCTCTCGCGCACGATCACGCGCGCCTGCACGGGTTTGTCGGCCGGAATCAGCAGGCCCGTCAGGTCGCCGGTGCCCACATCCTCGGCAATCGCGGCCTGCACGTTGGCTGCCAGCGCCGCGGGCAGCGCCGGGCCGTAACTATCGAACACGGAATTCACAGTCATGCCGGGCCCACTCCCTGGAACAGCGCGCCCGTCTGGGCCAGATCGCTGGCCGGCCGCACATTGGCCTTCTGCTGCGCGGCGAAGTTGAGCATCCGATCAATGCAGGTAACGGCACGCTGGCCGATGACCGGGTCCACTTGGATCTCGTTGCGCCCCGTTTCCAGCACTTCGGCCAGATTGGTCAGCGCATTCATGGCCATCCACGGGCAATGCGCGCAGCTCTTGCAGGTGGCGCTGTTGCCGGCCGTGGGAGCCTCGATGAAGTGCTTGCCCGGCGCGGCCATCCGCATCTTGTGCAGGATGCCGTTGTCGGTGGCCACGATGAACTCGTTGGCGTCGAGGTGCTGGGCCGCCGCGATCAGTTGGCTCGTGGAACCCACCACATCGGCCTGCGCCACCACATTGGCCGGGGATTCCGGGTGCACCAGGATCTTGGCGTTTGGATAGTCCTTGCGCAGCAGGTCCAGCTCGATGCCTTTGAACTCGTCATGCACCAGGCAGGAGCCCTGCCACAGCAGCATGTCGGCGCCGGTTTCCTTCTGGATGTAGCCGCCGAGGTGCTTGTCCGGTGCCCAGAGAATTTTCTCGCCGCGCGCGTGTAGATGTTCGACGATTTTCAGGCCGATGCTCGACGTCACCATCCAATCCGCACGGGCCTTCACGGCCGCACTGGTATTGGCATAGACCACCACCGTGCGATCCGGGTGGGCGTCGCAGAATGCCGAGAATTCGTCAGCCGGGCAGCCCAGGTCCAGCGAGCACGTGGCGTCGAGGTCCGGCATCAGGATGGTCTTCTCGGGGCTCAGGATCTTGGCGGTCTCGCCCATGAAGCGCACGCCGGCCACGACCAGCGTCTGGGCCGCATGATCGCGGCCGAAGCGCGCCATTTCCAGCGAGTCCGACACGCAGCCGCCGGTTTCCTCGGCCAGGTCCTGCAGGTCGGCATCGACGTAATAGTGCGCCACGAGCACCGCGTTGCGCTCCTTGAGCAGCTTGCGGATGCGGGCCTTGAGTGCCTGGCGCTCGTCGGGGGTCAGCGCGGGCGGTACCTTGGCCCAGGCATGGGCCACGCAACTGCCGCCGGCTGCGCTTTCGGTATCCGTCAGGTTCGGTTTCTCGAACTCGATGGACTTGATCGTTTGTGGGGTCATCTCAGCAGTACTCCTCGGGGCACCCGTGGGCCGCCGCGCTTGGAAGCACGCGGTCTGACCTGGACATGGGGGAGTGTAGCGAAAAGAAAAGCCCCGCCAGGGGCGGGGCTTTTACCATGCGGGCGCGACGAGAATTGTATCAGGCGTACCGGCGCAGGCGCAGCGAAAACTCTTGCAGGGCCTGGATTCCGCTGGCTTCGGCGCGATGGCACCACGCCTGCAGTTGCTGGAGCAGCTGCTCGCGTGTGAGGCTCGAACGACCCCAGATCGCGGCGAGTTCGCGGCGCATTTCCACGAAGGTATGCAGCGCCTTGTTCTGCTCGACGATGCTGGCCAGTTGCTGGCGCTGCGGCGCGGCCAGCTTGCCTTCCTCGCGATGGAACCACTTGCGGGCGAGCTTGAAGTGGCTGTAGTCGGCCGCACGGCCTTCCTTCAGCTTCTCCAGTTCCTCGTTGTACGCGCTCTTCACGGCCTTGGCGTAGCGCGCCATGACGTCGTAGCGGTTGGCGATGATCGCTTCCAGCGTGTTGTGGTCCACCGGGCGGGCATCCACCAGACGCGCCTTGGGCGGGGTCTTCTTGACCTTGGCCAGGCCCACGGACTGCATCGCACGGATGTACCACCAGCCCACATCGATCTCGTACCACTTGATCGAGAACTTGGCCGACGTCGGATACGTGTGGTGGTTGTTGTGCAGCTCTTCGCCGCCGATGATGAAGCCCCACGGCGACACGTTGGTCGAAGCATCCTCGCAATCGTAGTTGCGATAGCCCCACCAGTGGCCCAGGCCGTTGATGATGCCGGCCGCGTGGATCGGGATCCAGAGCATCTGCACGGCCCAGACCGACAGGCCGATCACGCCGAACAGCGCCACGTCGATGATCAGCATCAGGCCAACGCCCTGCCAGGCGAAGCGCGAGTACACGTTGCGCTCGACCCAGTCGTCAGGCGTGCCATGGCCGAACTTGGCGACGGTTTCCTTGTTCTTGGCTTCCTCGCGATACAGCTCCGCGCCTTCCAGCAGCACCTTGCGGATGCCGCGGGTCTGCGGGCTGTGCGGATCGTCCTCGGTCTCGCACTTGGCGTGGTGCTTGCGGTGGATGGCGGTCCATTCCTTGGTCACCATGCCCGTCGTCAGCCAGAGCCAAAAGCGGAAGAAGTGTTGCGCAATAGGGTGCAGGTCCAGCGACCGGTGCGCCATGCAGCGGTGCAGGAAAATGGTCACGCCGGCGATCGTGATATGCGTCACCACGAGGGTGAAGATCACGATCTCCCACCAGGACCAGTTGGCAAGGCCGTTGGCGGCCCAGTCAAGAATTGAGTCGAACAAACTGTTCTCCGTCTGTGAATCGAAGGTCTTGCAGCGCGGCACAATGGTGCGGCACGGCGAACGCGCAGAAAAAAGACTGCGAAATCAGGCGATTGCGATTATTACTGGCGCCTGGCGCAACCTGTCGAAACAGTATGGGAGCCGGGCGAAGGCACGAGCCGCTGCAATCTGGCGGCTGTTTTGTGTGGGGCTGCGGCTTGCTCTGCAAGCGCGCGTCAACCCGGTATTCTACCGGATCGGCGCCACTCGAACATCCGCTTTTTCCCCGACTTTGAGTGCCCCCTATGGCTTTCGTTCCCCTTTCATGCGAGGGGTGGCGCAGGCGCCGCCTGGGATGCCAGCACGCGCATCTCCCGCTGGGGATACGGGATCGAGATGCCATGTTCGCGGAAAGAGCGCCAAATAGCACGATTCATCGCCGATTGCACCCCGAGCTTGCCGTTTTGCGGGTCGGCAATGTTGACCGCCACCTCGTACTCGATGCCGCTGTCCGCAAACATGACAAGAAACGCAGCCGGGGCCGGCTCGGGCAGCACACGCGGCAGGCCGCGCACGCAATCCTGGAGCAGGGTGATCACCGTTTCGGGGTCGGCGGCGTAGTCGGCCTGCACGCGTGTCGCTACGCGCACATTTGTCCCTGAAAACGAATGGTTCTGCACCGATTGGGCGACAAGTTGCTCATTCGGCACCAGCGTCTCGCCGTCACCATTACGCACCACGGTGTAGCGGGTGCGGATCTGCGAGACGATGCCGGTGTACTTGTCCACCGTGATCTGGTCGCCGAGCTTGACCGAGCGGTCCAGCAGGATGATGAAGCCCGAGATGTAGTTGCTGGCGATCTTCTGCAGGCCCAGGCCGAGGCCCACGCCCAGCGCGCCGCCGAATACCGACAGCACGGTCAGATCGATGCCGACCAGCGACAGGCTCAGCAGCAGCGACACCAGCAGCAGCAACGCCTTGGCGATGCGCGTAAGCACCACCTTCAGGTTCGAATCGAGGCTCGGCGCGCGCATCAGCCGCTCCTCGAGCCACGAGCCAAACCACATCGCCGCGAGCACGGTCAGCAGAATCCAGACCACGGCCATCAGCGTGCTGGCCAGGCTGATGTCGTGCTTGCCGCCGATCGAGAAGCGCACCGCATGCATCCACGCCATCACGTCGGACAGCACGCCCAGCACGTACAGCGCCATGCCGAGCCAGACCACCGTGGTCAGCACCTTCTCCACCAGCACCAGCATGCCGTGCAACTGCCCGTTGCCCGACAATACGCGCCGCAGGATATAGAAGCCGACATAAAGCGAGGTGATACCGAACAGCGGCACCAGCGCCAGCCGCAGCACGCTGATCGACAGGAACGGCGCCAGCGCGAAGCGCGCGGCCAGGACCAGCAGCCAGCCAATCAGCGGAAACATCGCCCGCTCAAGGCTGACGGCGGCCAGCCGGAGCGAGAAACTCGAGGATTCGTAGCGCGCTTCCAGCCGCCGGGTCACATGGCGCGCGAGCGGCCATGCCACCACCAGGCAGGCGGCCAGCACCCCAAGCTGCCAGAAGAAGCCCGGCCCGCCCGCATCGCGGAGCAGGTCGTCCAGCATCTTGCCAAATCCGGAATGCTCCATGGGCGCCGGGGCTTATCGGGTGCGTTCCAACACCGCCGCGAAGAAGCCATCGGTCTGATGGATATGCGGAAACAGCGCCAACATGCCGCCTTCTGCCGGCAACTGAGGCACTTCGATCTTTTGCTCGGCCAGCACTTCAGCCACCGGCACGAGGCGGAAATTCTCGTGGGTTGCCAGGAAATCGCGGACGATTGCCTCGTTTTCAGCTTCCAGCACGCTGCAAGTCGCATATACGACTCGTCCGCCGCCCTTCACCAGGCGGGCCGCCGAGTCAAGGATGGCCGACTGCTTCGCGGTCAGCTCAACCACCGACTCCGGCGACTGGCGCCACTTCAGGTCCGGGTTGCGGCGCAGGGTGCCGAGGCCGCTGCAAGGCGCATCCACCAGTACGCGGTCGATCTTGCCAGCAAGACGCTTGATCTTGGCGTCGCGTTCGGAATCGATCAGCACCGGATGGACGTTCGACAGCCCGCTGCGCGCCAGGCGCGGCTTCAGGTTGGCCAGACGCTTCTCGGAGACGTCGAAGGCGTAGAGCCGGCCGGTCGAGCGCATGGCGGCGCCCAGCGACAGCGTCTTGCCACCCGCGCCGGCGCAGAAATCCACAACCATCTCGCCACGCTTGGGCGCCACGAGGTGGCACAGCAGTTGGCTGCCTTCGTCCTGCACTTCCACGCCGCCGTTGATAAACAGCGGCAACTGGTTCAGCGCGGGCTTGCCCTTGAGGCGGATGCCGGCGGGCGACATCGGGGCGACTTCGGCGGCGATGCCAGCCGTTTCCAGTTCGGCCAGCGCTTCTTCGCGGGAGATCTTGGCCGTGTTCACGCGCAGATCCAGCGGCGCGGGACGCAGCCACGCATCGCCGAGGGCGGTGGTGAAGGCTTCGCCATGGTGCGCGACGAGGTCGTCGTAGAGCCATTCCGGCAGGTTCGCCCGCACGCGCGGCGAGAGGCTGGAGCGCTCGATCGTCGTCAGACGGTCCAGCCACTCGGCTTCATCCGGGTAAAGGAACGGGCTCAGGACATCGCGGCCCAGCGTCGCGGCGAGGCCCAGCAGGCCCAGTCGGCGGGTGGCCGCACCGGTGCCACTTTCGGCGAATTGGCCGAATTCGACGCGTCGGCGCAACACTGCATAGATCGCCTCGGCAATGATGCCGCGATCCCGATGACCGAGTTTCGCGTTCTCGCGGAAGTAGTAGCTGACCACGGCGTCGGCCGGGCGTGCGAACAGCAGCACCTTGCCCAGCAGCCGTTCGATGTGTTGCAGGTGGAAAGCCTGCAGGCTACCCGAGCGCCCATGTGCGCCATCCACCCCTTGCGGGCGCGGCGTGGGGGCCATGCGGATCGGGCTGCCCTTGCCTTTGCTGCCGCGCGAACGCTGGCTTTTGTCCTGAGGTGTTGCGGGATTACGACTCATTGAGAGATGCCTGCCGCCGGAGCGGAGAGGGCCAGGAACCACTGCGGTTCGGCCGGTTGAACTTGAACCACGCCGTCTCGTACCTGCAGACGGTCTTCCACAAACCAGCGGACGGCGCGGGGATACATCACATGCTCGCAGTCGAGCAAACGCGTGGCGAGCGACTCGGGAGTGTCGCCAGGCAGAACATCGAGTGCTGCTTGCAGCACGATCGGACCATGATCGAGCTCCGGAGTGACGAAATGGACTGTCGCCCCGTGAAACTTGACGCCGGCCTCAAGGGCCTGGCGATGGGTATGGAGACCCGGGAAACTGGGCAGCAGCGACGGGTGGATATTCAGCATCCGGCCCGCGTAATGCTCCACGAATTCGGGCGTCAGGATGCGCATGAAGCCCGCCAGCACAACGAGATCGGGCTGGTGCGCGTCGATGGCATCGCGCATCGCCGCATCGAAACCGGCACGATCGGGGTACTGCTTGTGGTCCACCACGCCCGTGGCAATGCCGTGTTCCTCCGCAAACGCCAGACCGCTGGCGTCGGGACGGTTCGACAGCACCGCCGCCACGCGCCCCGGCCACTGCTCCGCGGCGCAGGCCCGGACGATGGCTTCCATGTTGCTGCCACGCCCGGAAATCAGGATCACAATATTTTTCATCGGCGCGATTCTACCAAGCTGTGGTCCAAACGCTTGCAAAGCGAGCACATTAGGTACTTAATTCACGCGAAACCGGCCTCCGGAGCGGGCGCGCGGCGCCCAGTACGATGCATATACCCCTGTGTGATGGATTGTGACGCCTCCCCCGCTCTGATAGAGTGGTCACTACGTCCACGCGCCACTGTGCAAGTAGGTGACAACAAGGACGAGACGGGAAATTAGACGGGAATACGCATGTCGAACGCTGCACCGACTTTGTTGGTGGTCGATGATCATCCTATGGCCCTCTCAGGCACCACCGCATTTCTCGCGGAGGTGATGCCCGATGTCGCCGTCCACGCGGCGGGCAGTGCCAAGGAAGCCCTCCACTCGCTAAACCAGGGATTGCGCCCCGATATCGTGCTGCTCGATATCTGGCTGAACGACGGTACCGGCTTCGATGCCATGCTGGCATTCAAGACCGTGATCCCGAGCGCGCGCTTCATCTTCATGTCCGCCGAGGCCACGCCAGAGATCGTGGGCCGCGCGCGGGCGCTCTCCGCCTGCGGCTTCGTGGGCAAGCACCTCGATGCCAACGCGTTCACGGCCGCCGTGCGCAAAGTGCTGGCCGGCGATACCAGCTTCCCGACCGACGAGGCGCTCTCCGGCCGCTCCCAGTCCTTCGGCCCCGCCCACGGCATTCCCGTGACGCCGGCCGAACTGGGCCTGACGCCGCGCCAGGGCTCGGTGCTCGCGCTGGTGCTGGAAGGACTGCCGAACAAGGTCATCGCCCGCAAGCTGGGCCTCACCGAGAATACGGTCAAGGAGCACGTCTCCGCCATTCTGCAACGGCTGGGCGTGCGCACGCGGATGCAGGTCATGTCGCGCATGGAACGGTTCCGGCTTCGCCAGTAATTCATCGTAGGATCTTCAAGCAATAACGCCACCCCCCTAGCGGTGGCGTTTTGCATTGCAGAACAGCGATCAGGCCGGATGGAGCCAGCGCCGCAGCAGCATGCGCAGGTTGCTCGGGTCCACCGGCTTGGGCAGCACGAAGTAGCCCGCCTCCTCGGCCGCCTGGAGCGCCGCCGATTTCAGGTCGCCGGTCAGCAGCGCGCTGCGCGCCTGGGGCTGCGTGGTCTGCCAGCGTTCGAGCAGGTCCAGCCCGTTTTCGCTGCCGGGCAGGCGCAGGTCGCAGAAGATGATGTCCGGCTTCAGCCCCTTGGCGAACAGCGCGTCGGCCTCGGCGCCATGGGCGGCGCAGGCCACGCGGATGCCCCACGCCTCCATCAGCGCGATCCAGGCCTTGCGGATCTGGCTGTCGTCGTCCACCACGAGCACGGTGCCGCGCAGCCGTTCCGGCTTGGCCTCCTGCGCCTGGACGTTGGCGCGCATGGCGCGCACGGCTTCGATGGTCTCCGCCGGCACCGGCGCCAGCGCGAACCAGAACACCGAGCCCTTGCCCGGCACCGAGCGCACGCCGTAGGTGCCGCGCATCAACCGCACGCATTCCTTGAAGATCGCCAGACCCAGCCCCAGGCCCTGCGAGGGGTCGCGCTGCGGGTTATGGACCTGGTAATACGGTGAGAAAATGTCCGGCAGGTGCTCGGGCGTGATGCCGGCGCCGGTGTCCCAGACTTCGAGCCGGATGTGCTTGCGCCGCTGCCGCGCCGTCACCAGCACGCCGCCGCGCTTGGTATAGCGCAGCGCGTTCTGCACGAGGTTGAACAGCGCGCGGCGCAGCAGCACCGGCTCGGCCATCGCGTACAGCTCGCTCGGCACGCGCGGGCTCAGGGTCAGGCCGCTGTCGCGCGCATCGGCGGCGAACTGGCTCATGACATCGTTGATCAGCGAACTCAGCTCGCAGGGCTCCAGCGTCGGCAGCACCTTGCGGCCTTCGAGCTTGGAGAGGTCGAGCAAGGACCGGAACAGCAGGTCGATGGTCTGCGTGCCGGCCGCCACCTGCTCCACCAGCGGATGGAGCGAGCTCGACTGGTTGCGCGCACGCAACGCTTCCACGAGCATGACCAGCGCATGCACGGGCTGGCGCAGGTCGTGGCTGGCAGCGGCCAGGAAGCGGGATTTTTCCTCGCTGGCGTGGAGCGCGCGCTCCTTTTCCTCCTGGAACTGCTTGGCCAGCCGGCGGCTTTCGCTCTCCAGCTGGATGGCGCGCACCAGCGTCTGCTGCAGGTTCAGCGCGTGCCGCGCCAGCATCAGCGCGTACAGGGCGAGCAGCACCTGCACGTAGCCGCCATGGTTCGGGAAGGCGAAATCGGCCAGCAAGACGTTCGGCACGAGGATCGGGACGCCCGCGAAGACAAGGTTCGACGGGATAGGCGACTGCGAGGTGGCGCCGCCCGCCAGCACGCCGAGCGTGAGCAGGTACAGCACGCTCGAGAACACCACGGAGCTGGAATACAGATGGAGCAGCGCGGAGCTGCCCCAGGTCAGGCCGGTAAGGAAGGCAATCGCGCGCATGTGGTTCCACCACTTGCGCGTGTGCGCCGAACGGCTCATTTTGCCGGCGTCGCGCTGGTAGCCAAGGTAGAACCAGGTGCCGCCGGCGGTCAGGACCGCCATGATCGCGCACCAGGCCAGCAGGGCGAAGTGGTTGGCCTCGCTCCAGAAGGCAGCGGCGGTCAGCCACGGTAGCAGGACCGACGCGGCGATGCCGGTGGGCGAAACGCGGTGCACCGTGGCAAGCAGCTTGGCCCGCGTCTCGGTGTCGAGTTGTGGCCCGGGCGGGGGCAAGATCTTGTTGAGCAGCGCGTTCAAAGGGGGCCGTGGCATGTCGGAGTCGCGCATATCATGCCGCCTTTTGCCTGAGGGCGCCACGCCTGGCGGGCCGGATGACGCACAAAGTCAACGCTTGCGGGCAAGGCGCCGCCCTGCCCGCCCCGGTCCGCCCCCAAAGCGGGGCAAGCCGCCCCATTCGCCTTATAATGCCCCCTTTCCCCAAAACGCTTAGTCCGCCGTCCTCGTGAAAGTCTTCCGCGGCCTGCCCAACGCCGAAAGCCGGGCGCCCTGCGCGCTCACCATCGGCAATTTCGACGGTGTGCATCGCGGCCACCAGTCGTTGCTCGCGCGCGCCCGCGCCGCCGCGGATGCCCGCGGCCTGCCGCTCTGTGTAATGACGTTCGAGCCGCATCCGCGCGAATTCTTCACGCCCGAGCGCGCGCCCACGCGCATCGCGCTGTTGCGCGACAAGCTCGATGCCCTGCGCCGCAACGGGGTGGACCGCGTGGTGGTGGAACACTTCAACGCCCATTTCGCCGCCCAGTCTCCGCAAGCCTTCGTCGAGAACGTGCTCTGGCACGGGCTGCACGCGCGCTGGGTGCTGGTGGGCGATGATTTCCGCTTCGGCGCCCGCCGCGCCGGCGACTTTGCCTATCTTGAGGAAGCGGGCCGCCAGTTCGGCTTCGACGTCGAGCAAATGGGCTCCGTCTCCGAAGGCGGCATCCGTATCTCCAGCTCGGCCGTGCGGCAGGCGCTGGCCGATGGCGACCTCGAACACGCCCGACGCCTGCTGGGCCATGGCTACGCCATCAGCGGCCACGTGATCCACGGCCGCAAGCTCGGCCGCGACCTCGGTTTCCCGACGCTGAACCTCAAGATCTCGCACAAGCGGCCCGCCGTGAACGGCATCTTCGTGGTGCAGGTGCACGGGCTGGCCGATCATCCGTTGCCCGGCGTGGCCAGCATCGGCGTGCGCCCCACCGTCGAGGATGCCGGCCGCGTGCTGCTGGAAGTGCATCTGTTCGACTTCAACGAGAACCTTTACGGCAAGCTGGTCCGCGTGGAATTCATGAAGAAGCTGCGCGATGAAGCGCGCTTCGACACGCTCGAGGCCCTGACGGCGGCCATCGCCCAGGACACCCTCGACGCCCGCGCCTTCTTCGGCCTGGCCGCCCCCGGCGGCACCGAGGCCGGCCCGGGCCGGCGCGACTTCGCCACCTCCGCCACCGACCGAATTAGCTAGCGGCCGGCCGCTGCCGAAGGTGCAGCAGCCGGGACCCGCCCCGCCGTACCCCATGACCAGCGCGCCGGCCATTCCACCCGCCGCGCCCCACTGAATTGCCCCGAGAATCGAACATGTCCGACGAGAAACGCGCCAAGCCCGAGAAAAGCAAGTATCCGGTGAACCTGCTGGATACCCCCTTCCCCATGCGTGGCGACCTGCCCAAGCGCGAGCCGCAATGGGTGAAGCAGTGGCAGGACAAGCAGCTCTACAAGAAGATTCGCGCCGCGCGCAAGGGCGCGAAGAAGTTCGTGCTGCACGATGGCCCCCCGTATGCCAACGGCGACATCCACATTGGCCACGCCGTGAACAAGGTCCTCAAGGACATGATCATCAAGGCGCGCGGGCTGACAGGGCTGGACGCCGTGTATGTGCCGGGCTGGGACTGCCACGGCATGCCGATCGAGATCCAGATCGAGAAGAAATTCGGCAAGGGCCTGCCGGTGCAGGAAGTGCAGGCCAAGGCCCGCGCCTACGCCACCGAACAGATCGCCCGCCAGAAGGTGGACTTCGAGCGCCTGGGCGTGCTGGGCGACTGGGACCACCCCTACCTGACCATGAACTTCAGCAACGAAGCCGATGAGCTGCGTGCGCTGGGCAAGATCATGGAGAAGGGTTACGTGTTCCGTGGCCTGAAGCCCGTGAACTGGTGTTTCGACTGCGGTTCGGCGCTGGCCGAAGCTGAGGTCGAGTACAAGGACAAGACCGACCTGTCGATCGACGTGGGCTTCCCGTTCGCGGAAGTCGACAAGCTCGCGCACGCCTTCCACGTGCCGGTGGCGCAGCTCGAAGGCAAGCCCGGCTGGGTGGTGATCTGGACCACCACGCCGTGGACCATCCCGAGCAACCAGGCGCTGAACATGCACCCGGAAGTGGAATACGCGCTGGTGGACACGCCGCGCGGCTTCCTGATCCTGGCCAAGGACCGCGTCGAGGAACAGCTCAAGACCTACGCGCTGGAAGGCAGCGTGGTGGCCACCGCGCGCGGCGACGCGCTGTCGGAAATCCGCTTCCACCACCCGCTGGCCAAGATCGATGCCGGCTACGCGCGCACCTCGCCGGTCTACCTCGGCGACTACGTGACCACCGATACCGGTACCGGCATCGTCCACTCGGCGCCGGCCTATGGCGTGGAAGACTTCCAGTCGTGCAAGGCGCACGGCATGCCCGACGCGGACATCATCAGCCCGGTGATGGGCGATGGCGTCTACGCCAGCACGCTGCCGCTGTTCGGCGGGCTGTCGATCTGGGCGGCGAACCCCAAGATCGTGGAGGTGCTGCGCGAGTCTGGAAACCTGTTCAACTCGCATAAGTACGAGCACAGCTACATGCACTGCTGGCGTCACAAGACGCCGATCATCTACCGCGCCACCTCGCAGTGGTTCGCGGGGATGGACGTGAACCCGGTCGACAACGGCCCTACGCTGCGCGCAACCGCGCTGGCCGGCATCGAGGCCACCGAGTTCTTCCCCGCCTGGGGCAAGCAGCGGCTGCACAATATGATCGCCAACCGCCCGGACTGGACGCTCTCGCGCCAGCGCCAATGGGGCGTGCCGATGGCGTTCTTCGTCCACAAGGAAACGGGCGCCCTGCATCCGCGCACGCCGGAGCTGCTGGAGCAGATCGCCCAGCGCGTGGAGCAGCACGGCATCGAGGCCTGGCAGGCGCTCGATCCGAAGGAATTGCTAGGCGATGAGGCCGCCGTCTACGAGAAGAACCGCGACACGCTCGACGTCTGGTTCGACTCCGGCACCACGCACTGGACCGTGATCCGTGGCTCGCACCGTGACGACCTCTACGATCCGTCCGCCGATACCCCCGATGGCCGTCTGGCAGACCTGTACCTCGAAGGCTCGGACCAGCACCGCGGCTGGTTCCACTCGTCGCTGCTGACCGCCTCGATGCTGTACGGCAAGCCGCCCTACAAGGCGCTGCTGACCCACGGCTTCACCGTGGACGGCGAAGGTCGCAAGATGTCCAAATCGGTCGGCAACACCGTGTCGCCGCAGGACATCTCCAATAAGATGGGTGCCGAGATCATCCGCCTGTGGGTGGCTTCCACGGACTACTCCGGCGAACTGTCGATCTCGGACGAAATCCTGAAGCGCGTGGTGGAAGGCTATCGCCGCATTCGTAATACGCTGCGATTCCTGCTGTCGAACCTGACCGACTACGATCACGCCAAGCATGCGCTGCCGGCCTCGGAATGGCTCGAGATCGACCGCTACGCCGTGGCCCTGACGGACCGCCTGCAGAAGGAAGTGCTGTCGCACTACCAGGCGTACGAGTTCCACCCGGTGGTGGCCAAGCTCCAGACCTTCTGCTCGGAAGACCTGGGCGGCTTCTACCTGGACGTGCTCAAGGACCGCCTGTACACCACGGCGCCCGACTCGCAGGCCCGCCGCGCCGCCCAGAACGCGCTGTATCACATCACCCAGGCCATGCTGCACTGGATGGCGCCGTTCCTGTCGTTCACGGCCGAGGAAGCATGGCAGGTCTTCGCCCACGGCACCGCGCACACGGACACCATCTTCACGAGCACGTACTACGCGGTGCCCGCCGTCGACAACGCCGACGATCTCCTGCAAAAGTGGCACGAAATCCGCGCCGTGCGCGCGGAAGTGACCAAGCAGCTGGAGTCGGTGCGTGTGGAGGGCGAGATCGGCTCGTCGCTGCAGGCCGAAGTCACGATCGCGGCCGGCGGCCCGGTGCTGGAGGCCCTGCAAAGCCTGCACGACGACCTGCGCTTCGTGCTGCTGACCTCTGCGGCCAAGGTCACGGCCGCGCCGGAAGGCGGCGACCTGCTCGTCACAGTCACGCCGTCGGCGCACGCAAAGTGCGAGCGTTGCTGGCATTACCGCGCCGATGTGGGCCATAGCCCCGAACATCCGACCCTTTGCGGCCGCTGCGACAGCAACCTGTTCGGCGCCGGTGAACACAGGAGCCACGCCTGATGGCATCGTCCTCCACCCGATCGACGCGCGCCACGCCGGCCCGCAAAACCTCCAAGAGCCGTGGCAGTGCCAACGTCACGCCGTGGCTCTGGATGGCCTTCGCGCTGCTGGTGGTCCTGATCGACCAGTTCTTCAAGATCCTGATCACGCGGTCGTTCCAGTACGGCGAGTCGCGCCCGGTCACGCGCTTCTTCAACCTCGTGCTGGTCTATAACAAGGGCGCGGCGTTCAGCTTCCTGGCCGATGCCGGCGGCTGGCAGCGCTGGTTCTTCACGCTGCTGGGCGTGGTGGTGGGCGGGTTCATCGTCTGGCTGCTGTACCGCCATACGGGACAGAAGCTGTTCTGCCTGGCGGTGTCCCTGATCCTGGGCGGCGCCATCGGCAACGTCGTGGATCGCGTGCTGTACGGCCATGTGATCGACTTCCTCGACTTCCACTGGCGCAACATGCATTTCCCGGCGTTCAACGTGGCCGATTGCGCCATCACGGTCGGCGCGGTGCTGCTGATTCTGGACGAACTGCGACGCGTTCGTCGTCACTGACTGGAACCCTGAGAGCCTACCCATGGATCTGCGAGGCAAGCACATCGTCCTTGGCCTGACCGGCGGCATCGCCTGCTACAAGTCGGCCGAGCTGGTCCGCCTGCTGACCAAGGCCGGGGCCACCGTGCAGGTGGCGATGACCGAGGCGGCAACGCACTTCATCACGCCCGTGACCATGCAGGCGCTGTCGGGGCGGCCCGTGTTCCTGTCGCAGTGGGACGCGCGCATCGATAACAACATGGCCCACATCGACCTCTCGCGCGAGGCCGATGCCATCCTGATCGCCCCGGCCTCCACCGATTTCCTGGCCAAGGTGGCCAACGGCCTGTGCGACGATCTGCTGACAACGCTCTGCATCGCGCGTGAATGCCCGCTGCTGGTGGCGCCGGCGATGAACCGCCAGATGTGGGCCGCCGCGCCCACGCAGCGCAACGCCGCGCAACTGCGCGCGGACGGCGTGGCGATCCTCGGCCCGGGCACCGGCGACCAGGCGTGCGGCGAGATTGGCGACGGTCGGATGCTGGAACCGGCGGAGATCGTCGAGGATCTCGTCGCCTTCTTCCAGCCCAAGCCGCTCGCCGGCAAGCGCGTGCTGATCACGGCTGGGCCGACTTTCGAGGCGATCGATCCCGTGCGCGGCATCACCAACCTGTCGTCGGGCAAGATGGGCTTCTCGATTGCCCGCGCCGCTCGCGAGGCCGGCGCCGACGTCCTGCTCGTGGCCGGCCCCACCGCGCTGGACACGCCGCGCGGCGTGGTGCGCACCGACGTGCGCAGCGCCCAGCAGATGCACGACACGGTGATGGCGCAGTTGCGTGATGTCGACGTCTTCGTCGCCGTGGCAGCGGTGGCCGACTGGCGCCCCGCCGAGGTCTCCCGGCAGAAGATCAAGAAGGCCAACGACACCGACACGCCAACGCTGCAGTTCATCCAGAATCCGGACATCCTGGCCGCCGTGGCCGCGCGCGCCGATGCGCCCTATTGCGTGGGGTTCGCCGCCGAAAGCGAGAACCTGGAGCAGTACGGCGAGCAGAAGCGCCAGCGCAAGGGCGTGCCGCTGCTGGTGGGCAACATCGGCCACCACACCTTCGGTATGGACGACAACGAGATCGTGCTGTTCGATGCGGGCGGCATGACCCGGCTGCCGCGCGCCGACAAGCTCTCGCTCGCACGCGACCTCGTGGCCGCCATCGGCCAACGCCTGCCGCGCAAACCCGTCTGAGCCTTCGTAAGCATGACTGCTGTGAATCGTCCCAAATTGCGCCTGTCCGTGCTCGACCAGAGCCCGGTGATTGCCGGCCACAGCGCGCGCGACGCGCTGGCCGCCACCGTCGAACTGGCCCAACTCGCCGACGACCTCGGCTACACCCGCTACTGGTGCGCCGAGCACCATGGCCTGCAGGGCGTGTGCAACCCGGCGCCCGAGGTCATGCTGGCGCGGCTCGGCAGTGTGACAAACCGTATCCGGCTCGGCTCGGGCGGCGTGATGCTGCCCTACTACAGCCCCTTCAAGGTGGCCGAGCAGTTCCGCATGCTCGAAGGCCTGTTCCCGAACCGGATCGATCTGGGCGTGGGCCGCGCGCCCGGCGGCGACATGCGCACGGCGCAGGCCGTGTCCATGGGCCAGTACAACCGGGGCGACCAGTTTCCCCAGCAGGTGCAGGACCTGGCCTGGCTGCTGCGCGGCGAGGTGCCGCCCGGCCACGTGGCCGAAGGCGTGCTGCTGCAGCCGGCCATCGACACCCGGCCCGAACTCTGGGTGCTCGGCTCAAGCGATTTCGGCGGCGCGCTGGCCGCCAAGCTCGGCCTCCGCTTTACCTTCGCCCACTTCATCAATGCCCATGGCGGGCACGCCGTGGCGCAGCAGTACCGGGCCGGCTTCGAACCCGGCTATGAAGATGCCCCCTACAGCGCGGCGGCGGTCTTCGTGATCTGCGCCGATACCGAGGCGGAAGCGGCAGAACTGGAGCGCGCCGTGGACATCCGCCGCCTGCAGATGGCGTATGGCGTCAACGCGCCGATCCCCTCGCTGGCCCAGACGGCCGATTTCACGCCGAGCGAGCGCGATCGCATGATCATCGAGCGCGAACGTCCGCGCACCATCTGCGGCACGCCCGAGGTGGTGGCCGAGCGCATGCTGGCGCTGCGCGAGCGCTTCGCGGCCGATGAGCTGGTGGTGCTGAGCGTGACGGCTTCGTACGCGGCGCGGCTGCGCACCTACCAGTTGCTCGCCGAGACGTTCGACCTCTCCGGCGCGTCGGCCGGCTGAGCCGCGCACGCGCGGTATCATCCCATCCCGCCTTCTTCAGATACTTTCCTGGCTCTTTCCTGAGCCAACTACCCGGATTTGCACATGACCGCACCCCTGAACCCCGCCGTCGAAATCAAGGTCCTGGACACCCGCCTCAACGACTGGGGCCTGCCGGCCTACCAGAGCGACATGGCCGCCGCCATCGACCTGCACGCTTGCGTGGACGGCCCGGTCAGCATCGCCCCCGGCACCGCCGCGCAACTGGTGCCGGCCGGCATCGCCGTGCACATGGGCAATCCGTACATGGCCGCCACCATCGTGCCGCGTTCGGGCCTGGGACATAAGAAAGGTCTCGTGCTCGGCAATACGATCGGGGTGATCGACGCCGATTACCAAGGCCAAATCATGGTGAGTGTGTGGAATCGCAATGCGCCCGGCACCGAGCCGATCGTCATCCAGCCCGGCGAGCGCATCGCCCAGATGATGTTCGTGCCGGTGCTGCGGCCCGTATTCACGACCGTGACCGAGTTCTCGGCGGACACCGCCCGCGGCGCGGGCGGCTTCGGCTCGACCGGCGTGCATCACGCCAAGGCCGGCTGAGCGCCGAACCTGTAAGGCTCGATCAGGCCTGCGCGAAGATCAGCGCCACGCCGTTGGCGCTGGCCGCCGGGATCAGTGTGGCCTGCGGGCCAAGGTCCACGGTGGCAATCGACTGCGTGCCCCAGTAAGTGCGCGCTTTCGCCAGATCCGAGGTCCTGAGCCGGATCGCGGCATAGCCCGTCGATTCGGCGGTGATTTGTAGCGTACCCGTCACCTCGGCGAGCGCGTCGGCCGTCGAGATAACCAGTTCGGCGCCATCCACCGCGATGCGCGCGACGCGATCATCGGCGGCAATCAGCTTGCCGGCCGTGATCTCCACATAGGCGGCAGCCGCCGCCCCCACCTGCCCCGCTTCCACAACCAAGTAGGCTGCCTCGATGTCGGTGGCGCCGTTTGCGTGCGCCAGCCATTCCGGACGCCACAGCAGCTCGGGCGTGCGGTGCTCGCAGACGAAGTAACGCGCGCCGGGGGCCTCGTCGAGGGCCGTCACGCGGAAGGTGGCCGGATGCTCCGAACCATCGTCCAGCCGCACCGGCCGGGAGAATTCGATCGGATCGGATGTCTTGTAGCCCGCCGCACGCAGTCGTGCCGCCGTGGCAAACGCATCGCGGCTCTTGCAGGACATCGCCGCGCAACCGTCGCCGCGCTGCTGGGCGTCCCAGTAATACTGGCGGCTCGGGCTCGGCGCGGTCACGTGGAGCAGCTCGAGATAATCGCGCGCCAGCATGATGCAGTGGTTCTGCGAACCAAGCGTGTGATAGCCGCGCGGGGTCAATGTGAAGCCGAGTGCACGCCAATTGGCGGCAGCGGCATCAAGATCGCCGCAGACCACCACGGCGTGATCGAACGGTTCGGAGACAGCCGTCATCGCTTATTCGAACTGGATATTGGCCTTGCGGGCCACGGCCTGCCATTTGTCGTGCTCGTGCCGCACCAGGTTGCCGAGGTCCGCCGGCGTACCCACGGCGATCTCGAACCCCTGTGCCGACAGCGCCTCGACCACCTTGGGCTGACGGATCGATTCCGCCAACGCGTCGTGCAGTCGCATCACCGTGGCGGGCTGCATGCCGGCCGGGCCGAACACGCCGATCCACGAATAGGCCTCGAAGCCCTTGAAGCCCTGCTCGGCCACGGTCGGCACCTGCGGCAACTGGCGGATGCGGCTCGTACCAGTCACGCCAAGCACCTTGATGGTCTTGGCCGCGACGTGCGCCTGCACTGCCGCGAAGCTGCTGAAGAACACGTCCACCTCGCCCGCCAGCACGGCCTGCACGGCAGGGCCGCCGCCCTTGTAGGGCACGTGGAGGAACTGCACGCCGGCCTCGGTGGCCAGCGCCTCGGCGGCAAGCTGATTCAGGCTGCCGATGCCCGACGAGGCGTAGCGGATGCCGCCCGGCTTGGCCTTGGCCAGCTCGATCAATTCCTTGACGTTCGATGCACCCACGCCCGGGTTCGCGGCAATGACCAGCGGAAAACGCACCAACTGGGTAATCGGCGTGAAGTCTTTGAAGGTGTCGTACGGGAGGTTCTTGTACGCAAATGGGTTGATCGCGTGCGTATCGAACGCCATCAGCAGCGTCGTGCCGTCCGGCTTGGCGCGCGCCACGGTGCTGCTGGCGATCAGGCCGCCCGCGCCGGGCTTGTTGTCGACCACGACGGTCTGGCCGAGGCCAGTCTTCAGCCCCGGTTGCAGCTGGCGCGCGACGATGTCCACGCTGCCACCCGGTGGGAACGGCAACACCATCGCAATCGGCCGGTTGCCGATACCGGTGTCGGCATGGGTCACGGCAGCGAAGGACGCCAAGGACGCGGGCATGGCCCCCATCGGCAGCGTCTTGAGCAGCAGGCGGCGGAGCCGCGCGCGTTCGGGAGAAGACATCGATAACTCAGGCTGGGCGGTCAACCGACCGCGTACAAAAAAGAAAGGGCGGCACGCCGCCGCCCTCTATTTTGCCYGATGATCGCCCACGTTGCTGGCGCGGGCTTCGTTGATCGCCCAGAAATGGAACAATCCAGGAACAAACGGACCGGCACTGAGGCCGGCCCGCAACGCCTCGTCAGGTTCAGGCCTCGGCGCGCTGTTCGCTTTCCGGTGCCTCCGGCGGTTCCGGATCGGCCTCGGAGAACGTCAGCTTGATCTGATCGCCCTCGTCCAGGTCCACGACCACCTTGCCGCCGGTCACCAGCTTGCCGAACAGCAGTTCGTCGGCAAGTGCCTTGCGGATCATGTCCTGGATCAGGCGCTGCATCGGCCGCGCACCCATCAGCGGATCGAAGCCCTTCTTGGCCAGGAACTTGCGCAGGGTCTCGGTGAAGCTCGCTTCCACCTTCTTCTCGTGCAACTGCTCTTCCAGTTGCATCAGGAACTTGTCCACCACGCGCAGGATGATTTCCTCATCCAGCGAACGGAAGCTGATGGTCGCGTCCAGGCGGTTGCGGAACTCCGGCGTGAACATACGCTTGATGTCCGCCATCTCGTCGCCCTGCTCGCGCGCGCTCGTGAAGCCGATCGTGGCGCGGTTCATGGTCTCCGCCCCCGCGTTCGTGGTCATGATGATGATCACGTTGCGGAAGTCAGCGCGCCGGCCGTTGTTATCGGTCAGCGCCCCATGGTCCATCACCTGCAGCAGGATATTGAAAATATCCGGATGCGCCTTTTCGATCTCATCGAGCAGCAGCACGCAGTGCGGCTTCTTCGTCACCGCCTCGGTCAGCAAACCACCCTGATCGAAGCCGACATAGCCCGGAGGCGCACCGATCAGGCGGCTGACCGCGTGGCGCTCCATGTATTCGGACATGTCGAAGCGGAGCAACTCGATGCCCATGATGAAGGCGAGCTGCTTGGCGACTTCGGTCTTGCCGACGCCGGTCGGGCCCGAGAACAGGAACGAGCCGATCGGCTTGTCCGTCTTGCCCAGGCCAGCCCGCGACATCTTGATGGCCGACGACAGCGCCTCGATGGCCGGGTCTTGCCCGAACACCACCGACTTCAGGTCGCGATCCAGCGTCTGCAGCTTGCTGCGATCGTCCTGGTTCACGCTCTGCGGCGGGATCCGCGCGATGCGCGAGACGATGTCCTCGATCTCGCCCTTGCCAATGGTCTTCTTCTGCTTCGACTTCGGCAGGATGCGCTGCGCAGCACCTGCCTCATCGATCACATCAATCGCCTTGTCCGGCAGATGACGGTCGGTGATGAAGCGCGCCGACAGTTCGGCCGCAGCAGTCAGTGCCGCGGCGGCGTACTTCACGCCGTGGTGCTCTTCGAAGCGCGACTTCAGGCCACGCAGGATCTGCACGGTCTGGTCTACCGAGGGCTCGACCACGTCGATCTTCTGGAAACGACGCGACAAGGCCGCATCTTTCTCGAAAATGCCGCGATATTCGGTGAACGTGGTCGCACCGACGCACTTGAGCGCCCCAGACGACAGCGCCGGCTTGAGCAGGTTGCTGGCGTCCAGCGTGCCGCCCGAGGCGGCGCCTGCGCCGATCAGCGTGTGGATTTCGTCGATGAACAGGATCGCGTTCGGATTGTCCTTGAGCGACTTCAGCACGCCCTTCAGGCGTTGTTCGAAATCGCCCCGATACTTGGTGCCGGCCAGCAGCGCGCCCATGTCGAGCGAGTACACGACAGCCTTTTCCAGGATGTCAGGCACCTCGTTCTTGGTGATGCGCCACGCCAGACCCTCGGCGATGGCGGTCTTGCCCACGCCAGCCTCGCCCACCAGCAGCGGGTTGTTCTTGCGTCGGCGGCACAGCACCTGCACCACGCGCTCCACCTCGGAATCCCGGCCGATCAGCGGATCGATCTTGCCGGCCTTGGCCAGGGCGTTCAGGTTCTGGGTGTACTGCTCGAGCGGACTTTCCTTGCCGTCGCCACCCTCGCCCTCGGCATTACCCTCGCCGTGCTTGGCCGGCTCGGACTGGTCCTTGCGGATGCCGTGGCTGATGAAATTGACGACATCGAGGCGCGTCACTCCCTGCTGTTGCAGGTAGTAGACCGCATGTGAGTCCTTTTCGCCGAAGATAGCCACCAGAACATTGGCGCCAGTGACTTCCTTCTTGCCGTTGGACGTGGACTGCACGTGCATGATGGCGCGCTGGATCACACGCTGGAAGCCCAGCGTGGGTTGCGTGTCCACCTCGTCCGACCCCGGTACGACTGGGGTGTTATCGGCAATGAAGTTCTTCAGGCTGGTGCGCAAGTCCTCGATATTGGCTGCGCACGCGCGCAGCACTTCGGCTGCCGTCGGGTTGTCGAGCAACGCCAGCAGCAGGTGTTCCACGGTAATGAACTCGTGGCGCGCCTGGCGGGCTTCGACAAAAGCCATGTGCAGGCTTACTTCCAATTCTTGCGCAATCATGCTTCCTCCATCACGCACTGCAACGGGTGGCCCGCCTGCCGCGCATGGGTTGATACAAGCTCGACCTTGGTCGCCGCGATATCCCGCGTGTAGATACCGCAAACGCCCTTGCCTTCCCGGTGGACGGTGAGCATGATCTGCGTCGCCGTTTCCCGGTCCCTGCTGAAATACTGCTGCAGGATCATCACGACGAACTCCATCGGTGTGTAGTCGTCGTTGAGCAGGACCACCTTGTACATCGCCGGGGGTTTGAGCTGTTGCTCCTTCCGTTCGATGACGGTGCCTGTCTCGCGTTGTGGGGTATTCGCCAGCCGTGTCGCCATGGCTTTATTCTAACCCTTACTCACAAGTCTGCAATTTGGGGAAATGGCCACGTATTCAAGGGCCACACCTTCGGAAAGTTCCAACGTGTCCGAACGCACGGAAATGCCGCAAACGACTTACGCCGCACGTCCGTGGTGCACGGCGCGCCCGGCCTTCGGGCAGGCTGCACGCCTGTCGCAAAGGTACCATTCCGCGCCGTTTCAATCCCGCCACACCCTACGCCGAGTGGGGAATCTGCCAGCTTGACAGTATGGTGGTTTGCCAGAAAAATCGGTCGCACATCCAGGCCCGACCGGCGAGCCAAACGTACAAGGCCGGCCCGGATGATTCCGTGAGCAGGGAGGCCCACGACCGGCGTCGGCACGACGTTTTCCACCTGATTATCAGGCGGATCGCAATGTCTTGCCACGCGCTCCACAAGACCCGGCGATTCCACCGGCCGAATCCGACAAGGATCGGCCCGGCGGGCGCGCCGGCGTCATGCGGCTGGCCACAGGTTTCCCCGCTTGAAAATCTGTTTTTTCGTTGGGGGAGTTTATGGCTAGCGGTATCGTCAAATGGTTCAATGACGCCAAGGGTTTCGGTTTTATCAAGCCGGACGATGGCGAGGAAGAACTGTTTGCGCACTTTTCGGCAATCCAGATGGCGGGTTTCAAGACGCTGAAGGAAGGCCAGCGCGTGGAGTTCGAGGTGGTGCAGGGCCCTAAGGGCAAGCAGGCCACGAATATCCAGGACGCGCAGTAAAAGTCGCGCCGCGACCGTACGGGCCTCAGAGCCGCGGCGGTCAAACGGATGCGGGGGGACGCGCTCCCCCGGAACGGGATCCTGTGCCACGCTGGTCCGCCAGCGCGGCACGCTGCAGTAGCGGTTCACAAGCGACACGCCACGCATCCAACAAGAAGCCCGGTGAAAACCGGGCTTCTTGTTTTGCACGGTCGGCGCGGCATGCGTCAGCCAGTCCACCCCTCGATATTCAGCCCGCTGGACAGCTCGGCCGCCTCGCGGCTGACCTTGCGCACCGACTGCCCGAAACTCCAGACATGGCCCTCCGGATCGCGCGCCGAATAGACGCGATCGCCGTAGAACTGGTCTTCCGGCTCGCGCACGATCACCGCGCCGGCGGCGCGCGCCCGCTCGCAATGGTCGTCGAGACCGTCCGGCATGTGCACGTGCACCGCCTGCGTGTTCTTGCCGCCAACCGACGCCGGGCTGGCCGTGTAGTCGGCCCACTCGCTCCCCACCATCAGGTAACTGTCGCGATAGCGCATCTCCGAATGCACGAGATGGCCCTCCTTGTCGGTAATCACCATCACGCGCTCGAAGCCAAACGCGCGTTCGAGCCAGTCGAGCGCGGTCAGCGGATCCTTGTAGAAGAGCGCCGCCCCGAGCGCGCGTCTTCCAAACGGGTCATCCATGAAGGTCTCCTCGTAAAACACTGAGTTCTGATGTTGTAGCGGATGGCGAGGTCAATCGCCAGAAGGGACCATGTCGCGGTGCAATGCATATGGCGCGGCGGCATGCACATCGTGCATTTCTGAAAATACCGTCTTGACGTTCTGGTCCGGCACGCGAGCCGGTAGACTGCGCGCCGCGCCCCTCAGAAACGGAATTTCACATGAAACAGTTGCTGTCCGCCGCCCTCTTATCCACGTGCGCCTTGAGCGCGATTGCGGCAGCGCCGCATCACGCACCGTGGACCTACGAAAGCCCCGCCTGGGGCGACCTGGACGCCGAATACGCGACTTGCAAGCTCGGCAAGGAACAATCGCCGATTGACATCCGCGGTGCCGTGCCCGGCGGGTTCAAGCCGATCCACTTCGCGTACGCCGCCGGCAGCGCCAAGGTGCTCAACAACGGCCACACCATCGCCGTGCGGCCAGAGGGCGGCAGCAAGGCGCACCTGCCTTCGGGCGACTACGAACTCATCCAGTTCCACTTCCATACCCCGAGCGAAGAGGTCATCGACGGCAAGACCTATCCGATGGTCGCGCACATGGTCCATATGAACAGTACCGGGCAATTCGCCGTCGTGGCCGTGCTATTCGAGGAGGGCGGCGCCAATCCAATCATCGAACAGGTTTTCTCGTCCATCCCGGCCCACGGCGCCGAGCCGGTGAAACTGGCTGGCACGTTGAACCCGGAGGCACTGCTGCCGAAGGATCGCACCTATTTTGCCTACACCGGCAGCTTGACCACGCCGCCATGCAGCGAGGGCGTGCTGTGGCACGTGATAAAGCAGCCGGTAGGAATCTCGGCGGCGCAGATCGCGGCATTCAAGGCGCTTTATCCAATGAACGCCCGGCCGGTACAGCCGTTGAATGGGCGGACGATTGGATTGAGTCAGTAAGGGGTACCCGCAATCCAACAAAAAACCCCGGCGGCCTTTCAGCCACCGGGGTTTTGTCTTCGACTTCGGCCAGTGAGGCCGGAACCGCCCTTACATATTGTCGATCATCACCTGTCCGAACCCCGAGCAGGACACCTGCGTGGCGCCTTCCAGCAGCCGCGCGAAGTCGTAGGTCACCTTTTTCGACTGGATCGATTTTTCCATCGACCGGATGATCAGGTCGGCCGCTTCGGTCCAGCCCATGTGGCGCAGCATCATTTCTGCCGAGAGGATTTCCGAGCCTGGATTCACATAATCCTTGCCGGCATATTTCGGCGCAGTGCCGTGGGTGGCTTCGAACATGGCCACGGTGTCGGACATGTTCGCGCCCGGCGCAATGCCGATGCCGCCCACCTGGGCCGCCAGCGCGTCAGAGACATAATCGCCGTTCAGGTTCAGCGTGGCGATGACCGAATACTCGGCCGGACGCAGCAGGATCTGCTGCAGGAAGGCATCGGCAATCGCGTCCTTGATGACGATATCGCGGCCCGTCTTCGGATTCTTCAGCTTGCACCACGGGCCGCCGTCGACCAGCTCCGCGCCGAATTCCTGCAGCGCCAGCTCATAGCCCCAGTCACGGAAGCCACCCTCGGTGAACTTCATGATGTTGCCCTTGTGCACCAGCGTGACCGACGGCTTGTCGTTGTCGATTGCATACTGGATCGCCTTGCGCACCAGCCGCTGCGTGCCCTCGCGCGAAACCGGCTTCACGCCGATGCCCGACGTCTCCGGGAATCGGATTTTCTTGACGCCCATCTCGTCCTGCAGGAACTTGATCAGCTTCTTGGCGCCTTCGCTGCCAGCCTCCCACTCGATGCCGGCATAGATATCTTCCGAATTCTCACGGAAGATCACCATGTCGATCTTCTCCGGCTCGCGCACCGGCGAGGGCACGCCCTTGAAGTAGCGTACCGGGCGCAGGCAGACGTAAAGGTCGAGCTGCTGGCGCAGCGCCACGTTCAGGGAGCGGATGCCGCCGCCCACCGGCGTGGTCAGCGGACCCTTGATCGACACCACGTAGTCCTTCACCACATGCAACGTCTCGTCCGGCAGCCACACGTCGGGGCCATAGAGGCGCGTGGACTTCTCGCCGGCGTAGATCTCCATCCAGGCCAGCTTGCGCTTGCCGCCGTAGGCCTTCTCCACGGCCGCGTCCACCACCTTGAGCATCACCGGGGTGATATCCACACCCGTGCCGTCGCCCTCGATATACGGAATGATGGGATTGTCCGGCACGTTGAGCGAGGAGTCGGCGTTGACCGTGATCTTCTCGCCTGCCGGGACCTTGATGTGCTGGTACATGAACGTCTCCACTTGCGGGTTGTGTCCGCTGCCCGGCCGGTGCCCGGCAACGCCAATGCGTGACTGATGCGAGGCATTGTAGAGGGGAAGCCCGCCTCGCTGCTCGGTTCGCATGGATATTGTCAAATGAGTCTTATATAAGACATAAGACTAGTCTTATTATTATGCAACATGGATTTGGGATTCGCCAAATCGGGCCGCTGTCCGCAGTCCGCCCGCGCTGGCATACTTCGCGCCCATGACCTTGATTGCCCTGAACAAGCCGTTCAACACGATGAGCCAGTTCTCCGCGCACCCTACGCGGCCGACGCTGGCCGACTGCGTGCGCGTGCCCGGCGTCTATCCGGCCGGCCGGCTGGATGCCGACAGCGAGGGCCTGCTGCTGCTGACCGATGATGGCGCGCTCCAGGCCCGCATCGCGGACCCGCACCACAAGCTGGCCAAGACCTACCTGGCGCAGGTCGAAGGGGTGCCCGATGCCGCCGCGCTGGCCACGCTGCGCGCCGGCGTCGATCTTGGCGATTTCCGCACGCTGCCTGCCTCGGCGCGCATCATCGACGAACCCAACTGGCTCTGGACCCGCGATCCGCCAATCCGGTTCCGCGCGGCCATCCCCACCACCTGGGTGGAATTGCAGATCCGCGAGGGCAAGAATCGCCAGGTCAGGCGGATGACCGCCGCCGTGGGGTTTCCCACGCTGCGGCTGGTGCGCGTCGGCATCGGCGCGCTGGCCTTGCCCGAGCTGGGACTGGCGCCTGGCGGCTGGTGCGAGATCGACCCGGCCGTGCTCGGCCTGCCGCAGTCGTCGCCAAGGCCATCCCCTCGCCCGCAGGCTCGTCCACCGGTAAGGCGCCGTTACAAATAGTGACAAGCGCGACGTCAACGGCGCGATTGCGCGCGCCGTTTCAGAGGGCAGACGGGACAGCCACGGTCCCGTCGATTTCCCTACGCAGAACCCACTTTGAGGTACTCGCAATGAAAAAACTGATCGCTGCCCTGGTTGTCGGACTGTTCGCCACTGGTGCGTTTGCCCAGGCTCCGGCCGCTCCCGCCACGGACGCTGCACCGGCCGCCAAGGAAGCCACCAAGCCCGCGAAGACCAGCAAGAAAAAGCACACGAAGCACGCCTCCACCAAGAAGGCAGCTTCGGCAACCACCACCCAGTAAGGGCGGTGCTGCGGCGGCCCGGCGCAAGCCCGGCGCGCCGCCCCTCGGAAAGGCAGGCGCGCATCGGCGGCCTGCCTTTTTTCTTGCGCCGATGTGTCCGCGCAAGCGCGGTGGCGCCGGGCTGCGCTATGCTCTCGGCGGTCGAACATCCAAATCCTCTCCCAAGCCATGCAACTCGTGCCCAAGATTCTGCTGGCCGCCGGCGCCGCCGCGCTGACGTCCTTCGCCAGCCTCGCCCAGGCGCAGGCCGCGCTGCCCGTGATCCCGCTGACGGCCGGCATGTATGCCATCCAGGCCGAAGTGGCCGCCTCCCCGGAGGCGCGCGAGCGTGGCCTGATGTATCGCAAGACCATGCCCGCCAACGCTGGCATGCTGTTCGTCTTCGATGAGAAGGCGGGTCACTGCTTCTGGATGAAGAACACGAACCTGCCGCTCTCGATCGCCTTCCTGGCCGACGACGGCAGCATCGTGAACATCGAGGACATGGCCCCGCAGAGCGAGGACAACCACTGCCCGCGCGCGGCGGTGCGCTATGCGCTCGAGATGAACAAGGGATGGTTCGCGCAGAAGGGCATCAAGCCGGGCGCGAAGATTGGCGGCCTGCCGCAGCAGGCGCGGCAGGCGCAATAAGACAGGTCTCGGCGCGGCGCAGGCCGCCGCGCCGGCGGGCGCTTAGTCGCGGAAGTTGTTGAAGTCCAGCGGCGCGTCGGAAACATCCTTGCGCAGCAGCGCGATCACCGACTGCAGGTCGTCGCGCTTGGTGCCGGAGACGCGCACGGCGTCGCCCTGGATGCTGGCCTGCACCTTGATCTTGCTGTCCTTGATCATGCGGACGATCTTCTTGGCCAGGTCGCCAGTCACGCCCTTCTTGATCGTGATGACCTGCTTGAGCTTGTCGCCGCTCATCTTCTCGGTCTTGCCGTAGTCGAGGAAGCGCACGTCCACGTTGCGCTTGGCCATCTTGTTGATGAGTACGTCCTTGACCTGGCCGAGCTTGAAGTCATCGTCGGCAAACGCGGTCAGCTCGCCTTCCTTCTGCTCCACACGGGCGTCGGAGCCCTTGAAGTCGAAGCGCGTGGAAATTTCCTTGTTGGACTGCTCCACGGCGTTCTTCACTTCCACCATATTGGCTTCACACACTACGTCGAACGACGGCATTTTCGATTCTCCTACGTATAATCGGGCCTACCCCGCAGTCCGGGTCGCCCGCCGCGGCGGCCGCAAACCCTTCCCTTGATGGCAGATTTCCACGAATTCTATCCCCTGCGCCGGCACAATACATTCGGTTTCGATGTCCGGGCGCGCCTCGCGGCCCACATTCGCTCCGAAGCCGACCTGCTGGCCGCGCTGGCCGACCCGCGCGCGCAGGGCCTGCCGCTGGTGGTGCTGGGCGGCGGCAGCAACGTGGTGCTGACTGGCGACCTCGACGCGCTGGTGCTGCTGATGGAAATTCCCGGCTACGCGGTGGCGGAAGACGGCGCCGACTGGCTGGTCACCGCCGGCGCCGGCGAGAACTGGCACGGGCTGGTGGGCCGCACCATCGCGGACGGCCACCCCGGGCTGGAAAACCTCGCCCTGATCCCCGGCACGGCCGGCGCGGCGCCGATCCAGAACATCGGCGCCTATGGGGTGGAGTTGCGCGAGCGCTTCGCCAGCCTGCGCGCCTATGACCGCCGGACTGGCGCCTTCGTCACCCTGGACCGCGAACAGTGCGCATTCGGCTACCGGGACAGCCTGTTCAAGCGCGAGGGGCGCGAGCGCTACCTGATCACCGCCGTCACGCTGCGCCTGCCGAAGGCGTGGGTGCCGGTGCTCAACTATGGCGAACTGGCGCGCGAGTTGGACCCCGTGGCGGCGCCCGATGCGGCCCGGGTCCGCGATGCCGTGGTGGCCATTCGCTCGCGCAAGCTGCCGGACCCGGCCCAGATCGGCAACGCTGGCAGTTTCTTCAAGAATCCTGTGGTCGATGCCGCGCTGCGCAACGCGCTGCTGGCCGCGCACCCGTCGCTGGTCAGTTATCCACAGCCCGATGGCGGCTACAAGCTCGCGGCGGGCTGGCTGATCGATCAGTGCGGGTTCAAGGGGTTGGACGACGGCCCGGTGGGCGTCTACGGCAAACAGGCGCTGGTGCTGGTACACCACGGCGGCGGCACGGGTGCCGCGCTGCTGAAGCTGGCGGACCGCATCGTCGATACGGTCCAGGCGCGTTTCGGCGTGCGGATCGAGCCGGAGCCGGTGATCCTCTGAGGCCGCTGCGCGGCCCCCTCACCCCGGCAAATCAGCCAAAGTGGCAGACGTAGTCCAGCGTCTCGGTCACTTCGATATCGAAATTGCTGTTGCCTGGCACGTCGAACTGCTGGCCCGCAGCATAGGTCTTCCACTCCTCTGAACCGGCCAGACGCACGCGGCAGCTACCGCCGTTGATCTCCATGATCTCCGGCGCGCCGGTGTTGAAGTTCAGCGTGGCCGGGAAGATCACGCCCAGCGTCTTGCGCGTGCCATCGGGAAACACCACCGTGTGGCTCACGCACTTGCCGTCGAAGTACAGGTTGGCCTTCTTGACGACGGAAACATTGTCGAACTGACTCATTTGTTCATTCTCCTCAGGGATTTGGACGTAAAAACGGGGCCCTTGCAGGCCCCATTTCGTCGGGTGTGGCGCGGTGTTCAGTAGCGGCCGCAGAGCAGGAATTCCATCAGCGCCTTCTGCACGTGGAGGCGGTTCTCGGCTTCCTCCCAGACCACGCTGCGCGGGCCGTCGATGACCGCCGCTTCCACTTCCTCGCCACGGTGGGCGGGCAGGCAGTGCATGAACAGCGCGTCATCGGTGGCGCGGTCCATCATCGCCGTGGTCACCATCCAGTCCTGGAACGCGCGCTTGCGCACGTCGTTCTCGGCCTCGAAGCCCATGCTGGTCCAGACATCGGTGGTCACCAGGTGCGCGCCCTGGCAGGCATCGAGCGGATTATCGAACACCTTGACGAGGTGTGCGGCCGTGGCCGGCACCATGGCCGGATCGAGCTGGTATCCCGGCGGCGCCGAGAAATGGAACGTGAAACCCAGGCGCTCGGCGGCCTGGATCCAGGTGTACGCCATGTTGTTGGCATCGCCGATCCACGCCACCGTCTTGCCGGCAATGCTGCCGCGCTGCTCGATGTAGGTGAAGATATCGGCCAGCACCTGGCACGGGTGGTATTCGTTGGTGAGCCCGTTGATGACCGGCACGCGCGAATGCGCGGCAAAACGCTCCAGGATCTCCTGGCCGAACGTGCGGATCATGATGATGTCGACCATGCGCGAGATCACCTGCGCGGCGTCCTCGATCGGCTCGCCGCGGCCCAGCTGGGAGTCACGCGTGTTCAGGAACACCGCATGGCCGCCGAGCTGGTGGATGCCGGCTTCGAACGACAGGCGCGTGCGCGTGGAATTCTTCTCGAAGATCATGGCCAGCGTGCGGTCGTGCAGCGGGTGCCATGTCTCGTAGTTCTTGAACTTGGCCTTGAGGATCCGCGCGCGGTCCAGCAGGTATTCGTACTCTTCGGGTCCGAAATCGCTGAACTGGAGGTAATGCTTGATCGGGGTTGGGCTCATAAAACAAAGAAGGCGGCTCGATCAGGACACGCAACCCGGAAGCCGGTACTGGCTGTCCCTGAGGGTCGGAGCGTGTCGCGGAGCCGCCTTTCGCGTCGCTTACGCAATGTAATTGCAAGAATCATAAGGGATTATTCCAGCTTTGGCGAGCCCGGGCAGATCAGCCCGCATGCTCGCGCTGACAGCTTCCCGACAGGATTCGCCCCTATGCGCAGGTCTTATATAAGATATAATACTGGCTGATTCACGCGGGGCCCCGGCATACCCATGCCACCGCCCGCCGTCGGCATCAAAAGTGCCCCCGCAGACAAAGCGCCCCGCTCTCCCATCCGGATGCGTGCGAACCAATCGCCGGCCGGACACGTCAAACGGGCGCCCGTCCAGCGGGTTTACCGTCGAGTCACCGTCTTATCCCCGCAGTCCCATGACCACCCCCAACGTTCGCGAATACTTCATCCAAGGCGTCACCAAGGAAGGCAAGACCTTTCGACCGAGCGATTGGGCGGAGCGGCTGTGCGGCGTGATGGCGCAATTTCGCCCCGAGGGCGACACTGGCGATCCCCGCCTGACCTACTCGCCCTATGTGCGGCCCGTGATCGTGGCCGGCGTGAAGAACGTGGTGGTCGACACCCGCCTGCGCGACATCGAGCCGAAGGCGCTCGACTTCGTCCTCAACTTCGCCCGCGACAACAACCTCCAGGTGGTGGAAGCCTGCTTCCTGAACGACTGAAGATCCCTGCCCGGCCCGGACACTCGGGCCAAGCTGGCGTCAGAACGCAAAAAAGCTCGTCGCATTGACGAGCTTTTTTCATGCCGGACCGATGCCGATCCGGCGCACTGCGGTACCACTCGGACTGCTACAGGACCGCCGGAGCGGCCCGTGTGGCAATCAGGCAGCCATCGACTTGATGGCAGCCGACAGGCGCGACTTGTGACGTGCAGCCTTGTTCTTGTGCACGATCTTCTTGTCGGCGATGCTGTCGATCACGGTCTGCGACTGCTTGAAGATCTCGGCAGCGGCGGCCTTGTCACCAGCGTTGATTGCCTTGCGAACGGCCTTGACGGCGGTGCGCAGACGCGAACGCAGGCTCGAGTTGTGAGCGTTCTGGGCGACGGCCTGGCGCGCGCGCTTGCGGGCTTGTGCGGAATTTGCCATGTAATTTCTTCCTGAATTCAGAATGCGCGCCCGGGGCGACGCAATAATTTGGGACGCAACAATTAAGTCACATCGTGCGACCCGGGATGCTCTGACACACGAATCCGGAACGCGACTGTCCTTTGCGAATCGGCGATTATACACACATGCCGGCACGGTGGGCAAGACCGATACGCACCTGCCGCATCCTGGGCGTGCCGCGCGGCCCGATCCGTATAATAGCCGCCACATTCCCAGCCGGCCCCCGCCTCATACGTGGCGCCGCAGCAACTTTCACGGCCCATCTTGAACCTGCTCAAAGCGCTCGCCACCATCAGCAGCCTGACCATGCTCTCCCGCATCACGGGGCTGGTGCGCGAAATCCTGATTGCCCGGGCCTTCGGCGCCTCGGACATGACCGACGCCTTCAATGTGGCGTTTCGTATACCTAACCTGCTGCGCCGGGTCTTTGCCGAGGGCGCATTCTCGCAGGCTTTCGTGCCGATCCTGAACGAATACCACGGCAAGCGCGGGCCGGACGAGACCCGCCACCTGATCGACGCGGTGGCCACGGTGATGTCCTGGGTGCTCGTGGCGGTGTCCGTGCTGGGCGTGATCGGCGCCCCGGTGGTGATGACGGTGGTGGCCACCGGCTTCCGGGGCGACTCCGAGACCTACAACTCGGCAGTGTTCATGACGCGCGTCATGTTCCCGTACATCGGCCTGATCTCGATGGTGGCGCTGGCGTCGGGCATCCTCAATACCTGGCGCAACTTCGCCGTGCCGGCCTTCACCCCGGTGCTGCTGAACCTTTGCCTGATCGTGGCGGCGCTGTTCGTCGGCCCGCACATGAGCCAGCCGATCTATGCCCAGGCCTGGGGCGTGCTGGCGGGCGGCGTGCTCCAGCTCGTCATCCAGGTGCCGGCGCTGCGCCGGCTCGGCGTGATGCCGCGGCTCTCGTTCAACCTGCGCGCGGCCTGGTCGGACGCCGGCGTGCGGCGCGTGATCCGTCAGATGCTGCCGGCGCTGCTGGCCGTGTCGGTGGCGCAGATCAGCCTGATCATCAACACGAATATCGCCTCGCACCTGGCCGCCGGCAGCGTCTCGTACCTGACCTATGCGGACCGCCTGATGGAATTCCCGACCGCGCTGCTGGGCGTGGCGCTGGGCACCATCCTGCTGCCGAGCCTCTCGCGCGCCAGCGCCACGGACGACCGCGAGGAGTACTCGGGCCTGCTCGACTGGGGCCTGCGCCTGACCTTCCTGCTGGCCGTGCCCGCCGCCGTGGGCCTGTTCGTGTTCGGCACGCCGCTGACGGCCGTACTGTTCCACTATGGCAAGTTCGACGCCCACGCGGTGGAAATGACGCGCCAGGCGCTGGTGTCGTACGGCACCGGCCTGGTGGCGCTGATCCTGATCAAGATCCTGACGCCGGGCTTCTACGCGCGGCAGGACATCCGCACGCCGGTGAAGATCGCGCTGCTGGTGCTGGTCATCACGCAGGCGTCGAACTACGTCTTCGTGCCGCTGCTGGGCCACGCCGGGCTGGCGCTGTCGATCAGCTTCGGCGCCACCGTCAACGCCCTGCTGCTGTTCTTCGGCCTGCGCCGGCGCGGCTTCTACCGGCCGGCCCCGGGCTGGGGCCTGTTTCTCGCCCGGCTGCTCGCGGCGGTGCTGATCCTGGCGGGCATGCTGCTGTGGTTCGCCCGGAACTTCGACTGGGTGGCGATGGGCGCCACGCCGCTTGCGCGCATCGCGCTGATGGCGTCGTGCCTGGTACTTGCGGCGGTGGTCTACTTCGGTACACTGTGGATCATGGGGCTGCGTTACGCCGCCTTCCGGCGCCGCGCCGGCTAGTCAGGAACCCGCAATGACATCCACGAAAGTCCTGGATTACTTCGCCAGCCTCGTGGCCGACGAAAACGGCATCCCGCTGACGGAAACCACGCTCTCCATCGCCCAGGACGCGTACCCGGACCTCGACCTCCAAGCCGAACTGGCCTCCCTCGACGTACTCGCGCTGCGGCTCAAGCGGCGGATTGCCGAGGGCACGCCCGCCATCCAGCGCCTGCGCCTGCTCAATCATTTCTTCTACCGCGATCTCGGTTTCGGCGCCAACGCCAACGACTACTACGATCCGGACAATTCCTACCTGAACGTGGTGCTGCGCCAGCGGCGCGGCATTCCGATCACGCTGGCGGTGCTCTATATGGAGTTGGGGCAGCAGATTGGGCTGCCGCTGAAGGGCGTGTCGTTCCCGAATCATTTCCTCGTGCGCATGACCATCCCCGCCGGCGAGGTGGTGCTGGACCCGCTCACCGGGGAGACGCTGTCGAAGGAGCAGTTGCAGGAGATGCTGGACCCCTACCTCGAACGGGAGGGGATTTCGGACCCTAACCAGGTGCCGCTGGGGCTGTTCCTGCAGGTGGCGAGCCACCGCGAGATCGTCGCCCGCCTGCTGCGCAACCTGAAGGCGATCTACCTGCAGGAATCGCGCTGGCAACGGCTGCTGGCGGTGCAGAACCGCCTGGTGATCCTGTTGCCGAATTCGATCGAGGAAGTGCGCGATCGGGGGCTGGCGTATGCCAACCTGGAGTGCTTCCGGCCGGCGCTGGAGGACCTGGAAGCCTACGTCCAGGCCCGTCCCGATGCGGCCGATACGACCCAGATCCGCGACCGCATGCCGGCGCTGCGGATGATGAGCCGGAGCCTCAGCTAATCGCTGGGCTCATCCCCATCAGTCCTTGAGATCCGCACGGGTGCGCGGCTTGCCGCGTACCAGCTTCCACAGCCCGCCCAGCACCAGCGGCACCACCGCCGCGCCAATGCCCGCCAGCACGATCAGGTTCAGGTACTGCTTGATGAAGGGCAGATTGCCGAAGAAGTAGCCGGCGAACACCAGTCCGCAGACCCAGGCCACCGCGCCAAGCACGTTGAACATCTGGAAGCGCGCGAACGTCATCTGCGACACCCCCGCCACGAACGGCGCGAAAGTCCGCACGATCGGGATGAAACGCGCCATCACCAGCGTCTTGCCACCGTGGCGCTCGTAGAAGTCGTGCGTCTTGCGCAGCGCCTTCTGGTCCAGGAAGCGCCATTGGTGGTCGAACACCTTCGGCCCGATCCAGCTCCCCACGAAGTAGTTGACCGTGTTGCCCGTGATCGCGGCCACCAACAGCAGGCCGCAAAGCACCCACTCGTTCATCGCGCCGGTGGCGCACATGGCGCCGGCAATGAACAGCAGGGAGTCGCCGGGCAGGAACGGCAGCACCACCAGGCCGGTCTCGGCGAAGACGATGGCGAACAGGATGCCGTACACCCAGACGCCATAGTCCTGAACGAACTGGCCGAGGAATTTGTCGATGTGCAGGACCATGTCCAGCAGTTGCAATACGGTGTCCAAACTGATCCCCTAGAAGAAGGTCCCCATGATACAAGAGCCGCCGGGCGCGTCCGTCACCCGGGCGGCCCAAGTGTGCCGAAAAGGTGTCCGGCCGCACGTATAATCGCCGCATGCCTGCCGACGCCCTCCGCACCACCCAGCCCAGCCGCCCCATCCGCGCCCTGCCGGACCAGTTGATCAGCCAGATCGCCGCCGGCGAGGTGGTGGAACGGCCCGCCTCGGTGGTCAAGGAACTGCTCGAAAATGCACTCGATGCCGGCGCCACGCAGCTGGCCATCCGGCTCGAGGAAGGCGGCGTGCGGCGCATGGTCATCACGGACAACGGCTGCGGCATTCCCGCCGACGAACTGCCCGTCGCGCTGACGCGCCACGCCACCAGCAAGATCGCCTCGCTCGACGAACTGGAGTCGGTGCTCACGCTGGGCTTCCGGGGCGAGGCGCTCGCGTCCATCGCCTCGGTCTCGCACCTCGTGCTGACCAGCCGCACCGCCGATGCCGCCCATGCCACCCAGGTCAGCGCCGACACCGGCCATCTCCAGCCCGCCTCGGGCGGGGTCGGCACGATGGTCGATGTGCAGCACCTGTACTTCAACACGCCAGCGCGCCGAAAGTTCCTTAAAACGGAACAAACCGAGCTGGGACACTGCCTGGAGATGATCCGGCGGGCGGCGCTGGCGCGGCCCGATGTCACGATTTCGGTCCATCACAACGGCAAGCCACTCGAGCACTGGAACGGCGGCGACGTGGCCACGCGCACCGCGCAGGTGCTCGGCACCGACTTCGCACGCGCCCGGCTGGCGCTGGACGAGGAAGCCGGCACGCTGCACCTCTATGGCTTCGCGGGGCTGCCCACGGCGTCCCGGGGGCGGCCGGACCAGCAGTACTTCTTCGTCAACGGCCGTTTTGTGCGCGACAAGCTGCTCAACCACGCCGTGCGTAGCGCCTATCAGGACGTCCTGCATGGCGACCGCTTCCCGTCGTACGTGCTGTGCCTGGACCTGCCGCCGGAAATGGTCGATGTGAACGTGCATCCGTCGAAGATCGAGGTGCGCTTCCGCGAATCCCGCGCGGTGCACCAGTTCGTCTACCACGCCGTGCAGCGCTGCCTGGCGCGGCAGGCCGGCGAACAGGGCGACAGCCTGCATACCGATGCAGCGGATGGCGCCATGATGCCGAACGCAAGCCCGATCGGGGGCAGCGGCATGGCCGGCGGCGTACCCGGCGCGGCGCCGCAGTGGGTTAACTACTCCGCAGGCCGCCAGACCGAACTCGGCATCGCTCAGCCGCGTCAGGCCTATCTCGGCATGGTGCGCGAGGCCACCGGCGATGGCGCCGGCCGCGCCTGGCAGCCGTCCGCGCAGCCGCCCGCCTGGCTGGCCGATGCCCAGGCCGCCCGGGCCGACGAACCGCCCAGCCTGCTCGATCGCCTGCCGATGGGCACCTCCTCGCCCTTCGTCCAGCACGATACGGACGGCGCCGAGGCCGATCACCCGCTCGGCTACGCGGTGGCCCAGCTCCACGGCATCTACGTGCTGGCGCAGAACGCGCGCGGGCTGGTGCTGGTGGACATGCATGCCGCGCACGAACGCATCCTGTACGAGCAGATCAAGACGGCACTCGAAGCGCGTGAACTAGCCGTACAGCCGCTGCTGATCCCGGTCACGCTGCCGGCCAGCCCGGTCGAGATCGGCGCGGCCGAGGAACATCAGGAAACGCTGACCCTGCTCGGTTTCGACATCGCCCCGGTCTCCCCGACCACGCTGGCCGTGCGTGCCATTCCCGCGCTGCTCAAGCAGGCCGATGCCGAGGCGCTCGCGCGCGACGTGCTGCGCGACCTCCAGTCCTATGGCGGCTCGCGCGTGCTGGCCGAGCGCCAGAACGAGCTGCTCGCCACGCTGGCCTGCCACAGCGCCGTGCGCGCCAATCGCAAGCTCACGCTGGAAGAGATGAACGCGCTACTGCGCCAGATGGAGCAGACCGAGCGCGCCGACCAATGCAACCACGGGCGCCCCACCTGGGTGCAGCTCACCGTGGCCGAGCTGGACCGGCTGTTCCTGCGTGGCCAGTAACAGTTTGTCGATGTCTGCGCTGTCTTCCACTCCGCTGTCTTCCGCCCTGCCGCCGGTGGTCTGCCTGCTCGGCCCCACCGCCTCCGGCAAGACCGCCGCCGCGCTGGCGCTGGCCGCGCACACGCCGGTGGAAATCATCAGCCTCGACTCCGCGCTGGTCTATCGCGAGATGGACATCGGCACCGCCAAGCCCACGCGCGACGAACTGGCCAGCGTGCCGCACCATCTGATCGACATCATCGATCCAGTCGACAGCTACTCCGCCGCGCAGTTCGTGACCGATGCCGAGCGGCTGATCGCCGAGATCCGCGCGCGCGGCCGGGCGCCGCTGATCGTGGGCGGGACCATGCTCTATTACAAGGCGCTGACGCAGGGCCTGAACGACCTGCCGCAGGCCGACGCCACGCTGCGCGCCGAACTCGACGCGCTGGCGGCCGAACGCGGCTGGCCGGCGCTGCACGCGATGCTGGCCGAGGTGGACCCGGTCACCGCCGCCCGGCTGGCGCCCAACGATGCGCAGCGCATCCAGCGCGCGCTGGAGATTTTCCGACTAAGCGGACAGCCGATGTCCGCGCTGCTGGCCCGCCAGGCTGATGCCCGCACCTTCACCGGCGCGGCCGATGCGCGCTACCGCGTGATCGCGCTGGAGCCGTCGGATCGCGCAGTGCTGCACGCGCGGATCTCGGAAAGATTCGATGCGATGCTGGCCGGCGGCCTGATCGACGAGGTGCAACGGCTGCGCGCGCGCGGCGACCTGCATCTCGGCCTGCCGTCGATGCGCTGCGTCGGCTACCGGCAGGTGTGGGAGTTCCTCGACGGCGCCTGCGATGCCTCGACCATGCGCGAACGCGGCATCGCCGCCACGCGCCAGCTCTGCAAGCGCCAGCTCACCTGGCTGCGCAGCACGCCCGAGCGCGTCAGCGTGGACTGCCTCGCCCCGGACTACGTGGCCCAGGTGGCCCGGCTGGCTGGGATGTTGGGGTAGCATTCCCGCACGCTCCCGCATTCGCCGCTTACTACCGTTCCCATGACCGCCTTCGCCATCCGCCCTGCCGAGCCCGCAGACAGCACCACGCTATTTCGCCTGATCGCCGCGCTGGCCGAGTATGAAAAGCTCACCCATCTCGTCGAAGCCACGCCGGAAAAAATCCAGACCGCGCTGTTCGGCGACCGCCCACATGCCGAGGCGGTGCTGGTGGAGGTGGAGACGGCGGCCGGCAGGCAGGCAGTCGGCTTCGCGCTGTTCTTTCACAATTTCTCCACCTTTCTGGCCAAGCCGGGGCTGTACCTCGAAGACCTGTTCGTGGAGCCCGCGTGGCGCGGCCACGGACTGGGCAAGGCGCTGCTGCGCCATCTGGCCGGCATCGCCGTGGCGCGCGGCTGCGGGCGCTTCGAATGGTCGGTGCTGGACTGGAACCAGCCGTCGATCGATTTCTATCAGGCGATGGGCGCCGACGTGATGCCGGACTGGCGCATCTGCCGCGTGACCGGGGATGCGCTGACCAAGCTCGGCGGCCAGCCCTGAGGCCCTGCGCCCCTGCATCGAGCAAGCCCAAAAACAAAAACGCCCGATGTTGTGAACTGACCCCCAGAAGTTGGACGGTTGATGGCTAGGCCGGAAAGGGCTGAGTCCTGTATTGCACGGGACTCAGCCCTTTTAGTTTGAGCTTGATGCGGTCATGATTGTAGTAGTGAATGTATTGGCGCAGTCCATCCTGCAGTTTGCCGAAGAAGCTCTCCATGGCAGCGTTGTCGAGGCAGTTACCTTTGCGCGACATACTGGGACGGACACTGCGCTGCTTGAGCATCGATCGATAGGACGCCATTTGGTATTGCCAGCCCTGATCCGAATGCAGGATCGGTCGGTCCTTGGGGCCGAGTCGAGCAAACGCCTTCTTGAGCATTTTGCTTACCATCTCGAACAACGGACGCCTGGCCATCTCGTATGCGACGATCTCGCCGTTATGCAGGTCCAGCACCGGCGAGAGGTATAGCTTCTCGCCGGCGACGCTAAATTCGGTCACATCGGTTACCCATTTCTGATTCGGACGCCCGGCGTGGAACTGYCGTTGCAACACGTTGGGCGCAACTCGGCCCACCGCACCTTTGTAAGAACGGTATTTCTTTGGCCGGACGAGAGACTTCAGGCCCATGGCTTTCATCAGGCGCTGAACCGTCTTGTGGTTGACGATCAATTCCGCTTTCCGAAGCGCCGCCGTAATGCGGCGGTAGCCGTAGCGACCTTTGTGCTGCGCAAACAGCTCACGGATTCTTGCCTTCAGTTCCGCATACCTGTCCTGCGCCTGAAGTACTGTTTGCTGATAGTAGAAGGTGCTTCGTGCCAGGCCTGCGACCTTCAACAGCCCCGCCAATGGATACTGCCGCCTTAGCTCAAGCACTATTTGCGCTTTTTGGGTTGCGCAGATTTCTTGTTCGCTTGAACTAAGGCGTCGAGTTTTTTTAGGTAGGCGTTCTCCATGCGCAGGTAGTTCAGCTCGTCAATGAGCTCCTCGCGCGTGCGCGTGCGATCACCAGATGGCTTCGGTGGCTTTGCTTTGGGAGTGGGTGGCGACATCTTCCTGGGACGCCCTTTTGGGCGCGATGACAAGGCCTCTATACCCCCTGCATCATACTGGCGTTCCCAAATGCCAATCGCACCGAAGTTGCGAATATCGAACCATGCTGCGACTTCGCGATGCGACAACCGCTGGCTTCGCATCCGCTTCAGCACGGCAAGCTTGAACTCGGCGCTGTAGTGCGTGTACTTCCGTTTGAYGCTCGCCGCGCCATGCAGGCGGTATCCCGCCACCCAGCGCCGTACTGTTCCGCTGTCTATTTCATGGCGTTTGGCGATCTCACCATAGCCTGCCTGACCGTCCAGGTAGCTCTGGATAACTGTCAGCCTGAACTGCTCCGAGTACCGATACATGAAAACACCCCAAAAGTTGGGACGGATCGCGCGTTCGGCGTCTTCCTTCGCCACGATCACGACCATGCCGATGCCGCAGTTGAACACGCGGTGCATTTCCGCATCGGCCACGCGGCCTTGCTCCTGGAGCCACTGGAACAGCGGCGGCAGCGTCCAGGCATCCTTCTGGATCACGGCGGTGACGTTGTCCGCCAGCACGCGCGGCACGTTCTCGGTCAGGCCGCCGCCGGTGATGTGGGCCATGCCCTTGACCGGCAGCGTCTCGATCAGCGAGAGCAGCGGCTTCACGTAGATGCGCGTCGGCGCCATGATGGCGTCCTGCAGGCGCTGGCCGTGGAAGTCGGCGTTCAGGTCCGGCTTGGCCACGTCGATGATCTTGCGCACCAGCGAGTAACCGTTCGAATGCGCGCCCGACGAAGCCAGGCCCAGCACCACGTCGCCCGGGATAATCGTGCTGCCATCGATGATCTTGCGCTTTTCCACCGCGCCCACCGCGAAGCCGGCCAGGTCGTACTCGCCGTCCGGGTACATGCTCGGCATTTCGGCGGTCTCGCCGCCGATCAGCGCGCAGCCGGCCAGTTCGCAGCCATGGGCGATGCCCTGGATCACGGTGGCGGCCGTGTCCACGTCCAGCTTGCCGCAGGCGAAGTAGTCGAGGAAGAACAGCGGCTCGGCGCCCTGCACCAGGATGTCGTTGACGCTCATCGCCACCAGATCCTGGCCCACGGTGTCATGGCGGTTCAGCTGGAAGGCCAGCTTGAGCTTGGTGCCCACGCCGTCCGTGCCGGACACCAGCACCGGCTCCTGGAACTTCTTCGAGAGTTCGAACAGCGCGCCGAATCCGCCGATGCCGGCCATCACGCCTTCACGCATGGTGCGCTTGGCGAACGGCTTGATGCGGTCTACCAGCGCGTCGCCGGCGTCGATGTCAACACCGGCATCGCGGTAGGAAAGGCCTGCCTGGCCGGCGTTCTGGGATGCGCTCATGAGATCCTGCTTGTCTTTGACGAGGTAAAGTGTGGATTACGGCGCCCGGCGCCACGGAGGGCGGGGCGCGAGTCCGTTAGAATCGCGATTTTAACGGATACAGGCTCCCGGCTACCAGTTTCGCGGCGACACCCGGTCACCAGACCGGCCAAAGTGCCCCGCCCGGCGGTTTCCGGACCCTTTCGATGAACGCTCCCCTGCTCTCGCCAGACTCCAAACGTATCCTGATCTGGATCGTCGTGGCCGCCGGCCTGTTCGCCGCCATCGTGGCGCTGGCGCCGGTGCTCACGCCCTTCCTGTTCGCGTTCATTTTTGCGTACATTCTCACGCCGGGCGTGGACTGGCTGCAGCGCCGCCGCGTGCCGCGCTTTATCGGCGTGACGCTGATGATCGGCCTGCTGACCATTATCGTGGTGCTGCTGGTGCTGCTGCTGATCGCCGTGCTCCAGCGCGAGATCCCGCAGATCCGCGAGCAGGTGCCGCTGCTGTTGCAAAAGCTCAACAATGTGGTGTCGCCCCGCCTGGCAGAACTGGGGGTGCGCGTGCGCTTTGACTTCCCCGGCCTGCGCAACATGCTCCAGGACCGCTTCGCGGCGAGCCCGGAAGACCTGTTCCAGGTGCTGCTGAATTATGCGAAGGTGTCCGGCTCGGCCCTGATCAGCGTGTTCGGGATGCTGTTCATCATCCCCATCGTCATGTATTACCTGATGATGGACTGGCATATGGTCATGCGGCGTATCGAGCGGCTGGTGCCGCGCCGCTGGGTGCCGAAGGTGCGCGAGCTGTCGAATGAGACCGATGCGCTGCTTTCCCAGTACCTGCGCGGCCAGATCCTGGTTATGGTGATCCTTGCTGCACTTTATTCGATCGGGCTGACCATCGCCGGGTTCGAGGTGGGCGTTCCGGTGGGCGTGTTCACCGGGCTGGCCGTGTTCATCCCGTACATCGGTTTCGGGCTGGGGCTAGCGCTGGCGATCCTGGCTGCGCTGCTGCAATTCGGCAATTTGTACGGGCTGGGCGCCGTGGCCGTGGTATACGGCATCGGGCAGTTCGTGGAAAGCTTCTACCTGACGCCGCGCCTGGTGGGCGAGCGCATCGGGCTGCACCCGCTGGTGGTGATCTTCGCGCTGCTGGCATTCGGCCAGTTGTTTGGCTTCTTCGGCGTGCTGCTGGCCCTGCCGACCTGTGCGGTGCTGCTGGTCGGCGCGCGGCAGATCCGGCGCGTTTACATGGCTAGCGATCTGTATCGCAACTGATTGAAGCCCACAGAAACTGATGGAACGAGGTAGGAAGTTACGAAAACGTCATGTCATCGCGTCATAAGCAGCTTTCGCTCGAGCTCGGCAGCCCGCCGCCGTCCACGTTCGAGAACTTTTTCGTGGCTTCGAACCGGGAGCCGGTGCAGCGCCTGCGCGAGCTGCCGGCCGCCATCGCCCAGGAACACGCCAACGACCGGCTGATCTACCTGTGGGGCGAGGTCGGCTCGGGGCGCACCCACCTGCTGCACGCAGTGTGCGACGCGGCGCTCCATACCGGCCTGAACTGCCGCTACCTGAGCCCGCACCACGCGCTCGCCGACTTCAATTTCGACCCGTCCTGCCGGCTTTACACCGTCGATGATGTGGAATTGCTCGACGAAGCGCGACAGATCGCCGTGTTTTCGCTGTATAACGAGGTGCGCGCCCACGTGCGCACCGCGCTGGTGGTGGCGGGCGGCCTGGCGCCGCGTGCCATGCCGGTACGTGAAGACCTGCGCACCCGGCTCGGCTGGGGGCTGGTCTACCAGGTGGCCTCGCTGTCCGATGACGACAAGATGGCCGCCCTGCTGCAGGCCGCGCGCGAGCGTGGCTTGCAGTTATCGCCCGAAATCCCCCACTGGCTGGTCACGCGGCATTACCGCGACATGCCCAGCCTGATGGCCCTGCTGGACGCGCTGGACACGTATTCGCTCGAGCGCAAGCGCGCGGTCACCCTGCCGCTGCTGCGCGAGATGTTTGCGGAATTCCGCGAATAAATCGCGAATCCGCGCCGAAGCTGGCACGAAATCCGCTCCCAAAATGGTCCTGGCGCGCCAAGCCGCGCCAACCGCCATGTGTACCTTAATGTAAAATCGCCGCCCATGAATCTGGCACTGTTTGACCTCGACCACACCCTGATCCCCACCGACAGCGACCACGAATGGGGCCGCTTCCTGGTCCGCATGGGCGTTGTCGACGAGGAATCCTATCGTCGCAAGAACGACGAGTTCTATGGGCAATACAAGGCGGGCACCCTGGATATCCAGGCGTTCCTGCGCTTCGCGCTGGCCCCGCTGGCTGCCAATCCGCGTGACCGGCTGGACGCCTGGCGCCAGCGCTTCATGCGCGAGGTGATCGACCCGGTCATCACCCCGCAGGCCAAGGCGCTGGTCTACAAGCACCTGGAGGCGGGCGACCTGTGCGCCGTGGTGACGGCTACCAACAGCTTCGTCACCGCGCCGATCGCCCAGGCCTTCGGCATCAAGCACCTGATCGCCACCGAGCCGGCCACGTCCGACGGCAAGCCGGAAAGCGCCTTCACGGGCGAGGTCTTCGGCGTGCCGAGCTTCCGCGAGGGCAAGATCGCCCGCGTGGAGCAGTGGCTCAAGGGCCTCGGCACCAAGTGGGAAGACTTCGGCACCACGACGTTCTATAGCGATTCCGCCAACGACCTGCCGCTGCTGGAAAAGGTCAGCGAGCCGATCGCCGCCAATCCCGACGACCGCCTGCGCAACCATGCGGCCGCGGCCGGCTGGCGCATCATGGACCTGTTCTGACGTGATCAAGAAGCTCATCAACCGGCTGCTCGGCAAGCCTGGCCCCAAGCTGCGCCGCACCGGGCGCGCCCATACGCAGCGCATCGTCAACGTGGACGAACACCAGATCGACCCCACGCTGCTCTCGCGCAACGCGGTCAAGGTCACCGCCACGCTCCAGCAGGCCGGTTTCCAGGCCTTCATCGTCGGCGGCGCCGTGCGCGACGTGCTGCTCGGCATCAAGCCGAAGGACTTCGACGTGGCGACCAACGCCACGCCCGAAGAGGTGCAGGCACTGTTCCGCCGCTCGCGCATCATCGGCCGGCGCTTCCAGATCGTGCACGTGACGTTCTACGGCGGCCGCGAGCAGGAGATCATCGAGGTCTCGACGTTCCGCGCGCTGGTGGATGCGATTGCCAGCGAGACGCTGCCCGAAGGCCGCCGCCTGAAGCGCGCCGAGCTGGACAGCAAGACGCACGCGATTGACGCCAGCGGCCGCGTGCTGCGCGACAACGTCTGGGGCTCCCAGGCCGAGGACGCCGAGCGCCGCGACTTCACGATCAACGCGATGTACTACGACCCGGCCGCGCAGACCGTGCATGACTACCATCACGGCATGGAAGACATCCGCGCGCGCACGCTGCGGATGATCGGCGACCCGGTCACGCGCTACCGCGAAGACCCGGTGCGCATGCTGCGCGTGGTGCGCTTCGCGGCCAAGACCGGTTTTTCGATCGACGAAGCGACGCGCGAACCGATCGCCGAACTGGCCCCGCTGATCCACAACGTGCCGAGCGCGCGCCTGTTCGACGAAATGCTGAAGCTGCTGATGTCCGGGCACGCCTGGGCCTCGCTGCAGGAGCTGCGCAAGGCCGGCCTGCACAAGGGCCTGCTGCCGCTGCTGGACGTGGCGCTGGAGCAGCCGATGGGCCAGCGCTTCGTGCAGCTGGCGCTCGACAACACCGACCGCCGCGTGCAGGCCGGCAAGCCGGTGTCGCCCGGTTTCCTGTTCGCCGCGCTGCTGTGGCACCACGTGCTGCAACGCTGGAACAAGCTGCGCGACGAGGGCGAGCACGCGATTGCCGCGCTCAACACGGCCATGGACATGGTGCTGGAGAAGCAGACCGGCCAACTGGCGATCCAGCGCCGCTTTGTCACCGACATGCGCGACATCTGGGGCATGCAGCCGCGTTTCGAGAAGCGCGTGGGCCGCATGCCGTTCCGCCTGCTGGAATCGCCGCGCTTCCGTGCCGGCTATGACTTCCTGCAACTGCGCTGCGAATCGGGCGAACAGCCGGCTGAAATCGGCCAATGGTGGACCGACTTCCAGAACGCGCCGCCCGATACGCGCGAAGACATGATCGAGGCCACCCGCCAGAAGCGCGGCAAGGGTGGCTCGGGCGCCGCCGGTGGCCAGGGCGGCCAGGGTGCCGACGAGGGCGAAGGCTTCGCGGGCGTCGATGGCGAGGGCCCGGCGCGCAAGAAGCGTCGTCGGCGCGGTCCGCGGAAATCGGATAAAGTTTCTTCCCGGGGCGACACGGACGCGGCGGAGGGGGGTCAAGCCGCATCGGAGTCCGGCCGCGCCCAGCCGGAGGAATAACATGACACTTGCCTTTATCGGCATCGGCGCCAATCTCGGCGATGCCCGCCAGGCACTGAAGGACGCCATCGTGTGCCTGGCCCAGCAGGTCGGCATCACGGTATTGGCCAAGTCCTCGTTCTACCGCACCGCACCCGTCGACGCCAGCGGCGACGACTACTTCAACGCCGTGGTGAAGGTGGAGACGTCCTTCACCGCGCCGCAGCTGTTGCGCATCTGCCACCACATCGAGGACCAGTTCGGCCGCGAGCGCCCGTTTCACAACGCGCCGCGCACGCTGGACCTCGACCTGCTGCTGTTCGGCGCCGACCGGATCGACTCCGAGGCGATGACCGTGCCGCATCCACGCATCACCGAGCGCGCCTTCGTGCTGGTGCCGCTGGTGGAGCTGGACGGCGAGCTGGTCATCCCGGGCCGTGGCCGCGCGGCGGACTTCCTGCCCGGCGTGCGCGACCAGCGCATCGAGAAGTTTTCCTCATGCAAATGCCCCCGCCTTCAGGATGGCGGCACGCAGGCGTGATCCACGCCTGATCCATCGGCACCCCACGAGCCATGCTCGACCATCTGCGCCGCATCGTCGTCGAAGGGCCCGTCGGCTCCGGCAAGACCTCGCTGGCGCAGCGCCTGGCCCGCACGCTCCAGGCCGGCGAACTGCCTGACGGCGCACGCCAGAACCCCTTCCTCGAACGCTTCTACCGCGAGCCGCAGCGCTATGCACTGCCGATGCAGTTGCACTGCCTGGACCAGCGCGCCACCCAGATCCAGCAATGGCAGGCCGCGCTGCTGGCCGGCCAGCGCGTGATCGGCAATTTCCTCTACGCACGTGACCGCCTCTATGCGGCGCTGACCCTCGAAGCCGACGAACTCGCGCTCTACGACGCGCTCGCCGCCCGGCTCCAGGTGCCGGCCCAGCGCGTGGACCTGGTCATCATGCTCCAGGCCACGCCGTCGCTGCTGCGCGAGCGCATTGCGCGACGCGGCCTGCCTGGCGAGTCCGGCATCGACGAAACCTACCTCCAGCGGCTGACCGACGCCTACGGCGAACTGTTCCACCGCTACGACGAGGCGCCGGTCCTGATCGTGGACACCGCGCGCTTCAATCCGGTGGACAACGACGGCGATTTCCGTACACTACTGTCGCGCATCGAGAACATGCGGGGCCGCAAGGCCTTCCTGAATCTCGCGGCCCCCTGACCGCCCTGCCCGCCTCAGGCCCAGGCAGCCACACACCCCCACGGGCACTGCCATGAGTTACCTCCTCGACCCCTCCCGCAAGACCGTCACCATTCCCAAGCTCCAGGCCATGCGCGCCGCAGATGACAAGATCGTCATGCTGACTGCCTACGACTCGAGCTTCGCCGCGCTGCTGGACTACTGCGGCGTGGAAGTGGTCCTCGTCGGCGATTCGCTCGGCAACGTAATGCAGGGCCAGCAGACCACGCTGCCCGTCACGCTGACGCACATGGTCTATCACACCGAATGCGTGGCGCGCGGCAACCAGACCGCGCTGCTGGTTTCGGACCTGCCGTTCGGCACCTACGGCACGCCCACGCAGGCCTTCGAGAGCGCCGCCGCGCTGATGCGCGCGGGCGCGCAGATGGTGAAGCTGGAAGGCGGCGACTGGCTCGCTCCCACCGTGAAGTTCCTGGTCGAGCGCAGCATTCCGGTGTGCGCCCACATCGGCCTGACCCCGCAGTCGGTGCACGCGCTGGGCGGCTTCAAGGTGCAGGGCAAGACCGATGCCGGCGCCGCGCAGCTCAAGCGTGACGCGCTGGCGCTGCAGGCCGCCGGTGCGCAGCTCATCGTCATGGAAGCCGTACCGGCCGCGCTGGCTGGCGAGGTCACGGCGCAACTGACGATTCCGACCATCGGCATCGGCGCCGGCGTGGACTGCTCCGGCCAGGTGCTGGTGCTGCAGGACATGCTCAATATCTATCCGGGCCGCAAGGCCAAGTTCGTGCGCAACTTCATGGACGGCCAGACCTCGATCGAGGCCGCCGTGCGCGCCTATGTCGCCGCCGTGAAGGACGGCAGCTTCCCGGCCGTCGAGCACACGTTCTCCGCCTGAGCGCGCCCACGTGGAGATCGGCACGGCCACGCTGGACGCTTTCCGCCTGCTGGCCAGCGGGGACGGCGCGCTATGGTTCATCGTCTGGACCTCGCTGATGGTGGCGGTGCTCGGCCTGGCGCTGGCTACCGTGCCGGCCATCGGCGCCGCCTACCTGATCGCCACCCATGCCTTTCCCGGCCGGCGCGTGGTGGTGGTGCTGGCGCAGGCCTTCCTGTCGTTCCCGACGGTGCTGGTTGGCCTGGTGCTCTACCTGCTGTTCACGCGGCAGGGGCCACTGGGTAGCTTCTCCCTGCTGTTCACCCCATCCGGCATGGTCTTCGGGCAGGCCGTGATCGGCTTTCCCGTGGTGCTGGCGTTCTCGCTCGCGGCCATGCAGGCGGCGGATCCGCGCCTGCGCGAGACCGCCTGGGTGCTCGGCGCGGGCCGCTGGCGCACCTTCTTCACCGTGCTGCGCGAACTGCGTTTCGGCCTGATGGCGGCCGTGGTGGCCGGCTTCGGGCGCGTGATTGCCGAGGTGGGCTCGGCGCTGATGATCGGCGGCAATATCGAAGGCTCCACGCGCACCATCACCACGGCCATCGCGCTGGAGACCAGCAAGGGCGAGTTCGCGCAGGGCATCGCGCTCGGCATCGTGCTGGTGGCGCTGGCGCTGGCCGTCAACATCATGCTCGCCTGGCTGCAAGGCGCGGGAGGGTTCCGGCGATGACCAGCGCACTGCTGACGGTGCGGGGTCTGGCGCGGCGCGTCGGCGCTCGCCAGTTGTTCGACATCCCCGAACTGGTATTCCCGCGCGCCGCCGCCGTGGCGCTGACCGGCGTGAACGGCGCGGGCAAGTCCACGCTGCTGCGGATGATGGCCGGGCTGGAGCCGGCACCGGGCGCGACCGTGGCGTGGCAAGACGAAGGCGGCAAGCACCGCGAGGCGCCGCTGACGCCGCTCCCGCCCGCGCTGCGCCAGCGCGTGGCCTATATGCACCAGCATCCCTACCTGTTCCGCACCTCGGTACGCGACAACATCGCCTATGGCCTGCGGGCCCGGGGCGTGGCGCACGACGAGATCGAGCGGCGCGTGGGCGCGGCGCTGGGCTGGGCCGGCATCGTCCATGTGCAGGACACCGCGCCGGAAAAGCTGTCCGGCGGCGAAGTCCAGCGCGTGGCGCTGGCGCGGGCCAAGGTGCTGGAGCCGGAATTGCTGCTGCTCGACGAACCGACCTCCAACCTCGACGGCCACGCGCGCGAGCAGGTGATTGCGCTGATCGGGGAACTGGCGGCGGAAGGCCGCTCCGTGGTGATGGTCTGCCACGACCGGGAACTGATCAACCTGCCCGGGGTGGTCAGATGGAAACTGGGGGACGGCCGGCTCGATACGCGGCATCGGTAGGCGGCTGGCGCCTACGCTTCCTATTTAGCGCAGCCGCGCCCGCATCGTCCCGCGCAGCGCATTGGCGATGACGATGGCCTCGGCGTGCCGCACCATCTCACGCGTGACCACGGCCTGTTCGATCGGGCCGTCGATCAGTGCGTCGCCCGCTTCGAGCACCACGGCGCGCATCACGCCCGGCAGGATGTCCGCCGACAGCGGCGGCGTCAGCCAACGCCCGCCCACCTTCACGAACACCGAACTGCGTCCGCCTTCGAGCAACTCGTCGCGCGTGTTGAAGAACAGCGCGTCGAAGCCGCCCTCGCGCTCGGCCGCCTGCCAGCCGGCATCGAACGTGGCGCGGGCGCTGGACTTGTGGCGGCGCATCGGGTCGGCCACCGGCAAGGGCGTCGCGGCCAGGTCGAGTAGCGCCACCGGCTCGGCGCGCGGCGCCAGCGGGCCGCTCGCGAAGGCCAGCGCGCCGGCCTTGTCGACGGCCATCCGCAGCCGCCAGTCGCCATCGCCCAGCCGCCCTGCCTCGGCCTGCATGGCCGCCCGCGCGGCGGGCTGGTCGAACGCGAAGCCGAACACGGCCGTGGAATGCGCCAGCCGCGTCAGATGGCGCTCGCGGTGCAGCACCACGCCATCGCGCGCGTGCATGGTCTCGAACAACGTGAAGCCGGGATCGTGCGCAGTCAGGAAGCGCGCCTTCCAGCCGCACTCGGCGAATTCGTCGGCGGCCACGCTGTCATGGACGATGCCGCCGCCCACCCCCATCTCGCCCCGGCGCAGGCCGTCGTCACCCTGCGGCCCCAGCACCAGCGTGCGGATGGCCACGGACATGCCGAAGGCGCCGCAGGGCTGGCCATCGGCCGGCGCATCGAGCCAGCCGATGGCGCCCGTGTAGAGGCCGCGCGGCGCGGTTTCCAGTTCGGCGATGATCTGCATGGTCCGCCGCTTGGGCGCGCCGGTGATCGAGCCGCATGGGAACAGCGCCGCCATCAGGGCGCCGAAGCCGGTGCCGGGCCGCGCCGTGGCCGTCACGGTGGAGGTCATCTGGAGCACGCGGCCGAATGGCTGGACCACGAAGCGGTCGGGCACGGCCACGCTGCCGGGCTGGGCGATGCGGCCCAGGTCGTTGCGCAGCAGGTCGACGATCATCACGTTTTCGGCCCGGTTCTTGGCGTCGGCAGCCAGCCGGCGCGCGGCGCGGGCATCCTGCTCGGCGTCCCCGATGCGCGGCGCGGTGCCCTTCATCGGCCGGGTCACCAGATGCCCGGCGCCGTCGTGTTCGACGAAAAGCTCGGGCGATAGCGACAGCACCCAGCCATCGCCGGGTAGCCAGGCCAGCACGCCGAACGGCACCGGCTGCGCGGCCCGCAGCGCGGCGTAGAACGTCACCGGGTCGCCGAAGGCGGAGAAGCGGAGCCGCTGCGTGAAATTCACCTGATAGGTATCGCCGGCCTCGATATAGGCGTGGATGCGCGCGATGGCGTCCGCGTAGACGGCGTGCGACGGCTCGGCGCGTACGTCCATCGCCCCGGCCGGGGAGGATTCTGCCCGCGTGGCCAGCCATGCGCCTACGGCGTCGCCGTCAAGCCGGGCCAGGTCGCGGAACCAGAGCAGTTGCAGCGCGCCGTCATGGAACGGCAGCGCATCGCCGCAATGGACCGGCGCCCCGACCAGCGCCCCGCCGTACTCGTACGGCGCGAACAGCGTGGCATGCAGCCCGTGGCGCCAGCCGGCGGCCAGCAGCGCATCCAGCGTGGCGGGATCGGTGCCGGCGGGCAGGACATCGGCCTGGACAAACCCCGTATAGAGGCGCGACGCCGCCACGCCGGGTGCGGCGGCGGCATCGTCAAGCAGGACGAAGGGGTCGAAACTGGCGCTGGAGGGGGCGGGGGACGGCGGAACCACGGCAACTCGGCAGGGTGCATCAATGCCGCATTATCGCCGCGCCGGGCATGAAAAAACCGGCCACGCTGGTCACGTGGCCGGTTTCATCGTCCTGCCTGCCGGGCAATCCGGCGATTTAGCTGAAGAAGCTTTTCACCTTGTCCAGCCAGGACTGCTCCTGCGGGCTGTGGCGCGAGCCGCCCTCGTGCACCGAGCGGTCGAATTCACGCAGCATGTCCTTCTGGGCCTCGGTCAGCTTGACCGGCGTTTCCACGTTCACATGGACGTAGAGGTCGCCGGGATAGCCCGACCGCACACCCTTGATGCCCTTGCCACGCAGCCGGAACGTCTTGCCGCCCTGCGTGCCTTCCGGCACCGGGAAGCTGGCGCGGCCGCCCAGCGTCGGCACTTCCAGTTCGCCGCCCAGCGCCGCCGTGGCGAAGGAGATCGGCATCTGGCAGTGCAGGTCATCGCCATCACGCTCGAATACCTCGTGCGCCTTGATGTGCACTTCCACATACAGGTCGCCCGGGGGGCCGCCGTTGATGCCCGGCTCGCCATTGCCCGACGAGCGGATGCGCATGCCTTCGTCGATGCCGGCCGGAATCTTCACTTCCAGCGTCTTCTGCGACTTCAGCTTGCCCTGGCCATGGCACTTCACGCACGGCTTGGGGATGAACTTGCCGCTGCCGTGGCACTTCGGGCAGGTCTGCTGCATCGTGAAGAAGCCTTGCGACACACGCACCTGGCCCACGCCGTTACAGGTCGGGCAGGTTTCCACCGACGATCCCGGCTCGGCGCCATTGCCGTGGCAGTGTTCGCAGTCTTCCCAGTGCGGCACGCGGATCTGCGCCTCGTGGCCATGCGCGGCCTGCTCCAGCGAGATTTCCATGCTGTAGCGCAGGTCGGCGCCACGGTAGGCCTGCGGGCCGTTGCCGCGACGCTGGCCGCCCTGCTGGCCGAAGATGTCGCCGAAGATGTCGCCGAAGGCTTCGGCAAACCCGCCGTAGCCCTGGCCGCCGCCGAAGCCGCCAGCCATGTTCGGGTCCACGCCGGCGTGGCCATACTGGTCGTAGGCCGCCTTCTTCTCGGGGTCGGAGAGCATCTCGTACGCTTCCTTGCCTTCCTTGAACTTGTCTTCCGCTTCCTTGCTGTCCGGATTGCGGTCCGGGTGGTACTTCATCGCGAGCTTGCGATAAGCCTTCTTGATCTCTTCGTCGCTCGCGTTCTTGCCTACCCCGAGCACTTCGTAATAGTCACGTTTTGCCATGGTGGCTCTTACCTGATTGGCCTGCCCGGCAAAGAATCACCGGTCGGGCGAATAGCAAAAAAGCCGAGCGAGGTGTTCGACCACGGTTTCTCACCCTGTGTCAGAACACCATCGCCCGGCGTCGGGGCGGGAGTGGCGCTGGATGCACCTGCGCCGCTCCCGCTGATTCCCGCTTACTTCTTGTCGTTCACTTCCTTGAACTCGGCGTCCACGACGTTATCGTCCTGCGGCTGCGCCTGGGACTGCTGCTGGCCGCCCGCGGCACCGGCCGCACCGCCGGCTTCACCGGCCTTGGCCTGCATGTCGGCGTAGACCTTCTCGCCCAGCTTCTGGCTCGCTTCGGACAGCGCGTTGATCTTGGTTTCGATCTCGGCCTTGTCGCCGCCGCGTGCGGCGTCTTCCAGTTCCTTGATCGCGACTTCGATCTTTTCCTTCTCGCCGGCCTCGAGCTTGTCGCCATGCTCAATCACGGCCTTGCGGGTCGAGTGGACCAGCGCATCGGCCTGATTGCGGGCATCGGCCAGCTCACGGGCGCGCTTGTCTTCCTCGGCGTTGGCCTCGGCGTCCTTCACCATGCGCTGGATCTCGTCTTCCGACAGACCCGAGTTCGCCTTGATAGTGATGCGGTTTTCCTTGCCGGTGGCCTTGTCCTTGGCGCCCACGTGCAGGATGCCGTTGGCGTCGATGTCGAACGAGACCTCGATCTGCGGCGTGCCACGCGGCGACGGCGGAATGCCTTCCAGGTTGAACTCGCCCAGCAGCTTGTTGCCGCTGGCCATCTCGCGCTCGCCCTGGAACACCTTGATCGTCACCGCCGGCTGGTTGTCGTCGGCCGTCGAGAAGACCTGTGCGTGCTTGGTCGGGATGGTCGTGTTCTTGCTGATCATCTTGGTCATCACGCCGCCCAGCGTCTCGATGCCCAGCGACAGCGGCGTCACGTCCAGCAGCAGCACGTCGGTACGGTCGCCCGACAGCACCGAGCCCTGGATCGCGGCACCGACGGCCACGGCTTCGTCCGGGTTCACGTCCTTACGCGCTTCCTTGCCGAAGAACTCGCGCACCTGCTCCTGCACCTTGGGCATGCGGGTCATGCCGCCGACCAGGATCACGTCGTCGATGTCGCCCACCTTGACGCCCGCATCCTTGATGGCGGTGCGGCACGGGTCGATCGTGCGCTTGATCAGGTCTTCCACCAGCGCTTCCAGCTTGGCGCGCGTGATCTTCAGGTTCAAGTGCTTCGGACCCGAGGCATCCGCCGTGATGTACGGCAGGTTGATCTCGGTCTGCTGCGAGCTGGACAGCTCGATCTTGGCCTTTTCAGCGGCTTCCTTCAGGCGTTGCAGCGCCAGCACGTCCTTGGACAGGTCAACGCCCTGGTCCTTCTTGAACTCGCCGATGATGTAGTCGATGATGCGCTGGTCGAAGTCCTCGCCACCGAGGAAGGTGTCGCCGTTGGTCGACAGCACTTCGAACTGCTTCTCGCCGTCCACGTCCGCGATCTCGATGATCGAGATGTCGAACGTGCCGCCGCCGAGGTCGTACACGGCGATCTTGCGGTCGCCCTTCTCGTTCTTGTCCATGCCGAACGCCAGCGCGGCGGCAGTCGGCTCGTTGATGATGCGCTTGACGTCCAGGCCCGCGATGCGGCCGGCGTCCTTGGTCGCCTGACGCTGCGAGTCGTTGAAGTAAGCCGGCACGGTGATCACGGCTTCGGTCACCGGCTCGCCCAGGTAGTCCTCGGCGGTCTTCTTCATCTTGCGCAGCACTTCGGCGGACACCTGCGGCGGGGCCAGCTTCTGGTCACGCGCGCCCACCCATGCGTCGCCGTTATCGGCCTTGACGATGGCGTAGGGCATCAGGCCGATGTCCTTCTGCACTTCCTTTTCTTCGAACTTGCGGCCGATCAGGCGCTTCACGGCGTACAGCGTGTTGCGCGGATTCGTGACCGCCTGGCGCTTGGCCGGCGCGCCGACCAGGATCTCGCCATCTTCCATGTAGGCGATGATCGACGGGGTGGTGCGCGTGCCTTCGGCGTTCTCGATGACCTTCGGCGTGTTGCCTTCCAGGATCGCAACGCAGCTATTGGTGGTACCCAAGTCGATACCGATGATCTTACCCATTTGTGTTCTCTCCTATTGAGCCCTGCTTTGGCGCAGCGGCTGCAATTCAACCTGAGTGCGAAATGTGGCCGTCCGGGGGCATTTCAAGGGCAGAACCCGCAATTCCGAGTAATTTTCTCGGTTTTGCGGGGTAGCACCGTGCGTGCGTCGGGAGCGGCCTGAAAGTGCCTTATTGTTATCTTTTTTGGCGGATATCAGGACTGCCGCTCGCGCTGCCAGAGGACGTCGCTGCCGCCGCCGGCCCGATTCAGCACCCGGGCGAGCACGAACAGCAGGTCCGAGAGCCGGTTCAGGTACTGGCGCGGCGCCTCGTTGAGAGCCTCGGTGGCGCCCAGCGCCACCAGCGCCCGTTCCGCCCGGCGGCACACCGTACGGCAGACGTGGGCCTGGGCGGCGGCGCGGCTGCCGCCCGGCAGGATGAACTCCGCCAGCCGGGGCAGGTTCGCGTTGTAGTGCGCCAGCCAGTCGTCCAGCTGGATCACCTGCGCTTCCTTGAGCAGCGTGTAGCCCGGAATCGACAGCTCGCCGCCCAGGTCGAACAGGTCGTGCTGGATATGGAGCAGGGCGGCGCGCACGTCATCCGGCAGGTCCGGCTCGGTCAGCAGCAGGCCGATGTGGGAATTCAGTTCGTCCACGTCGCCGATGGCGGCGATGCGCTCGCTGTTCTTGCCCGTGCGGCTGCCGTCGCCCAGCCCGGTGGTGCCGGCGTCACCGGTGCGGGTGGCGATCTTGGACAGGCGGTTACCCATGCCGGTCTCCCTCGTCTTGGTTTGAAGTGGCGCAATTATGGCCCCGAACCCGGGCTTCGGGGCGGGTTCCGGGCGCCGCGATGCGGTCCGCCGCGTGACGCGGACGGCGTAGAATGGCGGGATTCGCCGGAGACAAAAGCATGAACCACCCCACGCCCGCCGCCGCCCTGGCGCGCCGTCCCCTTCCCGTTGCCCTGGCCGAGACACTGGCCGCCCGCTTCGGCGAACGGTTTTCCACCTCGGCCGGCGTCTGCGCCCACCATGGCCGCGACGAATCCCCGTTCCCGCCCGCCGCCCCGGACGCCGTGGTCTTCGCCCACACCACCGAGGAAATCGCCGAACTGGCCAGCCTCTGCAACCAGCATGGGGTGCCGCTGATCCCCTACGGCGCCGGATCGTCGCTCGAAGGCCACCTGCTGGCCGTGGCCGGGGGCATCAGCCTGGACCTCTCCCAGATGAACCGCGTGCTGGCGGTGCATCCCGAGGACCTGACCGTGACGGTGCAGCCGGGCGTGACCCGCAAGCAGCTGAACCAGGAAATCAAGGACACCGGGCTGTTCTTCCCGATCGACCCGGGCGCCGATGCCTCGCTGGGCGGGATGTGCGCCACGCGCGCCTCCGGCACCAACGCGGTCCGCTACGGCACGATGCGCGAGAACGTGCTGGCCCTGACCGTGGTCACGGCGGACGGCCGCGTGATCCGCACCGGCACCCAGGCGCGCAAGTCGTCGGCCGGCTATGACCTGACCCGGCTGTTCGTCGGCAGCGAAGGCACGCTCGGCATCATCACCGAGGTCACCGTGCGGCTCTACCCGCAGCCGGAAGCGATCTCGGCCGCCGTGTGCGCGTTCCCGAGCATGGGCGACGCCGTGCGCGCCACGATCCAGACCATCCAGCTTGGCGTGCCGGTGGCCCGCGTGGAGTTCGTCGATGCGCTGGCCATCCGCGCGATCAACCGCCACGACAACCTCACGCTGCCGGAAACCCCGCACCTGTTCTTCGAGTTCCACGGCACCGAGGCCGGCGTACGCGAGCAGGCCGAAACCGTGCAGCAGATTGCCGACGAGCACGGCGGCCAGGGCTTCGAATGGGCCACGCGCCCCGAAGACCGCAGCCGGCTCTGGAATGCGCGCCATACGGCCTACTTTGCGATGCTGCAGCTCAAGCCCGGCTGCAAGTCCGTGACAACCGACGTCTGCGTGCCGATTTCCCGCCTGGCCGACTGCGTGACCGAGACCGAGCGCGACCTGAACGCCTCGCAGCTGCCCTGCCCCATCGTCGGCCATGTCGGCGATGGCAACTTCCACGTGGCGATCCTGGTCGACCCGGCCAAGCCCGAGGAAATGGCCGAGGCGGAGGACATCAACCGCCGCATCGTCGAACGGGCGCTGGCCATGGGCGGCACCTGCACCGGCGAGCACGGCGTGGGGCTGCACAAGATGGGTTTCCTCGTGCAGGAGCACGGCGAGGATGCACTGGACCTGATGCGGGCGATCAAGGCGGCGCTCGATCCCAATCAGATTCTGAATCCGGGCAAGATCTTCAGCGCGGCGCGCTGACCGGGGGCCCGCGCCATGGCATCGGTGTTCCACCGCGTCCCGCCCCTGCACCTGCTGATCGCGTTCGAGGCCGCCGCGCGGCTTGGCAGCTTCGCGCGTGCGGCGGAAGAACTGTCCGTCACGCCCAGCGCGGTCTCGCACCGCATCAAGAATCTGGAGGAATTATGGGGCGACGACCTGTTCGTGCGCTCCAACGCCGCGCTGCGGCTCACCGCCGCCGGCACGCGCTACCAGCGCAATGTGCAGGACGCGCTGAAGTCCCTCAACGAACTGGCCCGCCCCGAGTACAACAAGCTGCGCACGCGGCTGCGGGTGGCCATTCCGCCGACGTTCGGCCGGCAGCACCTGGTGCCGCGCCTGCCCGAGTTCGGCGCGCTCTACCCTCATATCGACCTGGAACTGCACCTGTCCGTGCCCTTCCTCGATGTGAAGGCCGAGGACACCGATGTGGAGATCCGCTACGGCACGGGACGCTATTCGGGCCTGAAAACCACGAAACTGCTAGTCGAACCGGTGTTTCCGGCGTGCGGGCGGGAGTACTACGAGCGGGTCAACGGGCGCGCCATCGCCAAGCCGGACGACCTGCACAACCTCGTGCTGCTGCGCAGTCCGCTGGAGCCGTGGCGGCCGTGGTTCGAGACCGCCGGGCTCGACTGGCCGGAGCCCCAGACCGGCCCGCAATTCAACGATATCGGCCTGATGCTGGAAGCGATCGTCTCGAACCAGGGCGTGGGACTGGTGCGCCAGCGCATGGCGCGCCAGTGGCTGGCCGCCGGGCAGATGGTCAAGCTGCTCGACGTGGAATCGGTTTCGCCGCACGGCTACTACATCGTCGAGCGCGAGCAAGCGCCGCTCCAGCCAGAGGCGCGCTACTTCGTCGACTGGCTGCTCGGGCTGGACTGGTAGCGTCCGGGCCACTAGGCTGGAGAGAGAAGCGCGCGCCAGCCGGGCCGGGGCGCATGGCATGAGCAGTTTTGATCGGCTTGCCATGCCGAATTCACGTGGGCGAAGGCTCCCGTGGCAGGGGGCCTGCGCTATAGTCTGCCGTCCCGGCCGGGTGCGTGAAGCGATGCGCGGCGGCCGGCTCGTCAAGGAGTTGCCATGAACGCCCCGCAAGACGCCCACACCCTGGCCGGCGCTGCCACGCAGGCCGACGGCCCCCGCGCCGCGCTGCTGGCCGGCCTGGCCCGCATCCTCCCGCCTGCCGCCGTGCTCTGGAAGGCCGAGGACACCGTGCCGTACGAGTGCGATGGCCTGGCCGCCTACCGCCAGGTGCCCGACGCCGTGGTCCTGCCCGACACCGAGGAACAGGTCTGCGCCATCCTGCGCCTGTGCCACGGACTCGGGGTGCCGGTGGTGCCGCGCGGCTCCGGCACGAGCCTCTCGGGCGGGGCGATGCCCATCGCCGGCGGGCTGGTGCTGTCGCTGGCCAAGTTCAAGCGCATCCTCTCGGTCGATTCCTACTCGCGCACCGCCGTGGTCCAGCCCGGCGTGCGCAACCTGGCCATCTCCGAGGCCGCCGCGCCGCACAATCTCTATTACGCACCCGACCCGTCCTCGCAGATCGCCTGCTCCATCGGCGGCAACGTGGCCGAGAACTCGGGCGGCGTGCACTGCCTCAAGTACGGCCTCACCGTGCACAACGTGCTGCGCGTGCGCGCCGTGACGATGGAGGGCGATGTGGTGGTCTTCGGCTCCGAGGCGCCCGACGCGCCGGGCCTGGACCTGCTCGCCACGCTGATCGGCTCCGAGGGCATGCTGGCCGTCGCCACCGAGATCACCGTCCGGCTGATTCCCAAGCCGCAGCTCGCGCAGGTCATCATGGCCAGCTTCGACGATGTGGAAAAAGGCGGCAACGCCGTGGCCGACGTGATTGCCGCCGGCATCATCCCGGCCGGCCTGGAGATGATGGACAAGCCCGCCACGGCCGCCGTGGAGGAGTTCGTCCAGGCGGGCTACGACCTCGACGCCGCCGCCATCCTGCTGTGCGAATCGGACGGCACGCCCGAGGAAGTGGCCGAGGAGATCGAGCGGATGAGCGAGGTGCTGCGCCGCTCGGGCGCCACGCGGATCACGGTGTCGCAGAGCGAGGCCGAACGGCTGCGCTTCTGGAGCGGGCGCAAGAACGCCTTCCCGGCCGCCGGGCGCATCTCGCCCGACTACTACTGCATGGACGGCACGATCCCGCGCAAGCACATCGGCACGCTGCTCAAGCGGATCGAGGCGATGGAACGCAAGTACGCCTTGCGCTGCATCAACGTCTTCCATGCCGGCGATGGCAACATGCACCCGCTGATCCTGTTCAACGGCGAGGACCTCGACGAATGGCATCGCGCCGAACTGTTCGGCGCCGACATCCTGGAGTCCTGCGTGGAACTGGGCGGCACCGTCACCGGCGAGCACGGCGTGGGCGTGGAGAAGCTGAATTCGATGTGCGTGCAGTTCTCGCCGGCCGAGCGCGATGCGTTCTTCGGCGTGAAGGCCGCCTTCGACCCGGCCCGGCTGCTGAACCCGGACAAGGCCATCCCGACGCTGGCGCGCTGCGCCGAGTACGGCAAGATGCACGTCAGGCGCGGCCTGCTGCCGCATCCGGACCTGCCGCGCTTCTGAGCGCGGGCGGGTACCGGGCGGGCCACCCGCCCCACCGCTACCCGCTCACCATCGCCACCCATGCCCAACCCCGACACCCACCAACGGGACGCCCGCCAGGAGCGCTTCCTCAACGCGCGCACCCGGCAGCGCCTGGGCCAGCCCGAAGCCGGCTGGCGCCAGCGCTGGTACACGATCATCTTCGAGGCCGACACGCGCCAGGGGCGCCTGTTCGACATCGTGCTGCTGATCGCCATCGTGACCAGCGTGGCCATCGTGATGCTGGACAGCGTGCCGTCGATCAACGCGCGCGCCGGGCTGGCGTTCACGCTGCTGGAGTGGATGTTCACGCTGCTGTTCACGGCAGAGTACGTGATGCGGCTGCTGGTGGTGCGCCGGCCGCTGCGCTACGCGTTCAGCTTCTTCGGCATCATCGACTTCATCTCGATCATCCCGACCTGGGCGGCGTTCTTCGTGCCAGAACTGGCCTTCCTGATCGACGTGCGGCTGCTGCGGCTGCTGCGCGTGTTCCGGATCCTCAAGCTCACGGTCTATTTCGAGGAAGCCCAGATCCTGGCCATGGCGCTGTCCAACAGCCGCCGCAAGATCTTCGTGTTCCTGGGCACCGTGTTCATCATCACGATCATCCTCGGCACGATCATGTACGTGGTGGAAGGCCCGCGGCACGGCTTCACCAGCATCCCGGTCAGCATGTACTGGGCCATCGTCACGCTGACCACGACCGGCTTCGGCGACATCGTGCCGCGCACGCCCATCGGGCAGTTCATCACCTCGCTGACCATCCTGCTCGGCTACGGGATCATCGCCTTCCCGACCGGCATCGTCGGCGCGGAACTGGCGGCCAGCATCATCCGGCGGCCGCTGACCACGCGCTGTTGCGAGCACTGCCTGACCGAGGGGCACGACCCCGACGCGGGCTTCTGCAAGCATTGCGGGACGGTGCTGCCTCCCTATCAGGTCGAGAACCCGACGGGGTTCGAGGATCTCGGCGGCCCCGGCAAGACGCCGCCGCGCCAGCCCTGATTCGACGACAACCCAACAAAAAACGCCAAGGGTCCCCCATATGGAAGCCACACTCGACGCCTTTCGCGATGCCATCCGCCAGGCCGGCGACAGCCGCGCCCCGCTGCGCCTGCGCGGCGGCGGCAGCAAGGACTTCTACGGCCAGGCGCTGGTCGGCACCGTGCTCGACACCCGCCCCTACGCCGGCATCGTCGACTATGACCCGGCGGAGCTGGTGGTCACGGCACGCTGCGGCACGCCGCTGGCCGAGATCGAGGCCGCGCTGGCCGAACGTCGCCAGATGCTGGCCTTCGAGGCGCCGCATTTCGCCCCGCCCGGCATTGCCACGCTGGGCGGCGCCGTGGCGGCCGGGCTGTCCGGCCCGCGCCGGCAGTCGGTGGGCGCGCTGCGCGATTTCGTGCTCGGTGTGCAGCTGATGGACGGGCGCGGCGAGGTGCTCAACTTCGGCGGGCAGGTGATGAAGAACGTGGCCGGCTACGATGTCTCCCGTCTGCTGACCGGCTCGCTCGGTACGCTCGGCTTGATCCTGGAAGTCTCGCTGAAGGTGCTGCCGATACCGTTCGACGACGCCACGCTCCGCTTTGCGCTGCCGCAGGCCGAGGCCATCGAGCGCCTGAACCGCTGGGGCGGCCAGCCGCTGCCGATCGCGGCGTCGGCGTGGCAGGACGGCGTGCTTGACGTGCGGCTCTCGGGCGCCACGGCGGCCGTGCGCGCCGCGTGCGAGAAGCTGGGCGGCGATCGCGTCGAGCCCGGCGAGGCGCTCGCGCTCTGGGCCGCGCTGCGCGAGCAGTCCCACCCCTTCTTCGCCCCGGCCCACACCAAAGACGATGGTCGCGCGCTGTGGCGCATTGCCGTGCCGCCCATCGCCCCGCCGCTGGACCTGCCCGGCGCGCAGCTTGTGGAATGGGGCGGCGGCCAGCGCTGGTGGCTGGCGCCCGAGGGCGACCCCGCCACGGTCTCGGCCGATTCGGTGCGCGCCATCGCCCAGGCCGCCGGCGGCCACGCCACGCTGTTCCGCAACGGCGACAAGGCAGTCGGCGTGTTCACGCCGCTGTCGGCCCCGCTGGCCGCCATCCACAAGCGGCTGAAGGCCACCTTCGACCCCGCCGGCATCTTCAATCCGCAGCGCCTGTACACCGGCCTCTGAGCCGCCCACCGCCCAAGCCCCCCGAACCATGCAAACCACACTGGCCGAATTCCTGCGCAACACGCCCGAAGGCGAAGAAGCCAAGTCCATCGTCGGCAAGTGCGTGCACTGCGGCTTCTGCACCGCCACCTGCCCCACCTACCAGTTGCTCGGCGATGAGCTGGACGGCCCGCGCGGCCGCATCTACCTGATGAAGCAGATGCTCGAGGGCCAGCCCGTGACGGAAAGCACGCGGCTGCACCTGGACCGCTGCCTGACCTGCCGCAACTGCGAATCGACCTGCCCGTCCGGCGTGAAGTACGGGCGGCTGGTCGACATCGGCCGGAAGGTGGTGGATGAGCGGCTCGAGGCGCAGGGCATCCATCGGCCCGCAAAGGAGCGGATGGCGCGCTGGCTGCTGCGCGAGGGGCTGACCCGGCCGAAGCTGTTCGGCCCGGCGCTGAAGCTCGGCCAGATGATGCGTCCGATGCTGCCGGTGGCGCTGCGCAACAAGCTGCCGGCGATCACCTCGCCGACGGGGCCGTGGCCGCGCACCACGCACACCCGCAAGATGCTGCTGCTGGACGGCTGCGTGCAGCCGGCGATGTCGCCCAACATCAACGTGGCCACCGCGCGCGTGCTGGACAAGCTCGGCGTGCAACTGGTGGTGGCGAGCGAGGCCGGCTGCTGCGGCGCGATCCGCTTCCACACCGGCGACCATGACGGCGGGCTGGACAATATGCGCGCCAACATCGACGCCTGGTGGCCCTATATCGAATCCGGCGCGGAGGCCATCGTCATGACGGCTTCCGGCTGCGGCGTGATGGTGAAGGACTACGGCCACCTGCTGCGCCACGACCGCGCCTACGCGGAGCGCGCGGCACGGGTTTCGGCGATGACGCGCGACCTGTCCGAGATCCTGCCCGACTTCGCCGACGACCTGCACAAGCTGGCCGGCGCCGTGCCGCGCGACGGCCGGCGCGTGGCTTACCATCCGCCCTGCACGCTGCAGCACGGGCAGCAGATCCGGGGCAAGGTGGAGGCGCTGCTGACCGGCCTGGGCATCGAGGTGCGGCTCTGCGCCGACAGCCACCTGTGCTGCGGCTCGGCGGGTACGTACTCGGTGCTGCAGCCGGAGTTGTCCTATCCGCTGCGCGACGACAAGCTCGCCAAGCTCCAGGCCTCCTCGCCCGATGCCATCGTCTCGGCCAATATTGGCTGCATCACGCACCTGCAAAGCGGCACCGACACGCCGGTGATGCACTGGGTGGAACTGGTGGAGCGCATGGTCTGCGCGTAGGGAGTTCTCCCCTCGCCCGCTTGCGGGAGAGGGGTCGGGGGAGAGGGATTGAGCGAACTGCGCGGTGACGCTTCGTGGATGCGCCTGCCCTCTCCCCCAGCCCCTCTCCCAAAGGGAGAGGGGAGCAAAACACGGCCCACGCCATCGGAGTACCATGTCGGCACATTTCGACCCTGATGCGCCCCCATGCTCCAGACGTTTGCCATCCTGCTGGTCTTCCAGACCGTGGGCGAGGTGATCAGCTACGCGCTGCGCCTGCCCGTGCCCGGTCCTGTGATCGGCATGCTCCTGCTGTTCGGCTGGCTGGTCTTCGACAACCGCCTGCTCCCCATCATCCAGAACACCACCAGCGAGTTGCTCAAGCACCTGTCGCTGCTGTTCGTGCCGGCCGGCGTCGGCATCATGGTCCACGCCAACCGGATTGGCGGCGAATGGATGCCGATTGTCGTCGCGCTGGTCATCTCCACCTGGCTGGCCATCGTCGTGACCGCGCTGGTCACCCGGGCGCTGATGCGCAAGCCGGCGCCGCCCCAGGCCGAAGCCGCCGAAGCTGCCGATAGCGGGGCGCAGCCATGATGTCGCCGCGTCTGAACGAGATCTGGGTCTACCTGTCGGCCAGCCCGCTGATCGGGCTCACCGCCACGCTGATCGCCTACGTCTTCGCGTTCCGGATCTACGAGCGCGCGCGGTACTCGCCGCTGGCCAACCCGGTGATGATCTCGGTGGCCATCCTCGTCACCGTGCTGACCGTGACCGGCACGCCGTACAAGACCTACTTCGACGGGGCGCAGTTCGTCCACTTCCTGCTCGGGCCGGCCACGGTGGCGCTGGCGGTGCCGCTCTACACCCAGCTGCCGAAGCTGCGCGCGCACGTCTTCCCGCTGCTTTGCGGGCTGGTGGCGGGATCGCTGGTGGCCGTGGTGTCGGCGGTGGGCATCGCCTACGCGCTGGGGGCGTCGCCCGAGGTGGTGCGCTCGCTGGCGCCCAAGTCGGTCACGATCCCGATCGCCATGGGGGTGTCCGAGAAGATCGGCGGCCTGCCCTCGCTGACGGCCGTGCTGGTGATGGCCACCGGCATCATCGGCGCGGTCAGCACCACCGGCCTGCTCAACATGCTGCGCGTGCGCGACTACGTGATTCGCGGCTTCGCCACCGGCGTGGCGGCCCACGGCATCGGCACGGCGCGCGCGTTCCAGGTCAACCAGGAGGCCGGCGCCTTCGCCGCGCTGGGCATGGGCCTGAACGGCGTGCTGACCGCCATCGTGGTGCCGGTGCTGGCGGCATGGATGCCCCACTGACCGGGGCGGGTTCCCCTGCCACCCCTGCCACCCCTGCCACCCCTGCCACCCCTGCCACCCCTGACACCCTCCTGACAGTACGCTGTCAGGAGCCGGCGGGCATGATGCGCCCATCCGGCCCCCCGCCTCCTTCATCCCTCCCCAGCCCATGAGCCGCCGTGCCGACCGCCTCTTCCAGATCGTGCAGGTCCTGCGTGGCCGCCGGCTGACCACGGCGGCATTGCTGGCGCAGCGGCTGGGCGTGTCCGAGCGCACGGTCTACCGTGACATCCAGGCGCTGTCGCTGTCGGGGGTGCCGGTAGAGGGCGAGGCGGGCATCGGCTACCGGCTGCGGCCGGACTACGACGTGCCGCCGCTGATGTTCACCGCGATGGAAGTGGAAGCGATGGTCGCCGGCCTGCGCCTGCTCAAGGCCTGGGGCGGCGGCGCGCTGGCCGCGGCGGCGGACCCGGCGCTGGAGAAGCTGATGGCCGCCCTGCCGCCCCCGCGCCGCGTGGCGGCGCAGCAGAGCCGGATTTTCGCGCCCGAGTACCTCAACCATCCGGCCGTGCGCGAGGCCTTCGACACCGTGCATGGCGCCATTGGCGCGCAACGGCTGCTGCGGCTCGACTATATCGATGCCCAGCAGCGCGTCACCGAGCGCGTGGTGCAGCCGCTGGGGCTGTTCTTCTGGGGCAATGTCTGGCTGCTGGCGGCGTGGTGCACGGCGCGGTCCGACTATCGCAGCTTCCGGCTGGACCGCTGCCGCACCATCGAGATCCTCGACGAGCAGTTCCACGAGACGCCGGACCGCTCGCTCAACGGCTTCCTGCGCGCGGTGCAGTCCGATATGCAGGGCTGAGGCCAGTCAGGCCCGGCTGACCCATCAGGCTGCCGGATCGCTCAGCAGCGTCTCGATATCCGCGCGGATGTCCTCGGGCTTGGTCGTCGGCGCGTAGCGCTTGAAGACCGTGCCGTCGCGGCGCAGCAGGAACTTGGTGAAGTTCCACTTGATGCCCTGGGTGCCGAGCACGCCGGGCTTTTCCGAGGTCAGCCACTTGTAGAGCGGATGCGCACCGGCGCCGTTGACCTCGATCTTCTCGAACATCGGAAACTTGACCTGGAAGCGCGTCTCGCAGAACTGGCCGATCTGCGCCGCGTCGCCGGGCTCCTGCTTGCCGAACTGGTTGCAGGGGAAGCCGAGCACCGCCAGGCCGCGCGGCTCATAGGTCTCGTGCAGCGCCTCCAGCCCGGCGTACTGGGGCGTGAAGCCGCACTCGCTGGCCGTGTTGACGATCAGCAGCACCTTGCCGTGGAAATCGGCCAGCGGCACCGGCTGGCCGGACAGGGACTTCGCTTCGAACTGGTAGACGTTGCTCATGGCGGCTCCGGAGAATGCATTGCAGACAACCGCGAGCATACCGCGCCCGCCGGTCGTCCGATCAAATGACGTTCAGGTGCTCGGTGCCGGCGCCCAGGTCGGCGTCGCGGTGGCGGGCGCTGTGGAGCTTGATCATCAGGCGCAGGTCATTCAGCGAGTCGGCGTTCTTGAGCGCGTCCTCGTAGGCGATCTTCTCTTCCTCGTACAGTTCGAACAACGCCTGGTCGAAGGAGATCATGCCCTGCTCACGGGACTTCTTGATAACTTCCTTGAGCTCGTGGATCTCGCCCTTGAAGATCAGGTCGGCCACCAGCGGCGTTCCGATCATGATCTCCACGGCCGGCACGCGGCCCTTGCGGCCGGCGCGCGGCAGCAGCCGCTGCGAGATCATCGCCTTGAGGTTCAGCGACAGGTCGATCAGCAGCTGCTGGCGCTTCTCCTCGGGGAAGAAGTTGATGATCCGGTCGATGGCCTGGTTGGCGTTGTTGGCGTGCAGCGTGGCCAGGCACAGGTGGCCCGTCTCGGCGTACTGCATCGCGTATTCCATAGTGTCGCGGTCGCGGATTTCGCCGATCAGGATCACATCCGGCGCCTGGCGCAGGGTGTTCTTCAGCGCCACGTGCCACGACTCGGTGTCGATGCCGACCTCGCGCTGCGTGACGACGCAGTTCTGGTGCGCGTGCACGTACTCGATCGGGTCCTCGATCGTGATGATGTGGCCGTACGAGTGCGCGTTGCGGTGGTCGAGCATGGCCGCCAGCGAGGTGGACTTGCCCGAGCCCGTGGCGCCGGTCACGATCACCAGCCCGCGCTTGGCCATGACGATCTCATGGAGCGACGTGGGCAGGTCCAGGTCTTCCACCGACGGAATGCGCGTGTTGATCGTCCGCACCACCATGCCGGCCTTGCCCTGCTGGATGAAGGCCGAGACGCGGAAGCGCCCGGCGTTCGGCGCGGTAATCGCGAAGTTGCACTCGCGGCTTTCGTCGAATTCCTTCACCTGGCGCTCGTTCATGATCGAACGGACCAGGCCCAGCGCCTGCGCCGGGTTGAGCGGCTGCTGCGAGACGGGCGTGATCTTGCCGTCCACCTTGATGGCCGGCGGGAATTCGGACGTGATGAACAGGTCCGAGCCGCGGTTGTTGACCATCAGCTCCAGCAGGTCGTTGATGTACTTCGCGGCGGATTCGCGGTCGAGCATGGCGTCGGCCTCCCCTTAGCCCATGAAGGCGTCGGGATTCTTGGCAATCGCCCGCGCGTCGTTGTAGTTGATCATGCCGCGCTTGATCAGGTCGCTCAGGCACTGGTCGAGCGTCTGCATGCCCATACCGCTCGACGTCTGCATCATCGAGTACATCTGCGCGATCTTGTTCTCGCGGATCAGGTGGCGGATGGCGGGCGTGGCGATCATGATCTCGTGCGCCGCGGTCCGGCCGTTGCCGTCGCGCGTCTTGAGCAGCGTCTGGGAGATCACGGCCTCGAGCGATTCCGACAGCATGGTCCGCACCATGTCCTTTTCCTCGGGCGGGAACACGTCCACGACCCGGTCGATGGTCTTGGCGGCGGAACTCGTGTGCAGCGTGGCGAAGACCAGGTGGCCGGTTTCGGCGGCGGTCAGCGCCAGCCGGATGGTTTCCAGGTCACGCAATTCGCCCACCAGGATCACGTCCGGATCCTCACGCAGCGCCGAGCGCAGCGCGTTCGAGAACGAATGCGTATGCGGGCCCAGTTCGCGCTGGTTGATCAGGCTTTTCTTGGAGGTGTGGACGAATTCGATCGGGTCTTCCACCGTGAGGATGTGACCCATGTCGTTGTCGTTGCGGTGATCGACCATGGCCGCCAGCGTGGTCGACTTGCCCGAGCCGGTCGGCCCGGTCACGAGCACGAGACCGCGTGGCTTGACGCAGAGGTCCGCGAACACGGCCGGTGCATGGAGGTCATCGAGCGTCAGGACTTTCGACGGAATGGTCCGGAACACGGCTGCGGAGCCGCGCTGCGTGGTGTAGGCATTGACCCGGAACCGTGACAGGCCGGCAATCTCGAACGAGAAGTCGACCTCGAGGCGTTCTTCGTAGCTCTTGCGCTGAACGTCGCTCATGATGTCGTACACCATCGCGTGGACGTCCTTGTGGCCCATGGCCGCCACGTTGATCCGCCGCATATCCCCGTGAATACGCACCATCGGCGGCATGTCTGCCGAGAGGTGGAGATCGGATGCCTTGTTCTTGACCGCAAAAGCCAATAGCTGCGCGATGTCCATCTATAATGACCCCACCCTAATATACGACTTGTTGTTGTGTACTTCTTTGGTATGTCCGCCGGATTATGTCTGTAATCGCCGCCAACTTGCAAGCCGTGCTAAATGACATCGCGGCGGCTGCACAACAAGCCGGCAGGGACCCGTCCGCGGTCGCCCTGCTGGCCGTCTCCAAGACCGTCGCGCCGGCCACCGTGCGGGCGGCTTTCCAGGCCGGGCAGGCCGCTTTCGGGGAAAACTACGTCCAGGAAGGCCTCGACAAGATCGCCGCCCTGGCCGACCTGCGCGACCGGATCGCCTGGCATTTCATCGGCCCGCTGCAAAGTAACAAGACCCGGCCGGTGGCCGAGCAGTTCGACTGGGTCCACGCCATCGACCGGCTGAAGATCGCCGAGCGGCTGTCGGCCCAGCGGCCGGCGGGCATGGCGCCGCTCCAGGTCTGCATCCAGGTCAATATCAGCGAAGAGGCCAGCAAGAGCGGCGTGGCGCCGGCCGAGGTACTGCCGCTGGCGCAGGCCATCGCCGCCCTGCCGAACCTGCGGCTGCGCGGGCTGATGGCGATTCCGGCGCCGGCCGACGACCCGGAGGCCCAGCGCCGGCCGTTCGCGGCGCTGCGCGGGTTGCTTGATCAACTCCGGCAATCCGGTCTACACGTAGACACGCTCTCGATGGGCATGTCCGCGGACATGGGCGCGGCCATCACCGAGGGCGCCACACTGGTGCGCATCGGCACCGCGATTTTCGGCGCGCGCGCCTGACGGCGCAGCCCCCCCACCCACAAGAACGCCGGGCGACACGCATCGACCCGGCAACATTCGGAAAAGACAAGGAAAGACATGCTCGATACGCTCACCTTCGGCTTCCTCGGCGGCGGCAACATGGCCTCCGCCCTGATCGGCGGCCTGGTGGCCCGCGGCGTGCCCGCGCGCGCCATTTGCGTCATCGATCCGTCGGACGATGCCCGCCAGCGGCTGGAACAGACGCTCGGCGTCCGGACCCAGGCCGCGCCGGACGCCCGCTTCGGCGCCAGCCACGTCATCGTGCTGGCGGTCAAGCCGCAGCAGTTCCGCAACGCCGTGGCGCCGCTCGTGCCGCATCTGGGCGCCAGCCAGGGCAATCTGATCATCAGCGTGGCGGCCGGCATCCGGCTCCAGGACATGGGCCGCTGGCTGGGCACGTCGCGCCTGGTGCGGGCGATGCCGAACACGCCGGCGCTGGCCGGCATGGGCATGACCGGCCTGGCCGCCGCGCCGGGCCTGAGCGAGGCGGACCGCGCCATCGCCACGGCCGTGGCGCAAGCCGTGGGCCAGTGCGTCTGGGTCGATGACGACAACCAGATCGACGCCGTGACGGCCCTCTCGGGCAGCGGCCCGGCCTACGTCTTCTACTTCATCGAAGCCATGGAGCGCGCGGCGAAGGAAATGGGCCTGACCGCCGAACAGGGCCGCCAGCTGGGCGTGGAGACGTTCCGGGGCGCGGCCGCGCTAGCTGCCGAGTCGTCGGAGCCGGTGTCCCTGCTGCGCGAGCGCGTGACATCGAAGGGCGGCACGACTTACGCGGCGCTGACGTCGATGGACGCGGACAAGATGCAGGACGCCTTCGTCCGCGCCATGCACGCGGCGGCGGCCCGGGGCCGCGAGATGGGCGCCGAGTTCGGCAAGGACTGAGGAATAGTCCGGGCGGGAGTCCGGACCAACGCTGAACGGCCGCTTACTTCAGCCAGTAGGCGAGCGCCGTTCCTGCGAACACCACCCCGCCCAGCCAGTTGTTGTGCCGGAACGCCGCGAAGCACTTCATGCGGTCGCGGTCACGGATCAGCGTGTAGTGGTAGCCGGCCAGACCGGCCGCCCCCACCAGCCCGGCGTAATACGGCCAGCCCAGCCCCAGCAGCGCGCCAGCCCAGGCCATCAGGCCCAGGAAGCCGGCGTAGCACAGCATGATCGCTGCCACGTCGAAGCGACCGAAGGTGATCGCCGAGGTCTTGATGCCGATCAGCAGGTCGTCGTCACGGTCGACCATCGCATAGGCGGTGTCGTAGGCCACGGACCAGAAGACGTTGGCCAGCAGCATCAGCCACGCCACGGGGGGCACCTCCCCCTGCACCGCCGCGAACGCCATCGGAATCCCAAACCCGAAGGCAATGCCGAGGTAGGCCTGCGGAATCGCGAAGAATCGCTTGAAGAACGGATAGGTGCCGGCTACCACGGCCGCTACCACGGCCAGCGCCTTGGTCAGCCCGTTCAGCGGCAGGATCAGCGCGAACGCCGCCAGCGCCAGCACGGCGGCCACCACCAGCGCCTCCCAGCCGGCGATATAGCCGGCGGTCAGCGGCCGCTCCTTGGTGCGCTTCACATGCTTGTCGAAGTCGCGGTCGGCCCAGTCGTTCATGGCGCAGCCCGACGAGCGCATCAGGAACGTGCCGACGAAGAAAATCCAGAAAATACCCCAGGCGGGCGGCCCTTCGGCAGCCATCCACAGCGCCCACAGCGTGGGCCACAGCAGCAGCAGGGTACCGATGGGCTTGTCGATCCGCACCAGCCGCGCGTAGAGCGCGAGGCGTCCGGGACGGCGGGGTTGCGGCGGGGCGGCGGAATGTTCGGACATGGGGACTGCGTTCACTTCTGGCGAGACAAAACAAAAAACGCGTCGCGGCGTGGATAGCCGTGACGCGTTGTGCGCTGGTCAGACAGACTCAGGCCAGCATCGCGCGCAGCATCCACGCGGTCTTTTCGTGCGTCTGCATGCGCTGGGTCAGCAGGTCGGCCGAGGGCTCGTCGCCCGCTGCATCGATGGCCGGGAACAGCGAGCGCGCGGTGCGCACCACGGCTTCCTGGCCTTCCACCAGCTTGCGGATCATTTCGGTCGCGTCGGGCACGCCTTCTTCCTCGGCGATCGACGACAGCTTCGCGTACTCCTTGTACGTGCCCGGTGCCGGGTAGCCCAGCGCGCGGATCCGCTCGGCGATGGCGTCCACGGCCAGCGCCAGCTCGGTGTACTGCGTCTCGAACATCGTATGCAGCGTGTTGAACATCGGCCCCGTCACGTTCCAGTGGAAGTTGTGGGTCTTGAGGTAGAGGGTGTAGGTATCCGCCAGCAGCTTGGACAGGCCTTCCGCAATCTTCTTGCGGTCCTTGTCGGACATGCCGATGTTCACGCTCATCTCATTCTTCTTTGCCATGGTCGTTCAGCTCCGTTTGTAGCCACGAGGAATCCAGCCCACGCCATTCAGATTGTCGGGGGGCAGTCGGCGGCCATTATCGCATTAGCTTTATGTGCCGAGGAAGGCAAAACCCTGCGCCGCGTGGAAGAACATCGCCATCGCGCCCAGCGCCACGATGGCCATGCCGATCTCCTTGCGCACCACCTTGCGGCGCAGGCGGCTGGCTTCCTCGGTGCGCGGACCCTTGTCGGCGGCCGTGCGCAGTTGCTGGAATTCGGTCACGAACAGGTCGAGCATCGTCATGGTGTTTCTCCGCTTCAGTCGGTGGATGCCCCGCAGGCGGGGTGTCGATGAGTGAAGTATAGGAAAATCTATCGAACTTCACATTCGATAATATCAACCTATTGCATAGCGATTGGCTATGTCTCGATGCGGCGCAAACAAAAACGGCAGGGAAGCGCCCCTGCCGTGATCGATGTCGACGTGGATGTCGTGAGAATCCGCTCAGGCGGCCACCGCTTCCACGGACGCCGCGTCGCCAATCCGGCTCACGCCGGCCAGGTCGCACGCCGCCACCGCATTGGCCAGCGCCTCCATGGCGGGCAGGCGCGTGAAGCTCTTGCGCCACGCCAGCACCACGCGGCGGTCCGGCACCGGATCGGCGAAGGGCACGTAGGCGAGCATGTCGTTGCGCGGCTTCAGGTCGGGCACCGAGGTGCGCGGCAGCACGGTAATGCCCACGCCGCTGGCCACCATATGGCGAATCGTCTCAAGCGACGACCCTTCGAAGGTCTTCTGGATGCCGTCGGCAGCCTGCGAGAAGCGCGACAGCTCCGGGCACACGCCCAGCACGTGGTCGCGGAAGCAGTGCCCGCTGCCCAGCAGCAGCATGGTCTGCTGCTTGAGTTCGTCCGGATCGACACTGCGCTGCTCGGCCAGTTGATGGCCGCGCGGCACGGCCACCACGAAGGGCTCGTCGTACAGCGGACGCACGGTCAGGCCCGAATCCGGGAACGGCTCGGCCATGATCGCGCAGTCGATCTCGCCCTGCTTGAGCAGTTCGATCAGCTTGTTCGTATAGTTTTCCTGCAGCATCAGCGGCATCTGCGGCACCGTGCCGATCATCTGTTTGACCAGCATCGGCAACAGGTACGGCCCGATCGTATAGATCACGCCCACGCGCAGCGGCCCGGCCAGCGGGTCCTTGCCCTGCTTGGCGATCTCGCGAATGGCCATGGTCTGCTCCAGCACGCGCTGGGCCTGGGCCACGATCTGCTCGCCAATGGCCGTCACCGACACCTCGGAGGTGCCGCGCTCGAAGATCTGCACGGTCAGCTCGTCTTCCAGCTTCTTGATGGCCACCGACAGCGTCGGCTGCGAAACGAAGCACGCCTCGGCCGCCCGGCCGAAATGGCGCTCGCGCGCCACGGCGACGATGTACTTGAGTTCGGTGAGCGTCATGACTTATCAGGTTCGGTTAGGCGATAGATTTTAACTTCGATTGCGCCATCTGTCAGATCGGCACTGCAATGTATCGTCTTAAGCACATATAAGACTGGTCTTACGCGCCGTCACGCCTTCAAAAAGTGCTCCCGCCCCCCCAGCCAGCGCAGAAGATGCGCTTCCACGGCCTCGGGGAAGCGCGCCAGCATCAGTTCGGCAGCTTCCTGGGCATAGTCCACCAGCCAGGCATCGGTGTTGAGGTCGGCAAAGCGCAGCATGGCCTCGCCCGACTGGCGCGCGCCCAGGAATTCGCCGGGGCCGCGGATCTGGAGGTCGCGCCGGGCGATCTCGAAGCCATCGGTGGTCTCGCGCATCGTGGCCAGCCGCTCGCGCGCCGTGGGCGAAAGCGGCGCCTGATACATCAGCAGGCAGACCGATTCCGCGCTGCCCCGCCCCACGCGCCCGCGCAGCTGGTGCAGCTGGGCCAGGCCGAAGCGCTCGGCATGCTCGATCACCATCAGCGAGGCGTTCGGCACATCCACCCCCACCTCGATCACCGTGGTCGCCACCAGCACCTGGAGCCGGTTGGCACTGAAATCGCCCATGACCGCAGCCTTCTCGGCGGGCGGCAGGCGGCCGTGGACCAGCCCCACGCGCAGGTCCGGCAGCGCGGCGATTAGCGTTTCATACGTCTCGACGGCAGTCTGTAGCTGGAGCGCCTCCGATTCCTCGATCAGCGGGCACACCCAGTAGACCTGGCGGCCCTCGGCGGCGGCGTGGTGCACGCGTTCGATCACCTCGTCGCGCCGCGCGTCGTTGACGAGCCGGGTCACGATTGGCGTGCGGCCCGGCGGCAGTTCGTCGATCACGGACACATCGAGGTCGGCGTAGTAGGTCATGGCCAGCGTGCGCGGGATCGGCGTGGCCGACATCATCAGTTGATGCGGAACCTTGTCCGGCGCGGCTTTCGTGTCCGCCTCCCCCGCCTTGCCGCGCAGCGCCAGCCGCTGCGCCACGCCGAAGCGGTGCTGTTCATCGACCACAGACAGCCCGAGCCGCGCAAAGCGCACGGTGTCCTGGATCAACGCATGAGTGCCGATGACCAGCTGCGCCTCGCCCGATTCCACGCGCGCAGCGGCCTCGCGCTTCTCCTTCGCCTTGAGGCTGCCGGCCAGCCAGACCACGGGCACGCCCAGCGGCTCCAGCCACGCGGAAAGCTTGCGGAAGTGTTGCTCGGCGAGGATTTCAGTGGGTGCCATCAGGGCGGCCTGATAACCGGCATCGATGGCCTGACAGGCGGCCAGCGCGGCCACGATGGTCTTGCCGCTGCCCACGTCGCCCTGGAGCAGCCTGTGCATCGGGTGCGGGCGCGTCATGTCGGCGGCAATCTCCTCCACCACGCGCTCCTGCGCCCCGGTCAGCCGGAACGGCAGCGCGGCCAGGAAGCGCGTGAGCAGCCCGTCCGCGTGGCGCGGCATCGACGGCGCGTTCTTCTCGCGCCGCGCGGCCTGCGAGCGCCGCAGCGAGATCTGCTGGGCCAGCAATTCGTCGAATTTGATCCGCTGCCAGGCCGGGTGCGAGCGGTCCGCCAGCGCGGCCTCGCTCTCCTGCGGCGGCGGGTTGTGCAGCAGGCGCAGGCAATCGGCCAGCGGCGCCAGCTTTAGCTGGGCAACCGGGCCCTGCAGCACGGCCTGCGGCAGCGTCTCGGGCATCGGCGTGCGGGACATCGCCCCGCCAATCGCCTTGCGCAGATAGGCTTGCGAGATGCCGGCCGTGGCGGGATAGACCGGGGTCAGGCGGTCTGGCAGGGCCTCGCCGGGCACCACGGGGCGCACCTGCGGGTGGACCATCTCGGCGCCGAAGAAGCCGCCGCGGATCTCGCCGCGCACGCGCAGGCGCACGCCTTCGGCCATCTGCTTGGTCTGGCTGCCATAGAAATTGAGAAAGCGGAGCGTCAGCTCGCCGGTGTCGTCGGCGATCTTGACCACCAGCTGGCGGCGCGGCCGGAAGGTAACCTCGTTCGAGATGACCTCGCCCTCCACCTGCGCGGCCAGGCCCATGCCGGCGCGGCGGATGGCCTCGCCGATGGTTTCCAGCGCGGTTTCGTCCTCGTAGCGCATGGGCAGGTGCAGCACGAGGTCCACCGGGCGGCGCAGCCCCAGCTTGGCCAGGCGGGCCACGGCCGACGACGGCTTGGCCGGCGCGGCCGGCTTGCCCTTCGGGGCGCGCTCGACGGACGTGTCGTTGCGGTCGCTGGGTTCGCTGTTTTCGCTATCGTCGCGACGGTCGAGGGAGTCGGTGGCGGTGCCTGGCATCAGCGCGTGAATATGGGCGGTAAACGGGGGACTGGCCGATGCGCGGACGTCCCAAGCCTTACAATGTCGGATTCGCCGATTGTACCCATGCCTGTGACGACGCCCTAACCCGGTGCCGCCACCCGCTTGCCGTGCCCGCTATTCTGAAGCAATGTTGACGCTATCCGACTTCGATTTTCCCCTGCCGCGCGAGCTGATCGCGCAATCCGCCCTGCCCGACCGCAGCGCCAGCCGCCTGCTCGTGGTGGAGCGGACCGCGCCGGAAGACCGTGCCGACGCCGTGCGTCTGGTCGACCGCGCGTTCAGCGACATCCTGGACTACCTCGGTCCCAACGACCTGCTGGTCTTCAACGACACCCGCGTGATCAAGGCGCGCTTCTTCGGCCAGAAGCCGAGCGGCGGCCGGGTAGAGGTGCTGGTGGAGCGCGTGGTCGACAGCCATACGGTGCTGGCGCAGGTGCGCGCGTCGAAAACGCCCGCCGAGGGCAGCCAACTGCACTTGGCCGACGATGCCTTCGTCGTGACGGTGGGGCCGCGCGTCGACCAGTTCTTCACGCTGCGCTTTCCCGCGCCCGCGCTGGACCTGATCGAGCAATACGGCCGCCTGCCGCTGCCGCCCTACATCACGCACGATCCCGACGCCTACGACGAAACCCGCTACCAGACCGTCTATGCCCGCAACCCGGGCGCCGTGGCGGCGCCGACGGCCGGGCTCCATTTCGACGACGCGCTGTTCGCGCGGCTCGATGCCAAGGGCGTGCGCCGCGCGTTCCTGACGCTGCACGTGGGCGCCGGCACGTTCCAGCCGGTGCGGACGGAGAATCTCGCCGAACACAAGATGCACGCGGAGTGGTACGCCATCACGCCCGAACTGGCCGAGGCGGTGCGCGAGACCCGCGCGCGCGGCGGCCGGGTGATCGCCGTGGGCACCACCTCGCTGCGCGCGCTCGAATCCGCCGCGGCGGCGGACGGTACGCTGGCCCCGCACAGCGGCGACACCGACATCTTCATCACGCCGGGGTACCGCTTCCGGCTGGTCGATGCTCTGATCACCAACTTCCACCTGCCCAAGTCCACGCTGCTGATGCTGGTCTCGGCGCTGGCCGGCGTGGAGGCCATCCGCGCCACCTATCGCCACGCCGTGGATCAACGCTACCGCTTCTTCAGCTACGGCGACGCCATGCTGTTGACCCGCCTGGACTGACCTGAGACCCGCCAAATGCTCGATTTCGAACTGCTGACCACCGATGGCAACGCCCGCCGCGGCCGCGTCACCCTGAACCACGGCGTCGTGGAGACGCCCATCTTCATGCCCGTGGGCACCTATGGCTCGGTCAAGGCCATGTCGCCGCTCGAACTGAACGAGATCGGCGCGCAGATCATCCTCGGCAACACCTTCCACCTGTGGCTGCGCCCGGGGCTGGACGTGGTGGAGGCGCATGAGGGCCTGCATCGCTTTGTCGGCTGGGACAAGCCCATCCTGACCGATTCAGGCGGTTTTCAGGTCTTTTCACTCGGAGAACTACGCAAGATCACCGAAGATGGGGTCACGTTCGCGTCGCCGGTGAATGGCGACAAGCTGTTCCTGTCGCCCGAGATCTCGATGCAGATCCAGCGCACGCTGAACTCGGACATCGTCATGCAGTTCGATGAGTGCACGCCTTATGAGATCGATGGCCGCCCCGCCACGCATGACGAGGCCGCGCGCTCGATGCGCATGAGCCTGCGCTGGGCCAAGCGCTCGCGCGACGAGTTCGAGCGGCTGGACAACCCGAACGCGCTGTTCGGCATCGTCCAGGGCGGCATGTTCGAGGATCTGCGCGACGAGTCGCTGGCCGGGCTGTCCGAGTTGGACTTCCACGGCTACGCCATCGGCGGGCTGTCCGTGGGCGAGCCCAAGGAAGACATGATGCGCGTGCTGGAGCACGTGGGCCCCCGCCTGCCGGCCAACAAGCCGCACTACCTGATGGGCGTGGGCACGCCGGAAGACCTGGTGGCCGGCGTGGCCTCGGGCGTGGACATGTTCGACTGCGTGATGCCGACCCGCAACGCCCGCAACGGCTGGCTGTTCACCCGCTTTGGCGACGTGAAGATCCGCAACGCGGCCCACCGCAACGATCCGCGCCCGCTGGACGAGACCTGCGGCTGCTACACCTGCCGCAATTTCTCGCGCGCCTACCTGCACCACCTGCACCGCGTGGGCGAAATCCTCGGCGCGCGCCTGAACACGATCCACAACCTCTATTACTACCTGGAACTGATGCGCGAGATGCGCACGGCTATCGAGGAGCACCGCTTCGAGCCGTTCCGGCGCCAGTTCGCCGAGCACCGCGCGCGCGGGACCAAGTAGGCGCCGCTTGAGAATGTTCTGAAAACCAGACAACCTAATGAACTTCGGGCGGTGGCATGGTCGAATGTTGGCGGGTGTCTGCAACGTCTGGAAAAGGACGTGCAAATCACCCCGAACAAACCCGCAATTCGAACCTAGAATGCTCTGGCGGGACAAACACGGGTGATAGAATGCCCGATTCCCTGATTGACCTTTGTGACGGAGAAGTAACGTGCTGATTTCCAACGCTTTTGCCCAGACTGCCAGCGCCGGTGGCGCGGCGGGTGGCCTGATGAGCTTCCTGCCCATCATCCTGATGTTTGCGGTGCTGTGGTTCATCATGATCCGCCCGCAAATGAAGCGCCAGAAGGAAGCCAAGGCGATGATGGAAGCGCTGGCCAAGAATGACGAAGTCGTCACCGCCGGCGGCATCCTGGGCCGCGTGGTCAAGGTCAACGAGCAATACGTGGTAGTGGAAATCTCCGAAGGCACCGAAGTCACCGTGCAGAAGAATGCCGTGACCACGGTGCTGCCGAAGGGCTCGCTGAAGTCGCTCTGACCGGGCCCGCCGGGCGCCACGCATGCGGCGCCTGAACCCGCCTGATTTTCCCGGCATGTTCGTCAGCACGGCTGTTCATCTTGCCGTGCGCATGCCCCAGCAGCCGCCTGAACCAGCCCGCGGGTCCATACCGGACCCGGCCAGGGCTGCCAGGCGGCTGTTTGCCAACCGGTCCGGCCGGATCGGCGCGCCCCCCGCGCGCCCGTCGGCCACGCCAACCGCAATGACTGGCCAGAGATGAATCGTTATCCGCTTTGGAAGTACATCGTGATCCTGGTGGCCCTGGCCATCGGCATCATCTACACCCTGCCGAACTTCTTCGGCGAGGCCCCGGCCGTGCAGGTCTCGTCCGCCAAGGCCACCGTCAAGGTCGACCTGTCCATGCAGAAGCGCGTGGAAGAGGTGCTGGCGCAGAGTCAGCTCCAGCCTGACGGCGTGTTCTTCGACGTGTCCGGCCAGTCCGGCTCGGTCAAGGCGCGTTTCCGCACCACGGACGAGCAGCTCAAGGCCAAGGATGCGCTGACCCGGGCGCTGAACCCGGATCCGGCCGACCCGACCTACGTGGTGGCGCTGAACCTGCTGTCCGGTTCGCCGCGCTGGCTGACCGCGATGCACGCGCTGCCAATGTACCTGGGCCTGGATTTGCGCGGTGGCGTGCACTTCCTGCTCCAGGTGGACATGAAGGGCGCGGTGGACAAGAAGCTGGACAGCCTGTCCGGCGATGCTCGCACCCTGCTCCGTGACAAGAACATCCGCCATGGCGGCATCGACCGCGACGGCGCCCGCCTGATCGTGCGCTTCGGCAGCGCCGCCGATGGCGACCGCGCGCGCGCCGTGCTGGCCGACAGCCTGCGTGAACTGTCGTTCACGATGGACGGCAACAACGTGGTCGGCACGTTCACCGAAGCGGCCCGCAAGGCCGTGCAGGACGCCGCCGTCAAGCAGAACATCACCACGCTGCACAACCGCGTGAACGAACTCGGCGTGGCCGAGCCGGTGATCCAGCAACAGGGCGCGGACCGCATCGTGGTGCAGCTTCCCGGCGTGCAGGACACCGCCAAGGCCAAGGACATCATCGGCCGCACGGCCACGCTGGAGGCCCGCCTGGCCGACAACGACGCGCCGCGCAACCCGCGTCCGGGCGACCCGGTGCCGTTCGGCAGCGAGCTGTTCACCCAGGGCAACGGCGCGCCGGTGGTCCTCAAGAAGCAGGTGATCTTCACCGGCGACCGCATCGAATCCGCCTCGGCCGGCTTCGACCAGAACCAGCGCCCGTCCGTCAACATCAAGCTCGACGCCCAGGGCGGCCGCGTGCTGCGTGACGTGTCGCGCGAGAACATCGGCAAGCCGATGGGCATCGTGCTGTTCGAGAAGGGCAAAGGTGAAGTCCTGACCGTGGCGACGATCCAGTCGGAACTGGGTTCGAGCTTCCAGATCACGGGCTCGTACTCGACCGAGGCGGCCAATGACCTGGCGCTGCTGCTGCGCGCCGGCTCGCTGGCGGCTCCGATGGACATCATTGAGGAACGCACGATCGGCCCGTCGCTGGGCGCGGACAACATCCAGAAGGGCTTCGACTCCGTGGCCTATGGCTTCGGCGCCATCGCCGTGTTCATGGTGCTGTACTACATGCTGTTCGGCATGTTCTCGGTGGCCGCGCTGGGCGTGAACCTGCTGCTGCTGATTGCCGTGCTGTCGATGCTGCAGGCTACGCTGACGCTGCCGGGCATCGCCGCTATCGCGCTGGTGCTGGGCATGGCCATCGACGCCAACGTGCTGATCAACGAGCGTATCCGCGAGGAGCTGCGCTCGGGGGCCTCGCCGCAGATGGCCATCGCGGTCGGTTTCGACCGCGCGTGGGCCACCATCCTGGACTCCAACGTGACCACCCTGATCGCCGGCCTCGCGCTGCTGGCCTTCGGTTCGGGCCCGGTGCGCGGCTTCGCGGTGGTGCACTGCCTGGGCATCCTGACCTCGATGTTCTCGGCGGTGTTCTTCAACCGCGGCCTGGTCAACCTCTGGTACGGCCGCAAGAAGAAGCTCCAGAGCGTGGCCATCGGCCAGATCTGGAAGCCGGACACCGAAACGCCGGTCGCCAAGTAAGCACGGACACATCAGGACAACATCATGGAATTTTTCCGCATCAAGCGCGACATTCCGTTCATGAAGCACGCGTTGGTCTTCAACGTGATTTCCTTCCTGACGTTTGCCGCGGCTGTCTTCTTCCTCTGGCAGAAGGGCCTGCACCTGTCGATCGAGTTCACCGGCGGTACGGTGATGGAGGTGACCTACTCGCAGGCGGCCGACCTTGAGAAGATTCGGGGACAGGTCGGCAAGCTCGGCTACACCGACGTGCAGGTGCAGAACTTTGGCACCTCGCGCGACATCATGATCCGTCTGCCGCTGCAGAAGGGTCCGGACGGCAAGCCGGTGACCTCGGCCCAGCAGAGCGAGCAGGTCATGGGCGCGCTGCAGGCCGCCACGCCGGACGTGAAGCTCCAGCGCGTGGAGTTCGTCGGCCCGCAGGTGGGCAAGGAACTGGCCACGGATGGCCTGCTGGCGCTGCTGTGCGTGGTGGCCGGCATCGTGATCTACCTGTCGTTCCGCTTCGAGTGGAAGTTCGCGGTGGCGGGCATCATCGCCAACCTGCACGACATCGTGATCATCCTGGGCTTCTTCGCGTTCTTCCAGTGGGAATTCTCGCTGTCGGTGCTCGCGGCGGTGCTGGCGGTGCTGGGTTACTCGGTCAACGAGTCGGTCGTGATCTTCGACCGGATTCGCGAGAACTTCCGCAAGTACCGCAAGATGACCACGCACGAGGTCATCGACAACGCGATCACCAGCACGATGTCGCGGACCATCATCACGCACGGTTCGACCGAAATGATGGTGCTGTCGATGTTCTTCTTCGGCGGCCCGACGCTCCATTACTTCGCGCTGGCCCTGACGGTGGGTATCCTGTTCGGTATCTATTCGTCGGTGTTCGTGGCTGCGGCGCTGGCGATGTGGCTGGGCGTGAAGCGCGAGGACCTGATCAAGGGCGAGAAGAAGCCCGGCGATACCAACGACCGCAACGACCCGAACTTCGGCGCGCAGGCCTGACGGCTGCTGGCACGCTGGAAACGAAAAAGGCGCCCGAGGGCGCCTTTTTCGTTGCTATGCCGCAGGCTTAGTCCGACAGCTGCTCGATCCACACCGCGAGGCGGTCCGAAGCGAACGTCTCGGTCCGCACGCCGGCGCGTGCCGAGATGGCATCGGCCTCGCGCTGCAACTTCAGCGCGCCACCGGCTTCCTCGATCCATAGCAGAACGGCCAGCCAGTCGGCGTGCCCGGCCGAAACCACCTCGCCCACCGGGTTGCCAACGAACTCGCCGAGCACCGACGGGGCCAGCCAGGTCACAGTATCGCCGTCGCGCCGCACGGCGCCGTCGCCCAGCGTTTCGGCGAGGACCGCCACCGCGTCGGCGGCACCCTTCCCGGCCAGACGACCTCGCAATTCGACGAGCCGCTTGCCCACTGCGTGGCCGAACGTGCCGCTGCGCTGGCTCTCCGCGCCGACCAGATCGGCGTAGTCCAGGCGTTGCCAGTCAGGTTCCGCGTTGCGCGCGCCAGCCAGCGAGGTGCCGGCGAGATAGGTTTCCACCGGCTGGAAGCGGCCCGGCCCGATCAGGCTCGCGCACAACGCCTGCACCATGCCGACCCGCGTGGCCACGGTCTGCTTTTGCAACACCGACAGCTTCTCGCGCAGCAATTGGTCACGCTCCTTGCGCAGCCCGGCCAGCTCCAGCGCCTGCTTCAGCTCCATGCGCAGCGCGGTGATATCCCACGGCTTCTTGATATAGCGATGGATCTGGCCCTGGTTCACCGCTTCCACGGTCTGGTCCAGTTCCGAATAGGCCGTGGTCAGGATGCGCACAATGTGCGGGTAGCGCTCGCGCGCGTAGCGCAGCAGTTCATTGCCATACTCGCCCGGCATGCGCTGGTCCGAAACCAGCACGGCGAGGCTATCGGCATGGGCGTCGAGCAGGGCCTTGCCCTCCTCCACCGAGCCGCCGGTCACCACCGGAGCCAGCTGGCCAATGGCGCGCTGGAAGTATTTGACGGCCGTGGCCTCGTCATCGACGAACAGAATCGCCGGGGGTGCCTGCGTAGTATTCAGTTCGCTCATCGATCACTCCTGTGCATACGATTCTTGAAATTTGGGAAATCGAGGGTAACGGTGGTGCCGGCCCCGGTTGCCGACGCAATGCGGATGCCGCCGCCGAAAGACTGCATCACGCGGTTGCAGAAAATCATGCCGAGGCCGCTGCCGCCGGCCGCCGCGTGCGTCGTGACCGGGTCCACAAGCAGCCGGTCCATCACTTCCGGGGGAATGCCGGGACCATTGTCAGCAATACGGATCTCGGGGCGCTCGCCAGCCACCACCACGAAGCGCAGCGCCGGCGTGGGCACGTCGCCCAGCGCCCGCAGCGCGTTGCTCATGACGGACGACAGCACCAGCGCCACGCAATTCGGCAGCGTCGGCACCGGAAAATCGCCATGCAGCTCAACTTGCACCCAGTCACGTTGGTTATCGGCAAAAGGATAGGTATCCAGTAGCGATGCCACCAGCGCGCCCGCGCTGACCTCCTGCCCGACGCCCGGCTTGGGCGCCACGGTGCCCGCGCTGCTGCGCACGGACTGCAGGAACGACGACAGCACTGCCAGGCAATACTGGGCGTTGTCATGCATCGCACCGGCCGCATGGCCGATCTCGGCGTTGCGCTGCGGGCTGTACTCGCCCGCCACGCGCGAGCCGATGCCGCGCGCGAAGTTGGCGATGGCCGCCAGCGGGGTGTTCAGCTCATGGGCCAGGAACGCCAGCGTCTCGTCGATGGCCATCAGGCGCTGCTGACGGACCGCGCGTTCCCGGTGGCGCTCGCCGGCCAGCCTCAGCACGTCGCGGATCTCGGCCACGGCCAGCGGCTTTTCCAGGATGCGGAAGACCTCGCCGCTGTTCACGGTCTTCAGCAGCATGTCCTTGTCGGCATAGGCCGTCACGAGCAGGCGGACGATGTGCGGGTATTCCTGCGCCACCTGGCGCAGCAAATCACCGCCATCACGCCCCGGCATGCGGAAATCGGTTACCAGAATGGAAATCTGCGCGTGATGTGCGTGCAGCACCGCCATGGCGGCATCGGCGCTGGTGGCCGACAGCACCTCATATTCGTTGCCGACGGCCCGCGCGAAGTATTTGCACGCCATCTCTTCGTCATCGACGTAGAGCACGGTCGGGCGCGGCTGGCTGGTATCGCTCATTGCCCCCTCACTCCGCGCGCGGCAGGTCGAAGCTGAACGCGGCCCACTGGCCCAGTTCGCTCTCGGCAAACAGCACGCCGCCGTGGCGCTCGACAACCGCGTAGCTGATCGACAGCCCGAGGCCAAGCCCCTGGCCCACCTCGCGGGTGGTGAAGAACGGCTCGAACACGCGCGCGAGATGCTCCGGCGCGATGCCCGGCCCGTTGTCGCGTACGGCCACGTGCATCCGCCCATCGGTCCACTTCACCGTGGTGTGGATGGCAGGCTGCTGCGTGCCGGCCTTTCGCATGGCCAGCGCGGCATTCGAGAAAAGGTTGATCAGCACGCCGATAATGGCCGCTTCGTCGCCCATCACCAGCGTATCGTCCGGCAATTCGCGCGTGACCTTTACGCCGCGCAACTCGTGCGCGGTCAGCCGGACCGATGAGTCGAGCGCCTTCTCGAACAGGAACGGGGTGCCCTCCACCTCGGCCCCCGGCTTGCGGTAGGCGAATGTCTTCAGGTCGGAGACGATATGCTGGATGCGCTGCATGCCCTGCTTGGCATCGACCAGGCATTCCTCGAGGCCCGGCTCGTTCTTGGTGACCGGTTCCTCCATGGCCACCTCGATCGCCATCAGGCAGAAGTTCACCGGATTGTTGACTTCGTGCAGCAACCCCGCCGCCAGCGTACCGATGGCCGCCATCTTCTCCTGCTGGAGCATCTGGCCCTTGATATCGACCAGCTTGCGGTTGATGACCTCGAGTTCGGTGTTCTTGTCAGCCACTTCGGCCTTCAGGCGGAACAGCATGAAGCGCGCCCGTTCATTAAAGAACGTGTACACGCCACTGGCCGCCGCGGCAAAGAGCAGGAACAGCGAATTGACGATGAAAGTGCCCATCGGCTCGACGCCGCCCGAGTGCAGCAAACACGCCGCGGCGTAGAGCAGGTACGAGAGCACGCCGAAGACGAGGTTCTGCCAGAGCCCGAACGGCAGCGCGATACCCGAGGCGAAGATCGCCAGGTTCAGGCCCACGTAGTACGGCGACTCCACGCCTTCGGTCTGCGAGATCATCCACGCGATCATGACCTGCGGCAGCAGCAGCCACGACATCGTCAGCCACGGCGCGAAGCGGCGGCCGGCGTTGCTGTACAGCGCGACGATCACCCCGGCGATCAGCAGCGACACCACGATCCGCGCCACGGCGAATGGCAACTGCTTGTCCGGATACTGGCCGTAGTCGAGCCCTACGCCCAGCAGCACCAGTACGATGGCCGTGTAGGCGCCGCCCCGGCTGAACGCCAGGCGGAAGTCGGCCAGTTCGGACTGGTAGCCGGCGTACAGCTCGTTGCCACGCGCGGCCGGGGCGGACGGCGCCGCCTCGGCGTCACTGGATAGCGGCTTCGGCGAAGACATTGACGCCGGTTTCATCGACATAGAGTCGGTGGGCATTCGAGTTCTCCGGCAGCAGCGAGGCCATACTGGCCTCGTCGCGGTAGATCAGGTACCACTCCAGCAGGTGCTCCATCCCGAACTTCTCGGGGTTGTCGGAGTGGACATTCGTAACCAGCAGGTTGCCGCCCGGGCGCGTGCGCGAGGCGAAATAGGTCAGCAGCCGCGCGCAGACCTTGTCCGACAGGTAGTCGAACAGCCCGGCGCAGTACACGGCGTCGAACGTACGCGTGGTGGGGTCGTCGGGCGAGATGCGGCGCTTGAGCAGGTCATGCACCGACTGGTGGACCATGTCGACGGACACCTTGTGCCCGGCCGAAGCCGCCGAGCGCTCGATGGAACTGCGCGTGTAAGCGAGCGTTTCCTCGCTGAAATCCACGAGCTGGAACGACAGCAGTTCCGGATTCGGATACTCGCGCACGAAGCGCTGGATCTCGAACGCCGGCCCGCAGCCCACGTTCAGCACGCGGAACGGCCGGCCTTCGGCGCGCGCGCGCTCGGCCTGGCGGGTCAGGTAATCGACCAGCAGGTCGATCCGGTTGCGGTGCGCGGTGGCCACCGCCGCCTTCAGAAACGCCGTGTTGACGATCTGGAAGTACGTGGTCGGCCCCTGTTGCGGGTCGCTCAGGATCTGGTTGACCATCTCGTAGTCGCCGGCATAGCCGAGCGGCTTCGTAAATGTCCGATAGACGAACGGGGCTCGCAGCAGCAGCGGGTGCAGGGCCGCCTGGGCGTAGGTACGGTGCACCGGGGCGATCTCGGGGTCCACCTGCTGGGCCTCGCCCTCGAGCCAGTCCAGGTAGACCTTGACCTTGCCCATCAGCGGCACGGCCAGCTCGTAGAACACGTCCTCGCGCAGGCGCCCCTCGGTCTTCGGCAGCGACTCGGTCAGGTCCACCTGCTCGACCCAGCGCGACACCTCCGAGAGATACGCGCGCATCTCGTTGACCACGATCTGGTAGTCGCGGCGGATATTGAAACGGGTGTCCCAGTCCTGCACGAAGAGTTCGGCTTCGCGCGCGACCGATTTCGGTGCGTCGTTGACGTCGGTCAGCTCGCGCCATTCGTCGATCAGCGTCAGGGAGACCACGGCGGTCAGGCCGGTATTCACCAGGCTCATGACCACGGCCTTGCCGAGGTAGGCGTTCTTCGCCCCCATCCGCACGCTCAGCTCACTGAGCACCTCGCTGACCTGAACGATCGAGTAAGGATTGTAGATTTCCATCACCAGCGACTTGCGCTGGAGATTGATGATCGTGCCCCGCACCTGCTCGCCCTGCGAGTTGCGGAAGCTAACTACCGGATCGATTTGCGTTTTGGAGTACACGGTATCGCGCCAGGGAAATCCAGGGAACGCTGCGGGCCGGGGCACCCGAAGGGGCCGGCCGGGTACAGCTCAGGCAAGAAGCTTGCGGCGGGGATACCGGAATCAGGGAATGCAGCCAATACTCATAACAATGCGCGTGACCGGTTATGGGGCAGACGCACGCCAGGAATGGCAGGCGCGGCGCCCCCGAAGGTGGGACTGCGGCGAGCCATTGTACTGTGGCTGTCGGAAACCATACAACATTGCTTCCGCGCCATGAAGAGGGGTATCGGCAGGAACGAAAAAAAGGGCCGGCATGTTGCCGGCCCTTCGCGTCTTGTAACAAACGCCTGACTTAGTCCGCCTTGACGGCTTCCACCTGGATCGCCAGCTTGACGTCCTGTTTGAAACCGTACTTCGCGCCGTAGTCGATGCCGAAGTCCGCGCGGTTGAACTGGCCCACCGCATCGGCGCCGCATGCCTCGCGCTTGAGCATCGGGTGCTCGATGCACTTGAACTGGCGGATTTCCAGCTTCACCGGCTTGGACACGCCGCGCAGCGTCAGCACGCCATCCACTTCGGTCGGCACGTCGCCCTTGAACTTCGAGAACTTGCCCTTGTACGTGGCTTCCGGGAAGGCCTGCACGTCGAACATTTCCGGGCCCTTGGCATGCTCGTTCAGCTTGGCGTTGCCGAAGTCGATCGACGACGGGTCGATCTTGATCTCGACCGTGCCGGCCTTGGCCGCGCGGTCCAGCGTGACCACGCCGGTCGACTTGTCGAACTTGCCGCGCCAGTTGGACAGGCCACCCAGGTGGTCGGCCTCGAAGCTCGGGTAGGTGTGGGTCGGGTCCACGTTGTAGGTCACGGCATTGGCCATGGCGGCGCCGGCGGCCAGCGTGGCGGAGGCAGCGGCAACAGCCGCGAACAGGGTGCGCATCTTCATGTCTGGGTCTCCCGTCAAAAGGTTGGAGAGGAAAGTCGAAATACGGCTAGGAATCGATGGGCGGGCACAGGGTCCGCCTCAACCCTTCTTCGCCGGGGTCACGATGTGGAACTTGATCTGCACGTCGTCGGCCACCACGGAAGTGTCCTTCCATTCGCCGTCGCCGATATTGAACACGGTGCGCTTGATCGGCAGCACACCGTCGAACACCTGCCCTGCCGCGTCCTGCTTGTACGTGGCAGGCACCACCACGTCCAGGGTCTTGCCCTTGATGGTCAGCTTGCCGGTCACATCGTACTTGCCGGCCGCGCCGGCCTTGATGGCGGTGGACTGGAACACGGCCTTGGGATACTTGGCAGCGTCGAACCAGTCCTTGCCCTTGACCTCCTTGGTGGTCTCGGCATCGCCGATCTCGAAGCTCGACACGTCGATTTCCACCTTGGCGGACGACGTGGCCAGCTTGGCCGGGTCGAAATCGACCGTGGCGTCGAATTTCTTGAACTTGCCTTCCATCGGCACGCCGATCTGCCGCGCCGTGGCGGTGACGGTGCTCTTGGCTGTGTCGATCTGCGCCCAGGCCAGGTTGGCGGCCAGGCCGGCCGTGGCCAGCGCGGCGGCCACGACGATGGCGCCAGGACGGGTCATGCGTTTCATCGGTGCACTCCTCTCAGGAAAATACGATGTCATTCAGCGCAGGAACGGAATCATCCGGGCGAGCGTGCCGTCGCGGTCGATCACCTGGTGCTTGATGGCGGCGGCCGCGTGCAGCAGCACGATACCTGCCATCAGGTAGTTGAGCCAGGCGTGGGCGGCCTGCAGGATCGGCTTGAGCGTGGTATTGGCCTCGATCAGTACCGGCATCTTCCAGAGACCCAGGTAGACCACCGGCACGCCGGCCGATAGGCTATAGAAGTAGCCGGTCAGCGGCACCACGATAATCAGCACATACAGCAGATGGTGCGCGGCGGCGGCGGCGCGGGCCTGCCAGGCCGGCGTGCCGGCCGCCACGGGCGGTGCGGCGTGGGTAGCGCGCCACAGCACGCGCAGCACGGCCACGGCGAAGATCGTCACGCCGAGCCATTTGTGCCACGAGAAGAGCTTGAGCTTGGTCGGCGTCAGGCCCGGAATGCCGGTCATGTACAGACCCAGCCCGAACGCCGCGAAAATGCCGAACGCGATCAGCCAGTGCAGGCCGATGGCGGTCGCCGTATAGCCATTGGCACCATTGCCGCCGCGACTGCGCGCGACGCTGTGCACCCCGTATGAAGTCATGTCTGTGAATCCCTTCGATTTTTCTTATAGCGATCGTCCGGACCGGCCATCGGCCAGCGGGGGCTTGTGTCGCCCTACCCTGCTGGCAGGAATTCTCGCATTATTGGCATTCGTCCGTGCGCTATGAGATGCGGAACTTCATGAAGTCGTTCAAATGATTTGATGTGACGCATTGCCGCAGGGGCGAAAAAAAGGGCCAGCGCAATGCCAGCCCTTCTTTCCCGTCGATTCAGATCCCTTCCGGGTCCGCCTGCGTCGTCAGATCTTGTTCGCCAGTTCCACGGCCTTGCCGATGTAGCTGGCCGGCGTCATGTCCAGCAGCAGTTGCTTGGCATCGTCCGGAATCGCCAGGCCCGACACGAAGGTCTGCAGCGCCTCGCGCGAGATGCCCTTTCCGCGCGTCAGCTCCTTGAGCTGTTCGTACGGGTTCGGCACGCCAAAGCGGCGCATCACGGTCTGCACCGGCTCGGCCAGCACTTCCCAGCAGTTGTCGAGGTCTTCGTTCAGGCGTTCCGGATTGGTTTCCAGCTTGCCCAGGCCGCGCAGGCAGGCCTCGTAGGACAGCAGGCTGTAGCCGAACGCCACGCCCATGTTGCGCAGCACGGTGGAGTCCGTCAGGTCACGCTGCCAGCGCGAAACCGGCAGCTTTTCCGAAAGGTGGCGCAGCACGGCGTTGGCCAGGCCGAGGTTGCCTTCCGAGTTCTCGAAGTCGATCGGATTGACCTTGTGCGGCATCGTCGACGAGCCGATCTCGCCGGCCTTGGTCCGCTGCTTGAAGTAGCCCAGCGAGATATAGCCCCACACGTCGCGGTTCAGGTCCAGCAGGATCGTGTTGGCGCGCGCGATGGCGTCGAACAGCTCGGCCATGTAGTCGTGCGGCTCGATCTGGATGGTGTACGGGTTAAAGCTCAGGCCCAGGCGCGACTCGATCACCTGCTTCGAGAACGCTTCCCAGTCGAACGTCGGGTAGGCCGACAGGTGGGCGTTGTAGTTACCCACCGCGCCATTCATCTTGCCGAGCAGTTCCACGCGCTGGATGCGCTCGATGGCGCGCGCCAGGCGGGCGGCCACGTTGGCCATTTCCTTGCCCAGCGTGGTCGGGCTGGCCGGCTGGCCGTGCGTGCGCGACAGCATCGGCTGGGTAGCGTTGGCCTTGGCCAGTTCCACCAGGCGGGCCTGCACGCGCTGGAGCGTGGGCACCAGCACGCCGTCACGGGCGCCCTTGAGCATCATGCCGTGCGAGGTGTTGTTGATGTCTTCCGAGGTGCAGGCGAAGTGGATGAATTCGCTCGCGGCCTCCAGCTCGGCGTTGCCCTTGACCTGTTCCTTGAGCCAGTACTCCACGGCCTTGACGTCGTGGTTGGTCACGGCCTCGATGTCCTTGATGCGGGCGGCGTCGGCTTCGGTGAAGTTCTCCACCAGTGCCTGCAGCTTCGCCTCGGAATCGGCCGAGAACTTCGGCACGTCCGGCAGGCCGGCCTGGGCCAGGGCGATCAGCCAGTTGACCTCGACCTTCACGCGATTACGCATGAAGGCCGCCTCGGAAAGCCACTCGCGCAGCGCGTCGGCCTTGGCGGCATAACGGCCATCGATGGGAGACAGTGCGGTGAGCGGCGAAAGGGATGGGGTGGACATGCTGGCAACCGGGAGAAAGAGGGAAGACGGGTTTCCGCGGGGGCGCGGTAACCATGCGAAGACTGGCGAGGCGGGCGGCTTCAAGCGACCGATGCGCCGCACGGGGCGAGCCGCCGGGCGCGCCATCGGACCTGCCGCCGGCACGCCACAAAGGGCTGGCCGGCATCGCGCAACGCGGGATTTTACCATCGCCCACCGCGCCTGTGCGGCGCGCCATGGGTCAGGCGACACAGAGCGTGCGAAGCGCCGCATTGACACGGCATCCGCGGGCCGGCGCGGGTATACTCGCGCTCGCCGTTCCAGTAGCCTGTTATGAAGTCCATCGACATGCCGCCCGCCAGGGCGCCATGGCAGCCACAGAGCGCCGATGCACTTCATAACAAGCTCAAGGGGAGAACATGAAGCTGTATGCGTCCCACACCAGCCCGTACGCGCGCAAGGTGCGCGTCGTGCTGGCGGAAAAGAAGGTCGACTACCAGATGATCGAGGAGAACGTCTGGTCGCCCGCGACCATCATCGGCCAGTTCAACCCGCTCGGCAAGGTGCCCTGCCTGGTCATGGAGGATGGCGGCGCGGTCTTCGATTCGCGCGTGATCGCCGAATACGCCGATACGCTGTCGCCGGTCGGCCGCCTGATTCCGCAGGGCAGCCGCGAGCGCCTCGAAGTGCGCTGCTGGGAAGCCCTGGCCGATGGCCTGCTCGACGCCGCGCTGCTGGTCCGCCTGGAAACCACCCAGCGCGAAGAGGGCCAGCGCAGCGAGTCATGGGTCAAGCGCCAGCGGACCAAGATCGACGCCGCACTGGGCGCGATGTCTTCCGGCCTGGGCGACCGCCCGTGGTGCACCGGCATCCATTTCACCCTGGCCGATGTGGCCGTGGGCTGCGCGCTGGCCTATCTGGATTTCCGTTTCCCGGACATCGCCTGGCGCGAGCAGTACCCGAACCTCGCCGCGTTCCAGGAAAAGATCGAGAAGCGCCAGTCGTTCATCGACACCGCCCCGCCTTCGGCGGGTTGAGCGGTAGATTGGGCACGCCGGCGCCTCTGTGCGCCGATGTGCCTCATCAGACAATTACTGGATGATGCCGCCGCCCAGGCAGACGTCGCCGTCGTAGAGAACGGCCGACTGCCCCGGCGTCACCGCCCACTGCGCTTCGGCGAAGGCCAGCTTCAGCGCCTCGCCGTTGGCCACTTCCACGCGGCAGGCCGCATCGCTCTGGCGATAGCGCGTCTTGGCCGCCATCTCTGCGCCGGCCGCAGGTGGCTCACCCGCCACCCAGGACAGGTCCGCCGCTTCCAGCACCGGCGTCAGCAGCCACGGATGGTCGTGCCCCTGCACCACGTAGAGCGTGTTGGCGGCCATGTCCTTGCGCGCCACGTACCAGGCGTCACCGCTGCCTTCGCGGCTGCCGCCCAGGCCAATGCCCTTGCGCTGGCCCAGCGTATAGAACGCCAGCCCGATGTGCTCCCCCACCACCTTGCCCTCGGGCGTCTTCATCGGCCCTGGCTTGGTCGGCAGGTAGCGATTGAGGAAGTCGCGGAACGGCCGTTCGCCGATAAAGCAGATCCCGGTCGAATCCTTCTTCTTCGCGTTCGGCAGGCCGATCTCGGCGGCGATCTCGCGCACGCGCGTCTTCGGCATCTCGCCCAGCGGGAACAGCGTGCGCGACAGCTGCGCCTGGTTCAGCCGATGCAGGAAGTAGCTCTGGTCCTTGGTGTGGTCGAACGCCTTGAGCAGCTCGAAGCGCCCGTTGTCCGCCTGCCGCACGCGCGCATAGTGGCCCGTGGCGATGGTCTCGGCGCCGAGCGACATCGCGTGGTCCAGGAACGCCTTGAACTTGATCTCGGCATTGCAGAGCACGTCCGGATTGGGCGTGCGCCCGGCCGAGTATTCGCGCAGGAAATCGGCGAACACGCGGTCCTTGTACTCGGCGGCGAAGTTCACCGCCTCCACGTCCACGCCGATCAGGTCGGCCACGGACACCACGTCGAGCCAGTCCTCGCGCGTGGAGCAGTATTCGCTGTCGTCATCGTCCTCCCAGTTCTTCATGAACAGACCGATGACTTCGTACCCCTGCTGCTTGAGCAGCCACGCGGTGACCGACGAATCGACCCCGCCCGACATACCCACCACCACCCGCTTGCCGCTCACGATGCGTCTCCGGTGCTGACCGCCACGCTTGTGGGATGCGTATAAAGCACATCCAGCGCGAAGCGCTTGCCGGCGAGGTAATCGTTCACGCAGGCCATCAGCAACGGGGTGCGATGGCGCTCGGGGCAGGCGCGCAGTTCCTCGGCGGTCATCCACAGCGTCCGGATGATGCCGGTATCGAGCTGGCGGCCTTCATCGAGCGTGCCGAGGTCGCCCGTGAAGGCGAAGCGGATATAGGTGGTGTCGCCCTGGTCGCGCGAGGAGAGCCCCCGGCTCATATAGCAGCCGATCAGCGCGCGCGGCTCGAAGGTGTGGGCGGTTTCCTCGAGGGTCTCGCGCACGACGGCGCGGATCAGGCTCTCGCCCGCTTCCAGGTGGCCGGCCGGCTGGTTCAGCCGCAGGCCGTCGCGCGTTTCCTCTTCAACCAACAGGAAGCGGCCGCCGCGTTCGATGACAGCGGCAACTGTGACGCTGGCGTTCCATTCACGTGACATGATGCACATTTTTTAAGCAATCCGGCATTTTACCGGTTGCTGTCGGAATGTGCAGGGATGAAGGCGGAAAGGGCGGAAACACCGCGGGCGGCAGCAGGGCCATGGCCGCTTCCAGGCGGGCCGTCAGCGCGCGCGTGGCCGGCGTGAGCGGCTGGCGCACCTCGGCGCGGGCCAGGCCTGCCAGCGCCAGCGCGGCCTTGACCGGCGCGGGGTTCGGCTCGGCGAACATCAGGTCGATCAGCGGCGAGAGCTGGCGGAACAGCGCGCGCGCCGCTTCGTCGCAGCCGGTGCGGGCCAGTTGCAGCAGCCGGACGAACAAGTCCGGGCGGATATGGGCGGCAGCCGGCACCACGCCTGCGCCGTCGGCCAGCAGGTGGTCGAGCATGGCGGCATCCTCGCCGCAGAACACGCGCAGGGCATCCTGCCCGGCCAGCGCGCGCAGCCCGGTGCGGTCGCATTCCTTGATCGCCACGACCTGCGGATGGTCGGCCAGCCGCAGTGCCAGCGCGGGGGAAATCGTGGAGCCGGTGCGCTTCGGCACGTTGTAGAGCATCAGCGGGCGCGCCGTCTGGCTGGCCACGCGGCGCACGTGCCAGGCGATGCCCTCGTCCGACACGCGCAGGTAGTACGGCGGCGGGACGAGGTAGCCGGCGAGGTCGAATCGATCCAGCGTGCGCACCTGCTCGCAGACCGAGCGCGTGTCCACGCCGCCAACGCCCGCCATGACCGGCATGCGGCCCTGCGCCACCTCAAGCACGGCTGCGGTGACCATCAGCCGCTCTGCCTCGGTCAGCAGGCCGCCCTCGCCCGTCGTGCCGAGCACGATCAGGCCATCCACACCGGCGCCAGCATAGTGCGCGGCCAGTTGCTGGGCGGCGCGCAGGTCAGGCGCGCCGTGGCGCAGCGGCGTGACCAGCGGCAGCCACAGGCCATCGCCGATGACCGAATCAGTGCGCGGCATGATCGCTCCCCAGCATCGTCGTGATGCCGAACTCGGCGGCCGGCAGTGCGGTCATGATGGCGTGCATAGCGGCGTCGCGGCCGGCGCGCTCCACTTCCACATGGAGCGTGGTTTCCCCGTGCCGATGGTCCACCTCCACCACATACACACGGGCGAGCTTGCCGATGGCCAGGTGCAGCGTCTGGCGCAGCATGAAGACCTGCGCCGAGGCCACCGCCAGGCGCAGGCGGATCCAGTGGCCATCGCTGGCGGCGGAGGCTGGCAGGGCGTCACGCCCGGCGCGGCGGCGCGGGACGGTGGCAAAGGCAACGGCGAGGCTCGAGGACTGTCGCATTACGCTTGAATCCGCGCGGAGCGGATCGTCTGTGGAACATGGCTCCATGCTAGGGAGCGGCGTCTCAAATTGATGCAGCAATCGCGGCGCCGGGTATCAACAACGCATCAACGCCGCGTCGTCGAACCCGGTCAGAACGTCTTTGTGATGGACGCGAGCGCGGTCGCCTTGCCCATGTAGCGGCCATGCGAATTCGTATAAGTGCCACGCTTGGCGTTGGTGTCGAGGTAGGCTACGGCCACGCTCAGGCCCTTGCCGAAGTCCTTGGTCACGCCGATTTTCCAGTCGGTATACGAGGCGTCGCTGAGGTTCTTCACGCCCTGGTAGCCCACGTGCGCGTTGACCGTCAGGTCCCACACATTGAGCGGCACGTTGGCCGTGAGGTCGATGTAGTAGCTGTTCTTGGTGTCGCCAAATCCGAAAAGGTTGGTCAGCGCGTGCGAGTACTTGAGGAACACTGGGCCGTAGCCGATGCCGGCATAGACCTCGGTGGTGTAGGGACGCGTGAAGCCACTCGGATAATCGCCAGGGTAGTAGTACTCGAGCACGCCGAGGTCATAGTTGAATTCGGCGTCGGCCAGCTTGAACGTGTTGCGGAAGCCGCCGTAGAAATCCATCTCCACCGGGGCGGAGACTTCCGCGTTACTGTCCGAAAGCCAGCTGATGCTTGAGTTCCAGTTGCCGAGGTAGAGCCCGCTCGCGTGGGTGTAGTCCAACCCGCCCTGGATGGCCGGGCGGCGGTCGGACTGCATCAGGCCCCGGTAGCGGTATTCGCTGGCCAGCGCGACATTGGCGGTGAAGGTGTGCGGCGAGGCCTCCGCCTCCTGGGCGAGCGCGGTGGCGCACGGGGCGGCAAGGAGGACGAGGGCGGTAAGGCGGGTAGCGATCATGGATGCTGGATGCGTAACGGGTGTTTGGAGGCGCCCTTCCCCGAAAAAGGGGGAAAGCGGCGTACCCGTCACGATACGGAGCGGCGCATCAAATCGGCATCAAGATTGGGCGCCCCGGCAACATGTTCGAATCAAGAGGGAATCCGGCCTGCATTAAACGAGTCGTTTCATGCGTCGCAAAAATGAGTCGTGGCGACCGCACAAATCGTCGACCGGGCAGTCACCACCGAACGTAAGTTTCGGGTAAGCTGCGCAAAAATTGGTGCGCCGCGCCGCGGTGGACCAACGGGCCAGGACGTCAGCCCGCCCAATCAGATACGACGCCAGCTAAAGGAGAAATTGACGATGCATATCGGCATCCCGCAGGAAACGCGGGCAGGCGAGGCACGCGTCGCCGCCACCCCGGAGACCATCAAGAAGTACGTTGCCCAAGGGCATCAGGTCACGGTGCAGGCTGGCGCAGGCGTACGCGCCAGCATTCCCGACGCGGCGTTCGAAGCCGCCGGCGCACGGATCGGCACGGCTGCCGATGCCTTCGGCGCCGAGCTGGTGCTGAAGGTGCGGGCACCGGACGATGCCGAGCGCGCCCAGATCAAGCCGGGCGCCGTGCTGGTGGGCATGCTCAATCCCTTCGATATCGAGAACAACGCGCGCATGGCCAGTGCGGCCATCACCGCGTTCGCGCTCGAGGCCGCGCCGCGCACCACGCGCGCGCAGAGCATGGACGTGCTGTCGTCGCAGGCCAACATCGCCGGCTACAAGGCCGTGCTGGTGGCCGCGCACCACTACCAGCGCTTCATGCCGATGCTGATGACGGCCGCCGGCACGGTGAAGGCCGCGCGCGTGCTGATCCTTGGCGCCGGCGTAGCCGGTCTCCAGGCGATTGCCACGGCCAAGCGGCTGGGCGCCGTGATCGAGGCCTCGGACGTCCGCCCCGCCGTAAAAGAGCAGATCGAGTCGCTTGGCGCCAAATTTCTCGACGTACCGTTCGAGACCGACGAGGAACGCGAGATCGCCCAGGGCGTGGGCGGCTACGCCCGTCCCATGCCGGCCGACTGGATGCGCCGCCAGGCGGAACTGGTGCACCAGCGCGCCGCTCAGGCCGACATCGTCATCACCACCGCGCTGATCCCGGGCCGCAAGGCGCCCGTGCTGCTGCAGGAAGACACAGTCAAGCAGATGAAGCCCGGCTCAGTGGTGGTCGACCTGGCCGCGGCCCAGGGCGGCAACTGCCCGCTGACCGTGGCCGACGAGGTCGTGGAACGCCACGGCGTGGTCCTGATCGGCTACACCAACCTGGCCGGCATGGTCGCCGCGGACGCCTCGGCGCTCTACGCGCGCAACGTGCTCGACTTCCTCAAGCTGATCGTTGACAAGGATGCGCGCTACACGCTCAACCTTGAGGACGACATCGTCGCCGCCTGCCTGATGTGCAAGGACGGCCAGCTCGTCAGGCAGGCCGCCTAGATTCCCAACCGGAGCCGCCACGCCAGGACACACCGGCGGACGGCCCACCCAGCCTCAACCAAGGACGTATCACCCATGCAACGCAACATGCTCCGCGCCAAGCTCCACCGTGTCACCGTGACGCAGGCGGACCTCCATTACGAGGGATCGTGCGGCATCGACGAGAATCTTCTCGACGCTGCCGACATGAAGGAGTTCGAAAAGATCGAGCTGTACAACGTACAGAACGGCGAGCGCTTCTCCACGTACATCATCAAGGGTGCACGCGGTAGCGGCGAGATCTCGCTGAACGGCGCCGCCGCGCGCCGCGCGCACCTGGGCGACCACCTGATCATCTGCACCTACGCACCGATGAGCGACGAGGAAGTGAAGACCTATAAGCCCAAGGTCATCCTGGTGGACGAGAAGAACCGCATCAAGGAAATCAAGAAGATCGACTGATCTTTCTGGATTTTTTGCGATAGCCGCGCCCGGGGCGAGCCGCCCGGCGCGGTGGCGGTGCCGGCCCTGCAGTCCCACATCGATACGAAGCACGAAGAATTCGAAAGCAACGAGGAGAAGTCGATGGAGATGGTGAACCACACGGTGATCAACCTGATCATCTTTGTGCTGGCAATCTACGTGGGATACCACGTGGTCTGGACGGTAACGCCGGCCCTGCACACCCCGCTGATGGCCGTGACCAATGCGATTTCGGCCATCATCATCGTCGGCGCCATGCTGGCGGCCGGCCTCACGGAAGGCAGCGTGGGCCGCGTCATGGGCACGCTGGCGGTGGCGCTGGCGGCCGTCAATGTGTTCGGCGGCTTCCTCGTGACCCAGCGCATGCTGGAGATGTTCAAGAAGAAGGAACCGAAGAAGCTGGCTGGCAAGGAGGGGGCACGATGACCGGACTCGTCAGCATGAACCTCGTCACGCTGCTGTACCTCGTGGCCTCGGTCTGCTTCATCCAGGCGCTCAAGGGCCTGTCCCACCCCGCTTCGGCCCGCAAGGGCAACACCTTCGGCATGATCGGCATGGCCATCGCCGTGGTGACCACGCTGGCGCTGATCGTCAAGCTCAAGGAGGAGTTCCTGGCGGCGGGCACGGCCCAGTCGTCGGTGGGCACGGGCCTGGCGCTGATCTTCGGCGCGCTGGTCGTCGGTGGCGGCATCGGCGCCTATGTGGCGCGCAAGGTCGAAATGACCAAGATGCCGGAACTGGTGGCGGCGATGCACTCGCTGATCGGTCTCGCGGCGGTGTTCATCGCCGTGGCCGCCGTGGCGGAGCCGGCTGCGTTCGGCATCGCGCCGGCTGGCTCGCACCTGATTCCCACCGGCAACCGGATCGAACTGTTCATCGGCTGCTTCGTCGGCGCCATCACGTTCTCGGGCTCGGTGATCGCCTTCGGCAAGCTGGCGGGGCGCTACAAGTTCCGGCTGTTCCAGGGCGCCCCGGTGGTGTTCCCGGGCCAGCACTGGCTGAACCTGCTGCTGGCCGTGGCGATGTTCGGCTTCGGCATCATCTTCTTCCTGTCGCAGGCGTGGCTGCCGTTCCTCATCATGCTGGCGCTGGCCTTCGTGCTGGGCGTGCTGATCATCATCCCGATCGGCGGCGCGGACATGCCTGTGGTGGTCTCGATGCTGAACTCGTACTCGGGCTGGGCGGCGGCGGGCATCGGCTTCTCGCTGAACAATCCGATGCTGATCATCGCCGGCTCGCTGGTCGGCTCGTCCGGTGCCATCCTCTCGTACATCATGTGCAAGGCGATGAACCGCTCGTTCTTCAACGTGATTCTGGGCGGCTTCGGCGGCGACGCGGCGGCAGCCGGCCCGGCCGGCGCGCAGGCCCAGCGCAACGTGAAGTCCGGCTCGGCCGACGACGCCGCGTTCCTGATGGGCAATGCCGAAACCGTGATCATCGTGCCCGGCTACGGCCTGGCGGTGGCCCGCGCTCAGCATGCACTTAAAGAATTGACCGAGAAGCTGCACGACAAGGGCGTGATCGTAAAGTACGCGATCCACCCCGTGGCGGGCCGCATGCCGGGCCATATGAACGTGCTGCTGGCGGAAGCCGAGGTGCCGTACGACCAGGTCTTCGAGATGGAGGACATCAACAGCGAGTTCGGGCAGGCCGACGTTGTGCTGGTGCTGGGCGCCAACGACGTGGTCAACCCGGCCGCCAAGACCGATCCGAAGTCGCCCATCGCCGGCATGCCGATCCTGGAGGCGTACAAGGCCAAGACCATCATCGTGAACAAGCGCTCGATGGCGGCCGGGTACGCGGGCCTGGACAACGAGCTGTTCTATATGGACAAGACCATGATGGTGTTCGGCGATGCCAAGAAGGTGGTCGAGGACATGTTCAAGGCCGTGGAATAAGGCCGGACACCGCGGAACGCAAATCCGAATCGGAATCGGAATCCGACTGACAATCAGGCCGGAAACCCTCGGTGATTAAAGCGGCGTGAAGACCTGAAATCAACGAAATCGAAGACATGCGGCCGGCAACCAACGCCGGCCGTTTGCTTTTGGCCTCCTTTGGTGCGGCAACATTGCGTGGACCCATCCGCGCGCTATACTGGCTTGCCACGGCCCCCAAACCCTCGCTCTTCATTCGCTGCCGGCCGCAGCGTAGATCGCACCATGACATTCAGCCCGCATGACAGGAACCTGTCGGTCTTCCATCACCCCGTCCTGACGGTGCTGGTGGACGACAGCAAATCGTTTATCGACAGCCTGGCATTCCAGATGGACGCGTCGCGCGCCGTGGTGAGCTTCACCGACCCGCGCGAGGCACTGACATGGATCCGCGAAGCCTATGCCACCCGGCATCCGGCCTTCCTGCCCGTGCGCGTGACCCACGACGACCTGACCTTCCTGAGCGAGCGGCGCACCGTGCAACTCGACGTGGACCGCATCTATCGCCAGGTCCACGACATCCATCGCTTCATGCAGCCCGGGGTGATCGTGGTGGACTACTCGATGCCGCAGATGGATGGCCTCGAGTTCTGCCAGGCGCTGCAGGACCTGCCGTGCAAGACCATCCTGCTGACCGGCACCGCCGACGAGAGCATTGCGGTGCAAGGCTTCAACCATGGGCTGATCGACCGCTATGTGAAGAAGCACGATCCGAACATGGTGGCGCGGCTCGACCAGGAAATCGACGCACTCCAGCAACAGTATTTCGCGGCGATCTCGCGCACGCTGCGCGACCTGCTCACGCGGCACTCGTACGCGTTCCTGTCCGATCCGGTGATGGCGGACCGCGTGCGCCAGACCGCCGCGCGCTATGGCTTCGTCGAGTACTACCTGTATCCGAATCCGGTGGGCATCCTGCTGCTGACGGCGCAGGGACATGCCACGCTGATGGTGATCGAGACGCGCGCCGGGCTGATGAGCCAGGTGGAGTCGGCCGAAGCCTACGAGGCGCCGGCCACGCTGATCGAAGGGCTGCGAGAAGGCCGCATCGTGCCGTTCTTCTGGCCCGGCAACGGCATGTACACGCCGGCGTGCGCCGACTGGGAGCAATACTGCCTGCCGGCCGAGCGGTGCGAAGGGCGCGAGGAGTATTTCTACGCGCTGTTCGACCTGCCGCGCCACCTGCTCCAGGAGCCGGTGGTGAGCCTGCAGGGGTTCCTGAGCGATTTCGCCCGCAACCCCGAGGCGCTGACGGGCCGGAACAGGCAGGCATAAGCCTGACCGTCCCGCATCCCCCTTATTCCTTCGGCGCTTCCCCGCCTTCCTTGCGGTTGCCGCCGCGCACCATGTCGAAGCGGAACAACCGGCATTCGATATTGCCGTTGTAGAGCGGCGTGCGGCGCGATTCCTTGAGCCGCAGGCGCTTCGGCATACTCAGGTCGCCCGTGAACACCCACGCCTGCCAGCCCGCGAAGTGTTGCTTCAAGGTGGTAGCGAAGGCGCTGGCGAACTGGTTCGCGGCGGCCTCCTCGGCCTCGTCGCGCGGGGCCTCGGGCAGTGCGCCCCGGCGCTGCTCGCCGCGCACGGCGATCCGCTCGCCATAGGGCGGATTCATCAGCATCACGCCCGGCGTGGCGAACGGTGGCTGCACAAAGCGCGCATCCACCTGCTTCAGGGGCACCTCGCCCGGCAGCCCGGCGCGCTGCCAGTTGGCGTCCGCCATGGTCAGCATGTCCGTGGAAATGTCCGATCCGGCGATCTCCAGCGCCGCCACGCCCTTGGCCGCCGCCTCCTTGGCGCGCTGCGCATCGGCGCGCAGGGCCTGCCAGGCCTTGTTGTCCATGCCCTTGAGCCATTCGAACGCGAAGGTCCGCGCCCCGCCCGGCGGGAGGCCCAGCGCCACCTGCGCCGCCTCCACCAGGAACGTGCCGCTGCCGCACATCGGATCAAAGAACGGGCGGTCGGTCTGGCCCTGCACCCATCCCGCCAGCCGCAGGATGCCGGCGGCGAGGTTTTCCTTGAGCGGCGCCTCGCCCTTCTCCATGCGCCAGCCGCGCTTGAACAGCGGCTCGCCGGTGGTGTCGAGGTAGAGCGTGCAGTCGAACTCGGTCAAATGCGCATAAATCCGCACATCCGGGCTGACCGTATCGACGCTGGGACGGTCGCCGAGCGCCTCGCGCATGGCATCGCAAACACCGTCCTTCACGCGCAGCGCGGTGAAGTTCAGGCTGTGCAGCGGTGACTTGTGCGCGGTGATGTCCACCCGCAGCGACTCATCCGGCGAAAACCACTGATCCCAGCGTTGCTGGCGGGCCAGCGCGTAGACATCGTCCTCATGCCGGTAGCCGCGCTGCGCCACGCGCAGCAGCACGCGGCTGGCGATGCGCGAGTGCAGGTTGACGGCATAGGCCGCCGCCATCTCGCCCGAGAACGGCACGCCGCCCGGCACCTCGCGATGCACCTGGAACGGCGCGGCGGCCACCACGGCCGGATACTGGGCGATTTCCCGCAGTTCCTCGGCAAGGGCGGATTCCAGGCCACGCGGGCAAKGAGCAAAGAAGGCTTGGGTCATGGGAAGAACATCCTGCAAACAAAAACGTCCGCCGTGGCGGACGGGAGTGAGACTAGCGTAGCGGACCGCGCGGCGGACCGCTAGTCGGCGGCCAGGGCGCGGTCCAGGAAATCGAGGCGGTCCTGGCCCCAGTACGGCTGGCCATCCAGCACGAACCACGGGGCGCCGTACACGTTGGCGGAGAGCGCGTCCTGCGTATTCTGCGCGTAGGCGGCCTGCACGGCCTGACCCTCGCTGGCCTTGAGCAGATTGGCGCCGTCCAGGCCGGCCTCGTCCGCGATCAGCGCCAGCGTGGCCGCATCGGCGATATTGCGCTGGTCCGCCCACACGCCCCGGCAGATGGCGCCGGTCAACTCCAGCGCGCGCGCCGTGCCGTGCGCCAATTGCGCGGCGATGATCAGCCGGGCGGCGGCATCGCCGGACACCGGGAAGAACGTCGGATGCAGATGCATCGGCATGTTCAGGAACTGGCTCCAACGCTCGAGTTCCACCAGCCGGTATGCCTGGCGCTGCGGCGGACGCTGCGCCAGCGGCACGCCGCCGGACACCGCGAACACCTTGCCAAGATCCACCGGCTTCAGCAGCACCTGGGCGTTATGGCGGTTGGCGATGTCGACGAAGCGGGCATGTCCGAGGTAGGTAAACGGGGACTGCGGCGCCAGGAAGTACTCGACCTGCTTGCTCATCATGACCTCATGTAAGGCTTTGGGGGAGAACGCTGAATCGTAGATCGCTTAAAACGGCTTCACGACCACGAGGATCACGATAGCCAGCAGCACCAGCACCGGCACTTCGTTGAACCATCGATAGAACGTGTGCGAGCGTGCATTGGCGCCCCGCTCGAACTTGCGCAACAGCACGCCGCAGCCGTGGTGGTAGCCGATCAGCACCAGCACCAGCGCCAGCTTGGCGTGCATCCAGCCCTGCCCCGTGCCGCGTCCGATGCCATAGCCGAGGTACAGCCACAGCCCGAACACCACGGCCGGCACGGCCAGCATGGTCATGAACCGGAACAGCTTGCGCGCCATCAGCAGCAGCCGCTGCACGCCGGCCGGATCGGTCTCCATCGCCAGGTTGACGAAGATGCGCGGCAGGTAGAACAGCCCCGCGAACCACGACACGACAAAGACGATATGGAACGACTTGACCCAGAGCATTGGTGGTGGACGTTGTTTTGGCGTATTTAAGAAGCGTGGCCGGCAATCCTCAGGTCCGGATTTCCCCGTGCCCGAATACGACGTATTTCAACGAAGTCAGCCCCTCCAGCCCGACGGGGCCGCGTGCGTGGAGCTTGTCGTTGGAAATGCCGATCTCCGCGCCCAGGCCGTATTCGAAACCATCGGCGAAGCGCGTGGAGGCGTTGATCATCACGCTGGCCGAATCCACCTCGCGCAGGAATCGCATGCCGGCGGTGTAGTTCTCGGTGATGATCGAATCGGTGTGGGCCGAGCCATAGGTATTGATATGGTCGATGGCCGCGTCGAGCCCGTCCACGGTGCGGATGGCCAGCACCGGCGCCAGGTATTCGAGGCGCCAGTCCTCCTCGGTGGCATCGACCAGCTTGCCGAAGCCGGCCGCTTCCAGCGTGGCGCGCGTGGCGGCGCAGACGCGCAGCTCCACGCCTTTCTCCTGATAGATGCTGGCCAACGGCGGCAGCACGGCGGCGGCGATGTCGCGCGACACCAGCAGCGTTTCCATCGTGTTGCACGGCGCGTAGCGCTGCGTCTTGGCGTTGTCGGCCACGCGGATGGCCTTGTCCAGGTCCGCATCGGTGTCGATGTAGACGTGGCAGATGCCGTCCAGGTGCTTGATCATCGGCACGCGGGCCTCTTCCATCAGGCGCGCGATCAGGCTCTTGCCGCCGCGCGGCACGATCACATCGACGTATTCGGTCATCGTGATCAGCCGGCCCACGGCGGCGCGGTCGGTGGTCTCGATGACCTGCACGGCCTCGGCCGGCAGCCCGGCCGACGACAGCCCTTCCGCCACCAGCGCGGCCAGTGCCGTGTTCGACTCGATGGCTTCGGAGCCGCCGCGCAGGATCGTGGCGTTGCCGGACTTCAGGCACAGCGCCGCGGCGTCGATGGTCACGTTCGGGCGCGACTCATAGATGATGCCGATCACGCCCAGCGGTACGCGCATCTGGCCGACCTGGATGCCGGTCGGGCGGAACTTCATATTGGTGATCTCGCCGATCGGGTCCGCCAGCGCGGCGATCTGCTCCAGCCCGGCCGCCATCGTGCCGATGGCCTTGTCGGACAGCGTCAGGCGGTCCACGAACGCGGCGTCCTGGCCGTTGGCCCGGGCACGCTCCACATCGCGCGCATTCACGGCCTTGAGCTTGTCGGCATCCCGGCGGATGGCGGCGGCGATGGTCAGCAGCGCGCGGTTCTTGTCAGCCGTGGTGGCCCGCGCCATCGCGCGCGACGCCACGCGGGCCTGCTGGCCAACGCGGTCCATGTAAGCGTTGAGATCGAACTCGGTCATGATGGTGTCCAGGCGTTCCTGGCTCGACTGCGTAGTAGTGTCTCGGGGGCCCCCGGGGGCCGGTGTCGTGCGGGTAGGTCAGGCGACCGGTCGATCGGAAACTCAGGCCGGACGCGCGATCATCAGCGCCAGTTGCAGCAGGCCATCCCATGGCTCGGCCGGGAGGCTGCCGCCCGGGCCGCCTGCGCCTGGCAGGTCGGACAGGCCCTTGACCTGCCGGTCCAGCCGGGCGGCCATGGCCAGCGCGGCTTCCAGCTGCGGCAGCGCCAACCGCTGCGCGGCCTGCGGCACCAGTCGCTCGCGCGGGCCCCAGACGCGCAACTCGCGCATCAGCACACCCGCCGGCTTGCCGGCCGCCAGCCCTTGCCGGACTTTGGATAATACGCGAATTTCCTCGGTCAGCGCCCAGAGCACCAGCACCGTGGCCTCGCCCTCGCCGCGCAGCCCTTCGAGCATGCGCGTGAGGCGCGGCACGTCGCCGCCGAGCATCGCCTCGGACAGCTTGAAGACGTCGTAACGGGCCACATTGAGCACCGCGTCGTGCACCTGGTCGAAGGTAAGCACGCCGGGCGGGTACAGCAGGCCGAGCTTCTGGATTTCCTGGTGGGCGGCGAGCAGGTTGCCTTCCACCTTGTCGGCGATGAACTGGAGCGCCCGGCGCCCGGCCTCGCCCGGTTCCACGCGCTGCTGCTGCAATCCCAGCCGCTCGCCAACCCAGGCCGGCAGCCGCGTGCGGTCCACGGCATCGACCTTGATCGAGACCCCGGCGGACTCCAGCGCCTGGAACCACGCCGACTTGGACGTCGCGAAATCAAGCCGGGGCAGCGTGACGAGCATCACCACGTCCGGCGACGGCTGGGCCGCCACGGCGCGCAGCGCCTCGCCGCCATCCTTGCCGGGCTTGCCGGTCGGGATGCGCAATTCCACGATTTTCCGGTCGCCGAACAGCGACATCGACTGCTGGGCCTCCACCAGCTGGCTCCAGTGGAAGCCGCGCTCGGCCACGAGCACGTCCCGCTCGGAAAAGCCGGCCTCGCGCGCGGTGCGGCGCAGCCGGTCTACCGCTTCGAGCACCAGCAGGTGTTCGTCGCCATGCACGACGTACAGCGGCGCCATGCCCTTGGCCTGGGCCTGCTTCAGGTGCGCATCGAGTCCGTCGAGCTTCAGTTGCATCACGGTGCGGGGCGGGGTCGAGCCGCCCTCAGATGGCCTTGACCGAGGCCAGGCGGCGCATCAGCTGCTGGACGATATCGCGCTGCATGTCGCGATAGAGCTGCTGCTCCTCGTAGTCCTTGGACAGCGTGTTGGCTTCGTTGTAGGTCAGGTCGCGGGTCAGGACCAGTTGCGACGGCGGAATCAGTTCCTTGCCGGCCTGGTCGCGCAGGCGGAAGCTGAACCGCTGCGTCAGACGGTATTCGCGCACCACGCCCTCGGTCGTGATCGACAGGATCGACTTGGCGCGGGTGTCACCCAGCACATCGAGAATCGCGTCGGCTTCCTTCAGATCATCGACGATCTGCGTGTCCGAGCCATTGCGGATGTTGCGGCGCAGGTCCGATCCCATCAGCGAATTGGCCGGAAGCCCAATATAGAGTCGCTTGAACGCGAAGTCGGCGTTGCCGCGCATGTGAAAGCCGCAGCCGGCCAGCAAGCCGGCTGCCGCCATTGCGGCCAGCACCCTGCGACGTCCTGTGTTGATTCCGTCCATGCTTCGCAATTCCCTTGTTTCCGGGCGCCTCAGAGCACCACGTTGACGAGTCGGCCCGGCACAACCACGATCTTCTTGGGCGCGGCGCCGGCGGCGAACTTCGCCACGATCTCGCTCGCGGCGGCCGTGGCCTCGATGGCGGCGCGATCGGCATCGGCCGGCACCGTCAGGCTGCCACGGACCTTGCCGTTCACCTGGAGCACCAGTTCGATCTCGCTACGCACCAGCGCGGCTTCGTCCACCTGCGGCCAGGCGGCGTCCAGCAGGTCGCCGCCCTGCTCGGCGTAGCCCAGCTCCTGCCACAGCGCGTGCGTAACGTGCGGCACCACCGGATACAGCACGCGCAGCAGGATGCCGAAGCCCTCGCGGCGCGCGGCCGGCGAGGCGCCCTTGGCGTCTTCCAGCGCGTTCAGCATCTTCATCGTGGCCGAGACCACGGTGTTGTACTGGATGCGCTGGTAATCGTAATTCGCTTGCTTCAGCACGCCGTGGAGGTCGCGGCGCAGCGCGGCGTCATCGGCCGTGAACGCCGTGCCGGCACCATCGCGAATCGCCTGGGCGTTGGCATGGGCGAAGTTCCACACGCGGCGCAGGAAGCGCGACGCGCCTTCCACGCCCGAACCGCTCCACTCGAGCTGCTGCTCGGGCGGCGCGGCGAACATGACGAACAGGCGCGCCGTGTCGGCGCCGTACTGGTCGATCAGCGCCTGCGGGTCGATGCCGTTGCCCTTCGACTTCGACATCTTCTCCACGCCGCCGATCACCACCGGCTGGCCGTCCGCCTTCAGCGTGGCACCCAGCGGGCGGCCGCGCTCGTCGGTCCGCACGTCCACCTCGGCCGGGTTGTACCAGTGCTTCTTGCCCGAGGCGTCCTCGCGGTAATAGGTCTCGTTGAGCACCATCCCCTGCGTCAGCAGGTTCGTGAACGGCTCGCTGAACTTGACCAGGCCCATATCGCGCATGACCTTGGTCCAGAAGCGGGCGTACAGCAAATGCAGGATCGCGTGCTCGATGCCGCCGATGTACTGGTCCATCGGCATCCAGTAGTCGTTGCGGGCGTCGACCATCGTCGGGGCGTCCGGGCACGTGTAGCGCATGTAGTACCAGCACGAGTCGATGAACGTATCCATCGTGTCCGTCTCGCGGCGCGCGGGCTTGCCGCAGGACGGGCACGTGCAGTTCAGGAAGCGCGGGTCCTTGTTCAGCGGATTGCCGGTGCCGTCCGGCACGAGGTCTTCCGGCAGCACCACGGGCAGGTCCTGCTCGGGCACCGGCACCACGCCGCAGGCATCGCAATGGATCAACGGGATCGGCGTGCCCCAGTAGCGCTGGCGCGAGATGCCCCAGTCGCGCAGGCGCCAGGTCACCTTCTTCTCGCCCAGGCCCTTGGCGGCGAGGTCGGCCGCGATGGCGTCCACGGCGGCCTGATAGCCCAGGCCATCGTACTTGCCGCTGTGGACCAGCTTGCCGGCTTCCTTGTCGCCGTACCATTCCTGCCACGCTTCGGTGGAGAACGGCTGGGCCTTGACGTCCACCACCTGCCGGATCGCCAGCTGGTACTTGTTCGCGAACGCGAAGTCGCGCTCGTCGTGCGCCGGCACGCCCATCACGGCGCCGTCGCCGTAGCTCATCAGCACATAGTTGCCGACCCAGACGTCCACCGGCTCGCCGGTCAGCGGGTGCTCGACCTGGAGCCCGGTCGGCATGCCCTTCTTCTCCATGGTCGCCATGTCGGCTTCCATGACCGAACCGTGCTTGCATTCGTCGATGAAGGCGGCCAGCGTCGGGTTGTTCGCCGCGGCCAGGGTAGCCAGCGGGTGCTCGGCGGCCACGGCGCAGAACGTCACGCCCATGATCGTGTCGGCACGGGTCGTGAACACGTACAGCTTGCCGTCATTGACGAGCTTGCCGTCCGCGCCCGAAATCTTGTGCGGGAACGCGAAGCGCACGCCGGTGCTCTTGCCGATCCAGTTCTGCTGCATGACCTTGACGCGCTCGGGCCAGCCCAGCGCATCCAGATCACCGAGCAACTCGTCCGCATAATCGGTAATCCGCAGGTAATACATCGGAATTTCGCGCTTTTCCACCACCGCGCCCGAGCGCCAGCCGCGCCCGTCGATGACCTGCTCGTTCGCCAGCACGGTCTGGTCCACGGGGTCCCAGTTGACCGTGCCGGTCTTGCGGTAGGCGATGCCCTTTTCCAGCATCTTCAGGAACAGCCACTGGTTCCAGCGGTAGTAGTCCGGGCTGCAGGTTGCCACCTCGCGCGACCAGTCGATCGCCAGGCCCATCGACTGCATCTGCTTCTTCATGTAAGCGATGTTGTCGTAGGTCCAGGCGGCTGGCGCCACGTGGTTGTTCAGCGCGGCGTTCTCGGCCGGCATGCCGAACGCGTCCCAGCCCATCGGCATCAGCACGTTGTGGCCGTTCATGCGCAGGTAGCGCGCCATTACGTCGTTGATCGTGTAGTTCCGCACGTGACCCATGTGCAGCTTGCCCGACGGGTACGGCAGCATCGAGCAGGCGTAGAACTTCGACTTCTCCTTCCCGTCGGGACCCACAGCGTGCTCGGCCACCTTGTAGGCTTCGGTGGCCTGCCAGTGCTGCTGGGCGGCTTGTTCAACGGCGGAAGGAAGATATTTGTCTTGCATGTTTGGTACGACGGATCAGGACGTCGGATCGGGGACGGCGTTCCGCGCGCACCTGGGGTGCCGGGCGGACCGATTTGCGAAAGAGCCGATTATAACCGTGGCGGACACCCGCCACGGACGGCGAAAAGTCTGAAAATGGCCATGCGGCGGGCCATTTTCGGCAATTTTGGCGTGTGCCGGGCTTACTTCAGGCCCAGCACATCCTGCATGTCGAACAGGCCGGCCGGCTTGTCGGCCAGGAAGCGCGCCGCGCGCACGGCGCCATCGGCGTACGACTGGCGGCTCGACGACTTGTGGCTGATCTCGATGCGCTCGCCAATGCCGGCGAACATCACGGTGTGATCGCCGACGATATCGCCGCCGCGCACGGTGGCAAAGCCGATGCTGTTGGCGTCGCGCGGGCCGGTATGGCCTTCGCGGGCGTAGACGGCGCAATCGTCCAGGCTGCGGCCCAGCGCGCCGGCAACCACCTCGCCCATGGCCAGCGCCGTGCCCGATGGCGCGTCCACCTTGTGGCGATGGTGGGCTTCGATGATCTCGATGTCATAGCCGGTCGAAAGTAGCTTTGCCGCCACTTCCAGCAGCTTGAAGGTGGCGTTCACCCCCACGCTCATGTTCGCGGCGAAGACGATGGCGATCGACTTGGCAGCGTCCGCCAACGCCTGCTTGCCGGCGGCGTCGAAGCCCGTGGTGCCGATCACCATCTTCTTGCCGAGCCGGCGCGCCGCCGCCACGTGGGCCAGCGTGCCTTCGGGGCGCGTAAAGTCGATCAGGCAGTCGGCGGCGCCGAGCACGGCGTCCACATCGGACGAAATCGTCACACCCGTGGCGCGGCCCAGGAATAGCCCGGCATCCTGGCCCAGCGCGGCGGCGCCGGGCACGTCGAGCGCGCCGGTCAGCGTCACGCCGTCGGTATTCAGCACATGTTCGATGAGCATGCGGCCCATGCGGCCGGAAGCGCCTGCGATTGCGAGTTTCATGGTGATTGTGCGATGTCGGGGAAGGGGCGCCGCCCGGCCGGGGCGGCGAGGCGGCATGGCATCCGGGCGCGGCCCGCAACGGGCCGCGTGCCGGTCAGCTTGCCGGTTTGGCGGACGTGTCGGGCGTGGGCGTGGCTGGCGGGGTGGCCGGAGCCGGGGCGGCTTCGGGGGCCGGCGCGGCGGTCGGCGGCACGGGGGCGGCACTATCGGCAGCGCCTGCCGGTGCGGCCGGTGCCGGCGTGGCCGGGGCGTCAGCCGGTGCGCTGCTCGAACTCGTCACGATCTTGCCCGGCGTCTGGTTGCGCAGGGCTGCCTTCATCCCGTCGATTTCGGCGATCAGCTCATATTCGGACGGCAGTTCGTCCCCGCCAAACTTGACCAGCTTGTCGCCATCGAAGAACACCGTGTAGCGGCGCTGCTGCACGACTGGCGTGCTGCCGCGGCGGAACGAGAACACGTAATCCCAGCGATTGCCGTGGAAAACGTCGGTCAAGAGCGGCGTGCCCAGCAGGAAGCGGACCTGATCGCGCGTCATGCCTTCGCGCAACTGCGACGCTGCCTCACGCGAGACGAAATTGCCCTGTACGATATTGATACGATACGGCGTGATGGCGTCGGCCACCTTGCGCGACGTGCTGTCATAGGCCGAGCAGGCGCCGGCCAGCACGGCGGCCGCCAGCAGGGAAGACACCAGCGGCAGGCGCATGGCGGTCGTACGGAATGAACGCATGGATCTCGCTTTCAGACGGGAAAGGATAGTGCCGGGTCCGGTACAGGCCGTGGCACCGGGGCGACTTTTGTCGCCAAAACCCTTATGATTCAACTATCCAGACATTGTACTCTAGGGAGTCACGCCTATGCCGAGTCCGGCGGACCTCAAAAACATCGGCCTGAAGGCGACCGTCCCCCGCCTCAAGATCCTCGAGATCTTCCAGACCAGTGAACAGCGCCACCTGAGCGCCGAAGACGTGTACCGCATCCTGCTCAACGAGCACATGGATATCGGTCTCGCCACGGTATATCGCGTCCTGACCCAATTCGAGCAGGCCGGTTTGCTGTCGCGCAACAACTTCGAATCAGGCAAGGCGATCTTCGAACTCAACGAAGGCAAGCACCATGATCACCTGGTGTGCCTCGATTGCGGCCGGGTCGAGGAATTCTTCGACTCCGACATCGAGCAACGCCAGCAAAGCATTGCGCGCGAGCGCGGCTTTGCACTGCAGGAACACGCATTGTCGCTGTACGGCAACTGCACCAAGAACGACTGTCCCCACAGACCCAAACGATAAGCCGCCGCGGGCCACGGCCCAGCGAGCAGGCAACAAAAACCGGCGCCTCGGCGCCGGTTTTTTTCATCGCTCACACGCCTTCATCATCGTACATACCGGCAAATGGGTCGTGCCATCCGTTGTTCGGATAGAAGACGATCGCGCGTCCTTTTATACTCCACACAACCTCCGCCAGCCCGCTGGAGCTTACAGACCAAGCGGCGCTATTACCATCAGAGAACTCCACAGTGCCTGTTGCATAACAGGGCGAATAGAATTTCTTTGGTCGCCAATAATGGTCAACAGGATACGCCCGGGAAAAATACCTTCGAAGTTGCGCCGTGGTCGGCTTGAAGGCCTTGCACACATGGCTCATGTTATTGATTTCTCTAAGACCTGTGGCTTCGATGTCGATCTTTTTTACCGATCTGGCGTGCACCGGCAGCGCCGTAAGACACGTTGCAAGACACACGAGGACGTACGCCGCAGGCATTACCATTTTGCAGACTCCGCTTCCGATTCCATTTTTCGCGCGACTACTGGATGCCGGTAGATCCCTCGTACATGCCTCGAAATGGATCGCGCCATCCATTTTTGGCGCGGTAAAGGACGACTTGCCCATTTAAGTTCCACGTCAATTCTGCGACACCGCTGGACGTCAGAATCCATTGCCCCGCATTCCCGTCGAAAAACTCCACTACGCCTTTCGCATGACACGGAGAATAGAACTTGTTGGTCGACCAAAAGCCATCAACAGGATAGGCGTATGTGAAGTATTCTCTAATCTGCAACGTAGTTGGCTTGAACGCTTTGCAAGCCTCCTTTGCGGTCCCTTCTATATCGCTCAGACCCACGCTTTCCACGACAACGGTCTTTACACCCCGGGCGTGAGCGTGCCCTGATAACGCACACAAGATGCATAGGACCACTGCCGCGCCTGTCAATCTTTCCATTTCGCCGACCTCGCTTCCGATGGCATATTAGTCGCCCTCGCTGCGCCCATGCCAGCGCCAGTTCTTTTGGTTAAATCGAATCATCGTACCCGTCCCTGAATGGGTCGGCCCAGCCGTTCGTCTTGTGGTAAAGGATTACTTCACCGGAATGACTCCATTGAAGGTATGCCACCCCACCGGAGTTCAGTCGCCATTTACCACGATTTCCATCCGAGAATTCAACAGTTCCCTCCGCCCAGCAGGGAGACCAGTATTTCTTGGAATAATAAATAGCGTCGACGGGATAGGCTCGTGAGAAAAAGCGTTTGATTTGCGCTGCCGAGGGCCGGAATTTCCGGCACGGCTCGGCCATCTCTTCCAATCGACTCAAACCGACGGCTTCTATCGCGACGGCTTTTACCTCACGCGCATCTACCGTCGGCGAGCCCAGAACCAGCAACAAGGACGCGAGCGCAGAGCGCCAAGTCTTTACCATTTTGCCGTACTCGCTTCCGAGTCCGTTTTTCTAGAAAGCTCCGGGTGCCGGTACACGTCGCCCATGGAGACGTTCATCGTCGCAGCCAGTTCAGCGACCAGCCATCTGACCGCATCATTCTGCGCGGGGGTCACCGTCTCGTACACCTCCGTTTTCGTGATATATGCGCCAACCAATTCTATGCCGATAGAATCAGTATTGCCGGGATAGCGCTCAGGAAACGGCTTCTTGTGTTCATGCCTCGACAGCGGCGTAGGCCGCCATTTCAATGGATGAGCGGCCTTGAATTCGGCTGGCGAGCACCGTCGTGTTTCGAGACAGCGGGACTTGATATTACCGACATGATTCGTTCGCATGTACACGGACGCGGTCTGATAGATCATTCCGTCTTTATCAATTAGAAAATGGGCCCCATGTGCGTCCTTGCGCTGGTATGAATTGAAGGTGCTGGCTATCATCGGCGCAGCGGTTTGATGCACGACAATCCCGTTCACCTTCCCCATCGGTCCACGCTCGATGCCCGGAAAAATCCGCACGACAATCCGCTCGGAGTCGACGTGTCCTTCTTTTGATATGAACAACATAATGTCTCCCCTGATCAAATCACCGCATTGGTCTTGACGTCATACCCCACCCCTACCGTCCCCGCACTGCCGCCGCTCGCGTTCTGCACGACGTACTCCTGCCGGAATCGCGAAAACGACAGCGCCACGCGCTCCCTCGGCACGCGCATGGTGTTGTAGTAGACGGGAGCCACCTGCGTGACCAGCACGTCCTCCATCGTCATCTTCAGATATTCGAGTGGTGATCCGCTCGCCTTCCTCATGACGAGGATGGCGCGGGCAATATGCTTGCCGGTGAGGCAGTACTGGACAAGATTGGGCGAGGCCCGATCCGTATAGTGGTCAAACGTCAGATCCTCGACGGCGCACTTGCCGGCGCCGCCCCCGCTGCCTGCGTGCATGTTTGCGGGTTGCCTGACGGACCACGCCCACTCGAGCACTTCGATATCACCGGTATGCGTCGCGTCGATGGACTCGCCCGCGATGCCGCTGAGGTTCAAGAAAATGTCCTGCGCCATTCATTGCTCCCTGGGTTGGTTGCGAATGGCGACGCTAGCAGGGCATCACCTGGCCGGATATGAGACATGTCCGAAACTGCTGGCACTTTGCGATGGCACAAATAAAAACGACTCGGGCGCACAAGGCGCCCGAGTCGTTTAACCGCTTGCTGCAGAGTCCGATTACGGCTGCGGAATATCCTGATCCTGTTCTTCCACCACGCGCAGGCCGCGCGGGGTGACGGCCTGGACGCCGACGAACTCGGCTACCACTTGCCGGAACAGGCCACGCGCCCATACCAGCATGGGGTGCGTGTTGCGGCTGCGGTGCCAGAACATGTTCAGGCCCAGCAGCGTGTTGAGTTCAGCTGGTAGCGGGAAAGCCTTGAGGCCGTAGGTCTCGCAGGCCATGTCCTTGGTCAGCGCGTTGACCGTGAAGATCATGTCGGTCTGGGCAGCCAGTTCGGCCTGAGCACGCCACGAATGTACCGTCAGCGTCGCATTCCGCTTGAGGCCTCGTTGCTGCAGGGCGTAATCGAGCGGAATCAGCGACGGAGCCGGACGGCCGGCGCCGCCCGAGTGCGCCATGAAGATATGGCTGCAATCGAGGTATTGCTCAAGCGTCAAATCGGTCTTAAGTAGCGGGTGGTCCTTGCGCGCGCAAACCCAGAGGTTCAGCGACGTCACCATCTCTTCGACGATTTCGGGATGCCGGGTCGGGAATGGCGAAAATGCGAGGTCCAGCTCGTTGGCGCGCATCGAAGCGACGTCCGATTCCCACGAATGGGATTCGACCAGCCGGATATGCAACTCCGGCGCCATTTGCTTGATACGGAGAATGAAGCGGTTGAAGACCGTGTCGCCCAGTTCGGCGGCAAAGCCAATATTCAATGTGCCGGTGGCGATGGCCGGGTCGAAGTCGTCGACTTCGCCCTCATTGATGGACGACCAGAGATCCAGCATGTCGCGGATCTTGGGGCCCAGTTCCAGTGCGCGCGGCGTCGGCGTCAGGCCGTGAGGTACGCGGATGAAAAGAGGATCGTCGAAGATCTCGCGCAGACGACCCAGCGAATGCGAGACCGCAGGTGCGGTCATATGCATTTTCTCCGCCACATATGTGGCGTTTCGCTTGCTCAGCAGCTCGGTGAAAATCACCAGCAGCTTGGTATCCACATTCACCATGATCAGGCCCGGTTGTTATGCCCACGCTTAGATGGCCCCACCACTTTCACTGGCTGCACATCAGAGTTCAACAGATTCTTCCGAGTGTAAGAGAAAAAAACTACCGGGAAAAGCAAATTCATCATTTCTCGCACTACGAGGGCTCGGATTGGGCGGGATTTGACTGGATAGCGACAGATAATGTCAAAAGACGCCTCGGAAGCCTTTGCGCCGACGGCGTATAGTGAGCGGAAGCCCGCATCTTTCACTCAGAATCGTCCGATTTCGCGCCATGACGTCCCACCGCCTTCCCGTCGAACTCGCCAAAGCCTACCGGCTGCTCAACCATGGCCCGACCGTGCTGGTCAGCGCCGCGCATGGCGGCCAGCGCAACATCATGGCGGCGGCCTGGGCCATGCCGCTGGACTTCGCACCGCCGAAGGTGGCCGTGGTGCTCGACAAAGCCACGTGGACGCGCCAACTGCTCGAGGCCAGCGGTGAATTCGCGCTGCACGTGCCGACGGTGAGCCAGGTGGATGTCACGCAAGCCCTCGGCTCCAGTTCTGGCCTGGCCATCTCCGAGCAGCAAGGGATCGACAAGTTCGCCGCCTACGGACTGCAGACTTTCCAGGGCGATGTCGTCGGTGCGCCGTTGCTCGAGGGCTGTGCCGCGTGGCTCGAATGCCGGCTGCTGCCGGAACCTGCCATCCAGGCCGGCTATGACCTGTTCCTCGGCGAAGTGGTGGCCGCGCATGCCGACGGCCGCGTGTTCAGCGAGGGCCGCTGGCACTTTGCCGGCCACGATGCACTGCGCACTATCCACCATGTGGCCGGCGGCCATTTCATTGTCGATGGCGACGGCGTCGACGCCCAGCCGCTACCGCCACTCGCCTCGCAGCCATAAAAAAACGCGCCCGAAGGCGCGTTTTTTATCGTACTTCGTCCAGCCTGCGACGATTACTTGGCCACCACGCGTGCCATTTCCAGGCACTTGTTCGAATAGCCCCACTCGTTGTCGTACCAGCTCACGACCTTGATGAAGGTGCCATCCAGCGCGATGCCGGCTTCGGCGTCGAAGATCGAGGTGCGCGCGTCGCCACGGAAATCCGTCGCCACGACCTTGTCTTCGGTGTAGCCCAGCACGCCCTTCAGCGCGCCCTGGCTCTGTGCCTTCATTTCGGCGCAGATTTCATCGTAAGTTGCCGACTTTTCGAGTTCGACGGTCAGGTCGACCACGGACACATCCGAGGTCGGCACGCGGAACGACATGCCGGTCAGCTTCTTGTTCAGCTGCGGAATCACCACGCCCACGGCCTTGGCAGCGCCAGTCGACGAAGGGATGATGTTTTCCAGGATGCCGCGGCCACCGCGCCAGTCCTTGTTCGACGGGCCGTCGACGGTCTTTTGCGTCGCCGTGGCGGCGTGCACCGTGGTCATCAGGCCACGCTTGATGCCCCACTTGTCGTTCAGCACCTTGGCCACCGGGGCCAGGCAGTTCGTCGTGCAGCTGGCGTTCGAGATGATCGCCTCGCCCTTGTACGAGGCGTGGTTGACGCCGTACACGAACATCGGGGTGTCGTCCTTCGACGGCGCCGACATGATCACCTTCTTCGCGCCCGCGTCGATGTGCTTCTGTGCGCCTTCCTTGGTCAGGAAGATGCCGGTCGATTCGATGACCACGTCCGCGCCCACCTCGCCCCACTTCAGCTCGGCCGGGTCCTTCACGGCGGTCAGGCGGATCTTCTTGCCGTTCACGACCAGCGTGTTGCCGTCCACGGCCACTTCGCCGTCAAAGCGGCCATGCACCGAGTCGTACTTGAGCATATAGGCCAGGTAATCGGGCTCGAGCAGGTCGTTGATGGCGACCACTTCAACGTCCTTGAAGTTGGCCACGGCGGCACGGAACACCATGCGCCCGATGCGGCCGAAGCCGTTGATGCCGATCTTGATGGTCATGTCTATCTCCTAGAGTGCGATCGATGAAAGCGGGGCCGGCGCCGCAACCGGCGCGTCGCACCGGCTGCCGCGCGGGCGGGAATTACTGGGCGAGCGTGGCGCGCACGGTATCGGCGACGTTTTCCACCGTGAAGCCGAAGTGCTTGAACAGCACACCGGCCGGGGCGGATTCGCCGAAGGTGTCGATGCCGACCACCGCCTGGACCTGGTACTTCCACCAGAAGTCGCTGACGCCGGCCTCCACTGCCACGCGCGGCACGCCAGCCGGCAGCACGCTGACCTTGTAGGCGGCGTCCTGCTTGTCGAACACGGTCGTCGCCGGCACCGATACCACGCGCACGTGCACGCCATCGGCAGCCAGCTGCTCGGCGGCGCCCACGGCCAGGCCCACTTCGGAGCCCGTGGCCAGGATCACCGCGTCCGGACGCTTGGTGCGCGGGTTGGTGCCATCGCGCAGCACATAGCCGCCACGTGCGATATTGGCGCGCGTGACGTCATCGCGGCGCTGGAACGGCAGGTTCTGGCGGCTGAAGATCAGGCAGCTCGGGCCGTTCTCGCGGCGGATCGCCTCGGCCCAGGCCACGGCGGTCTCGGTGGTGTCGGCGGTACGCCAGACATCCATGTTCGGAATCAGGCGCAGGCTGGCCACGTGCTCGATCGACTGGTGGGTCGGGCCGTCTTCGCCCAGGCCGATGGAATCGTGCGTGAACACGAACAGCGAGCGGATCCGCATCAGCGCGGCCATGCGCAGCGCGTTGCGGCTGTAGTCCGAGAAAGTCAGGAACGTGGCGCCGTAGGGGATGTAGCCGCCATGCAGCGTGATGCCGTTCATGATGGCGCTCATGCCGAACTCGCGCACACCGTAGTTGATGTGGTTGCCCCAGGCGTCCACGCGCACGGCCTGGCTGCCCGACCAGTTGGTCAGGTTCGAGCCGGTCAGGTCGGCCGAGCCGCCCAGGAATTCGGGCAGCACCGGGCCGAAGGCCTCGATGGTGTTCTGGCTGGCCTTGCGCGTGGCGATCGTTTCGGCCTTTTCCTCGCACTTGGCGATGAAGGCGTCCACGGCGGCGTCGAATGCGCCCGGCAGCTCGCCGCGCATGCGGCGCGTGAATTCGCCGGCTTCATACGGATGCACTTCGGCGTACGACTCGAACAGCGCGTTCCAGGCGCGCTCCAGCGCGTTGCCGTTGGTCTTGGCGTCCCAGGCGGTGTAGGCGTCCTGCGGGAGTTCGAACGGGGCGTGCGTCCAGCCCAGCGCCTCGCGCGTGGCCAGCACTTCGGCGCCGCCCAGCGGGGCGCCGTGCACGTCGTGGCCGCCTTGCTTGTTCGGGGCACCCTTGCCGATGATCGTACGGCAGCAGATCAGGGTCGGCTTGTCGCTGGCCTTGGCCTGCGCGATGGCGTTGTCCACGGCCACCACGTCATGGCCGTCCACGCCGCGGATCACGTTCCAGCCGTAGGCTTCGAAGCGCTTCGGGGTGTCGTCGGCGAACCAGTGCACCACGTCGCCGTCGATCGAGATGCCGTTGTCATCCCACATCGCAATCAGCTTGTTCAGCTTGAGCGTGCCGGCCAGCGAGCAGGCTTCGTGGCTGATGCCTTCCATCAGGCAGCCATCGCCCAGGAACACATAGGTGTGATGGTTGACGATGTCGTAGCCGGGGCGGTTGAATTCCTCGCCCAGCAGGCGCTCGGCCAGCGCCATGCCCACCGCGTTGGTGATGCCCTGGCCCAGCGGGCCGGTGGTGGTTTCCACGCCCGGCGTGATGCCGTACTCGGGGTGGCCGGCGGTCTTGCTGTGCAGTTGGCGGAAGTTGCGCAGTTCCTCGATCGGCAGGTCGTAGCCGGTCAGGTGCAGCAGCGCGTAGACCAGCATCGAGCCGTGGCCGTTGGACAGCACGAAGCGGTCGCGGTCGGGCCAGTGCGGGTTCGTGGGGTTATGCTTCAGGTGCCGGCCCCAGAGCGCCACGGCGATATCCGCCATGCCCATCGGTGCACCGGGGTGACCGGAATTGGCTTGCTGGACGGCGTCCATGGCAAGCACGCGGATGGCGTCCGCCATCAATTTGGCGGGCTGCGAGGCGAAAGGGCTGGTGGCGGGATGGGCGAGGGCAGACATGCGGCGAGAACCTGAGCGCGGGAAAACCGCAATTTTAGCAGAAGCAGAGGGTATTTCCGGACGCCCGGGCACGGCTCGAAGGGGTCGTCAAAGCTGGACCGAATGGCTGGCACCCGGCGTAGGCGCCACATTGGGCGATATCCATGTGGTTGCGGCGTCACGTTCCGCCCATCAACAGATCGAAATTGGCGACAGCGCCCAATTTGGCCGCATCTTCCGGCTCGATGGCCGCGTGATGAGCACCGAAGCGGACGCCTGGATCCAGCATGAATTGATGGTCCATCCCATGGCCGCGGCGCACGGCAGCCCGCGCAGTGCGCTGGTGGTGGGCGGCGGCGACGGCGGCTCGGCCTTCGAACTGCTGCGCATTCCCACGATCCGCGAGGTGGTGGTAGCCGAACTGGACGCCGAGGTGGTCCGCCTGGCGCGCGAATGGCTGCCGGGCATCCATCAGGGCGCCCTGAGTGCGCCCGGCAAGCCCGACGATCCGCGCCTGCACATCGCCATCGGCGACGCGCTCGGGCTGATGGAAGCCTTCGGCCGTGCCGGCCGGCGCTTCGACCTGATCGTCTTCGATCTGACCGAAGCCGACGATGGCAGCCCGGCCACCGCCCTCTTCTCCCTCCACGGCCTGCAGGCCGCGCGCCGCTGCCTGGCGCCGGGCGGGGCGATGTCGATCCACCTCGGCCCGCCGCTGCACCGGCCCGACACAGCCCGGCTGCTGCTGGCGCGCCTGCGCGAACTATTCGCCCATGTGGCGCCGCTCGCCACGTTCATCCCGGCCTACGGCGCGCTGTGGGGGATCGCGCTGACCAGCGACGCACTCGACATCGCCGCCTGCCCCGCGAGCCAGATCGCCGCGCGCCTGCGCCAGTGGCAGCTTGCGTCCGCGCTGCGCTGCTACCACGCCGATCTCCATCCGACGCTGTTCACGCACCCGCGCCATCTGCAGGCGATCTTCGACAGCGCCGGCGGCTCCAAGTAACATGCACCGGAAACGCCTGCCCATCCGGAGACCATCATGCCCAGACCGTCCAACACGCCCTGGCTGACCCCGTACCTCACGGTGGCCAGTGGTCGCGCCGCGCTCGACTTCTACAGCCGCGCGTTCGGCTTCACCGCCGGCCATGTGCTCGACGAAAACGGCGTGCCGACCCACGCCGAGATGCACTACCAGGGCGAACTCGTGGTCATGTTCGCGCCTGAAGGCGCCTGGGGCAGCACCGCCCGCACGCCGCGCTCGCTCGGCGTGGAAGCCMCGCAGACCTTCTATGTCTACTGTGGCGACGTGGACGCCATCTACGCCCAGGCCCTCGCCGCCGGCGCCATCAGCGTGATGCCGCCCGCCGACCAGTTCTGGGGCGACCGCTACTGCATGGTCGAAGACCCGGATGGCTACCGCTGGGGCTTCGCCACCCGCCTCGACCCAGCCAAGGCGCCCGCCAACTCCTGACTGACTGATGCCTCCTCGCTTTTTCATTGACTCGGCACTGACTGCCGATGCCGTGCTCGACTTGCCCGACGCCGTGGTGCGTCACATCCAGGTGCTGCGCCTCGCCCCGGGCGACGCCATCACGCTGTTCGACGGCCGCGGCGGCAGCCACGCGGCCACGCTGGCGGACATCGGCAAGCGGCACGCCACCGCGCAGGTGGCCGGCCACGACCCGGCCGAGGCCGAACTGCCCTACCGCGTGACGCTGGCGCAGGGGCTGGCCGGCGGCGACAAGATGGACTGGCTCATCGAGAAAGCCGTCGAACTCGGCGTCACCGAGATCCAGCCCCTGCAGGCTGCGCGCTCGGTCGTGCGGCTGTCGGGCGACCGCGCCGCGCGCCGCCAGGCGCACTGGCAGGCCCTTGTGCAGGCCGCGTGCGAGCAATGCGGACGGAACCGCTTGCCGGACGTGGCGCCGCTGGCTACCTTGGAAGCGTGGCTGGCGGCATCGGCCCAACCGGCTGGAGGTGCGCCGCGGCTGCTGCTTTCGCCACGCGCGTCGGCGTCGCTGCCCGAGTTGGCCGCCGCGCACCGCGATGCCTGGCGCGAACAGGGCGTAACGCTGGTGATCGGCCCCGAAGGCGGGCTATCTCCCGAGGAAGAGGCGGCGGCGATCCGCGCCGGATTCACGGGCGTGTCGCTGGGGCCGCGCATCCTTCGTACCGAAACCGCCGGGCTGACCTGCCTGGCGGCCCTGAACGCCGTACTTGGCGGATTCTGACCTTCCAACTCCAAAGGAGTCGATGATGGGACTACTCGATAGCGTGCTGGGCGGCGTGCTCGGCCAACTGGGCGGGCAACGCGAAGATGGCCAGCCCGGCGGGGGCGGCATGAATCCGAAGCTGATGATCGCGCTCGGCCTGCTGGCCATGATGGCGATGCGCAACAAGACACAGGGCGCCGATGGCAGCGTGGCGCCGGCCGACGCGAGCGATCCGGGCGCGGCGGGCGGGCTTGGCGGACTGGGTGGACTTGGAGGATTGGGCGGGATGCTCGGCGGCATGCTGGGCGGCGGCAGTGCGCCGGCGCCCGGCGGCATGGACCTCGGCTCGCTGCTCGGCGGCCTGCTGGGCGGCCAGAGCGAGGCCACCGGCAGCGCGCAGGCGATGGGTGCGGCCACGGGCGGCATCGGCGCGTTGCGTGACATGCTCTCGCAGGCCGGTCTCGGCCAGCAGGTGGATTCGTGGATTGGCGGCGGCGCCAACGAGCCGGTCAGCCCGGCGGACCTGAGCGGCGCACTCGGCGGCAGCGGCGCGCTGCAATCGCTGGCGGAAACCACGGGCATGTCGCAGGACGACGTGGCGGCCAGCCTCAGCGAGGGCCTGCCCGAGCTGATCGACCGGCTCACGCCGAACGGCCAGTTGCCGCCATCGGCCTGACCTGCCCCGTCCGAACCTGCAAAAAGAAAATGCCCGCTGCAACAGCGGGCATTTCTTATTCAGCAGGCGGCTTCAGGCGAACGAGTAGAACACCCGGAACTGGACCTTGCGCTCGGCCCAGAACTCGGCCGCGTCGCGGAAGACGTCGAGCAGCACCTCACGCCCTTCCTTGTCGAATTTCTGCGCAATCGGCAGTCCTTCCAGCACGATCACGAAGCCCGGCTGCGGGCCGGCCTTGTGGATCATGTCCGTCAGGCAATCAGACAGCGCATCGAAATTCTTGCCGAAATGCTTCGGGAAGGTGAATTCCGTGGCAATCGTCTCAAGGATCTCCGCCTTGCTCGCGCAATGGGCGCAATTGGCGTACAGGAAATGCTGGTTCAGCGCGGCGGCCGCGTGGGCCAGCTCAGGCACGCGGAACGCGCGAATCGACTGGACGATGTTCGGACGCACCGTCTTGAACAGGTTCATGGCTCCCTCGCTGGTGCCGTCGTCGGCCCAGGTCACCATGGCGGGCGCGCATGCGGGCGGAAGTCTGTGCGTGAGCTCCTGTCGGGGCATCATGAGCACGTTGTCATAAAGGTTCTGGGCCTGATGGTGGGCCCGTTGCCAGCCATCTCCGGCGCCGCGCTCCTCGCGGGCGGCAAGGGCGTCGCCCAATCCGAAAATGTCAGTCATCATTTGGTTATCCGTTTGAAACTGTTGTAGTGGTCTTCCGTGTAATAGCAGTCGTTGGCGGCGCGCTGATCCCCACCACAAACGATCCGCCTGGCTCCCCGATTCCGGCTTTTGGTGTTGCTGTTCTTGACGGTGTATTCGCGGTAATACCCGCGCGGCTGCTGCGGCAGGATGCGTTCGTAATTACCGAACCGCGAACCATCCTTGTCGAACGGAAACGGCCCGCCGGACTCGATGCGCTCCAGTGTCTGGCGCGCATCGTTGGGCAACTGCTGCGTGGCGATGGTTCCCGCCATGCCGTCGATGCTGGCGCCCAGATCCTGCGTCGCCTGCCGTGCCACCGCAACCTGCGCACCGGTGGCGATGGCCACCGACAGCGCCGCGCCCGCCAACACATGGCCCAGGCGTCGTGCCAGGCTCAGGGACTGCCAAAGTGACTGCCGCTGCGTCTGGTTCGGGGAAATCCTGGATCCCACGTTATCGAAATATTGGTTGGACGGTCATTCCGGCGCGCGAAACCTGCTCGCGGGCACCGGCGCGCCCGGGACGAGCGCCTGCATTCAAAGCCGTAAGGTTACGCGCATGTCCACCAATAATCAATCCCTGCGCGCCGCCGCGCCGGAAATCTTCAATTGTTTCAATATGTTATTTGGATGTGGGCGCATACTAACCTTGCATACGATACCCCGAACGGCTGCATGAAAAAAGCCGGGCGAACCCGGCTTTCCTGATACCACGTGGCAAATACCCGACTTCAGCGCTTGGCCGCCGCATCCACCACGACCAGCGAGGTCATGTTGACGATACGCCGCACCGTTGCCGACGGCGTCAGGATGTGCACCGGCTCCTTCACGCCGAGCAGGATCGGGCCGATGGCCACGTTATTGCCCGCCGCCACCTTGAGCAGGTTGTACGAGATGTTGGCTGCGTCGATGTTCGGGCACACCAGCAGGTTGGCCTCGCCCACCAGCGCGCCGTCCGGCACCAGCGAATCACGCAGCTTCTGGTCGAGCGCGCTGTCGCCGTGCATCTCGCCATCCACCTCGAGTTCCGGCGCGCGTTCGCGCAGGATGGCGAGGGTATCGCGCATCTTGCGTGCCGAAGGCGCCTCGGATGTACCGAAGTTCGAATGCGACAGCAGGCCCACCTTCGGCTCGATACCGAAGCGCTTGAGTTCTTCCGCCGCCATCATCGTGATCTCGGCCAGTTCCTCGGCGGTCGGGTCGATGTTGACGTGGGTGTCCACCAGGAAGATCTGGCGGCCCGGCAGGACCAGCCCGTTCATGGCCGCGTAGACCTTGTTCGTGCCGCCCAGCACCTGGTCGATGTAGCGCAGGTGCGCGGCCGTGGTGCTGACCGTGCCGCAGATCATGCCATCGGCCTCGCCCTTCTTGACCAGCATGGCGCCGATCAGCGTCGTACGGCGGCGCATCTCCAGCTTGGCGTACTGCTGGGTGATGCCCTCGCGCGCCATCATCTTGTAGTAGCTTTCCGAATAATCCCGGAAACGCTCGTCGTGCTCGGGGTTGACCACGGTGAAGTCCACGCCCATGCGCAGGCGCAGGCCGAAGCGCTCGATGCGGTGCGTCAGCACGGCCGGACGACCGATCAGGATCGGGTTGGCCAGCTTTTCGTCGACGATGACCTGCACTGCGCGCAGCACGCGCTCTTCCTCGCCCTCGGCGAAGACGATGCGCTTCTTCTCCATCTCGACCTTGCGCGCTGCCGCGTAGATCGGCTTCATCAGCGTGCCCGAGTGGTACACGAACTGCTGGAGCTGAAGGCGGTAGGCGTCCATGTCCTCGATCGGACGCGCGGCCACGCCGGACTTGGCGGCGGCCTCGGCCACGGCCGGGGCGATCTTGACGATCAGGCGCGGATCGAACGGCTTCGGGATCAGGTATTCCGGACCGAAGGACAGGTCCTGGATGCCGTAGGCCGTCGCCACGATGTCGCTCTGTTCCTGGCGCGCCAGTTCGGCCACGGCGTGCGCGGCGGCCACTTCCATTTCACGCGTGATCGTCGTGGCGCCGCAATCGAGCGCGCCGCGGAAGATGAACGGGAAGCAGAGGACGTTGTTGACCTGGTTCGGGTAGTCGGTACGGCCCGTGGCGATCACGGCGTCCGGACGCACTTCCTTGACCAGTTCCGGCATGATTTCCGGATTCGGATTGGCGAGTGCCAGCACCAGCGGCTTGTCGGCCATGCGCTGGACCATGTCCTGCTTCAGCACGCCGGCTGCGGACAGGCCCAGGAAGATGTCGGCGCCATCGATGACTTCGGCCAGCTTGCGCTTGTCGGTCTTCTGCGAGAAACGCGCCTTTTCCGGGTCCATCAGCTCGGTACGGCCTTCGTAGACCACGCCGACCAGATCGGTCACCCAGATGTTTTCGATGGGCAGGCCCAGGTCCACCAGCAGGTCCAGGCAGGCCAGCGCGGCCGCGCCGGCGCCCGAGGCGACCAGCTTGACCTCGGAGATGTCCTTGCCCACCACCTTCAGGCCATTGATGACCGCCGCGCCCACCACGATGGCGGTGCCGTGCTGGTCGTCGTGGAAGACGGGAATCTTCATCCGCTCACGCAGCGTGCGCTCCACGTAGAAGCATTCCGGCGCCTTGATGTCCTCAAGGTTGATGCCGCCGAAGGTCGGCTCGAGCGAGGCAATGATATCGACCAGCTTCTGCGGGTCTTTTTCGTCGATCTCGATGTCAAACACATCGATACCGGCGAATTTCTTGAACAGGCCGGCCTTGCCTTCCATGACCGGCTTCGAGGCTGCAGCGCCGATGTCGCCCAGGCCCAGCACGGCCGTGCCGTTGGTGATCACGGCAACGAGGTTGCCACGCGCGGTGTAGCGGAAGGAATTGGCCGGATCGGCAACGATCTCCTCGCAAGCGGCGGCAACGCCTGGCGAATAAGCCAGGGCCAGGTCGCGCTGGTTCGAGAGCGGCTTGGTCGGGGTGACGGAGATCTTGCCCGGGGTCGGAAACTCGTGATATTCGAGCGCGGCCTTGCGCAGCGCCTCACGCTGCTGTTGTTTCAGATCGTCTTGGGACGGGGACTGCTGAGGACTGGTCATCTGCGCATCTTCCGATCGGTGGAGCCGCACTGAAATTCGCGGAAAACCGAGCGGGCCGGCTCCACGTACCCGCTGTCTCTGCTTTTTGAACTGCGCATTTTATATTGTGAAATATTATTTCACAATAAGCGTTTTGCGCGGGGCAGCTTTGCGTTTCGGTACAATATGCCGCATGCCGAAGGGCTTGACCACCGGTAATCTCCCACGGCTTTTTTCGCCAGACGCCCATCCCCCATGCCGGACCCCGCCAGCGCCCCGCTTTCCGAATTCGACCTGATCCGCCAGTTCTTCACCCGGCCAGTCCACAAGGCCGCGTTGGGCGTGGGCGACGATTGCGCGCTGATCAAGGGCCGTCCGGGCCATCAACTGGCCATTAGCACCGACATGCTGGTCAGCGGCCGCCATTTCTTCCCCGATGTGCCCCCGCGTGCGCTCGGCCACAAGGCATTGGCGGTCAACCTCTCCGATCTTGCCGCGATGGGCGCCGAACCTCGCGCCTTCACGCTCGCGCTGGCCTTGCCCGAGGCGGACCCCGCCTGGCTGGCCGAACTGGCCGCCGGCATGCTGGCGCTGGCCGATGCCCACGGCTGCGAGCTGATCGGCGGCGATACGACCAAGGGACCGCTCACGCTGTGCATCACCGTGTTCGGCGATGTGCCCGGCCGTCAGGCGCTGCGCCGCGATGCCGCGCGGCCCGGCGACGATATCTGGATCTCCGGCACCCTCGGCGACGCCCGCCTGGCGCTGGGCGACTGCCGGGGCGAATGGCTGCTGCCCGAGCCGGATTTCACGATCATCCGGCCGCGCATGGACACCCCCACCCCGCGCGTGGCGCTGGGCATGGCGCTGCGTGGCATCGCCCATGCCGCGCTCGATATCTCGGACGGGCTGATCGGCGACCTCGGCCATATCCTCACCCGGTCGGCGCTGGGCGCGATCATCGACGTGGATGCGCTGCCTCGCTCCGAAGTGCTCGGCGCCCAGCCGCTGGCGCGCCAGCGCGAATGCGTACTGGCCGGCGGCGATGACTACGAACTGTGCTTCACGGCGCCCGTCGGCGCGCGCGAAGCCATCGCCGGCATCTCCCGGCAACTCGGCCTGCCGCTGACGCGTGCCGGCAGCATCACACCGGAGCCGGGCCTGCGCCTGGTGGATGGTGACGGCAATCCCTACGCCTTCAGCGGCACCGCGTTCGACCACTTCGCTTCCTGACACTTCGCGCACGAGCCATGTCATGATGCCGCCATGCGCTCGGCGGGAGCCACCGCCGCGCGCCATATGACAAAAGCAAGACAGACGAGCCAACTCCTGATGTCCGCCTATCCTCCCGGGGCCGCGCCGCGCGACCCTGTTCCCCCCGTCACGCTGGAAGCGGGACAAACCGCGCGCGTCACGCGCCCCACCGCGCGCTTCATGCTCGGCCATCCCGCACGCGCCATCGCACTCGGCTTTGGCTCGGGGCTGTCGCCGGTCAGCCCGGGCACGGTCGGCACGCTGTACGGCTGGCTGTCGTTCGTTGTGATCTCGATGTGGATCGAGCCGTCCACGTGGCTCTGGATCATCGCCGGCGGTTTCCTCGTCGGCATCTGGGCGTGCCGGCGTACCGCGCGCGATATGGGCGTGTATGACCATGGCAGCATGGTCTGGGACGAGATCGTGGCGTTCTGGCTGGTGCTGCTGTTCGTCACCCCCACCGGCTTCTGGGGCCAGTTCGCGGCGTTCCTGTGGTTCCGCCTGTTCGACATCGCCAAGCCCGCACCCATCGCCTACTACGACCGCACGCTCAAGGGCCCCGGCCTGCTCGGCGCGTTTGGCGTGATGTTCGACGACATCTTCGCGGCCTTCTACACCCTGCTCGTGTTCGCGCTCTGGCGCTCGTTCTGAGCGGGCATCGCATCGTCAAATAAGGATTCGTCGATATGTCCGTCAGTCGCCTGCTTGACCAGCTTGCCATCCAGGCCGGATCCGTCCTTGCGGAACATTCGCTGATGCTTGCCACGGCGGAATCGTGCACCGGCGGCCTCGTCGCCGCCGCGATCACCGATGTGGCCGGGTCGTCGGGCTGGTTCGAGCGCGGCTTCGTCACGTATTCGAACGAAGCCAAGTCCACGATGCTGGGGGTGCCGGCGAAGCTGATCCGCGATCATGGCGCGGTCAGCGAGGAAGTGGCCCATGCCATGGCCGAGGGCGCGCTGCTGAACAGCCGCGCGCAGGTGTCGCTGGCGATTACCGGCGTGGCCGGCCCGGGCGGCGGCACGCCGGAAAAGCCCGTCGGCATGGTCTGTTTCGGCTGGAGCAACCGCGTCACCACGCTGACGCAGACGCAGCGGTTCAAGGGTGATCGCGCCCAGATCCGCCGCCAGGCCGCCGAGCACGCCATGCGCGGCCTGCTCGAACTGATCCGAAACGAGCAGTAAGCTGCCCGCTTCGGCGGCTATCCCGCTGATCGTCGTTTAACCGTGACGATAGCGGTTGATGGTCTCGCGCGTCTGCAACGCCACATTCCGGGCAGCCTTGGCGAAATCCTTGTCACGGCTCGCGTACAGGATGGCGCGCGAGGAATTGATCATCATGCCGGTGCCGTCGGCAGTGCGGCCGGCCTTCACCGTGGCCTCGATGTCCCCGCCCTGCGCGCCGATGCCCGGAATCAGCAGCGGCATGTCACCCACGATCTGGCGCACCTTGGCGATTTCATTCGGGAACGTGGCGCCGACCACCAGCCCCATCTGCCCGTTAGTATTCCAGCGCTCGCGCGCGGCCTCGGCCACCACCTGGTAGAGCGGCTTGCCGTCGACCTGCAGGAACTGCACGTCCGAGCCGCCCGGGTTGGAGGTCCGGCACAGCACGATCACCCCCCGCCCCGGATGCGCCAGGTACGGCGACATCGAATCGAACCCCATGTACGGGCTGACCGTGACCGCATCGGCGCGGTAGCGCTCGAACGCCTCCACGGCGTAGTGCTCGGCCGTGGAGCCGATGTCACCGCGCTTGGCATCCAGGATCACCGGAATCCCCGGGTGGGCATCGTGGATGTACTCGATCAGTTGCTCGAGTTGGTCCTCGGCGCGCTGCGAATGGAAATAGGCGATCTGCGGCTTGAAGGCGCAGACCAGGTCGGCCGTGGCGTCGACGATCTCCCGGCAAAACGAGAAAATCGCGCCGCCCGCGCTGGTCAGGGACAGCGGCAGCTTGGCCGGGTCCGGATCGAGGCCGACGCACAGCAGGGAATCGTTACGCTGCCATGCGGCGGACAGCTGCTCGGTGAAAGTCATGGGATGCTCGATGTTGGGTAAGGCCCGGGGGCCGGACGTTATCCAAGGATAACGCGGCGGCGCGCCGGCCGGTTGTCGCGGGGCGCCGGCAGCGCGGTCCGGCGCACGATATATGGCGTTGGCGCAATTTTACCCGTTGCGTGCTATCGTTTTCGGGTTTTGCGCTCCCGCTTAATAAGAGCGACCTCGCTACGTCGCCAAATCCCGTCTCGCCTCCCATGACCCTCGATCGCCGCGGCATCGTCCTGCTCGTCATCCTCACGCTCGCCTGGGGCATCAACTGGCCCATCATGAAGGTGGGCGTCGCCCATTTCCCGGCCATGGGCTTCCGGCTGCTCTGCATGGCCGGCGGGCTGGCGGCGCTGGGGCTGGCGCTGAAGCTGCGCGGGGAATCCCTCCACGTACCGCGCGCCAGCTGGCCGATGGTGATCAAGCTGGCCATCCCGAACATGGTGATCTGGCACCTGTTCGCGATCTGCGCGGTCAAGATGCTGTCCTCGGGCCGCGCGGCCATCCTCGGCTACACCATGCCGATCTGGGCCGTGGTCTGGGGGCTGGTGCTGTTCCGGGACCGCATCGCCCTGTCCGCCTGGATCGGCATCGCCTGCGCGCTGGCCGGCACGGTGCTGCTGCTCTCGGGCGAGATCGCCGCGCTCACCGGCAGCCCGGCCGGCACCTTGCTGATGCTGGTGGCGGCGGCCGGCTGGGGCCTCGGCACCCAGTTGATGAAGCGGACCCAGGTGGATATTCCCATCGGCGCGCTCACGTTCTGGATGCTGGCCATCACCCTGCCCTTCCTGGGCCTCGGCACGCTGCTGCTGGAGTCGGGCTGGCGCATGCCCACGGCCGTGGAATGGGGCGCCATCGCCTACAACGCCGTGGTGGTCTTCGCCTACTGCCACCTGGTCTGGTTCGCGCTGGCGCGAAGCCTGCCGCCGGTGGTGTCCAGCCTGTCGATCATGTTCATCCCCGTGGTGGGGGTCTTCTCGGGCATGTGGCTGCTCGGCGAGACGCCGCACTGGCAGGACTACGCGGCCATCGTGCTGATGTTCGCGGCGCTGTCTTCGGTGATGCTGGCCCCGCTGCTGCGCCGCCGCCTGTAAGCCAAACGTAGGGCGGCGTTCGCGGCGCGCAACGGGTGGCGCGCGGGATGAGATTTCGCTTAACAAGCCCCCCTGCGTTGGATTACACTCGCGGCCATCAGAATCCCGGAGAAAGTACGTGGGCAGTAGCATCGGGTGTTCGAGTTGCCGCGGTCGTACCGCGACATCGTCGGATGCCATGTCACTGCGGGCTGCGTAACGACGATCCGCGGGGCCCTGCCCTTGCTTATCGCCGTCCTTGCCCGCAGACACCTGCGGGTGAGTGTCTTTCCGTTTCCCCCTGCGGCCGTCGCCCTGACTGCCGTGTCGCGCTTCGGATCTTCCCTCTCCCGGCCAGCCAGCCAAACCCAGGCAAACGCCATCGCCTTGCCCGCGCGCCGCTTTGTTGCGGCCGTCCGCAGCGCGATCACGCTTGCCCGTGGCCGCGCCATGGTCACCCGGCTGGCTTGCCTTGCCTGCGCCTGTCTTCGATGCATCGACAACCGCGCCATCAGTAACAAGGAACCCAGGGATGATCAACCTGTTCGTCCTGCAGAAAGGCCGGCTTGCCCAGGAGCAGGTCGACGAGCGCAATGAGCTGCTGCAGCACAAGCCCATCTGGATCGACGTCGTCAGCCCCGACGACGAGGAGCTGGCATGGATCAAGGAAGCCTATAACGTCGTCCTGCCGGAACTCGAGGACCTCGGTGACCTGGAAGCGTCCGCCCGGTATTTCGAGGGCGAGGACGAGAACATCCACATCCGCACCGATTTCCTGCTGGCCGAGGACGAGGCGTCGCGCAACGTGCGCGTGGCCTTCGTGCTCACGCGCGACGTGCTGTTCTCCATCCACGACGAGGATCTGCCGGTGTTCCGGCTGGTGCGCCTGCGCGCGCGCATGCGGCCGGGTTCGGTGCGCAATGCCAAGGACGTGCTGATGGACCTGTACGCCACCGACGCCGAGTACTCCGCCGACTCCATCGAGGAGATCTACGAGCGGCTGGAGGAAGCCAGCCGCCGGGTGCTGGCCGAGAACGTGACCGATGCCGCCGCCGCCGACGTGCTGGAAACCATCGCCCGCGAGGAAGACTTGAACGGCCGCATTCGCCGCAACGTCATGGATACGCGCCGCGCGGTGTCGTTCCTGATGCGCAGCCAGCTGCTGTCCGCCGAGCAGCAGGACGAGGCCCGCCAGATCCTGCGCGACATCGACTCCATCGAAAACCACACCGCGTTCCTGTTCGACAAGATCAACTTCCTGATGGATGCGACGGTCGGTTTCATCAACATCAACCAGAACAAGATCATCAAGCTGTTCTCGGTGGTGTCGGTAGCGCTGATGCCGCCGACGTTGATCGCGAGCATCTACGGGATGAACTTCAAGCTGATGCCGGAACTGGACTGGGCCGCGGGCTACCCGTGGGCCATCGCGCTGATGGCCGTGTCGGCGGCGATTCCGCTGATCTACTTCCGCCGCAAGGGCTGGCTGAGCTGAAGTCAGTGCCAGCGCCAGCGCCCGTTGCCGGAAGCGCTAGTCCGGCAGCGTGGCCGCGCCCATGCGGCGCGCGATGATCGACGCCTTGACGCGGAAGTTGACGTGCACGTTGGCGCAATATGTCTTCTTGTCGAAGCATTTCGGCGCCGGCAGCGCCGCCGCGAGGCGCGCGGCCTGCCCCACGCCTAGCTTGGCGGCCGACGTATGGAAGTAGTGCTGGGCGGCGGCCTCGGCACCGAAGACGCCCTCGCCCCACTCCACCGAATTCAGGTAAATCTCAAAGATCCGCTGCTTGTCGAGCCAGAACTCGAGCATCCACGTGATGGCCAGCTCCTGGCCCTTGCGCAGGTAGTGCTGCTCGGGCGCCAGGAACAGGTTCTTGGCGAGCTGCTGCGTGATGGTCGACCCGCCGCGCACGATGCGCCCGCGCTGCTTGTTGCGCTCCCAGGCGGTCAGCATCGCGTCGAGGTCGTAGCCGGGATGATTGACGAAATCCGCGTCCTCGCTGGCGATGACCGCGCGCTTCAGGTGCCGCGAGATGTCGTCGTAGCGCACCCACTCGCGCTCGACCCCGCAACTCCAGACATTGGCGCCGCAGAGCCGCCAGCGCTCGGCGCGCATGAAGGTCGTGGACGATGGGTTCACGACCTGCCACGCGGCAATCTGGAGGAAGAAGTAGAGCTGCATCGCCAGCACGCCCGCCACCAGGCAGCCGGCGAGATAGCCGAGCCAGCGCAGCGGATTGGCCGCGCTGCCGGCACGCGCCGGCGATCGGGAGGAAGTCCGCTGGCGCGCCAAGCCGGGTGGCCTCAGCGGGCGGCTTCGGCCTGGAGCCCGGCTCGCAATTCCGCGAGAACGGGGACAGTGTTGGGCCGCACGCCGCGCCAGTTGTAGAACGCCTCGGCGGCCTGCTCCACGAGCATGCCCAGGCCGTCGCTGGTGCGCGCGCCCCATTGGGCGGCGTAGGCCAGGAACACGGTCGGACGGGCGCCGTACATCATGTCGTAGGCCAGCACGCCCTCGCCCAGCAGGTAGTCAGGCACGGGCGGCACTTCGCCCTGGAGGCTGCTCGACGAGGCGTTGATCACCACGTCGCAGCGCTCTTCCTCGCTCAGGGCGGACAGCGCGTCCAGCCCACCGCCCCACAGTTCCACGTTGTACTGGTCGGCCGCTTCGACGAATTCCTCGAGCATATCGCTCGCCTTGGAAGCGGTGCGATTGGCCACCACGATCCGCGCCGGACGGCACTCGATCAGCGGCAGCATCGCTCCCATGGCCGCGCCACCGGCGCCGAGCAGCAGGATGCGCTTGTCTTCCAGCAGCACATCCAGGTTGTCCTGGATGTCGCGGACCAGGCCCACGCCGTCGGTGTTATCGCCATGGATCAAGCCGTCCTCGATCCACATCGTATTGACCGCGCCCGCGGCTTCGGCGCGCGGGGTCAGGCGGTCGGCCAGGTCGTACGCTTCCAGCTTGAACGGGGTGGTCACGTTGAAGCCGTGGCCACCTTCGGCCAGGAAGCGGCGCACCGTGTCGGCAAAGGCGCCGAGCGGTGCTTCGAGGCGGTCGTACTGCACGGCTTCGCCGGTCTGGCGCGCGAAGGCGGCGTGGATGGCCGGCGAGCGGCTGTGCGAAACGGGGTTGCCCACCACCACGTAGCGGTCTTGCTGCACGGGCGGGTTCGGCTGGGAAGTCAGGTCTGTGGTCATCAACGGGGTTGCAGGCGGACGTCGAGCCCGCTCCGCGTGAACTTGAACGTGGAAATGACTTCCAGGATGTCCTGGCGCTGTTGCATTTCCGGGGTAAAGGCGCCGAACGGCGCGGCGGCGCGCACGATGGCCACGGCCTGGCGGTCCAGCGCGGGGTCGCCCGAACTCTTGGCCACGTCGATGGACTCGACGTTGTAGCCGTCGCGGTTATAGCCGAGCTTGCCGAGCCGGTTGACGTTGATCACCAGGATCAGCTGGCCGTACAGCGGCTTGCCATTGCGCTGGGGGAAGTCGCTCGTGCCGCGCGTCTCGATCTTGCGGCGCAGGCGGTCGTAATACTGGGCGTAGTCCACGCCCTGCGCGCTGGTCGCGGTCAGCTGCATGCGCTTGGGCCGCTTGGCGTACTGCTCCAGGTTCCGGCCGATCTCGGCCTCCAGCCGTGCCATCTCGGTCACGGCGGTGCGGTCGTCCTGGCCACGCGTGGGGGCCGGCTGCTGCTGTTCGCCCGGCTTCACGGGCTGGCTGCGCACGCTCGGCGCGGCTTCGCGCGATTGCGTCATCAGCCGGCGCTGGTCTTCTTCCAGTTGCTCGATGCGGCGCTGCGTCAGCCGCATCAGGTCGCCATCCTTGGACTCGGTCTGCGCCGGCAGCGGCGTGGTGGCACGCTGGGCGTCGTGGTCGCCGCCGCCGTCCAGGTTGGCCTGGGCCAGCACGGTCGGGTTGCGGGGGCGTTCGGCGGACTTGGAGTTGACCAGCACCACGTCGAGCTGCGGATCGGACCGCTTGATCTCGAAGACTTCGGGCGCGGCAATCCGCACCATCAGGATCAGCGCGTGAATGGCCACCGACACGGCCAGCGCCTTGGCCAGCGTGCCGCTGGAATGCCACCACTGCAGGGGATGGCGGGGAGCAACAAGAACGGCGTTCACGATGGCGGTGGGCGGGAGCGTCCGGAAAATGCAGACAGTGAATACGAAGGGCGGCCACCCCACCGCAGGCGGGGTTGGCCGGATCAGACTTCGATTGTAAGGGAGCGGATTGCTTTTCCGAAGGGGTCAGGCCGTCGGGCCGGCCCCGGTGTCGCGTGGCGCCGACGCCTCGTCGTCCGAAGCGGGCTCGGCGCCCTCCCCGGCCGGGGTTTCCTGGCCTTCCGGCGCCCCTTCCGAGCCACCCTCGGCAGCCGCTTCCGCCGCATCTTCGGCCGCCGCCTCGGCAGCGGCCTCGGCCGACACCTCCGCCGCCTCCTCGTCGCTCTCCAGCTCTTCCTCGGGGACTTCGCCTTCCCCGGCGAAGACCTCAAGCACGCGGCACGACACTTCCAGCGAAATCTCGTCCGTCGAGGCAATCTCGAGCAGCACCTGGGTGCCCCGGGCCGCCTGCGCCAGTTCCGCCACGCGCGTGACCAGCGGAATCTCGGTAAAGCGCACCGCGCCTTCCTTGAGCACGGTCGCCATCAGCTTCTCGCGGCCTTCCTGGGCCAGCCAGCGCAGGCACCAGTAGCGTTCCATCGTCGACTGGTGCTCGGCATAGGCCGCATAGGTGCCTTCGAAGTCCGCCACAGCGGCCAGCAGGTCGGCATCCTTGGGCTTGAACGGCGCCACCAGCTTGGCCGTGACGCCATGCTGCGCCACCGCCAGGATCTGCCACTGGTTCACCAGATCGACGTAACGGCGCAGCGGCGAGGTGCTCCACGCGTACTGCGCCACGCCCAACCCCTCATGCGGCGCCGGGTAGGTCTGCATCCGCGTACGGTGCATGCCCCACGCCTTCTGGGTGCGATAGATGCCCGGCACGCCGTGGTCGGCCAGCAGCTTGCCCCACGTGCTGTTGGCCAGGATCATCAGCTCGGCCACGATCTTGTCCAGCGGGGAGCCCCGGCGGCGCTGCTCGATGCGCACGCGCTCGGCGCCGCCTTCGAGTTGATCGATATAGAAGTTGTAGTCAGCCCGGTTGTGCGACTCCGGCCGCAGCCCGCTGGCGAGGCGCGCGCGCTGGCGCTCGTCATGCAGGTGGTTGGCCAGGTGGAACAGGTGCGTCAGCGCGGAGCGGAACGGGTAGTCGCCGGTGCCGTTGGCCAGCGCGGCCTCGGTCACCACGTCCTCGAGCAGGTTGTGGCGCAGGTTGGCGGCAATCGGCACCCGCTCGGCGCGGGTTTCGCTGGCGGTGATGGCGATGCCGTCCGGTGTGTTCGGGTCCACCGTCACATAGAGCGACAGCGCCGGGCAGGTGCGCCCTTCCTGGAGCGTGTAGCGCTCCACGATGGGGTCCGGCAGCATGGTGATCTTGTCGCCCGGGAAGTACACCGTGGACAGACGATGCCGCGCGATGGCGTCGAGCGCATCGCCACGCTTGATGCCCAGCGCCGGCGCAGCAATGTGGATACCCACGCGCAGCTTGCCGCCGTCGAGTTCGGTGACGGACAGCGCGTCGTCGATCTCGGTCGTCGTCACATCGTCGATCGAGAACGCCTGCACGTCGGCCAGCGGCAGGTCGCCGCCCGGCTCCGGCACGTCCACGTCCGGGAAGCCGGTGCCCTTCGGGAAGCATTCGGAGAGGAACTTGGCCTCGTGCAGCGCGCGCGGGCTGGACACGCCGCCCACGGCCACCATCAACCGCATCGGCGTCATGCCGAGCGCCGTGCAGGCGGCGTCCATCGCCTTGAATTCGAGGCTGTTCTTGTCCGGCTTGAACAGCAGTTGCAGCACCTTGCCCCGGAACGCGTCCGGCAGCGTCCGCGCCTTGAGCTGGTCTTCATAGCCGGCCTGCACCAGCGCCTGCTGCTTCTTGCGTTCGACTGCGGCCAGCGCGGCCTGCAGCTGGTCTTCCGGGGCGCGCAGGTAGCGGCCACGGCCCTTGCGGCGGAAATAGACCGGGTTGCCATGCAGCGCCATGGCCAGCGCGGCCTGCTGCACCGGGCCGGCATCGGCGCCGTAGTATTCGGCGGCCAGCTCGGCAAAGCCGAATTCCTCGGCCGGCGCGCATTCCCAGAGGAAGTCGAGGTCGATGTCGGCGGTCAGGTCGCCTGTCTGCCGCACCATTTCGATTGCCGACGGCTGGGCAAACTGCAGCAGCACGTCGCGCGCCTTCACCTTGGTGCGTTTGCCTGCTGGCAATTCTACCTGGTAGGCCTCGCCCTGCTGGGCGAGCACGGTGCCGGCGCGAATTTCGCCGCCTTCTTCAAACAGCAACTGCATGGATCGGTACTTTCAGAAATGCCGGGCGCCGTCACCGCGTGAGCGTGGGAGCGGGTTCCCGGGCAGAGTCGACGGACCGCCCGTGATGGATGGGCGCCGTGGGCCGCCATATGGCAATGGGTCCGGCAGATGTGGCCGGTCGGACTCCGGATGATACCGCACCGCCGCCGGCGCAGGCCGGCGCAGCAGGTCTGGCAGGAAGACCTCGGTCACCAGCATGGTGCCGCCGCCGCGCCGGAACACCGAGCGCCGCGCGGGCAGCATCGGCACATCCTGCATGGCCGGCACCACGCGGGCCAGGGCCTGCCGCAGCGGATGCTCCGGACGCAGCCGCGCAAACTGGAACGGCTCGCGCCGCACGCGCGGATCGATAAACAGCGCCCCACCGAGCGGGCGCTCACCTAAGCCGCGCAGGAACGGCCAGTCGCGCGGCGCGTGGTGCGGATCGACGATGGTATGGGCGAAGATGGCCGGCACATCGTCGCAGATAAGCAGCACTTCGCGCGTGATGGCCGGCACGGGCCGGATCAGGCCGATGGTCCGCCATTCATCGGCAAACGGCCGTTGGAGCGACTGGGCGAGCCGCTTGACGCGGAACTGCGCGGAGGCGGCCATCAGCCGGGCGGTCAGCGAGCCCTCGCCGATCACCCAGCGGCGCAGGTTGAAGGGGATGTCGGCATCGAACGGCAAATGCGCCCGCCACGCGCCGGTGCGCGGCGTCCGGTACAGCGGATCGCTCATGCCGGGTCCGGGCGGGAGGCGGGCAGCTTGCCGCCGGGGCCGTAGCCGCAGAAAGCGAGCACGTCGTCCACGTAGTCTTCGAACTCGCTGATGCCGTGGTCGCTGCCTTCGATGATGCGGATGTGGGCACCCGGGCAGGCTTCGACCATCTCGCGGTAGTCGAGCACCTCGTCGCCAGTCGCCGCCAGCACGTAATAGCGCGCTGGTTTTGTGATCTTTTCGACACGCAGATCGAGCAATTCCTGAAGGTGGCTACGCTCCACCACGACCGATCCGCCGCCGTGATACAGCGGCTGCTCGCCCAGATACTTCTCCAGGTCGGTCCACGGATGGATCGCCGGATTGAGCAGCACCGCACGGCAGCCATGGCGCTCGGCCAGCCAGCGCGCGTAGAAGCCGCCCAGCGACGAACCGATGATGGCGATGTCCGTCTCGCCCCCGGCGCGGGCGCCCCGGATGGCGGCCTCGGCCTGGGCGATGGCCTGGGCCGGCGAGACATTGAGCGTGGGGCAGGCGAAATATTTCTCCACGCCCCAGGCGCGCATCCGCTCTTGCACAAGCCGCGCCTTGAACGATTGCGGCGAGGAGCGGAAGCCGTGCAGATACAGCAGCATCGTCGGACCCTTGTCGATTCTTGATCAGGCGGCGAGCGCGTCGAGCAGCTTCTGATGCACGCCGCCGAAGCCGCCATTGCTCATCACGAGCACATGGTCGCCGGGGCGGGCGGCTGCCGTGACGGCCGCGACCAGCTCGCCGAGGTCCTGATAGGCGGCGGCCTTGTCGCCAAGTGGTGCCAGCGCCTCACCGAGGTTCCAGCCCAGCGCGTCCTTGCCCGCCGGCGCACCGTAGCCGAACACCCGATCGGCGCCTTCCAGGCTGGCCGGCAGTTGCGCGGCCATGACGCCGAGCTTCATCGTATTGGAGCGCGGCTCCAGCACAGCCAGGATGCGGGCGTTGCCCACCCGGCGGCGCAGGCCGTCGAGCGTGGTCTGGATGGCCGTGGGATGGTGCGCGAAGTCGTCATAGACCGTGATGCCGTTGGCCACGCCGCGCACTTCCATGCGGCGCTTGACGTTGGCGAAGCGACCCAGCGACTCGATGGCCTGCGCCGGCGTCACGCCCACATGGCGGGCGGCGGCGATGGCAGCAATCGCGTTCATGCGGTTGTGGGTGCCTTGCAGGTCCCAGACGACCGTGCCCTGCACCGCATCGCCGAACCAGACATCGAAGGCATCCTTGCCCGCCGGGGCCGGCGCCTGCGCATCGCTCTCTTTCCAGTCGCCCACGCCGAACTGCTCGACCTCGCTCCAGCAGCCGCGCTCCAGCACGCGCGCCAGCGCCGGCTCCACGCCGTTCACGAGGATGCGGCCCTGACCCGGCACGGTGCGCACCAAGTGATGGAATTGCGTCTCGATGGCGGCAAGATCCGGGAAGATGTCGGCGTGATCGAACTCGAGGTTGTTCAGGATGGCCGTGCGCGGGCGGTAGTGGACGAACTTGCTGCGCTTGTCGAAGAAGGCTGTGTCGTATTCGTCGGCTTCGATGACGAAGAAGTCCGATGGTGTCAGTCGCGCGGAGATACCGAAGTTTTGTGGCACGCCGCCGACCAGGAAGCCCGGGTTGTAGCCGGCGTCCTCAAGGATCCAGGACAGCATCGACGTGGTGGTCGTCTTGCCATGCGTACCGGCCACCGCCAGCACCCATTTGCCGTTGAGCACGTGCTCGCCCAGCCATTGCGGGCCGGAGACGTACGGCAGATTGCGATCGAGGATGGCTTCCATCAGCGGATTGCCACGCGACACCACGTTGCCGATCACGAACAGGTCCGGCTCCAGCGAGAGCTGGGACGGGTCGAAGCCTTCGATCAGGTCGATGCCCTGGGCTTCCAGCTGGGTGCTCATGGGCGGGTAGACGTTGGCGTCGCAGCCGGTCACGCGGTGACCCGCCTGCCGGGCGAGGACCGCAAGGCCGCCCATGAAAGTACCGCAGATGCCGAGGATGTGAATATGCATGGGATGCGTCGGGGGAAATGGCGTGCGCCCGGGGCGCCGGGCGGGATAGCGGTCGATTGTACCCGAGCCCTCCGCCCGGACTGCGACACCCGGCCGCGGCACCAAGCCCGGCACCACGACCAGACAAGCGGCGTATCATCGCGGCATGTCCAGACGCAACATCCCCGACCCGACCCGCGTACGCGAGGAAATCGCCCAGGCCGCGGCCCGCATGATCGCCGAGGACGGCGCCGACTACGCCACCGCCAAGCGCAAGGCTGCCAAGCAGCTGCTCGGCGACATGCGCGTTGCCGGCGAATGGCTGCCTGATAACGACATGATCGAGGAAGAAGTCCGCGCGTACCAGGCGCTATTCCATGCCGAGAGCCAGCCGCGCATCCTTGCGCTGCTGCGCCGGCTGGCCGTGCTGGCGATGGAAGACCTGGTCAGTTTCCGGCCTTATCTGGTCGGCGCGGTGCTCAACGGCACGGCCACCGAGCATTCCGATGTCTATCTGCAATGCTTCTGCGACAGTCCCAAGGACGTCGCGCTGCACCTGCTCAACGCCGGCGTGGACTTCGACACCAGCGAAAGCCGGCACTTCGCCGGCCGGGGCGACGTGGAGACGCTGAGCTTCCTGTGGCGCGGCCAATGGCCGGCGGCGCGCGAATGCCGCTCGCTGGCCGGCGAGGTCCGCGCGGAACTTGGCGCGCCGGTCGGCATTCATATTGCGCTGTACGATGCCATCGATGAACGCGGCGCCGTGCGGGCGGATGCCAGCGGGCGCGTCGCGCGTGCCGACCTGGCCGCCGTGCGCGCCCTGAGCACCCCCGAGCCGGCCGAACCGCCCGCGCCCTGATCCTCCGAACCCTCTCTATATAGATTGCGCCCCCAGATGACCGCCTCCGCACCCGGCTCCACCCCCATCCGCCGCTCCCGCCTGGGCCTGTGGCTCGTCGTTGCCATCGTGGCCGCCGCTGGCGGCGCCATCGTCGGTCATTTCGTGTTATCTCCCAAGCCGGTGGCCGATCAGGCCGTCGAGACCTTCTTCCAGACCAAGATGCCGGACCCCGCCGGGGTGGAACTGGATCTGACCAAGCTGCGCGGCAAGACCCTGGTGGTGAACTTCTGGGCGCCCTGGTGCGGCCCGTGCGTGGAAGAAATGCCCGAGTTGACGGCCTTGCATGGCGAATATGCCCAGCGCAACGTCGAATTCGTCGGCATCGGCATCGATTCGGCCAGCAATATCCAGCAGTTCCTCAAGAAGGTGCCGGTGGCCTATCCACTGGCCGTGGCCGGGTTCGCAGGCACCGAGCTGTCGCGCAGTTTCGGCAACGCGCAGGGTGGCCTGCCCTATACCGTGGTCATCAACCCCGACGGCTCGGTGAAATACCGCAAGATGGGCCGCGTGCACGCCGAGGAACTGCGCAAGGTGCTGCCCGGCGCGTGAAATCGGGCTTCTGGGCCGAAACACGGCCCAACTGCCCGGGATCTCCGCTCAATGGGGTGACTACCACCCCAGTCTGAGCGCGCGGACACCAAAATCCGTGAGAAGACTCTGAAATGCGCCGGCCACGCCACGTGGCCTTGTATCGCGTGCTAGACAAATCCCTCTAAGCTACGGTAATCTCCGCGCAATTTCGTTGATCTGGTCGAGCTACCGTGTCTTCAACTCCCGCCGAAAACGGCGCCGCGCGCTACCGGAAGGTGCTGGTCCTGCATGGACCGAACCTCAATATGCTGGGCACGCGCGAACCGCAGACGTACGGGCACACGACGCTCGCCGACATCAACGATGCGCTGGCAAAACGCGCCGCCACGGCTGGCCTGGATCTTGATACGTTCCAGTCCAACCATGAAGGGGCGCTGGTGGATCGTATCCAGGCAGCACGCGGCGAGGGGGTGGACTTCATCCTCATCAACCCGGCAGCCTATACGCACACCAGCGTGGCGCTGCGCGATGCCCTGGCCGCCGTGGCGATCCCGTTCGTGGAGATACATCTGTCGAACGTGCATCGCCGCGAACCGTTCCGTCATCACTCGTATTTCTCGGATCAGGCCGTGGGCGTGATCTGCGGCCTGGGCTGGCAGGGTTACCTGCTGGCGCTGGAATACGTGCTGGGGCAGACGGCCGCGGCCCCGGGCGATTGAAGGCTGCCCGCGCGTCGGCACAGCATCAGGAATGCCCGGACCCTGCCTCGCGGCCAGCGCGGCAGACCAATCAATGACTCACCGCCGCCGTTTCCTTCCCTCGGGAGGAGACCGGACAACCCGATTCTGGAGGATAAGAAGATGGACCTGCGCAAGCTGAAGACGCTGATCGACCTGGTGGCCGAATCCGGCATCTCGGAACTGGAAGTCACCGAAGGTGACGGCAAGGTACGCATCGTCAAGGCGCCGCCCCAGGTGATCGCCGCCCCGATGGCCATGCCCCAGATGCAGGCCCTGCCGGGCGCTGCCCCCGTCGCCCCGATGGCGCCGGCCGCCGCACCGGAAGCCGCCCAGGTTCCGTCGGGCCACGTCGTCACCTCGCCGATGGTCGGCACGTTCTACCGCGCACCGTCGCCGGGCGCCGCCCCGTTCGTGAACGTGGGCGACACCGTCAAGGAAGGCCAGACCGTCTGCATCATCGAGGCCATGAAGCTGCTCAACGAAATCGAGTGCGACAAGGCCGGCGTGATCAAGGAAATCCTGGTCGAGAACGGCCAGGCCGTCGAATACGGCCAACCGCTGTTCGTGATCGGCTGATGCGAGCCTGCCCGCCGCGCCCCCGTCGCCCGCGCCCCATCGGCCCCGGCACGGGGATCGGGGCGGGCCTGCATCGCCCCTGCTCCCCCATGCTTGGCACGCTTCAGGCCGCCGCGTGGCGCCCTGCTTTGCAACACCGGCCCCGCGCCGGGGCCCGACTTGCCGGGCCGGCACCCGTTCTCGCAGAGAGAGACCATGTTTGAAAAAATTCTGATCGCGAACCGGGGCGAAATCGCCCTTCGCATCCAGCGCGCCTGCCGCGAGCTGGGTATCAAGACCGTGGTGGTGTACTCGGAAGCCGACAAGGAAGCCAAGTACGTCAAGCTGGCCGACGAGGCCGTCTGTATCGGCCCGGCGCCGTCCCCGCTGTCGTACCTGAACATGCCGGCCATCATCTCGGCCGCCGAGGTCACCGACGCCCAGGCCATCCACCCGGGCTACGGCTTCCTGTCGGAGAACGCCGACTTCGCCGAGCGCGTGGAGAAGTCCGGCTTCGTCTTCATCGGCCCGACCTCGGACAGCATTCGCCTGATGGGCGACAAGGTGTCCGCCAAGCAGTCCATGATCAAGTCCGGCGTGCCGTGCGTGCCGGGCTCCGAAGGCGCCCTGCCCGACGACCCCAAGGAAATCCTGGCCACCGCGCGCCGCGTGGGCTATCCGGTCATCATCAAGGCCGCTGGCGGCGGTGGTGGCCGTGGCATGCGCGTGGTGCACACCGAGGCCGCGTTGATCAACGCCGTCAACATGACGCGCGAGGAAGCCGGCCGCGCCTTCGGCAACCCCGAGGTCTACATGGAGAAGTTCCTGGAGAATCCGCGCCACGTGGAAATCCAGATCCTGGCAGACCAGCACCGGCAAGCCATCTGGCTGGGCGAGCGTGACTGCTCGATGCAGCGCCGCCACCAGAAGGTGATCGAGGAAGCACCGGCCCCGCACATCCCGCGCCGCCTGATCGAGCGCATCGGCGACCGCTGCGCCGAGGCCTGCAAGAAGATCGGCTACCGGGGCGCCGGCACGTTCGAGTTCCTGTACGAGAACAACGAGTTCTACTTCATCGAGATGAACACGCGCGTGCAGGTGGAGCACCCGGTCACCGAGATGATCACGGGCATCGACATCGTGCAGGAACAGATCCGCATCGCCTACGGCGAGAAGCTGCGCTTCCGCCAGAAGGACGTGCAGATCCAGGGCCACGCCCTCGAGTGCCGGATCAACGCCGAGGACCCGTTCAAGTTCACGCCGTCGCCGGGCCGCATCACCGCCTGGCACATGCCGGGCGGCCCCGGCGTGCGGGTGGACTCGCACGCGTATGATGGCTACTTCGTGCCGCCTAACTACGATTCGATGATCGGCAAGATCATCACGTACGGCGCCACGCGTGACCAGGCCATCGCCCGCATGCGCATCGCGCTGTCGGAGATGGTGGTGGACGGCATCCTGACCAATGTGCCGCTGCACCGCGAACTGATGCTCGATGCCAACTTCGTCGAAGGCGGCACCAGCATCCATTATCTTGAACACCGCCTGGCCCAGAAGGCCGTGGCCAAGGGCGAGAAGGCCTGAGGCCCCGCCTCGGCCGGCATCGTCGCAGCAAGGAATCACGTGGCTTTCCAGGAATGTGTGATCGAAATTGCGCAGGAGCAGGCCGAGGCCTGGTCCGACGCATTGTTCGACCTCGGCGCGCTGTCGGTCTCGGTGGAAGACGCCGATGCCGACACGCCCGATGAGCAGCCGCTGTTCGGCGAGCCCGGGCTCGAGCCGACGCGGCTGGCCTGGAACCGCTCGCGCGTGGTGGCCCTATTCGACGACGAGACCGACCCGGCGCTCGTGGTGGCTGCGGCCGCCAACGCGCTGAATGTCGATCCGGTGCCGGACTACGCGTTGCGCGCGGTGGAAGACCAGGACTGGGTGCGCCTGACCCAGTCGCAGTTCGCCCCGATCCGCATCGGCGAACGGCTCTGGGTGGTGCCGTCGTGGCACGACGCCCCGGAGCCGGACGCCGTGGTGCTGGAGCTGGACCCCGGCCTGGCCTTCGGCACGGGCAGCCATCCGACCACGCGGCTGTGCATGCAGTGGCTCGAGCAGAACGTGCGGGCCGGCGAGACCGTGCTCGATTACGGCTGCGGCTCGGGCATCCTGGCCATCGTCGCCAAGAAACTCGGTGCGGGCGATACGCTCGGCATCGACATCGATCCGAATGCCGTGGAGGCGTCGCGCTACAACGCGGAACGCAACCAGGTGGCGGCCACTTTCGCGCTGCCGGATTCCGTATCAGACGCCACCTACGACCTCGTGGTGGCCAATATCCTCTCCAATCCGCTCAAGCTGATGGCGGCCATGCTCAGTGCGCGCGTGCGCCCGGGCGGCCGGCTGATCCTCTCGGGCGTGCTGGAACGGCAGGCGGACGAAGTGGCCGCCGCCTATGCGCCCTGGCTGGCCATGTCGGTCTGGCGCAGCGAGGAAGGCTGGGTCTGCCTGCACGGCACCCGCGCCGACGCCGCCAGCTCCTCCGCCAACCCTTCCTGATTCGACACCATGGCTGCCGCCAAGCTTGTCACGCGTTGTCCGGCCTGCCGCACCGCGTTCCGGCTTGTGGCGGACCAGTTGCGCCTGCGCCAGGGCCTGGTCCGCTGCGGACAGTGCGATACCGTCTTCGACGCGCGCGAACACCTGATTGAAGTGCCGGTACCGGCCGCCTCGGCTGCCGCGCCAACGCCTGCGCCGGTGCCGACGACGGTGTCAACGACTGCCGGCCCGAGCGTGGCCGCTGCGCTGGCCCATGCCGAGCAGGCCCAGGCCAACGCGCGTGCCCATGCGCAGGAAACGCCGTTCGATCCGGGCTTCGATCCCGGCTATGACGTGCCGGCGCTCGATTCGCCGACCATGATGATGCCGGAGGCCGAGCAGCCGCCGGTACGGCAAGAGCCGGCACCCGAGGCGCCACCGGCGCCGCAGCCGGAGGTGGAACTGGGTCTGGCGCCGGAACATGAGGACGAAGTCGAGCCGGAACCGGTGGTTGTGCCAGAACCGGAACCGGAGCCCGTGGCGGAAGTTGCGCCCGAGCCGGAACCCGAACCCGAACCCGAACCCGAGCCCGAGCCCGAGCCCATAGAGGAAGCCGCAGCGCCCGCGCCTGTCGCGCCATCGGCACCCTGGCCGACCCTCGATCATTCGGCCTTTGGCGAACCTCTCCCGGCCCCGGCGGCACCCGCCCCGGCCGTGCCGGCGCACTCGTCACTCGACCCCGCTGCGGCATTCGCCCCGGCGTCGGCCAGCCCGCCGCCGTCCGGCGCGTACAGCGCCAGGGCCGCGTGGCCGCCGGTGCCGTCCTCGAGTCCATCCCCCAGCCCCACGCCGGAGGCGGCCGAGCCGCTGCCGCCGACCAACCCCTTCCCGCATACCGAGCCGGTACGCAGCGCGAGCGAATACCTGCGTGCCGCCGATCCCACCGTGGCGCCGGCCGAGGAATTCGCGCGTGAAGGGGAGGACGATGTCGCGTCGGCCAGCGCCAATGCGCTCGATACGTCGCGCGAGGGCACGCCCGATGCCATCGCACGCGAATCCACCACGCGCCACTGGATCCGCCGCGAGGTATCGCCGGGCCCGGTCTTCGCCCCCGATTTCCTGCGCCACGCGCGTGACCGCGAACGCGCGCGCCCGGCACGCGCCAAGGTGGTCGTGCCGGTCAGCAAGCGCGTCTGGGTGCGCATCGCCGTGGTGCTGCTGGCCATCGGCGCGCTGCTGCAGGGCGCCTACCTCGGCCGCAGCCAGCTGGCCGGCCGCGTGCCGGTGCTGCGTCCGCTGCTCGAGGCCGCCTGTGAGCCACTTGGCTGCGAGGTGCCGCCCTGGCGCGACCTCGAAGCGCTGCGCATCGACAGCTCCCAGCTTCAGAAACAGGACGAGGCGACCGATGTTTACCAGCTCGCCGTCACCATGCGTAACCAGGGCCGCGCCACTACCGCGCTGCCCGCGATCGAACTGGTGATGACCGACCTGCAAGACCAGTTGCTGCTGCGCCGCGTGCTGCAACCGACCGAATACCTCGAGCCCGCGCAGCGTGCCTTCGCAACGCTGGGCCTGCGCGCGGGCAGCGAGCTGCCGGTTCGGGTACGATTCCGGACAGACCAGACGGCGGCCAACTACCGCGTGCTGATCTTCTACCCCTGATATCCAGCGCCCCGCCGCGCCGCCGGTTCGCACCGGGCAGCGCGGACGAACATCCCATCCCAGTACAGGAGTGACCATGAGCAATGTGACCCTCGGCGGCAACGCCATCGAAGTTGGCGGCAAGTTTCCCCAGGCAGGCGACAAGGCCCCCGACTTTTCCCTCGTGGGCAAGGACCTGAAGGATGTGAAGCTGGCCGACTTCGCCGGCAAGCGCAAGGTGCTGAACATCGTGCCGAGCCTGGATACGCCGGTGTGCCAGGCGTCCGCGCGCAAGTTCAATGAAGCCGCCAGCACGCTGGACAACACCGTGGTGCTGACCATCTCGGCCGACCTGCCGTTCGCCATGGGCCGCTTCTGCACGGCCGAAGGCCTGGCCAACGTGGTGCCGCTCTCGACCATGCGTGGCGCCGAGTTCAAGAACGCCTATGGCGTGGACATCAAGACCGGCCCGCTGGCCGGCGTGGCCGCACGCGCCGTGGTCGTGCTCGACGAAAACAACGCTGTGAAGTACAGCGAACTCGTGCCCGAGATCAAGCAAGAACCGAACTACGACGCCGCCCTGGCCGCGTTGAAGTAAGCTGCCGGAGGCCTTCGGCATCACCGGTATCTGACAAGTACGAACGCCGCCCGTCTCCGCACGGGCGGCGTCTTTTTCAACCGTATCATCCGTATTCGATTGCGAGGAAGAATGGCCAGCTTGATCTGTGGCTCCGTTGCCTACGACACCATCATGACGTTCGACGGGCGCTTCCGCGAACACATCCTGCCCGACCAGATCCACATGCTGAACGTGTCGTTCCTGGTGCCGGGCATGCGGCGAGAGTTTGGCGGCTGCGCCGGCAACATCGCCTACACGCTCAAGATGCTCGGCGGCGAGCCAGTGGTGATGGGCACCGTGGGCGAGGACGCCGGCCCGTACCTGGACTACCTGCGCAAACTCGACATCGTCACGGATCACATCCGCACGCTGCCGGGCACCTTCACCGCGCAGGCGATGATCACGACCGATCTCGACAACAACCAGATCACCGCCTTCCACCCGGGCGCGATGAGCCAGTCGCAGCTGAACAGCGTGCAGGATGCGCTGACGGCCGGCCGCCAGCCCGCCCTGGGCATCGTGGCGCCGGACAGCCGCGAGGGCATGCTGCACCACGCGCAGCAGTTCGCCGAAGCCGGCATTCCGTTCATCTTTGATCTGGGTCAGGCCATGCCGCTGTTCAACGGCGAAGACCTGCGCCAGTTCATTGAACTCGCCAGCTACGTGACGGTCAATGACTACGAAGCGCAGGTCCTGCTGTCCCGCACGGCCTGGACCAGCGCCGAGGTTGCCGCCAAGGTTCGCGCGTTCATCGTGACGCACGGCGAGCGCGGCGCCAGCATCTTTGCCGATGGCCAGCAGTACGCCATTCCGGCCGTGCCCGCCGAACAGGTCGTCGACCCCACCGGTTGCGGCGACGCCTTCCGCGGCGGCCTGCTCTACGGCATCGAAAACGGGTTGGACTGGGAAACCACCGGCCGCCTCGCCTCGCTCATGGGCGCGCTCAAGATCGCCCGCCAGGGGCCGCAGAACCACTGGCTCTCGCGCGAGGACATTGGCAACCGGTTCCAGTCCGCATTCGGTTACCGCTACGCGTAACCCGGACGCTGCCCGGCGCCGTGCCCACAAGGCGGCGGCGCCCGGCCGGCATCCGCCGACATCGCGGAGCGCGGGTCTTTACGGGAAGGAAGTCAATCATGAGAAACATCGTGCCGTACATCGTCCGCACCGGCGGCGTGGCCGTCCTGGTGGCGGCAAGCCTGGTCTCGGGCTGCGCCAGCTGGTCGAACTCCAACAGCGTCTACACCTCGGGCCAGGCCCAGCGTGAGCAGACCGTGCGCTACGGCGTGGTGGAGGGCGTGCGCGAGGTGCTGATCCAGGGCGGGCAGACCGGCGCGGGCACGCTGGCCGGTGGCGCCATCGGCGGCATCGCGGCGGGCAGCACCATCGGCGGCGGCAACGGCGCGATTGCGGCGGGCCTGCTGGGCGCAGTGATCGGCGGCCTGGCCGGCAGCGCGGCGGAGAACAAGATCCAGCAGCGTCGCGGCCTGGAGATCACGGTGAAGCTCGACAACGGCGAGATGCGCGCCATCACCCAGGAAGCCGACGAGGCGTTCCGACCCGGCGAGCGCGTGCGCCTGCTGTCCTCGGGCGGCGTGACGCGCGTGACCCACTGATCGCACCACGCACCCGGACCGGGCACACCGTGCCCGACCCCAACGCCGCGCGCCTCCGGGCCGCGGCGTTTTTCTTTGGGCGATAAAAAACCCGCCGGGCGAATGCCATCGGCGGGTCGGCAAGACAGCTGTCTTGCGGACCGGATACGAGGTATCCGGTCAGTGCGGCACGCGATGCGTGCCCTGGCGCTTCCCAGTTGTGATCGTTCGCACGAGGCGAAGCGATTACGGACGGGTACCCGTCGGGAACGGCCAGGCCGCAGCCGGGTTCAGCGCGGTCTTTGCAGCAGCAGCGGGTGCAACGGCAGGAGCCGCGGCAGGCTTGGCAGCAGGCGCCTTCTTGGCAGCCGGCTTCTTCGCAGCAGCCTTCTTGGCAGCCGGCTTCTTGGCAGCAGCAGGCTTCTTCGCAGCAGCCGGCTTCTTCGCAGCAGCAGCCTTCTTGGCCGGTGCAGCCTTCTTGGCCGGTGCAGCCTTCTTGGCCGGAGCGGCCTTCTTGGCTACAGCCTTCTTGGCGGCCGGCTTCTTGGCGGCAACGGCCTTCTTGGCCGGGGCCTTCTTGGCGGCTACCTTCTTGACCGCGGCCTTCTTGGCCGGGGCTGCCTTCTTGGCGACTACCTTCTTGGCTGCAACCTTCTTCGTTGCAACCTTCTTGGCGGCTACCTTCTTCACAGCGGCCTTCTTTGCCGGTGCCTTCTTGGCGGCTACCTTCTTGGCAGCAACCTTCTTCGTTGCAACCTTCTTGGCAGCAGCCTTCTTGGCGGCCGGAGCAGCCTTCTTGGCGGCGACCTTCTTCACGACGGCCTTCTTGGCGGCCGGCTTGGCGGCTTTCTTAGCCGCCGGCTTTTTCTTTGCAGCAGTTGCCATGGATAACTCCTTCACTAGCGTGAAATATCGAATGACCTAGGATGGCGACCCGACCGACCCGAAGCGCGATACCGCGTGACTCCAGTCGAGCGAGCGATTCATCGGCGCACGGCACAGCTTCGGTCGCACGCTAATGAATTCGGTGACAGGGATGCCGCGACACGCGGCGTTCAAGCGGCAGCGCAACGGACCCCCGCGGGCGGCAAAGCCAGCCTGCAGGCGGGTGTCCGGGGCATGCCGCGCCCTGGAATATTCGATTGGCCCGCGCCGCCCGTTATGTCGGCGCACGACCAGGAAAGAGGAGATATCGGTCAGCAGGCCTGCGGTGCGGGCATGGCCTCGCGCACGGCAGACGGCAATCATTCGGGGGTAGCTCGCCCATCCCGTCACTGGGCTACAGGAGACTGCACGCGTTTTGAGAAGCCGGTTCGGCTTGGTCTGCGTCAAAGTTCTGGTGCTCCTCGGCTACCCGCATTCACTGCATCGAGTCATCGCCATCATCGTTGCTTCTGCTTGTTGCTTGTTGCTTGTCGCTGCGATACGTCGATGCAATGAACTGAGACTCTTGTCAAGGCGAATCATAATTCGTTTGTTCGATGATGTTAAGAAAAAAGTGCAAAAAAACTTGCGTGCGCGAGCGAGTCGATCTACTTCGCTCACGCATCGCGATGACAGCATCATCGACACGCTTGTTCATCTCGACTTCCACACGCCTTCCGAAGTTCCTCCGCGAGGTCGATGCGCGTCGATTCGATGGCGTCGCGCACTGCGTCGCACAGCCTCGCGTGACACCTCGCCGCCCTCGATCGCACACTGTCGAAGGCTGCCGAACGCGCCGTCAACACGCACGGCGGCGCGCCGCGCGATCCACCGGAAAGCCGCATGGATGTTGGCTTTCACGGCGATGGCATGTAATGCGCACGGTGCCTCGCCACGGCATGCTGGCCGCGCACGCGCACGCCGCGATGGCCTCGCACGGCGACGCTCTGGCGCTCGCTCGGCACGCTTCACGCGCATCGATGCGCGAGGGTTCGATGTCATCGCGTCGGACATGCGCCGACACCGCCGTGCGTCGATCCGACAGTTGCGCGAGTACGACGAAAGAGTGATGCGTCAACGCAACGGTTTGTCACCGTCCTCGATGCGATGACGATGTTTGGACACGCTTCGACACGTCATCGACACGCGCCGGCATCGCTTCGACAGCGCGCGACACCACCCGCGACACACCCGATGCAGCGTCGCACCGCGTGCGTGCGACACAGCGCTGCGTGGTCAGAGAACACAGCGTGCCGATGGGGTGTCGATGAGGTACCGGCGGAGCGTCCGCAGGCGCCCGGACGACCCCGGAGTTCCCCTTAGAGGAATGCTTCGGCCTCGCCGCGCGGCGTCGCATGCTGCACGGCATAATCCCGCAAACCCCCGTACGGCGGTCGATTGCGGGGGACGGCGGCGCACCGCTGGTGCGTACGCAAACGCGCAGTGGTGATTGCGGCGCGGCGCGCGCGCCAGTAGATTGGCGTCGCGACACCTTCGCATCATCCCGACACACTGAACCAGGAGACCCTCATGCGCATTTCCCTCCCACGCACGCTGCTGCGCGCCACCGTGTTCGCGGCCGCCTTCGCCGCCAGCACCGTCGCGCTCGCGCAGGCCACGCCGGCCGGCACGTGGAAGACCATCGACGACGCCACCGGCAAGCCGCGCGGCGTGATCGAGATCACCGAGAAGGACGGCGTCTACAGCGGGCGCCTCGTGAAGAGCCTGGTGGAGACCGCCGAGAGCAAACCCAAGGTCTGCGACAAGTGCACCGACGCCCGCAAGGACCAGCCGGTCATCGGCATGACGCTGCTGACGGGCCTGCGCAAGACGGGCGACAACGAGTACACCGGCGGCGAGATCCTCGACCCCGAGACCGGCAAGCTTTACAAGTGCAAGATGGCGCTGGCGGACGACGGCAAGAAGCTCAACGTGCGCGGCTTCATCGGCATCAGCCTGATCGGCCGCACCCAGACCTGGGAACGCGATCATTGACCCGTCATCGGTTCCCGCACGCCGTCCTCGCCMTCCTCTCCCTCCTTGCCGTCACACTGTGCACAGCATGAATAGCGCCGCCGCCCGCCCCGGGCGCCGGCCGCCCTCCCCGCTGCGCTGATCCGCCGTCAGGCAATTGACAGCCGCATTCGGTACCATCGACGTTGGTACACACCACAACAGATACCGGAGACAAGCATGCGTATCCCCATCCATGGCGGGGCGATGGCCCTCGCCCTCGCCACCGCCGCGCTGTGCGGCACCGCCCCGGCCCATGCCGCCGACGCCTGGCCCAACCACGTGATCAAGTTCGTCGTGCCGTTCACGGCTGGCGGCGCCAACGACCTCGTCGCGCGCGCGGGGGCCGAAGCGGTGAGCAAGCGGATCGGCCAGCCCGTGGTGATCGAGAACCGGCCGGGCGCCGGCGGCGTGGTCGGCGCGGACTACGTCGCCAAGAGCAAGCCGGACGGCTACACCTTCCTGGTGGGCGCCGTGGGCACGGTCACCAACAGCCTGATTCGCACGAAGATGCCGTATGCGCCCGATGACCTCGTGCCGGTTGGGCTGATCGCGGTCAGCCCGTCGGTCATCGTCGCGTCGCCGTCGCTGCCGGTGAACAACCTCAAGGATCTGATCGAGTACTCGAAGAAGCAGGGTGGCGCGCCGTTCGCCACCGCCGGCAGCGGCAGCACGCCCCACTTCGTCGAGGAGATGCTCAAGGAGAAGGGCGCGCAGCTGACCGTGGTGCCGTACAAGAGCGGCTCGGAGAGCATCACGGCGGTGATCGGCGGCCAGGTGGCGGCGACTTCGGAGGCCAGCGTGGTGGTATTGCCACAGATCAAGGCCGGCAAGCTCAAGGCGCTGGGCGCAACCTGGGACAAGCGCATGGCTGCCGCGCCCAACATCCCCACCACGGCCGAGCAGGGCCTGCCCGAAGTGCGGATCGGCCATTGGGCCGGCATCTTCGCGCCGAAGGGCACGGATCCGGCGATCATCAAGCGGCTGAATGCGGAGCTGACCGCCGGCATGCAGACGCCGGAGATCCGCGAGCGGCTGCTGCCAAACGGCATCGAGCCGGCGGGCGGCTCGGTGGAGAGCTTCGTCGCGTTCATCCATGCCGAGCGCGAGCGGCTCGGTCGGCTGGCGAAGAACGCGCACATGACCGCCGAGTAACGATTACAACGCTGTGACGACGCTGTGACGAGATAACGGCCCGCATCGACGGGCCGTTTTCGTTTTTCTGCTATGCCAGCGAGGCCGGCACCGCTTACATCCGGTACCGCAGCGTGGCCACCACGCTACGCGGCGCGCCGGGCATGTTCAGGTTCGGACTCGAACCGTGCGCGGAGACGATGTAGCCCTGGTTGAAGAGGTTGTAGACATTGAGCTGGGCCTCGAACGGGCCCCGGCGGTACCAGGCCATCATGTCGGCCGTGACATAGCCGGGCAGCGTGACCGTGTTGGCCGGATCGGCCATGCGCGCGCCGACGAGGTTCAGGCCGCCACCCACGCCAAAGCCATGTCCGAGCGACTTGGTCAGCCATAGGTTGCCCGAGTGGCGCGGCGTCAGCGTGGCGCGCTTGCCTTCCAGCGCGGCGGTCGACTTCGTCACCGTGGCATCCAGGTAGGCATAGCCGGCCAGCACCTTCCAGCCCTGCCCCAACTCGGCGGCGCCGCTCAGTTCCACGCCGTCGGTGCGCTGCTCGCCGATCGGCATCAGGGCCGTGCCGGTGGCGTTGGCTACCTTGATATTGCTGCGCTCGAGCCGGAACACCGACACCGTGGTGCTGGCCTTGCCGTCCAGGAAGTCGTACTTGGCGCCCAACTCGGTATTGTTGGTGGTCTCCGGTGCCAGTTCGGCGTTGTTGGCGGCCAACGAGAAGTTCTCGCCCGACGGCTGGAACGACTTGCTCCACGACAGGTAGTAGGACTGCACCTTCGACGGCTGCCACACCAGCCCCGCGCGCGGGCTCCAGTTGTTGTCGGTGCGCGCCAGGTTGGGCTGGCCGGGCCGGCGCTCGATGGTCTCCTGCTCGAAGCGGTCGTAGCGCACGCCCACCAGCGCCTTCCAGTGCTCGGTCAGCGTCATCATGTCCTGCGTGTACAGGCCGAGCGTCTTGAAGATGCCGAGGTTGTTGGCCGATGGCGTGCCGCCCACCAGCAGCGGCAGCACGGGCAGCACCGGGTTGAACAGGTTCACCGTGGCCACGTTGTTGCGCGAGTAGTTGACCAGGTCCTTGTTCTGCTGGCCGACTTCCACCCCGTAGAGCAGTTCGTGCTGCATCCCGAAGAGCGTGGCCTTCTGCGTCAGGTCGGTCTGGTTGAACCAGCCGTGTTCTTCGCGATACACATTGGAACGATTGAACGACACGGTCTGGGCCACCTCGTTGACCGTGCCGGACAGCGTGTTGTTACGGTCGAGCGAGTAATGGTAGTAGCGCGTGGCGTTGCGGATCGACCAGTTCTCATTGAAGCGATGGTTGATCGTGGCCGTGCCCGAGTACACGCGCGACTCCGAGGTATCCACATCGCGCGCGTTGGCCGCGCCGTAGTAGGTGGAGGGCCGCACGTTCACCGGACGGCCCCGGTACGCCGGGATGCCGAAGTCGGTGACGCGCTTGTCCTCGAGGTAATCGGCCTGCAGCAACACCGTGGTCTGGGGCGCGAGGCGCAATTCCAGCGACGGCGCGATCGCCGAGCGGCGCAGGAATTGCTGCGAGCGGTAGCTGTCGGCATCCTCCAGCGCGCCGGTCAGGCGGAACGCCGCGGCGCCGTTGCCGAACACCTTGCCGACGTCGACTTCGGCCCGCTTGTCGGCCCACGAGCCGTAGCTGAAGCTGAAGTCGGCCACGTCGATGCCCGGCTTCTTGGTCACGCGGTTGATCAGGCCGCCGGACGAGCCCCGGCCATACAGCACGGCGGCCGGGCCCTTGATGACTTCCACGCGGTCGACGTTGGAGAGGTCGCGGAAGTACAGCGCGTCGTCACGGATGCCGTCCACGAACTGGTCGGCGATGGCCGAGAAGCCACGGATCGACACTTGGTCACGCTGGCCGTCGCCGGTGGAAAAGCTCACGCCCGGCACGTTCTTCAGGACGTCCTGCATCGAGTTGGCATGCTGGTCCTGCATGACCTCGCTGGTGACCACGTTGACGGTCTGCGGAATGTCGCGCAGCGGCGCCTCGGTACGCGTGGCGCTGACCGCGTTGGGCGGGTTGTAGCCGGCGCCAAGCTCCCGGCTGACGTCCGCCTTGACGGTGACCGCAGGCAGCTCCTGCGGCGCGGGCGCGGGGGTTTCCGACTGTGCGTGGGCGATGCCGGCAGGCAAGGCGTGGGCAGCGAACAGTGCGAGGACGGCAGTCCGCACCGCATGTGGCTTTTGACTCATATTTCCCTGTAATGCGTTGTAATATTTTTACGAAAATGCGACGCATTATCATTTAGTGGGGGACGCGAGGTCAACGCATCACGCGAAGAATATGCAAAGTCAGGCATATTTGCGCCGCTTGCGGCGCATTTACGTCGAACGATAACAGCCGTCAGCCGAGCTGCTCGCTCAGCGCGAGGCGCGCTTCGCCGATGAATTCGCTCTCGCCGCGCCGGGCGGGCAGCAGGTAGAACTCGGCATCGGGCAGTGCCGGCAGGCGCCAGCGCGAGACGGCGGCGGCATCGAGCGGCATCACGCCCGGCCCGATGGCCGACGCATTGAGGCATGACACGCCAAGCCCCGCCGCCAGCGCCAGGTGCAGCCCTGCCACGCCGGACGCCGAGTGGGCGATGTCGAACGCGCGCTTCCGGCGCATGAGCAGTTGCACCACGAACTGGTGCATCGAGCAGGTGTCGGGCAGCAGCACCAGTGGCAGCGTGGGCTGCGGCGATTCGGCGATCTCCGGCGCGGCCACCCAGGCCAGCCCTTCGCGCCGCAACAGCGTGCCGGCACGATCGCAGCGCTCTAACCGTTCGGCGCGCGTTGCGCGGATCAGCCGCATGCTGAGGCCGATGTCGAAGGTGTCCAAGTCAGCGGCGGCCTCGATCGCGGCGCTCTTCATCACCGTGACGTGCAGTTTCAGATACGGATAGCGGTCTCGCAGACGGCGCAGCATGCCGGCAATCTCGCCCGGCCGGAAGTAATCGGTCACGGCAAGCCGCAGTTCGCCGTCGAGCGTGCGGCCGCGCAGTTCCTGCATCGCCATGTCGTTCAGCGAGAGGATGCGGCGCGCGTATTCCAACAGCCGCGCACCGGCCGGCGTGACCGCCGCGCCCTTCTTGCCGCGCGTGAGCAGCGGCACGCCCGCGCGCTCCTCCAGCTTGCGCAACTGCTCGCTGACCGACGACTGCGACAGGAACAGGCGCGGCGCCGCCGCAGACAGGCTGCCGCTGTCGGCCACCGTCACGAAAGTCTTCAACGGGGCTGCGGACGATTTCTTGGACTGATTCAGGTTGCGATTCCCAAGCGGCGCCGGTAGTCGACCGGGCTCATCGCCTGCAGGGACAACTTGATGCGCCGCTCGTTGTACCACTGGATGTACGAGTTTAGCTCGTTCATGAATGCCTC
>NZ_JBFTSH010000020.1:0-115860 GCF_056399925.1 Cupriavidus sp. 01L43
GTGGTCGCGCTGATGACCTATGCCCAGGCCGGGCATGTCGACTGGACCAGCGGCATCCCGCTCTCGCTCGGCGGCATGCTGACGATCTCCTGGGGCGTGGCGCTGGCGCACCGGATGCCGGAGCGCCGCCTGCGCGCCGCGTTCGCCGTGTGCCTGATCGTCACGGCGGTGATCATGCTCGTGCGCGGCTAGCCTGCCGCCGGCTTGCGGAAGACCAGGCTGAAGTTGTTCGCCGGCATCGGGATGGGCGCGTCGCAGGTCATGCCTTGGGCAGCCCCGAGGGCGATCACCGCTTCCATGTCGCGCACGCCCCATTCGGCATCGGCAGCACGCAGCTGCGCGTCGAAGGCTTCGTTGCTGGGCGCCGTGTGAGCGCCGTCGCGCTTGTAAGGGCCGTAGAGATAGAGCACGCCGCCCGGCCCGAGCCGCTTGCCGGCGCCGGCGAACAGCGCCTCGGCGGCCGCCCACGGCGAGATGTGGACCATATTGATACAGACAATGGCGGCCACGGCGTCGATGCCCCAGGGTTCCGCGCGCACGTCGAGGGCCAGCGGCGGCAGCACGTTCGTCGCCCCGGCGTGGGCCGCCCAGGCCGCGATCGACTCGCGCCAGGTGGCATCGGGGTCGCTCGGCTGCCAGGTGATGCCCGGCAGCGCGGCGGCAAAGTGCGCGGCGTGCTGGCCGGTGCCGCTGGCAATCTCGAGCACCGTGCCGCTGGCCGGCAGCACCTGGCGCAGCACGGCAAGGATCGGCTCCCGGTTGCGCTCGGTGGCAGGCGCCATGCGGCGCGCGGCGAGGTCGGGGGACGGGCGGTTCATGGGCGCTCCTGTTTTCGCGGGTGACAGGCGCAAGGGTAGCAGGCGCGGCGCCCCGGCGCGGTCAGACCCGGACGGCGCAGCGCCCCGGCTGCGCTACACTCCCCTCCTGCCCAGTCACCCCGCCGGTTTCGGCCGATTTTCGCCGCCTTGCCCACCTACACGCTTGCCACCCCCGTCCACTCGGACCTCGAGATCCGCAAGAGCCGCTTTATCGGCCTGGCCACGCCCGTGCCGGACCGCGAGGCCGCCATGGCAGTGCTCCAGGACCTGCGCGCGCAGCACCCGGGGGCCACGCATGTGTGCTGGGCGCTGCTGGCGGGTGGACAGTCGGGCATGTCCGATGACGGCGAGCCGTCTGGCACGGCGGGCCGGCCGATCCTCGAAGTGCTGCGCCACCATGATCTCGATGGCGTGCTGGCGGCGGTGATCCGCTACTACGGCGGGGTCAAGCTCGGCGCGGGCGGACTCGTGCGCGCCTATACCGATGCGATTGCCGCCGCGCTCAAGGACGCCGAGCGCGTCGAGCGCATCGCCTACGCCACGCTGGATGTCGAGGTGGACTATGCCGACGAACCACGCGTGCGCCGCTGGATCGAATCGATGGCTGGCGAGGGCTGCATGCTGGCCGACACCCAGTACGGCGCGCTGGCCCGGCTGGTGATCCGCCTGCCGGCCACGCTGCGCGATTCCGCCATCGCCACCCTGCGCGACGCCACCCATGGCCGCGCCCAGTTTCCGGAAGCCAATGCCTGATCCGGACGACATCACCACCCACGACAGCGCCGAATTCACCGCCCGCGTGCTGCCCGGCGAGACGCACTACGCCGCGCCGGCCTCGCTGAGCCTGTTGGAGGCGGCCTTGCTCGAAGGCGTCGCCCTGCCCAGCTCCTGCCGCAACGGCACCTGCCGGGCCTGCATCAGCCAGCTTCACGCGGGGAGCGTGCGCTATCGGATCGAATGGCCGGGACTCAGTGCGGATGAAAAGGACGAGGGCCTGATCCTGCCGTGCGTGGCGTGTCCGACCAGCGACGTGGCCTTCGAGCCGATCGGCACGAACTAAACCCCGGGGTAAGTCACCCCATCAAGCCAGCCCGCGCCCGTTCACGGAGAAGAAGCGCAGGGCGATCTTCAGCGCATCCGGGCCGGTCGGGTCGGCGAAGGCCTGCCCCGGCGCGCCACCGCTCCAGGCGTGGCGCAGCCCTTCCACCTTGACCAGCCGCATAAAGGGCCGCACGCCGGCCTGCCAGTCGAAGACATCCACCGCGCGCCGGGTGCCGCGCCGCACGCGCCGGGGCGGCATGGCCTTGGGGGCGGGCGCGCCGGGCGGCAGCAACTCCAGCCACAGCGCAGCGGCCGAGGTGGCGTTGTCGTAGGTGACCACGGTGTCGTCATCGCCATGCAGCAGCAGCAGCGGGGGCGGTCGCCGGCCCGCCAGCGCCAGCCGGGCTGCCACGGCGTCCGGGACGCGCTCGCCGCGCATGGCGCGTGGGGCCTGGGCCGCGTTGACGGCGCTGTAGGGCACCGCGCCCGAGTGCGAACCCACGGCGGCAAAACGATCGGGATAGCGCAGGCCGAGCATCATCGCCATCGCCCCGCCCGCAGACAGCCCCAGCGCGCACACCCGCTCGCCGATGATGGCGTAGCGCCGGCAGACATGGTCGATCATCGACATCAGCAGCGCCGCCTCGGATGCGCCCCGGGCGTCCGGCCGGAACCAGTTCCAGCAGCGCTGCGAGTTCGCCTGCACCGACTGCTCGGGCATCAGCACCACCCAGCGCGCATCGCGCGCCACGGTGGTCACGCGCGCGCAGGCGGCAAAGCTGGCGGCGTCCTGCCCGCAGCCGTGCAGCAGCACCAGCAGCGGCGCAGGCCGCGCGGCGCTCACGCCTGGCGGCACGAAGATCCGGTAGCGCCGCTGGCCCAGCGCGCCCAGGCCAAGGGTGAAGCCCCAGACCCCCTCCTCCCAGACCCCGCCGCCCTTGCTGACCGGCGACGGCGCCGGCGTGACCACGCCGGTCAGCGCCCGGTGCGCAGCCTTGCCCACGGCGCGGCCCACGGCCTCGCTGACCGCACTGCTTTGCTGCTTGGCCGTCTTCAGCACGGAATTGGTCACCGTGCGTTGCAGGCGCCGGGCGCTACGCGCCGCCTGCTTGCCCAGCGTTGCCCACAGTTGGGTAGTACCCCTGCGCCGTGTCATGCCGCATCGCCCTTTCGTCGTCTGGTGCCGTGACGGATGCCACGCTGCGATCCTGCACCAGTATCGGGGGCGATTGTGTCAGGTTTTCATGCCATGTCCGGTCAGACGATGCCGCGCAGGGCCAGATCCGCCCCCAGCAACAGCAATCCGCAGAAGAACAGGCGCCGGAAGCGCTCCGCGCTGATCCGGTGCCGCAGCCACTGGCCGAGGAACATCCCGCCCAGCGCGGGCACCAGCGCCAGCAGCGAGGCCCCGAGCACCGGCGTATGGAGCAGCGCGCCGCCCAGCGCCAGGCTCACCGCCAGCGCGATGGTCGAGACCGTGAACGACAGCCCCAGCGCCTGCACCATGCTTTCCTTGTCGAGGCCGAGCCCCTGCAGGTAAGGCACGGCGGGAATGACGAAGACCCCGGTCACGGCGGTGATCGCCCCCGTAACCAGCCCGGCCAGCGGCGCCATCCAGCGCTCCGCCCGGGGCGGCACGACCAGCCGCACGGCGGCGAGGCCCATCACGGCATAGACGATCAGCGCCACGCCGAGCGCGTTGGTGGCGTGGTCCATCATCCTGGCCGGCACCAGCGCGGCGCAGAGCCACGTGCCGGCGCAGATGGTGACCAGCATCGGCCACAGCCGCAGCAGCAGTTGACCGAAGCGCGGGCCGCTGAACAGCTGCACAACGTTGGTCACCATGGACGGCGCCACCAGCAGCGCGGCGGCCTGCACGGGCGGCATGACCAGCCCGAGCAGGCCCACCGCCACGGTCGGCAGGCCAAGGCCCACCACGCCCTTGACGAAGCCGGCCAGCAGGAAGGTCAGGCCGATAAACGCGAATTCAGGACCTACGTGGAACATCGACAAACTCCTTCAGCGGGGGGTGGACACGCCGGTGGGCAGATCGGCGTGGACCGCCCGGCTGTCCGCCGGCGCCTCGTCGCGCTCGTTCAGGCCGTAGTCGCGCAGCACCTGGGCCACGCGCAGCCGGTAGTTGGCGAACACGCCGCCGCGCCCGGCCGCCTGCGCCTGGCGGTGGTCTAGCGTGTTGCGCCAGGCCATGACCGCCGCTTCGTCGCGGAAGAACGAGAGGGACAGCAGCTTGCCCGGCGTGGTCAGGCTCTGGAAGCGCTCCACCGAGATAAAGCCATCGATGGCCTCAAGCGTCGGCTTCAGGTGGGCGGCGATGTCGAGATAGGCGTCCTGGCGGCCCGGCGCGGGTTCGACTTCGAAAATCACGGCAATCATGGGGGCTCCTCTATTTATTAGTGGGATGGTGTGAACAGCGGAATGCGGGCGTTCACGGACGGACGATAGCGCAAGCCGGTCAGCAGGCGGCGCGGGTCGACATCGCGCCGGAGCAGGCTGTCGACGGTGGTTGCTGCTAGAAGACGCGCCAGCGCGTCGCCGGGGCAGCCGTGGCGACCGGTGCCGAAGGTCCAGGGGCGGTCGGGGCGGGGTGCGGACGGATCGTGCGATGCGGCGGCCAGCAGCACCAGCACGGCATCGCCAGCCTTCAGGGATTCGCCGCAGAGCGTGGCGTCCGCCGCCAGGAAGCGGCGCGTGTTCTGCACGGGGGGATCGGTACGGGCGACGTCCGCGACCAGCTGGTCGAGATCGCCCGCTTCGCCAGTCCTGCCCAGCCGTACCAGCGTATTCCCAACCAGCCCGGCCGTGGCCTCGCACGCCTGGATCATCAGGCCGATGGCGTTGGCCAGCAGCGTGGCGGGGTCGATATCGGCGTCGATAGCGGTGTCGATAGCGGCCTGCGACATCGCCGCGAGCAACCCGCCGGGGGCGGCATGCTCCCCCGCCCAGCGCGTCAGCCATTGCGCGGCCACGGCGCCCGCCTCCACATCGGCGGGCCGGGCGAGCGGTGACATGGCCGCGGCGAACGTCGCCACGAAGCCAGCCACCCGCGTGGACACATGGCCGGCTTCGTCCCGCTCCAGCGGCAGCCCGAGCAGGTCCGCCACGCAGAGCACGGGCAGCGTGAACATCCAGCGATTGGCCTCGTGGGCGTCGTCCGCCTCCACGCGCGGCAGGTGTGCAGCCAGCGCGCGGGCGCGGAGGCGGGCGGCTGGCAGGTCGATGCCGGCCATCGCCCGCATGACCACGGCCTTGAGCGCCGCATGGGGCGCCCCGTCGGTCATGCGCACCAGCCGGCCGAACAGGGCGCCCGCCGGGGTGCCGGCCAGCGCGGGCGGCACCGGCTGGGCCACCGGGCGGACCCGGCAGTCGGGATGGGCGAGGACCTCGGCGGCCGCGTCGGCGCTGGCGGCCACCCACAGGCCCAGCGCGGCATCGTGGTGGAACGGCCGCGTGGCGGCCAGGTGCCGGTAGTACGGATAGGGGTCGGGATCGGTGACGGCGGCAATCGGATCGGCAACGTACATGGGAGCGGCTCCGTGGCGAATGGATGCAGTGTGCGTCACGCCGTGCCGCCGATGCTTCATGGCGACGTGAAACGTCGAATGCCGGCGGGCAGGCCGGGCGAGGGCGCAGGCGGGCGCGGGCGGGCTCGGGCATGTTTTGTGCGCCGTTCTGCCCGCACTGGCAGACGCCCCGCTCGGCCGGCCCGCGCCGTGTAATAACTGCGCGCAACCGTCGCCACATTGCAATTTCTGGCGTCCCCGCCCACGGACGATAACAAGGACCCCACCCCATGGAAGACTTCCGCGACCATCAGCCTCTCAAGCTATCGCGGCGCGAACTGCTCAAGGCGAGCGCGGTCACGGTGACCGCCGCCGCCGTGCCGGGCGCCGTCACCGGCCAGCCCGCCGCCGCGCCCTCCCCCGCCACCACGCGCCCGCCCATCTCCCACAAGGTGTCGCTGATCGTCAACGGCCAGCGGCGCGACCTCGACCTCGACACCCGCACCACGCTGCTGGACGCCCTGCGCGAACACCTGCACCTGACCGGCACCAAGAAAGGCTGCGACCACGGCCAGTGCGGCGCGTGCACGGTCATCGTCGATGGGCGCCGGCTGAACTCCTGCCTGACGCTCGCCGTGATGCACCACGAGGCCAAGATCACGACGATCGAGGGTCTGGGCACGCCCGAGCGCATGCATCCGATGCAGGTGGCCTTCGTGAAGCATGACGGCTACCAGTGCGGCTATTGCACGCCCGGCCAGATCTGTTCCGCCGTGGCCGTGCTCGACGAGATCCAGGCCGGCATCCCGAGCCACGTCAGCGCCGACCTCAACGCGCGCCCGCCCCTGAGCGCCGAGGAGATCCGCGAGCGGATGAGCGGCAACATCTGCCGCTGCGGCGCCTATTCCAACATCCTCGACGCCATTGGCGACGTCGCCGGGAGAAAAGCATGATCCCCTTTACCTACGAACGCGCCCAGTCGCCGGCGCAGGCCGCCGCGTCCGCCACGCGCATCCCGGGCAGCCGCTTCATCGCGGGCGGCACCAATCTGCTCGATCTGATGAAACTCGGCATCGAGACCCCGCTGCACCTGATCGACGTGAACGGCCTGGCGCTGGACAAGATCGAGGCCACCTCCCAGGGCGGGCTGCGCATCGGCGCGCTGGTCCGCAACACCGACCTCGCCGCCGACCCGCGCGTGCGGCGCGACTACGGCGTGCTGGCGCGCGCGCTGCTGGCCGGCGCCTCCGGGCAGCTGCGCAACCGCGCCACCACGGCGGGCAACCTGCTGCAACGCACGCGCTGCCCCTATTTCTACGATACCGACCAGCCCTGCAACAAGCGCGTGCCGGGCAGCGGCTGCGCGGCCATCGGCGGCGTGACGCGGCAGCATGCGGTCATCGGCGCCAGCAATGCGTGCATCGCCACGCATCCGAGCGACATGGCCGTGGCGATGCGCGTGCTCGACGCCTCGGTGGAGACTGTCAACCCGAAGGGCGCCGTGCGCGTCATCCCGATCCTCGATTTCCACAAGCTGCCGGGCAACACGCCGCATATCGAGACCGCGCTGGAGCCGGGCGAGCTGATCACCGCCGTGACGCTGCCCCCGCCCATCGGCGGCGCGCAGTTGTACCGGAAGGTCCGCGACCGGGCGTCGTATGCGTTCGCGCTGGTGTCCGTGGCCGCCATCGTGCAGCGCGACGGCACCGGCCGCGTGGCCGTGGGCGGCGTGGCGCACCGGCCGTGGCGCCTGGAAGCCGCCGAGACCGAGTTGCCGCGCGGCGCCCAAGCCGTGACCCAGCGCCTGTTCGCGGACGCCCGGCCCACCCACGACAACGCCTTCAAGGTGCCGCTGTTCCAGCGCACCCTGAGCGCCGTGCTGGCGCAGGCCCGCACCTGACCGGAGGAGACGGACGATGAAATTCGACACCCCCGCCACCACCAATCCGATCGACCAGCTTCGCGTGGTCGGCAAACCCACGGACCGCATCGACGGTCCCCACAAGGCCACCGGCACGGCGCCCTACGCCTACGAGCGGCACGACGTGGCGCGCAACCAGGCCTACGGCTATGTGCTGGGCGCCGGCATCGGACGCGGCCGCATCGTGTCGATGGACACCGCCACCGCGCGTCGCGCGCCCGGCGTGCTGGCCATCGTCACAGCCGCGAATGCCGGCAAGCTCGGCAAGGGCCAGCGCAATACCGCGAAGCTGCTCGGCGGCCCGGAGATCCAGCACTATCACCAGGCCGTGGCGCTGGTGGTAGCGGAGACCTTCGAGCAGGCCCGCGCGGCGGCGCAGATGATCCGCGTGCGCTATACCGCCGAGAAAGGCGCGTTCGACCTGGCCGCCGCGCGCGATACGGCCGTCGCGCCGAAGGGCGATGACTTTTCGGGCAAGCCGGAGACGGCCGTCGGCGACTTCGCCGGCAGCTTCGCGGCGGCGCCGGTGCAGTTGGACGCCACCTACACCACGCCCGACCAGTCGCACGCGATGATGGAGCCGCACGCCTCCATCGCCGCCTGGAACGGCGACAAGCTTACGTTGTGGACGGCCAACCAGATGATCGCCTGGGGCCGCGAAGACCTGGCGGCCACGCTCGGCATCCCCAAGGAGAACGTGCGCGTGATCTCGCCCTATATCGGCGGCGGCTTCGGCGGCAAGCTGTTCGTGCGGGCCGAGGCGCTGCTCGCGGCGCTGGGCGCGCGCGCGGCCAAGCGGCCCGTGAAGGTGGCGCTGACGCGGCCCCTGATGTTCAACAACACCACGCACCGGCCGGCGACGATCCAGCGCATCCGCATCGGCACCACGCGGGACGGCAAGATCACGGCCATCGCCCATGAAAGCTGGTCGGGCGACCTGCCCGGCGGCGGGCCCGAGACCGCCGTGCAGCAGACGCGCCTGCTCTACGCCGGCGCCAACCGGATGACCGCGCTGCGACTGGCCACGCTGGACCTGCCCGAAGGCAACGCCATGCGCGCGCCGGGCGAGGCGCCGGGCATGATGGCGCTGGAGATCGCCATCGACGAGATCGCCGAGAAGGCCGGCATCGACCCCGTGCAGTTCCGCATCCTCAACGACACGCAGGTCGATCCGGAGAAGCCGGCGCGGCCGTTCTCGCAGCGGCAGTTCGTCCAATGCCTGCGGCTGGGCGCCGAGCGCTTCGGCTGGCAGGCGCGCAATCCCAAACCCGGTGCGACCAAGGCGGGGCAATGGCTGGTCGGCATGGGCGTGGCGTCGGCCTTCCGGAACAACCTCGTCATGAAGTCCGGCGCGCGCGTGGGGGTGGACAAGGGCGGCCGGGTCTTCGTCGAGACCGATATGACCGATATCGGCACGGGCAGCTATACGGTCATCGCCCAGACGGCGGCCGAGATGCTTGGCGTGCCGATCGAACAGGTGGTGGTGCGGCTGGGCGATTCGTCGTTCCCGGTGTCGGCGGGGTCCGGCGGGCAGTGGGGCGCCAACAGTTCGACGTCAGGCGTCTATGCCGCCTGCGTGAAGCTGCGCCAACTGCTGGCCGAGCGTGCCGGCCTGAGCGGCACGGACGCGGTGTTCGAGGGTGGCCAGATTCGCGCCGGGGGCCGCAGCGTGCCGCTGGCACAGGCGGCGGGGGACGGCGTGACCGCCGAGGACACCCTGGAATTCGGCGATCTCGACAAGAAGTACCAGCAATCGACCTTCGGCGCGCATTTCGTCGAGGTGGGCGTGGACATGGCAACCGCCGAGATCCGCGTGCGCCGCATGCTGGCCGTCTGCGCGGCGGGGCGGATCCTGAATCCGAAGTCGGCACGCAGCCAGGTGATCGGCGCCATGACGATGGGCGTGGGCGCCGCCTTGATGGAGGAACTTGCCATCGACAAGCGCGTGGGCTTTTTCGTCAATCACGACCTCGCCGGCTACGAGGTGCCCGTGCACGCCGATATTCCCCACCAGGACGTGATTTTCCTGGACGAGGTGGATCCCATTTCCTCGCCGATGAAAGCGAAGGGCGTGGGAGAACTCGGCATTTGCGGGGTGGGCGCGGCGGTGGCCAATGCCATCTACCACGCCACCGGCGTGCGGGTGCGTGACTACCCGATCACGCTGGACAAACTCCTGGCGGGGATGCCGGCAATGGCCTGATTCGTCGCCATATGCCCGTCCACCCGTCCGTCAGGCCTTGCGCGACGGACGGGCATTGCGCAGTGCCGAAGGCCGCACTTCCTGCAGCGATCGCAGCGAGCGCTGTGCGTCCTCCACCGCTTCGAGCCCCTCCCGCAGCCGCGTGCAGGCGTAGCCAAGGCGCGCCTGCACCTCGGTATCCAGTGAAGACAGACGCTCCAGGGCGTCCAGTTCCGTCTGCAAGTGGCCAATCATTCTTCGTAATTGCGCCGTGCTATGAGATGCGAGTGACTGGATGGCCATTCGTAATCCCCTGTGGCTAAGGATGCAAAATGAGAAGGGCAGTGCCCATCCTAATACCCTAGGGCGAGCCACCCAGAATTCCAGCGCTGTTACATATATGTTGGGAGCGCTCCCCGGGTAATCCGGCATTGCGCTGGGAGTGAGCAGCCCCTTTCGCTGTCAAGCCTGCTGGCTCTGTATTTCTTGCATGGTCGACCGGCATATGGATAATAAATGACAATCGCGAGATTGCGTTATGTCGATCGGGAAAATAAATATCAGACTCCGCAGGAAAATAAATCCCCCGCCCTGACATTAATCCACTTTCCCAACCCCTTCGCATCACATACACTGCCCTTCAAATCCACCCGATAATCCTCTGATAATCCAATATCACCCATTATCAAACATATTGGATTCAGTTTCCGATCCATGGGAAATTGCCGATGCCCGTTCCGTCCCGAGTTCGCATCGCTGTACTCCTGTTGTTCGCCACCGCCTTCCGGCCCCTTCATGCGACTGACCTGACGAGTTCGGAGGTGGGCTACAAGCTGAGCCGCGCCGACAACCCGTTCGTCGTGGTACCCGGCGCGATCATCGACACGCGTGGGAACGGCGCCGTTGCCATCGACGCATCGGGCAGCTCCGGCTGGGCACTGACCAACAACGGCACCGTCTATGGCGGCTACAACGCGGTGCACCTCCCCCTGGGCACCTTGACCAACTTCGGCGTGCTGGCGAGCCCCGGCACCACCGCGGTGGCGATGTTCGCTGGCGGCACCGTGGTGAACCACGCCGGCGCGGTGATCGCCGGCAAGCTCGACGGCATCTACCTCGGGCAGTCCGGCAGCATCGTGATCAATGCCGGCGACATCGCCGGCGATGTGTTCGACTACTCCAGCACACAGGCCGCCATCCATTTCGCCGAGAGCGGCACCGTGGTCAATCTGGCGACGGGCCGCATCGTCGGGCATGCGCACGGCATCCTGGCCACGCCTGCCCTCACCCTCGACAACGCCGGCTTGATTGCGTCGGACGAGGGCGCAGCCATCGACCTGCACTCGGGCCCCAGCGCGCCGGCCTCCATCGTCAACAGCGGCACGATCAACGGGCGCAGCGGCGTGGCCATCGCCTTCGGCCCGGCGGACGACCGGCTCGAGATCAGCGGCACCTCGCGGATCACCGGCGTCGTGGACGGTGGCGCCGCGGGCAGCGTCGGCAACATGCTGGTGCTAGGCGGCGCCGACGCCGGCAGCTTCGACCTCTCCGCGCTCGGCCCCGCCGCGCAGTACCGGAACTTCGGCATCCTCCAGAAGCAGGGCGCCAGCATCTGGACACTGACGGGCGCGAACCTCGACGAGCAGGCGTGGCAGGTCGGCGGCGGCGGCTTCGTGGTGGCCGGGCAGCTCACCGGCAGCCTGACCGCCCAGCCCGGCGTCACCGGCCTCTATATAGAAGTGGCGCCGGGCGGAGCGCTCCAGTCGCCTACAACCAGCGCCATCACCCTCAACGGCGGGAGCCAGATCGTCAATGCAGGCACGATCACGGCCAGCGGCGCGGGCGTCCCGGCCATCCGGATCGGTGGCGCGGATGGTCCCGCCAGCGTGGTCAACCAGCCGGGGGCGACGATTGCCGGCAGCCAGGGGCCGGCCATCGTGGCGGGCGCCAACGTCGCCATCGTCAACGCGGGCACGCTGAGCGGCAGCGGCGTCGCCGTGCAGTTCACCGGGGCAAATAGCACGTTGACGCTCGATACCGGCAGCGCCTTATCGGGCGACCTCGACGGTGGCAACGGTGCCGGCAACGCCCTGATTCTGCAGGGCAGCGGCAGCCTGCCCGGCCGTGCCTATGGCTTCCCCACTTTCCATATGCGCGGCACGGACTGGTTGCTCGACGGCACCGCGGAGATCGGGACATCGGCCACGGTCGAGACCGGCACCCTGCGCGTGAACGGCACGCTCGCCAGCCCGGCCGTGGCGGTGTCGCCCAGCGCGGCGCTGGCCGGCACGGGCACGGTACAGGGCGCCGTCAGCGTGCAGGGCATCGTCGCGCCCGGGAACACCGTCTTGCCGACTACGCCGAGGGCGCCGCTGTCGGTCGGCACGCTGTCTGTCGTGGGCAGCTACAGCCAGGCGGCCGGCGCCGTGTATCAGGTCGATGTCTCGCACACCAGCAACGACCTGATCGACGTCACCGGCCCCGCCGCGCTGGCCGGCGGCATGGTGCAGGCCCGTCTGCGCGCGCTGTCGCTGCGTCCTGCCGATACGTACCGCATCCTGTCGGCCTCGGGCGGGCTGACCGGCACGTTCGCGGGCGTGACCACGCTCAATCCGTTCGCCACGCCCTCCCTGGCCTACGATGCCGGGAATGCCTACCTCGTGGTCGCACGCGGCTTCGCCCTGGCCGGCGGTACACCGAACGAGATCGCCGTGGAAACTGCCCTGGACCGCGACGCCTTCGCCGCAGGCACCAACAACGCGCCGAGCCGGGACTTCCTGTCGGTGGCGCTCGAACTGTTCAATCAGGAAGGTGCAGGAGCCTACGCGGCGATCGACCAGTTGAGCGCGGAAGCCTACGCCGCGCTGCCGAACGCCCACTACGCGGCGGCGCGGGCGGGCATGAACGCCATCGACACCCGGCTTGCGGACAACACCTGCACCGGCGCGGCACCGGCGGCGCGCTTCTGCGCATGGGCCACAGTGCTGGGCAACACCGGCCGCATCGGCGGGTATGACACGTGGCTGTCGCAGGACATCAACCTGGCGGGCGTCATGGCCGGGGTCGACTATCAATGGACGCCGGCGTTCACCGGCGGGATGGCATTCGGCTACCTCCACGGCAATACCTTCACCCACGGCCTGCCGGTGCACGGCCAGTTCGACAGCTACCAGGCCGTGCTCTATGGCCGCTACACAGCAGGCCGTTTCTGGTTCCGGCAGGCACTGGGCTACGCGCGCAATATCGACGATATGCGTCGCGACATCACGTTCACCGAGGTGCCCCGTACGGCCACGGGCGGCGCGCACGGCAATCAGTTCTTCACCGCCCTGCGCACCGGCGTGGACCTGCCGCTGGCCCTGCCCGGCGTGCTGTCACCGTTTGCCGGCGCGGAGTTGCAGTCTGTGAAGTTGTCCGGCACGGTGGAATCCGGGGCGGACAGCGTCAACCTTGTGCTGCCTTCGCGCACGACGCATTCGGTCCGGTCGCTGCTCGGCACCGAGTGGCGCCATCTGTTCGACGGACCGGGCGGCGCGTGGCGTATCGACGCCGCGGCGGCCTGGGTCCACACCTTCGGCACGAACACGCTGGCTATCAACGCGCGCTACGCCGGCGCCCCCGCCACCGACTTCACGGTGCACGGCAGCGGCCAGAACCGCAATGCCGCTCAACTGCGGCTGGGCATGAGCGTCAGTCCCACGCCGCGTAGCCGATTGTCCATTCGCTACGACGGCGAACTCGGCACCCACGGCAGCACGCATGGCGGCGCGGTGGGCTTCTCCTATCACTGGTAGGTCCAGCGACTCGCAGATTATTCAAATCGATGTCGGCGAAGGGGGTGGCCTGACAGCAGAGAGATTGCATTTTCAGGAAACAGCGATGGTGACATCACGGCTAAGCGGCTAACGTAGGCCAACGGTGTTCACACAGATCGCATATGCAAACAAATATTCCGCTGGAGGTTGAGACAGACCATCCGAGCCACCTCGGCACCCATCCCGCCGAGATGGAGGCTGCCCTGCTCAGGAATCGGTACTGCAAGACCATGGCCGAGTTCTTCGAAGCACCGGCCACCGTATCGCTATCGCGCGTGGCGCGGGCGATGTACCGACTGGGCCGGGTTCGCCAATGGCAGGCCATCAATGCCACCGCGCGCGGTGCGCCCGCGCCGAATACGGCCAGCCTGCGGTCCGGCGTGCTCGAAAGCCTGGCCGGCTCGCACGCCATGGTCGTGCACCGCAAGCACTGGTACGGCACCCACTATAACAAGACCGATCTGTCCGATCTGGCGCTCCAGGTGGCGATGCTGCTTGCGCTCGACTGGCGCGATCTGGCGGCGTTCGCGCTGCGGGAATGGTTTGGCGAGCACTCCGAACTCGACAATCTCTACCAGCCCACGCTGAGCGGCGTCACCGGCATGATCATCCGGGTGGCCGGGCAGGCGCTCGATGTCGAGGTGCCCGGGGCCGCGTTCCGCCCCACGGAATCGCCGCTTGCCGATATGGCCTTGCACTGGCGCGACAACGAAACCGCGTTCGTGGAACTGGCGCTACAACTGGCCGACCGCCATCTCGCGCAAAGCCACGGCCATTCGCCCACGGCACTCGCGGACTTCGACCAGCCCATCGAACAGGCCGTGCCGGTGGAACTGCTGATGCTGCTGCGCCTGCGCGGCTATGCGGCCACGCCGCGCTGGCTGGCCGTCCATCCGGCGCTGGCGCATCCGGCCGCGGTGCTGTGCACGGCGGCCTCCCCGGTGCCCTCGCAGCGCTGCGAACAGTTCGTCATGCAGATGGTCCGCCTCCTGCCCGAGTACCAGGCATTGCGCACGGCCCTCGCGGCGCAGCAGGCCAGCCTGCGCGCCAATCGTCCCCGATAGCTCTCCCCCTCACCCGCCGGCCGCCACGCGCCGGCGGGGCCTTGACCACGCCAGCATGACCTGTTCGGAGACAACGTTATGACCTTGATGGCCAATCGCATCGCCGTCGCAGACGACCACCCTCTCATCCTCAAGGCATTGCATGACTGCCTCGCCGCCACGCCTGGGTTCGAGGTGATCTGCGCATGCGCAAACGGCGGCGCGTTGATCCATGCGCTGGCCGATGCCGAACTCGACATCATCGTGACAGACTTCGCCATGGGGCAGGCAGACCGCAGTGTCGACGGCTTCAACCTGCTGCGGCAGCTCATCGCGCGCCATCCCGACGCCCGCATCGTGGTGATCAGCGGCCAGATGAACCCGGGCATCGTGGCCCGTGCCATGCACCTCGGCGTGCGCGCGTTCGTCAGCAAGCAGGATGAACTCGACGAGGTGGTCCAGGCCTGCGTGCACGTGACCACCACGGACGAGTGCTTCTATTCCTCGACCATCCGCACGCTGCTGAACGCCTCTGGCGCCATGAAGAAGGCAGTCCACGACCTGACCCTGCGCGAGACGGAAGTGGTGCGCCTCTACGTCCAGGGCTTGCAGTTACAGGAGATCGCCACCCGGGTCGGGCGGTCGATCAGCACCGTCTCATCGCAGAAATCCACGGCCATGGACAAGCTCGGGGTCAAGAAGAACACCGACCTGATCCGCTACGCCTACGAACACGGTGTGATCTAGGCGCCGCGCCCTGCCGCGCGTTCCTGCAGGAACGCGATCAGCGTGGCCACGGCGCGCGTCTGGTAGCGCGCCGGCATGTAGAGCAGGTACATGGTGGTCCGGAGGAAAGATAAATCCTCCGGCGGCAGCGGCAGGCGCAGCAGCGCCCCCGTGGCGAGGTCCTGATCCACCATGTAGTGCGGCACCAGTCCCACCCCCAGCCCCTGGAGGATGGCATCGCGCAGGAAGAAGAAGTTCGCCGACATCAGCCTGGGCCGAATGTCGAGCTGCCGGCTTGCCGGGCCCGGCCTCCCCGCCGCGTGCAGCTTCTGGCCCGTCAGTTCCGAGGTGATCAGCGGCAGGTCCTTGAATTGCTCGAGGGTCTGCGGCATGCCGTAGGTGCGCACCAGATCCGGCGTCGCGCAGGCCACATATTCGACGTCGCCCAGGCTGCAGGCCACGGCGTTGGTGGGCGCGTCGCCCATCACGCGGACGGAGAAGTCCACCGCGCCCTTGATCAGGTCGTCGATGTCGTTGTCGAACACCACGTTCAGCGTGATGGCCGGATACAGGTTCATGAACGCGATGAACCACGCGGACATGGTGTGCTGGCCGAAGCCGCTCGGCACGCTGAGCCGGACCGTGCCGCTCAACCGCTTCCCCAGACTCTGGACCGACTCCTGCGCCGCCATCACTTCGTGGCGGATGGCCCGGGCATGCTCATACAACTGCCAGCCGAGTTCCGTCGGTTCCAGCTGCCGCGTGCTGCGTCGCAGCAATTCCGCGCCAATCTGCCGCTCGAAGTGGTTGAGGCGCTTGCTGACGTTGGCGCGGCTCATGCCGAGCTGCGCCGCGGCGCGGCTGAGATTGCCGGCCTCGATGATGTCCACGAGCAGGGACAGCCCGTTCAGGTCCATTGTCAACTTTCCGTAGTCATATGCGTTGCGGATTGGTAGCAATTGTCAAGCATACGGAACATATAGACAATGCGCTGACAGGAGACACAGACAATGGAATTACAGAATCAGGCCGCGCCGTTGCCGTTGGCAGGCGTGCGCATCCTTGACCTCTCGCGCGTACTGGCCGGGCCGATGTGTGCGATGGCGCTGGCAGACCTCGGCGCCGATGTCATCAAGGTCGAGCACCCCGCGCGCGGCGACGACACCCGAGACTGGGGCGTGCGGATCGGCACGCGCAATACCTCCTATTTCAATAGCGCCAACCGCAACAAGCGCTCGGTCACCTTGGACTTGCAGAGCGAAGAGGGCGTGCAGCTGGCGCGCCAGCTGGCCGCGCGCAGCGACGTGGTGATCCAGAACTTCAAGGTCGGTGGCGCCGAAAAGCTGGGCCTTGGCTACGGACAGCTCAGCGCGGACAATCCGGGCCTCGTCTATTGCTCGATCTCCGGCTACGCACGCTTCACGCCGGAGGCCGAGCGGCCCGGCTACGATCTTGTGGTGCAGGGCGAAGCCGGCGTAATGGCCACCAACGGCGAGGCCGGGCAAGGTCCGCTGAAGTTTGGCGTCGCGGCCGTGGACATGTTCACCGGCATGTACGCCGGGCAGGCGATCCTGGCGGCGCTGTTCGCGCGCCACACCACCGGACGCGGACGCCATGTGCAGATGGCCCTCTATGACTGCGGGCTGATGATCACGTCGTACTACGGCATGGAAGCGCTGCTCAAGGCCGGCGATCCGCCGAAGTTCGGCAACGCCCATCCGTCCATCGTTCCTTACGGCGTCTTCGAGGCCGCCGACGGCCCGCTCGTGATCACCGTGGGTAACAACGGCCAGTTCCAGCGATTCTGCCGCGAAGTCATCGGTCGTCCCGAATGGGCGGAAGATCCGCGATTTGCGACGAACACGACGCGCTCGGCCCATCGCGACACCCTACTGGCCGCACTGCGCGAGACCCTGCGGCGCTTCACCCGGGCCGAATTGCTGCAACGGCTGACCGCCGCGCAGATTCCGTGCGGCGAGGTGCTGGGCATGCTCGACGCGCTACAGTCCCAACGCACCGCCGACGCGGGGCTGCTGCACCATTTCCACGACACCGAGGCCGGCGCGCAGGCCGTGCTGGCCCCGCCCTATGCGATGGATGGCCAACGCCTGCCCGTGCGGCGCCCGCCGCCCCATATGGGCGAGCACACCACGGAAATCTTCAAGGAAGTGCTACAACTCGACGACAACGCTATCGCGGGCCTGCGATCCCGAGGCGTGATCTGATCCCGATATTTCGATTCAAAACTGGAGACAAAACCCATGACCAAGCTGCGACTCAGCCGCCGCCAGATCCTCAAGGCCGGCGCCGCGGCCTCCCTGGCATCGATGATGCCCGCCGTGCTCGCCAAGACCGGCTGGCCGGAGAAGTTCATCAAGATGACCGTCGCGTTCCCGGCGGGCGGCCCCACGGACACCGCCGCCCGGATCGTGGCCCAGAAGCTGTCGGAGCGGCTCGGGCAGCAGGTCATCATCGAGAACAAGCCGGGTGCGTCGGGTTCCATCGGCACGGCCAGCTTTATCAAGAGCCCGGCCGATGGCTACAGCCTGTCGATGTTCGGCATGCCGGCCCTGCTGGCACCGCTGATGTACAAGAACAACGCCTATGACGTGAAGAAGGACTTCCTGTCCGTGGCCACGGTCTATGTGCTGCCGATGGCCATCGTCATCAATCCCGCCGTGGTGCCCGGCGTGGAGACCCTGCCGGACCTGATCCGCTTCGCCAAGGCCAGCAAGACGCCGCTGAACTACACCAGCTCGGGCACCGGCAGCTTCGGGCACCTGGCCATGGAGCAGCTCAAGGACCTGGGCGGCTTCGACATGCAGCACGTGCCGTACCGCGGCAGTGCGCCGGCCGTTGCGGACCTGCTGGGCGGACAGGTGGGCATCATGTTCGCCGACGTAGTGGCCGCCCTGCCCCACATCCGCGCCGGCAAGCTCAAGGCGATCGCCCTGAGTTCGCCCAATGCCAAGGTGCTGCTGACCGGCGTGAAGACGGTGTCCGAACAGGGCTTCCCAGGCTTCGACTTCGACTCCTGGGGCGGCCTGATCGCGCCGCTGGAGACGCCGCAGGCCATCGTGGACCGCATTGCCCGCGAGACCCGCGACATCGTCACCAGCGACAAGGAACTGCAGCAGAAGCTGGTAAGTGCCGGCGCCATCGCCTCGTTCCAGGACGGCAAGCAGATGCAGGCACGCCTGAACAAGGACTACGACCGCTGGAGCGCCATCGTCAAGGCGAAGAACATCACTGCCATGTAAGGCGAATTAAGCTGGCATCGCCCCGCCATCCACGGCCTCCGGGGAAAGCTGCTCGGCGTTTCGGATCCCGAACGGGATATGGACGCAAGGCAGGGTCCCGGCGGCCGGTTCGAGATGCAGGCGCTGGTCGTCGAAAAAAATGTGCGGCTGGAGCACTTCCAGGACGAGCCGCTTCTCTACCCCGCCCAGAAAGAACGCCTCGTTGACCGAGATGCCCCAGTGGCGCATGGTGTTGACCACGCGTTCATGCGCCGGCGCGTTGCGCGCGGTGACGATCGCCACGCTCAACTTCTGCTTGTACTGCGGGTCCCGCTGCACGCGCTCGCTCTCGAGCGCCTGGATCACCGCCAGTTTCTTCAGGAACGGCGCCAGGGGTCCCGGATTGTGGGGGATGTCGATGTGTTTCTGCTCGTGCTGAAGGAATGCGTCGAGCTGGCCGTTGTGGAAAACGGCCTCGGCCGCATCGTCGGCAATCACCCCGTCAAAGTCGAAGGCCAGCCGTAGCTCGTCAGACTCCGTATCGGCGGGCAAGGTGCCAGCCAGAACCTGGCCGGCCGCATGCCCAGCCAGGATCGCCTGGCGGACATCGGTCTGATTTGCGGAAAGGAACAGGCTGATGCTCAGCGCCTCGATATATCGCTGCGGCGCGCCGCCCTGCAGAAACAGGGCGCGACTGATATCCAGCCCATGAGCCTTGATCGACTCCATCACCCGCATGCCGGTGTCGGGATCATTCCTGGAGAGCAGGATTACCTCCACCAGCGGATCACCCGGACGCAGTTCGTTGAGCGATAGCAGTCGTCGAATAAAGGGAAATGCCACGCCCGGGCGCAACGGTACGTGCTGATGCTTTCGCTGGTAGTCCCGATAGGCCTCCTCGCCGTCGCCACGGAAAATCTTGTCGGACTCGTCGAGATCGAACAGCGCACTCGACGCGAGCCCCAGTACCAGCCGGTTGGTCAGATCGTAAGGCATAGGTGATTGTTGCTAGCAAGGGGACAGGCCCCGCCGTGAAATCGAAAGATGCTAAGTCTATCCGGACAGCAAACGCCATCAGTGCGAGGAGACGTACTCAGCGTCATGGAACACCGGGGGGACCGCAAACCCTTCTCGCATTCGCTTCGCCTCCGCCGCCGGGGTCAAGCCAAAAAGTCTTCTAAATTCTCTGCTGAATTGTGATGGACTTGTGTAGCCCACGGCACGGCCAGCCGCTTCTGCGGTCAGGTCTTGACGCACCATTAGCAGGCGAGCCTGATGCAGGCGCGTCGACTTTAGATACTGCATGGGTGACGTCTGCGTGATCGCCTTGAAATGGCTGTGGAAGGTAGGAATACTCATGCCGGCTTCCAGTGCGAGTTGCGACAGGTCGAGCGGTTCCGCGTAATCGGCATGAATGCGGCGCAGCGCCCGGCCGATCTTTCCATACTGACCTTTCATCGCAAGCGCCTCTCGCATGGCGCTTCCCTGCTCCCCGGTGAGTACCCGGAAATACAGTTCTCGCAGCAGACCGGGACCCAACACGGCTGCCTCGAGCGGTCGGTTCATCGCCTCCAGGAAGCGCAATACCGATGCGCGCATGTCCGCATCCATTGGACTTGACATCATGGCCTGCGGTGGCTGCGCGCGCTCGGCCACCGACTGACGGTCGATTTGCAGCATCAACTCGGCGGCGACCGCAAAATCCAGGTGCAAATACATCGCGAGAAGGGGATGCGCCGGCGTCGCGTCCGTCTCCATATCGAATGGAACGGGAACTGAGACGGCGAGGTAGTGCTGCGCGTCGTAGACATAGCGCTTGTCACCGAAGTAACCACGCTTGCGGCCCTGGCAAACGATGACAATTCCCGGATCGTAAAGAACCGGAGTACGCGACAAGGCGCGATCGGAGCGCAGTATTCGGACCCCGGGGAGCGCCGTGAGGTTGTATCCCTCGTTGTGCGCCAATGCGCCGAGCAGATCGACCAATCGTCGTTGCCCGCCGTCTGACGAAGACGGATGATTACCCGTATCACTCTTCGAATACATAGTTTTAGGCAAGAAAAACAGGAGATTGGCGCTTATATCACTGATTTCTGCAGAATAACATGCGCTCTCCAGTCTACCGAACGGAGAAGCTCAAATGGCATCCAGCAAACGCTTGCTCATTACCGGCGTCAGCAGCGGCTTTGGTCGTGCGCTCGCTCAAGAGGCGCTAGCGGCCGGCCACCGCGTGGTCGGCACGGTGAGAAGCGCGCGAGCGAAGCAAGACTTCGAAGCGCTATCCATCGACAGGGCTTTCGCCCGCATACTCGACGTGACCGAATTCGACGCCATCGACGGCGTCGTTGCGGAGATCGAATCGAACGTCGGCCCCATCGATGTCCTCGTCAACAACGCGGGCTACGGGCATGAGGGCATTCTGGAAGAGTCGCCTTTGTCCGAGATGCGCCGACAGTTCGACGTGAACGTGTTCGGCGCAGTCGCCATGGTGAAGGCCGTGCTGCCTTTCATGCGTGAACGCAGGCGCGGTCATGTTCTTAACATTACGTCTATGGGCGGCTACATCACGATGCCCGGTATTGCTTACTACTGTGGGAGCAAGTTCGCTCTGGAAGGCATCTCGGACGCGCTTGCCAAGGAAGTGCAGCCCTTCGGTATTGCGGTTACTGCTGTCGCGCCGGGCTCGTTTCGGACCGACTGGGCGGGTCGATCGATGACCCGCACGCCACGCTCAATCCCCGACTACGACGCTATCTTCGAACCGGTTCGCGAGGCACGTATCGAGAAGAGCGGAAAGCAGTTGGGAGATCCCGCAAAGGCAGCGCGTGCGATGCTCGCCGTGATCGATGCAGATCAGCCGCCCGCGCATCTTCTGCTTGGTAGCGACGCGCTCCAACTCGTGCGAAGCAAGCTGTCTGCTGCAGCAAGCGAACTCTGCGCCTGGGAACACGTCACAGTGTCGACCGACGGTTGAGCGGCCTTGAACGGGTCAACTCAATTCCTTTGCCAGATATTCGCCAGTGCGGCTCGTCGCCACGCTGGTGATATCGGTGGGGCGGCCGCTAGCCACGACGCGGCCGCCCAGCTCTCCGGCGCCCGGACCCATGTCGATCACCCAGTCCGCCTGGGCCACGACACGCATGTCGTGCTCGACAACGACCACGGTATTGCCCGCATCCACCAGCTCCTGTAGTTGCAGGAGCAGGCGGTCCACATCGGCCGGATGCAGTCCGTTGGTGGGTTCGTCCAGCACGTAGAGCGTGTCGCCGCGCTGGGCGCGCTGCAGTTCGGTGGCCAGTTTGATCCGCTGTGCCTCGCCACCCGACAGCTCGGTGGCCGGCTGCCCCAATCGAAGGTATCCCAATCCGATGTTCTGCAACGCCTTCAGCGATCGCATCACCGAAGGCTCATCCGCAAAGACTTCGCATGCCGCATCGACGGTCAGGTCGAGGATCTCGGCAATATTCCGGCCTTGCCAGGTGATTTCCAGCGTCTGCGCCTGATAGCGCGTGCCGTGGCAGGCGGTACACGGCGCATACACACTCGGCAGGAACAACAGCTCCACGCTGACGAAGCCCTCGCCTTCACATGTGGGGCAACGGCCTTGGGCGACGTTGAAGGAAAAGCGTCCCGGCGTATAGCGCCGCTTGCGCGCGGCGGGGGTGTCGGCAAACAGCTTGCGGACATGATCGAACAGCCCGGTATAGGTAGCGAGGTTCGATCGCGGGGTGCGGCCAATGGGCTTCTGGTCGACGCGCACCAGACGGCGCACCGCCTCCAGGTCGCCCGCCACGCGCCCACTTGTCGGCGCATCCGTCACCGCGAACAGTGGATCGCGCTCCTCGTCGGCATCGCTATCGTTGGCGCGGCCAAGATGCCGGTTCACCAGCTCCGGCAGGGCCTGGCTGATCAGGCTCGACTTCCCCGATCCCGAGACGCCCGTCACCGCCACGAAGCACCCCAGCGGTATCGCCGCATCGATTTTGTGGAGATTGTTGCGGGCGACATGCACGAGCTTGAGCCACCCAGCGGGTTCACGGGGTTCTCGCAGGGACACCTGTTGCTCGCCAAACAGATACGCTGCGGTACGCGATGCCTGCACCGCGGCAAGCCCGTCGAGCGGCCCGCTGTAGAGCACGTGGCCGCCGCCCTCGCCAGCGGCCGGCCCCACGTCTACGATCCAGTCCGCGTGACGCATGGTCTGTGTGTCATGTTCGACCACGAACAGCGAGTTGCCGGCGGCCTTCAATCGTCGCAACGCCACCAGCAGCGCTTCGCCATCGGCGGGATGCAGCCCGGCCGAGGGCTCGTCGAGCACATAAACCACGCCGAACAGTTGGGAAGATAGCTGCGTGGCCAGCCGCAGCCGTTGCAATTCGCCCGATGACAGCGTCGGCGTGCTGCGGTCCAGCGACAGATACCCGAGCCCGAGATCGATGAGCGTGGAAACGCGCTCCATCAGCTCTTCCGCGATGCGCTGCGCGGCCAGCCGCTTTTCGTCGGAGAGGTTGGGCGTGCGTCGCACGTCGGGCGCCGCCTTGTGTGCGGATCCCCCTGCCGCCACGCGCCGCGCCGTGGCGGCGCGCATCGCCTTCGTGCTCAGCACCGCGCCGGAGATTGCCTCGGGGCTCGCCCACTCGCCGTGCGCAATCGGCCGCATGATCTCCGCCACGCGGGCAAGCGGAAGGTTCGCGAACGTGCCGATGTCCATGCCCGCAAACGTCACCGATAGCGCTTCCTTCTTGAGCCGCTTGCCGTGACAGGCCGGGCATTCGCGTCCAATCATGTATTGCGAAACGCGCTTCTTCATCAGCGCGCTCTGCGTCGTGGCGAAGGTCTGCAGGACATAGCGACGGGCGCCCGTGAACGTGCCCTGATAGCTCGGCTCCATCTTGCGCTTGAGCGCGGCGCGCACCTCCTTGGGCGTGAATCCTGCGTACACCGGCACCGTGGGCTGTTCCTCGGTGAACAGGATCCAGTCACGGTCCTTCTTCGGCAGCTCGCGCCACGGCTTGTCCACGTCGTAACCGAGCGTCACCAGGATGTCGCGCAGGTTCTGCCCGTGCCATGCGGGCGGCCACGCCGCGATGGCGCGCTCGCGTATCGACAAGGTATCGTCGGGCACCATCGACTGCTCGGTCACATCATAGATGCGCCCCAGACCATGGCACGTGGGGCAGGCGCCCTCCACCGTGTTGGGCGAGAAGTCCTCCGCATACAGCATCGGCTGCCTGGCCGGATAAGTGCCCGCGCGCGAATAGAGCATGCGGACAAGACTCCCCAGCGTGGCGACGCTTCCAACCGTGGAACGTGCATTCGGCGTACCGCGCTGCTGCTGGAGCGCGACGGCGGGCGGTAGCCCTTCGATCGCATCCACCTCCGGCACGCCAACCTGCTCGATCAGCCGTCTGGCATAGGGGGCCACCGACTCGAAGTAGCGCCGCTGGGCTTCCGCGTAAAGCGTGCCGAATGCCAGGGAGGACTTGCCCGACCCCGAGACCCCGGTAAATACGACCAGCGCGTTGCGTGGGATATCGACATCGACGTTCTTGAGGTTGTGCTCACGGGCCCCGCGCACGCGGACGAAGTTGTCCGCCGCGTGACCGGACGCGGCCGGAAACGTGTCGTCGGGTGTCAGTGGGTGCCGGCGGTCTTCATCCTTCATGCGATTTGTCTGTCTGAAAGCGGCGCCCTTGCAGAAATTTCCGACTGAATCTTCATATTTCCTGCGGATTCGAGGGGGCGCTTGGCGATGGCCTCAACAAGGCAGGAAACATGCCAAATCGGATTGGAGTGAAGAGACCGCCGCAAAGAAGCCTACTCAACATCTACTGCGGCCCGCCCCTACTCCTCGTCCATTTCGGCAAATCTCTCGACCAAAAACTCGATTAATGCGCGTACGGCTGGCAAGACGCCGCGCCGGGACGGGAATACGACGTGAAGCAGTTCGGCGCGAGGTGCCCAGTCCGGCAGGAGCCGTACCAGCTGCCCCCTGTTCAACTGCTCACGTACCATCATCACCGGCAGCTGGCCGATACCGACACCTGCCAGTGCTGCGGCTCGCAGTGCAATCATGTCGCCTGTCACCAGGCGCGGGCGATGTCGCACCACCGCCTGCGCCCCATCCGGACCAAACAGCGCCCAGGCGTATTCCGCCTGCGTTGCGCCCAGTGCAAGGCTTGGCAGGTCGGCGAGATCAGCCGGCGCGCGTGGCAGCTCGCGCTGCCCTTCTACCAGGGCGCTACTGGCCACCAGACATTGCCTGCGTTCCGCCAGCACGCGGATGACAAGGTCGCTGTCTTGCAATGGCGCCGGCCTGACGCGGATGGAAACATCCACAGCATCGCCGACCGGATCCACGCGCCGATTGGTCGCTTCCAGATGCACGATCACCTGCGGGTGCGCGGCCATGAACCTGGCCAGCATGTCGCCGACGTGCGCGTGCAGCAATGCCACCGGACAGGTCACCCTGACGGTACCGCGCGGCTCGGCGCGCGTCAGCTCCACGGCTTCCTGTGCAGCCTCTGCCTCCATCAGCATCGCCTTGCAATGCTCGTAGTAGGTACGGCCAATCTCGGTCATGGTGAAGCGGCGCGTCGAGCGCTGGATCAGCCGAACGCCGAGTCGTTCCTCCAGCACGGCGATGCGCCGGCTAAGCCGGGACTTGGGCATTCCCAGTGCGCGGCCAGCCGGCGCGAATCCGCCGTGCTCAACCGCCTGCACATAGAAGTAGAGGTCATTTAGGTCCTGCACGCCACTTCCTTCTCCCTTCATCGTTCACCAGATAGGACTATGACGTCCAATCTAGCACTCTAGTGCGTCCCGCGTCCCAATCCTATGCTTTCTCCATCCGACGAATGGTCGCTAGCGGCCAGACCTTCCACACGGTGCGATGCCACCGCCCCTTACCCAGGAGACCCATCATGTCCCAACCCGCCAACTTCAACGGCAAGCGACCTGTCATCGACCCGGACGACTCGGCGATGCTGCTGATCGATCATCAGAGCGGTCTCTTCCAGACCGTAGGCGATATGCCCATGCCGGAACTGCGCCAGCGCGCCGCCGCCCTGGCAAAGATGGCGACGCTGTGCAAGCTGCCGGTCATTACTACGGCTTCCGTGCCACAAGGGCCCAATGGCCCGCTGATTCCGGAGATTCAAGAGAACGCACCGCACGCGAAGTACGTCGCGCGCAAAGGCGAAATCAATGCATGGGACAACCCCGAATTCGTCGCCGCCGTGGAAGCGACGGGCAAGAAAACCCTGATCATCGCCGGCACCATCACGAGTGTGTGCATGGCGTTCCCGTCCATCAGCGCCGTGGCTGACGGGTACCGGGTTTTCGCCGTAGTGGATGCTTCCGGCACCTACTCGAAGATGGCGCAGGAAATCACGCTGGCCCGCGTGGTGCAGGCCGGTGTGGTACCGATGGATACCGCCGGCGTGGCCTCCGAGCTGCAACGCACGTGGCATCGCGATGACGCGCAGCAATGGGCGGAGATCTACACGAAGATCTTCCCGGCCTACCAGTTGCTGATCGAAAGCTACGCGAAGGCGCAAGACGTGCAGAAGAAGGGCGAGGCGCTGGACTCCGCGCGCTAAGCGTCGGAACCGGCATGGGCCTGGCGGCCCTGCCGGTTCCTTGAACGTAATCGTGGTCAATGTCACCCATGGGCATACGAGCGTCCGCACCGCTGGTGGTACTGGCCTGCTATCTCCAAGGCATGTCGTCCGATGGGTGCGCCCAGTCGTCACCGCCGCCCTACAGCTTTCTTCGTTACGAAGAGGATTACCGCTATCTACAAGATCCGGCGCGGCGCGGTGACGCCTGGGATGCCATCAAGTATTGGCCGCTCGGTTCCCCGGACATCTATCTGAGCCTGGGCGGAGAGATTCGAGAGCGCTTCGAATCCTACTCGGCGCCGAACTTCGGCGTGCCGGGCCCGTCGGCGGACGGCTACCTGTTGCATCGCCTCCTCCTCCATGCCGACGTGCATGCTGGCGACTATCTGCGCGCATTCGTGCAACTCGGCAATCATCTGGCGCCGGGCAAGGAGGTCGCCATACCGCCTTACGAAGACCGGGTGGACGTGCAACAGGCGTTTGTCGATGTGCATGTGCCGAAGGCAGGCAGCACGATGGACACCGCCTTGCTGCGGGTCGGGCGGCAGGAAATGGCATTCGGCGCGCAACGGCTGGTGTCGGTGCGGGAAGCGCCAAACGTCCGGCGCGCCTTCGATGGTGTCCGCGTGGGTGGTGCTACAAACAGCGGCGTGAAGATCGATGCGTTTGCCACGCGGCCGGTGCTGCTGAAGGCGGGCGATTTCGACGATCGGCCCAATCAGTCGCAGGCCTTTTGGGGCGTCTACTCGACCTTCCCCAAGACCTTTGTGCCGTCATCGGGCATCGACGTCTACTACCTTGGCTTCGAGAACAACCACGCGCTGTACAGCATCGGAACCGGCGTGGAGCGACGGCATTCCGTTGGTGGGCGGGTCTTTGGCACGCACGGTCAGTGGGACTGGGATTGGGAAGCCCTGGGACAGTTTGGCAGTTTTGGCGCGCAGGACTTGCTTGCCTGGGGCTTCTCCACCGACACCGGCTATGGATTTTCCGTCGCCGACTGGAAGGCGCGTGCGGGCATCAAGGCCACCATCGGCAGTGGTGATACCAATCCGCGCGACGGAAAGCTGGGCACGTATGGCGGCCTGTTTCCAAAACTGGCGTACTTCAATCAGGCAGGACTACTGGGTGCATCGAATGTCATGGACCTACAGCCGTCCCTGACGCTAAAGCCGATTCCGCGACTCAAGCTGACCCTGTCCTGGGACTTTATCTGGCGACAGACGACCAACGATGCCGTCTACACGAGCGTGGCCACGCCCATTCCCGGCACGGCGGGTCGAGCCGGGCGCTACACGGGCAGCCAGCTTGCCTTTGACGTGTACTGGCAGGTGGACCGGCACATTGTCATGAATGCCGGCCTGGTGCATGTCGACGTCGCAAAAATCCTCAGCGCCGTGGGCGGCCACAATACAAACTTCGTCTACCTGTCGGCGGCGTACACGTTCTGAACCGTCTGATGGCCCCGCTGCGGGGTCAATGCGACTTTGCCTTGTGTTCCAGATGATCGAAAGCGACGTCCTCCACGCGGGAGACCTTGTTTGCCAGTCGGAACTGGAACCAGAACAGGGCAACTACCGCCAACATCGCAAGGCCGCCAAGTGCAAATCTGAGCCACATCTTTATCCTCGATTGATATCGTACGGTGACAAATCAAGCGTATGCGGACTCAGATACAAGCTGCATCAAGATGGCGTCGAGCGCGATAAAAATCCTGTTAAGTTTGTCTCAATGCATCAACAAGCCGCGACAGAGCACCGAAACGCCGCTGATGCAGAGAAGGACCAAGAGCGCGCGACGCACCGCGTCGGGCGAGATCCGACGACGCAGGCGAGAACCTATCGCCAGGCCGACGAGGCCGAATGGCAGGGCGAACACGGCACTGCGCAGCAGATCGCTCTGAAACAGCAATCCGCTGTATGCAAATGCTGTCAGGCGCACCAGCGCACTCACCATGATGACAGCCGCGATGGTCGAGCGAAACTCGTCGATCCGCGGAAGTCGCCGGGACAGGTACATGGTGTAGACCGGACCTCCGGTGCCGAACAATGCGCTGAACACACCGCCCACGACGCCGGCCGGCACTGACCACCCCCTCGCCGCCTCTTCCTCCCGATGCGCGCCGCCAAGGAGCGTCCGCCCCGTCATGATGAGCACAAAGAGTCCCAACCCGACAAGCAGCCAGCGGGACTCGACCTTGGCCAGTACGGTCGTGCCGAGCGCCACGCCCACCATCATGAACGGGATCAGGCGGGACAGCTCTTGACGAGACACAGCGCTCCAGTTGCGCAGGCCAACCATTGTGGTCGTCACAAGATCGAGCAGAAGCAGCAGCGGCACCACAAACTGCAGCGGGATGAACTGCACCAGGATCGGCACGGCGACCATCGCCGCACCGAAGCCGGTGAGTCCGAACACCGTGTAGGCGCCAACCACTGTTGCCCCGAGGGCTGCGTAATGTTCAGTGCCCATGCCCTGTGCCCGTCCTAGTTGGCGGAGATCTTTCGCTTTGTCACCAGCGGCTTCCAGCGCCCCGATTCCTGGGCAATCTCCTCGGGAAGACGACCTTTCGGCGTGATCGTCCTGGCCATGCCTTGCGCGGCCAGATAGCGCTGCATGCCCGGTTCTGCAGCGGCGCGCTCCAGGTCGGCATACATTTTCGCCGTCAACGCCTTTGGCGTGCCGGCCGGCGCCATCAGCGCGAACCAGCCATAGAACGTAAAGCCCTCCAGCCCCGCCTCCGCGACAGTCGGCACGTCAGGAAGCAGCGCGGACCGTTCGTTGCCCGTCACGGCAAGCGCGCGAAGGCGGCCGCCCTTGAGGAGCGGGGAGATGGCATTGATGTTCCCCACTGTCATGTCTACCGTGCCCGCCATCAGGTCCGCATAGGCCGGTCCTTCGCCCTTGTACGGCACATGCACGACGTCGATGCCGGCAGCGTCGGCAAACGCTTCACTGGCGATATGCACCTGGCTACCGTTGCCTGCCGACGCGAAGGTCAATTTTCCCGGGTTGGCCTTTGCATAAGCGATGAGCTCGATCATCGTTTTCGCCGGAATCTTCGTGTTGACCGTCACCACCATCGGCCCACTGGCGATCTTGCTGATCATCTCGAAGCTTTCAGCCGAGTAGGGAAGCTTCTGATAGATGAACGGGTTGACCGTGAACATGCTGCCGGAGGCGAGCAGCAGCGTGTAGCCATCCGGCACGGATTTGGCTACGGCTTCCGCGCCCACGGCACCGCCTGCACCCGGGCGGTTGTCCACGACAACGGGCTGCTTCCATTGCTTGCCCAGTTCCACGGCCACCGCACGTGCAAGCAGATCGGTCGCGCCGCCCGCGGCAAACGGCACTACCAGACGAATCGGCTTGCCCGGCCATTCCTCCGCGTGAGCCGGCACCATGGCTAGCGGAGCAATCGCAAACGCAAACATGGCTGCCGCGGTCGATGTGTTGTATCGCCTGGCGTCCGCATCGCCGCACAGCTCTTTCACAACGGGATGCTGACGTATCCGGCTCAACCCGTGCCGCCCTCGTCCAAACCAATGCCAGATGGCCTTGCCAGTGCTTGCTGCGTTCATCGTTGTCTCCTTTGTGTGGCGTCGCTTTCGTATGCGACTTTCGTATACGTCCTTACCGCATGCGTCAGCCCTTCTGCACCAGCTTCGGGCGGCCGTCGTCCGGTGTGCTGGCGGGTGTCGTGACAGCGGTCAATGCGTCCAGCAGCAACCTCGACAGATGCGCACGGGGGTTGTCGCGCGGCACCAGAATCCCGATGCGACGCATCAGCGGCGGCGAGCCGAACGGAATGGTGCGAATCGACGCCGGAAATTCGTTCTCGACGCCACGGGCCGGCACCACTGACGATCCCAGGCCGTTGGCGACCATCGCGATGACGCCTTCGAGCGTGTCGATCTCCATGGTCGAGCGGACGGCGATCTGTCGTCGCACCATTTCTTCCTGAACGAGCAGGCCCACGCGCGCCGTGCGATTAAATCGCACATAAGGCGTGGTTTCCAGCACACCCTTGTCCGAATCGCCGCGCGTAGTGGCGTGGGTGATCACGACAAACTCTTCGTTGAAGAAAGGCATGAACTGCAGGTCCAGGCGTGGAACCTCCGGCTCGGTAACAACGGCGACATCGAGTTGCCGCCGGTGCACCGCCCGTTCCAGATCGTGTGTCAGGCCCGTGGTCAGGTGAATGTCGATGCGATGACCCTGCTGGTGCAGGCGCTTCAAGGCCAGCGGCAACACCCCGGAGACGCAGGTGTGAACCGAGCCGAGCTTGAGCACACCGCCAGCCGCATCGCGCTTGAGGGCCGCGCTCATGCTCTCCCAGTGGGTCAGCAGGTCTCGGGCGCGATTCGTGAAGGCGAGGCCGGCGTCCGTCAATACCGGCGGCCTGCGGCTACGATCGAAGATCGTGATGCCCAACTCCTCTTCGAGCGAGCGCATTTGCATGCTGACGGCCGATACCGTCAGGCCGATAGCATTGCCGGCCTCCGCGAAGCTGCCCCGGTCGGCGATGGCTACCAGCGTGTAGAGCGTCTTGACGTCCATGTCGAACTCTAGATGCCCAGCAGGCGGCGGGCGTTGCCACCCATCACCTTTTCGAGGTTCTCGGGACGGATCGGCAATGTTTCGAACCACTGCTTGTAGTCCCGTACCGGGCAGAATGGGAACGAGCTTGCGTACAGCATGCGGTCTGCGAGGAAGGAATCCGCGGCCTTGACGTATTCCTCCCAGCCTGGCATCCGCGAGAAGTACATGTCCGGCGAAAGGTACATATTCGGGCGGCGGAACGCGATATGCAGGATCTCGGTCACCCAGGGCCAGCCGCCGTGCGCAACGACGACCTTCAGCTTAGGGAAGTCCGCCAGCACGCGATCAGTGCGCACGGGGTCGGAGTAGCTCAAGTCCGGGCCGGCTGTTCCGCCTACCATCATGATCACCGGCACCTCCAGATCCTCGCAGTGCGCGTAGATCGGATAAAGGCGTCGATCGTCCGCGTACATGGGAACCGGGTAGGAGCCGGGCTCGATATTAATGGCCTTGAACCCGTGGGCGACCGCATCCGAAATGGTCTTGCACGCCGCCACGCGGTTCGTTGGATCGATCGAGGCGGCACCGATGAAGCGCTCCGGATAGTCGCCCACGATGCGTGCGACGTCTTCATTGGAGACGCTTCCCAGCGTGCCGGCAAGGCGACCGACCACCACGCCCTTGTCGACCCCGCCTTCGTCCATCTCCTTGAGCAGCAGTTCCATGGACTGTCGTTGCGCTGCGGGGGAAGGCTCGAAGCCAACGGTCCGGGTAAAGCCGTCGCGCCGCTCGCCGGCCGAGTACATCAACGTGTCGAGAAAGCCGCCGACCGGCGGGCGGAGTCTGAAATCAATGATCATGTCGTCTTCCTGGCTGGTTGGATGCGGGAATGGCCTTACATCACCTCGTTCTTGCGATCGTCGGTCTCGCCGTACCGGTGCAGCGCCGGCGGCTTGAGGCCGGCGTAGAGCTTGTCGATCCCGGCGTTGATGACCTCCGCGTGCTGCGCAAACAGCGAATTGCCTTCCAGGTCGCTCTCGACGATAAACGGACCGAAGTTCTCGACGTCGAACATCCACATCGCCTGTGCAATGCCGAGTTCATCCAGCCAGAACACGTCCTGCACACGCTTGATGCCGCGCCCAAGCAGCGCGCCCGTGCCATAGCCGACGGTTGTGAGGTAGATCGCCCCGCCGGGCGCCAGCACGCGCTTGTAGTCGTCGGCGGGCATGCCACCCTTGCCGATAAAGATGCGGCACCCCGTCTTCTCCATCCACTTGGGAATCCATTTGGAGAAGCGGAAGCTTGCCGTCGCGGTCACCGCGCCTACGTTGTAGCCGCCGTCCTCGTTGGGCGCCGCAGCCGGTGAACAGTGGAAGTTCACGTTGCTGAGCCCGCGCAGTTCCACCGGTGCCTCCAGGCCCTCATCGAGCACCTTCTTGTAGATGCCTTCCCGGGCGGTATAGACCAGGCCGGTCAAGTAGACGGCCGAGCCCAGCTCAAGTCTTGCGAGGTCTTCCGTCGTGGCTGGCAGATTGATGTGGAAGACCTTCAGTTCATCGTCTTGGGGGCTTACCATTCGACCGTCTCCCTGCGCAGGTATGGGGTGAACCACTGGGGGTCCGTGCGATATTCGATGTTGCCGTCCGGGTGAATCCGGGCCGTTGCCCGCCGCGACGACAGGCAGAACGTGTGGAGGCTGATCGGCATCCCGCCCGTGTGGGTGTGGCCTACCTCGATATGGCAGTCCACCACCATCGACGAGCCCACGAAACCCATGGCACCCATGCCGATCGAGTTGCCCAGCGTCATCAGTTCGCGCTCGAGTTCGGCGATCTTGGGATCGGGATTGCGGTCGCCCACCACGCGCAGGCAGGCCGCCTGCTTGCCAAGCTGCATGCAGGTATCCTTCGAGCCGCCCAGGCCGATGCCGACGATGGCGGGCTGGCATGCCAGCCCGCGCTTGCCGAAGGCAATCAGCGTATCGAGCACGAATCGCTTGATACCGTCGATGCCGTCGCCGGGGAACAGCATCCGGTAGTCGGTGCCGAACAGCCCGCCCTTGTGCACGGTCGTGATGTCGACCCAGTCGGCGTCGGGCTCGAACGACCACTCGATCTCCGGCGCATTGATGCCGACGTTATTGTTGTTGTCCGTGCGCCAGAGCGGGTGCACGCGATTGGGCCGCAGCGGCACCGCCAGCGTGGCATCGGCCGTGGCCTTGCGCAGCGCGCGCTCGACCGCGACGAAGCCGCGCTGCACCGAAGCGTTGTTGCCAACCTTGACGTAGTAGCGTGGCAGCCCGGTATCGGCACACATGGGGCGCCGGTCCTGGTCCGCCGCTTCCCAGTTGTCCTGCATGGCGTGTATCACGAAGCGCGGCAGCTTGCCGGTCTCCGTCTTCTGCAACGCCTGGATGCCTTGCTTGTAGTCCTTGGGGATCTCGATCGCCGCGCGTTTCATGATCTCGAACGCGGCTTCCTCGACCCGATCGATGGAGATGGTCATCGTAGCGGTCCTCTATGCTGCAACTTTTGGGGGTTGACCGGCCTCACCGGTAATCAGGGACGTGCCTGGCGTCACGATGTCGAACTTCACCGGCACCATGTCCAGACGAATATCGTCGCCGTCCGCGGTCACTCGGGTGTAGCGGCTGCCGTGCAAATCGCCGGGCTCCGGGAAGTCCTCGCGGAAGTGGGCGCCCCGGCTGTTCTCGCGCGCCAATGCGGAAACGGTGATCACGCGGGACATGTCCACGAGGCTTTGCAGATTGAGCCAGTCATGCCAGGTGACGTTGTAGCGGCGGTCGCCATCCGGAACGCCCATGGCCAGCAGCGCCGCGTTGTGCGAAGCGATGGAATCCAGTCCCCGGCGCATCGCCGCCTCGTGACGCAGTACGCCGACGTCGTCCCACATCGTCTGGGCGAGGGTATCGCGGAGCTCGTGAATGGCGCCCGGCGTCTTGGAGAACGGATACTCGGCACGCTCGATGCCGCGCAGGATGACGCGCTTGTCCGGCTCCTTCCAATGCTGCACGCCGGTGGCATACGCAGCCATCGAATCGCCGGCGATGCCGCCGAATACCGTCGAGTTCGCCACGCCATTGCCGCCCAGGCGATTGGCGCCGTGCACGCCGCCGCAATCCTCCCCGGCCGCAAACAGTCCCGGCGAAGCCGTGCTGCAATCCACATCGAACTCCACGCCGCCCATCAGATAGTGAGCGGTGGGCACCACCTCCACGCGACCACCGGCCAGGTCAAAGCCACAATCCTTGCAGCGGTTGACCATGCCGGGGAACGTCTTGGCCACCTTCTCGGGTCCAAGGTGGCTCATCTGGATGTAGATCCCACCCATCGGGCCGGTCCGGCCGGCGCGCATTTCGGCGTAGATGCCCCGGCTGACCACGTCGCGCGTCGCGCGCTCGCCGCGTGCGTCATAGTTGGTCATGAAACGGTCGCCGTTGCCATTGACCAGCCAACCGCCGGCACCGCGCAGGCCCTCTTCGAGCACCGTGCCGGTCATGCGGGTATCCGGGCCTCCCAGCAGTCCCGTCGGGTGGAACTGCACCATCTCCATGTCGCGCAGGCTCAGCCCGTAGCGCATGGCCATCGCCAGGCCGTCGCAGGTCTTGTCGCCGGATGGCGTGTGGTAGCGGTACATCGTCGGGCCCGCACCGGTGGCCAGCAGCACCGCCTTGGCCTGTACGAAGCGGTAGGTGCCGCGCCGCATGTCGATGAACAGCACGCCGGCGATGCCGGAGCCATCGGCGGCCGGGATCAGCTCGATGGCGCGGTGCTCCTCCAGCTCTTCCACATCCAGGGCCCGCACCTGTTCCATCAGGCGATTGATGATCTCGATACCGGTCAGGTCCGCCTTGTGGACGGTGCGGTCAAAGCTCTGGCCCGCGAAAGCCTTCTGGTGCAGCGTGCCGTCGGGGTTGCGGTCAAAGAAGCAGCCGATCTCGTTCTCGAGTTCCCGCACGCGCTCGACCGCGCCTTCGACCAGCCGCCAGGCCAGATCCTGGCGCGGCAGCCATTTGCCGCCCTCGATGGTGTCCATGAAATGGCGCTCGACCGAATCGCCCGTGGACAGCGCCACGTTGTATCCGCCCTGCACCATCCGCGTGCAGCCGCACTTGCCGAGCAGGCCCTTCACCGCCACGGAAACCTTGAGCGCAGGATTGGCCTTCTTGGCATGCAGGGCGGCAAACAGCCCTGCCCCGCCCGTGCCAAGAATCAGGATGTCCGTCTTGTGGTTCTCGATCTGCATTTCAAATAACCCCCAGGGCAAAGATCACGCCGACGCACAGCGACAGCACACCACCCCAACTGATCCACGACAGGCGCGCGTCTCGGGTGGTACTCCATGGCAGGAGTTCAAGCGCCAGCAGTCGCAGGCCAAAGCACATGTGGATGGACAACAGCAGCACCAGGCCCCATTCGCCGAACTTGACGGCGCCCATGTCGGCGAATTTCAGGAACGCGTCCATACGCGCCTGTTGCTCCAGCGCGAGTCCAAGGACATAGAAGTGCGCGGGCAGGAAGACGCCAAGCGCCAGCCCCGACAGGCGGTGACCAAGGAAGGCCCAGTAGGCGCGGTGGTTTCTCGGAGACTTCATGACAGCAAGCCTCCCACTGCGGCAACCGCGCGCAGGCCCATCGACAGCAGCAACAGGCCGAAGAGGAAGCAGCACACCGATGCGGCGCCGCGGCTCAGGCGCGCCCATTCGATCAGGATGTTGCGCAGCCCGATCGGCACGTGCACCGCCACGCTGATCACGAACAGGGAATAGAACGGAATCCAGAAAAGACTGCCCTGCGTGCGCGCGAGAATCTCGGCGGCGGTCAGGCCGCCTCGCACTGCATAGAGGATGATCCCCAGATGTACCAGCACGAACGGCGCCATGACCATCGCGCTGAGGCGCTGAAGGGCGAACAGACGCTGCTCCATGATCAGTCCCCTCCCTTCAGGAATTGCAGCAGGGCATTCTTCTTCAGGCCGGCAATGCTTCCCGTCGGGCTCAGGCTGACCGGGCAGTGCGTCATGCAATTGCCCTGCGTATGGCAGGAATTGCAGCCGCTGCCGGAAGTCGCCTTCTTCAGCACGTCCTTGGGGTCCGCATGGCGTTCGTCGTTGAAGAGGGTCCATGCGCGATTCAACGCGGCGGGACCGAGGTACTCCTTGTCCCATGCCACCACGTCGCAGGACGCATAGCAAACGCCGCAGTTGATGCATTCGATGGCAGCGTCGGCCATCTTTCGCTTCTTGCTGGTCGGGGATACCGCGGCCGGGGGCTCATGGCGCGTCGCGGTGCCCACGAAGGTGCTGCCGGCCTTCTTCCATTTGTCGAAGAACTCCGACATGTCGACCACGAGGTCCTTGATGCGCGGCATGTTGCGCAACGGCTCGATGACGATCACGCCATCCTCTTCTACGCGGCTGACGTGGGTGCGGCATGTCCAGCGCGGCTTGCCGTTCACCGTCATCGCGCAGGATCCGCATACCCCAACCCGGCACGCGAAGCGGTAGGACAGGGTTGGTTCGATACGCCGCTGCACTTCGGTCACCACGTCGAGAACGGTCTGGTTCTCGCGCCATGGCACCTCATAGGTCGTGAAATTGCCGTCCTCGGTGCCGCGGGCAATACGTACCTTCAGCGTGCGTTGCGCGGCCTTTGTCGCCTCCATCACTTTTCCCCTGAGTCTTTTGTGGGTGGGTGTTGAAGCGAGTTTAAGTAATCGATATTTCTGAATCAATATTAAATAACTTGATATTTTTTGAACTAAAAGGCCAAAAGCGCCTTGTAGTCGACGTATTGCGCGACGCGCGTCAGATCAGGGTTGGGGGCGTTGAGGTAAACCCTTGCGCGAAGGACTCTCGCAAGTACTCCACGAAGACTTGCGAGACCCGCGAGGCATGCGCGGAGTAGGGGCGGATGGCGTAGAGCCAATCCCCGAAGGCACCCGCTGAACGCCATTCCGGCAGGACCTCGACGAGCCGTCCGGTTTCCAGCGCCGATTGGGCGCTGAAGTCCGGAAGCAGCGCGATGCCCAGGCCTTCGATTGCGGCATCGCGCAAGGCTTCGCTGTTATTCACGGACAAGGGACCCGTCACCGGCACCGTCACGGGATCGGCATGTCGGACATTGCGCTCCGCCACCGCAGGAACAAAGGTCCATGTGGCCGCGCCCTGCAGCCGTGGATAGTGAAGGCATGCATGGCCCATCAAGGCTTGCGGCGTCTCCGGCGTCCCCCTGCTCCGCAGGTACGCACGGCTTGCCACCAGCACCGAGCGCGTGGCCGCGAGGGTCCATGCGACGTGGGTCTCCGGCGGGGTCGATGTATGCCTGACGGCGATGTCAAAGCCCTCCTGCGCCAGCGGCCGCAATCGATCCGACATATCCAACTCAAGCTGGATCTGCGGATAACGGCGCAGGAAATCGGGCAGACGAGGTATCAGTTGTTGCCTGGCAAAAGCCACTGGCGCCGTCACGCGAAGAAACCCCCTGGGTGCGCCCGCCAGGTCGCGCACCTGGGCGTAGCCCGTTGCGATCTGCTCGAACGCGCCACGCATGGACTCGACCATTTGCCGCCCCGCATCCGTCAACGAAGCGCTGCGGGTAGTCCGCTGCACCAGGGTAATGCCGGCGGCCTTCTCGAGATCCGTAATGTGCTGGCTCATCGAGGCCTTGCTGACGCCAAGGCGTGCGGCAGCTTTGCTGAAACTGCCTTGCTGATGCAGCACCACAAGCCAATGCAGGTGCTCCCAAAGGTCCTCCACATGGTCCTTGCGCATCCAGACACTCCTTAATCGGCACTTGTTTGATGGAACTTTTCGTACCTATAACATGGCAGTGGCTAAATTTCCTGAACAATATGTTCGGCGGTGGGTGACTACCCCGCGGGAGCGGCCATCCATACACTCCAGTCATCGATCACGCGGCGGGTATGTCGATCCCCGCCCGACACTGACAGGAGATGACCATGACTGCGCCCTATACCCACCCCGCCGAGGTGATTCACTTTGTTTCCGGCGAGCCGTATCAAGGCAACGGCGAGCGGTCGCAGGCCGTGTTCAATCCTGCTACTGGCGCGGTCGCGCGCCAGGTTCGACTGGGCACGGCGCAGGACGTCGATGTAGCCGTCGCATCCGCCGCTGCAGCGTTTCCGAAGTGGGCCGACACCCCGCCGATTCGCCGGGCGCGCGTCATGTTCAAGTTCCTCGAACTGATGAACCGGCACAAGGACGAACTTGCCGCGATCATTACCGCCGAGCACGGCAAGGTGCTCAGCGATGCGGCCGGTGAAGTCAGCCGCGGCATCGACATCATCGAATTTGCATGCGGTGTTCCCCAACTGCTCAAGGGCGACTTCACCGACCAGGTCTCCACCGGCATGGACAACTGGACGCTGCGCCAGCCGCTGGGCGTTGTGGCAGGCATCACCCCGTTCAATTTCCCTTGCATGGTGCCGTGCTGGATGTTCCCGGTCGCCATCGCCACCGGCAACTGCTTCATCCTGAAGCCAAGCGAGCGCGATCCTTCGGCATCGCTCTTCATGGCCCGCCTGCTCAAGGAAGCCGGACTGCCCGATGGCGTTTTCAACGTCGTGCAAGGTGACAAGACGGTGGTCGACGCCCTGCTCCATCACCGGGAGGTCAAGGCCGTGAGCTTCGTCGGCTCGACGCCGATTGCGAACTACATCTACGAGACGGGCGCGCGGCTCGGCAAGCGGGTGCAGGCCCTGGGCGGTGCAAAGAACCACATGGTGGTCATGCCCGACGCCGATATCGACCAGGCCGTCGATGGACTGATCGGTGCCGCATACGGCTCGGCGGGCGAGCGCTGCATGGCCATCTCCGTGGCCGTGCTCGTCGGCGACGTGGCGGACAAGATCATGCCGAAGCTGGAAGCGCGCGCACGGGAACTCATCATCAAGAACGGCATGGAAGCTGACGCCGAGATGGGCCCCGTCGTGACCGGCCAGGCGCTCGAACGCATCGAGAACTACGTGGCGCTCGGCGTGCAGGAAGGCGCGAAGCTTGTTGTCGATGGCCGCAACTACAAGGTGCCCGGCCATGAGCAGGGGTTCTTTACCGGCGGAACGCTGTTCGACAACGTCACTCCCGAAATGCGTATCTACAAGGAAGAGATCTTCGKCCCCGTGCTGTCGTGTGTGCGCGTAGACGATTTCGCGCAAGCGGTAAAGCTGGTCAACGAGCACGAGTTCGGCAACGGCGTGGCCTGCTACACGCGGGATGGGCAAGTGGCGCGCGAATTCGCCCGTCGTATCGAAGTTGGCATGGTCGGCATCAACGTGCCGATCCCCGTGCCGATGGCGTGGCACGGCTTCGGCGGCTGGAAGCGCTCGCTGTTTGGCGACATGCACGCGTATGGCGAAGAAGGCGTCCGGTTCTACACCCGGCAGAAGAGCATCATGCAACGCTGGCCCAACGACACCGCGCGCGGCGCCGAGTTCGCCATGCCCACTGCAAACTGATGTCGATGGGGCGTGTACACTTTCCGCCCCGGCCCCAGTTGCCACGATAGCCCGCCCGCAGGAGAGATGTGCCGCAAGCCAATCTCAAGCGATTCGATCTGAATCTTCTGGTTGTGTTTCTTGAATTGTGGGAGACGCGGAGCGTCACGCGCACCAGTGAAAAGCTGTCGCTGACCCAGCCCGCCGTGAGCCAGGCGCTCAAGCGCCTGCGCACGGCGCTGGGCGACGACCTCTTCCTGCAAAGCCGCGCCGGCTTGCAGCCGACAGCGCGGGCCCAGCAACTGGTGATTCCGGTGCGGCGGGCGCTGGACGAACTCGGTGGGTCGCTGTTTGCGGAAGGCGTCTTCGATCCCGCCGTCGCCGTCCGTGAGTTCCATATCGCCACAAGCGAGATCGTGGAACTGTCGATCGCCCCGCTGCTGGCCAAGGCGCTTCGCGACGAAGCGCCGAACGTCGTGCTGCGGCTCCGCGCCATGCCCGACACGCGTACAGCCTGCACCATGCTTGAGGATGGCGATCTTCAGTTGATACTCAGTACGCGCGATATCCAGGGCCAGGCGATCCAGAACGAAACGCTGGGAGAAGTACCCCTGGTGGCGCTGCTTGCGACGTCGATAGGCCCGGCGGAGCGCGTTCTGCCGATGTCGCTGTACCTGTCCATTCCACACGTCGTCATGCAGCCGCTCGACCATCGGGGCAGCATCGTCGATCACGTCCTCGCCCGGCAGGGCCTGAGAAGACCCATTGCCGCCGTGGTCCAGAATTACATGGTCATGGCGCTGGTCGCCGCACAATGCGGTTATATCTGCCATCTCCCAAAGGCAGCCGCGACGCAATTCGCCGGCATTTTAGGGCTTACCGTCTACGATTTACCGATTGAAGTGCCGCCATCGCAGCTTATTATGACTTCGCACACCCGGTTTCAATCGGACCCGGGTGTGGCCTGGTTATCGGCCCGCGCCAGCGAAATACTGAAGAACTGGCAACTGGACCAGTAAGCAGTATTTGAAAATGTGCTGCCGGGGGGATCTCCACGGCAAGGAACGCCAGCGAGGCGCATGGGTGTTAACCCGAAACCTGCTACGGCCCCGCACCGTCCGACTTCCGTTCCCCGAGCTTCCGCACCGCGCCTCCTCTCGCCGCTGTCCCTTGCTGCGGCGACGTTTGCACGCCCGTACCCGTGCCTCCGCGCGGGGGCCGGAGGCAGGGCATAACGCAGCCTAATGCCTCGAATCAAATCTGATTATTTTTCTTTTTCCTGAGGCATCGTTAAGCTTCCCCTCATCTTCCGGTGACGATTTTTCCTGATTTACAAATCGATAATGCCGGCTTGAAACGGGAGACTCAAATTGAATAGCAGTAGCAAGAAACTGAAAATGGGCTGGTTCTGCCCCACCAACGGCGACCTGACCGCCTTCGGTGATCCGTCGAAAGCGATCCCCCGCACGCTGAACCATTTTCTGAAAGTCGCGGCAAATGCCGAAAATGCCGGCTTCGAATATATCCTCATTCCGGTCGGCCAGGGCTGCTGGGAAGCCTGGACTGCGGCGTCGTTCATTGCCGCAAACCTGAAGAAGATCAAGCCGCTGGTTGCGATCAAGCCCGGCTTCGTCCATCCGGTCACACAGGCCAAGATGATAGCGACATTCAGCCAGTTCACCGGCAACCGCCTCTATCTGAATCTGATTGCCGGCCTAAGCGAAGCCGAGGCAGTGGCCGAGGGCCAGCCGGCCTCCAAGGAGGCGCGATACCGCAAGCTGGAAGAGGAAACTGTGCTGCTCAAGCGTCTGTTGAGCGAAACCAAGGTCAACTTCGAAGGTGAGTTCTATCGCGTGAACGAGCCGGTCATCATTCCGGAATTGCCCGGTGGCTGCCCGGACTTCTTCCTCGGCGGCGGCTCGGATCAGGCCATCGAGATCTCGGCAAAACACTCGGCGGTGCACCTGTTCTGGGGCGACTATCCCTCGGCCATTGCGGAACAGATCCGGCAGATCAAGGATCGCGCGGCAAAGTACAACCGCGAGAACGAACTGGAGTACGCGATGCGCCTGCAGGTCATCTGCCGCGAGAGCGAGCAGGAGGCATGGGACTTCGCGCACCAGCTCGTCGAGAAGGCGGAAGCACAGAAGCTGGCCAAGCAACAGCGCGACCAGGGCATGGATTCCGTGGCCAACAATCGGCAGCGGACGCTGGCAACCGTGGCCGACGGCAAGCTCACGCCGCACCTGTGGACGGGCATCAACGATGTCCGCGCGGGTGCCGGCGTAGCGGTGGTAGGCAATCCGGAACAGGTCGCGGCGCAGTTGCGGGAATTCGTCGACGCGGGCTGCAGCGGCTTCTGTCTGTCGGGCTATCCGCACGACAAGGAAGCGGAAATCTTCGGCCGGCACGTGATGCCGCGCCTGATGAACTGATCAGCCCCTCGGAGACCCTCATGTTTCGTCGTTTCATTCCTGGCACCCGCTGCCTGCTTTCTGCGCTCGCCCTGGTGGCTCCCGCCGCTGGCGCCAGCGAGAGCTACCCGTCCCATCCCATCAAGATGATCGTTCCCTATCCTGCCGGCGGCGGCACGGACGTGCTGGTCCGCACCGTCATGCAGGAGATGAGCAAGACCCTGGGCCAGAGCATCGTTGTCATCAACCGGCCCGGCGCCGGCGGCAAGATCGGCGTCGCCGCCTTGAAAGTGGAGAAGCCCGACGGCTACACCATGGGGCTGAGCAGTACCTCGACCATGGCGGTGTATCCGGCCATTGAACCCAAACTCTCCTACGACCCGATCAAGAGCTTCGTTCACGGCGGCATGATCGCCAAGACGCCGGGTGTGCTGCTGGCATCGCGGTCGCTGCCGGCGGACAACCTTGACGATCTGAAGAAGCTGCTCGCCGCAAAACCAGACGACTACGTGATTGCCTCGGGCACGCCCACCACGTTCCTGTCGGCCGAAATGTACAAGCAGGCCATCAAGTCGAAAATGCAGACGGTGCAGTACAACGGCAGCCCGCCGGTGCTGCTCGATCTGGTTCCCGGCCGCGTCCACCTGACCTTCATGATTGCCGGCGCCGCCATCCCCGAGATCAAGAACGGCACGGTGAAAGCATTGGCGATAACCTGGGACAAGCGCATCCCGCAGTTGCCGGAAGTGCCCACCATGAAGGAAGCCGGCATGGGACAAGTCGAGGCTACCACCTGGATCGGCATCGCGTTCCCGGCCGGAACGCCAACGCCCATCGTGAACAAGGTCAACGCCGCGATGAACCAGGCGCTGCAACAACCGCAAGTCGCCAAGCGCCTGGTCGAACTCGGCTACTTCGCCGAGGGCGGATCACCCGAACAGCACACTAGGACCGTGGCATCGGAGCTGACGCTCTGGTCGAAGATCTACACGAACGCCGGGTCGCCCGGCATGCAGTAAGCCTGGCACAGCGTGTGCGGCCACATGGCCGCACACCCGCCATCGTCGGAGGATGACAATGAGCAACGACAATGCGTTTGACAGCAAGCAGTTCCGCAGGGCGCTGGGCAGCTTCGTCACGGGCGTGACCGTAGTGACCACCCGGGGCGCGGACGGCAAGGATGCAGGCCTGACCGCCAACAGCTTCAACTCGGCTTCCCTCACCCCACCCATGGTGCTGTGGAGCCTGGACAAGAAGTCATCGAACTTTGCCACGTTCATGGAGACCGATCACTTTGCCGTGCATATCCTTGCGGCAGGTCAGGAAGCCGTGTCGAACCAGTTCGCCAAGAGCGGCACGGACCGCTTCGCCGGGCTGCAGGTCGAGCGTGGCGCGGGGCAGGTGCCGTTGCTGGACGGCTGCGCCGCGCGCTTCCAGTGCCGCACCACATACCGGTACGAAGGTGGCGACCACATCATCTTCGTTGGCGAAGTCCTGTCATTCGACAGCACCGGCCATGCGCCGCTGGCATTCCACGGCGGCAGATATGGCAGGCTCCAGCCGCCGCTCGTGGCAGTGCCGACCCATCGCGTCACGGACGACGACGACTTCCTCGGCTTCATGCTGCGCCGCGCCTATGCGCAGTTGATGATGCCCCTGCTGGCCGATGTGCGGCGGCGCGGCCTGAACGACCTCCATCGCAGCATCCTGACCGTCCTGAGCATGGGCGATGGCCGCAGCGTGGCGGAAGTCAGCCGGCTGGTCGAGATTGGCGGACATCTGGCCAGCGAGGAGCACTTCCAGGATCTGGCGATGCAAGGCCTGATCACGATCGACCACGGCATGGACGGTGGCGTGGTCCGCTTCACCGAGGCAGGCCGGCAGTGTGCCGGCGATCATATGGTCGCGAAGAAGACTGCCGAAACGGATGCCACCCACGGCTTTACCCAGGACGAGGTGCAGTTGCTGAAGAACCTGTTGCAGCGCGTGATCGGCAACACCGCTGCCGGCTTGCCCGATTTCTGGCGCAAGGAGAACTTCTGGCGCGACAACAATATCTGGGGCGCTACCCCGGCCAACGCGCCTGAAGGCGCCGGTGTGCAGCCTTGAAGCTCTACTTCTCCCCGTTCTCGCCCTACGTGCGCAAGTGTCTGGTCGTGGCGCACGAGCTAGGCCTGCACTCACGCATCCAACTGCTGCCTGCCAACGTCCACCCCGTCCAACGCGATCGCGAGGTCATCGCCAGGAATCCGCTTGGCAAGGTGCCCACCTTTATCGCGGACGATGGACTGGTCCTGTATGACAGCCGCGTGATCTGCGAGTACCTCGACGAACTGGCGCGCGGCACGCTGTTTCCACGCAGCGGCCCCCAGCGCTGGACGACCCTGACGCTGCAGTCGCTCGGTGACGGCATCCTCGATGGCGCCGTGTTGGCGCGCTATGAAGAAGCGGCCCGCCCGGAGGCGCTCCGCTGGGCCGAATGGCGTGCAGGTCAGCTCGACAAGGCAGAAACCTCGCTGGCCTGGCTCGATGCGAATCCGGACCTGCTGTCGGTTGAGGCGATCGACATCGGCAGCCTGACCCTTGCCTGCGCGTTGTGGTACCTCGACCTGCGCTTCTCCGACCTCGGCTGGCGCCAACGCTACCCGGCCGTGGCGGGCTGGTATGCGGAGGTATCCCGGCGTCCGTCGCTGCAGATGACCTGGTCGCTCTGACCGCCTTCCCCGCAAGGGACCTTCTTCCATGACGCGCGGCGCCGTGCGCGCCGGCGTCATTCAATGTGGCAATCCAATATGCAAGCCTCATCCCAACATGGCGCGCTCGCGGGCATCAAGGTGCTCGATCTCACGCGCGTGCTGGCCGGCCCGTGGTGCACCCAGATCCTCGCGGACCTCGGCGCCGACGTGACCAAGATCGAACGGCCCGGCGTGGGCGACGATACGCGCGCCTGGGGCCCCCCGTTCCTGAAAGATGCCGACGGACGCGACACCGACCAGTCCACCTACTTCACCTGCTGCAACCGCAACAAGCGTTCGGTCACCATCGATATGGCGACCCCCGAGGGCCAGGCACTGCTCCGCCAGATGGCGGCGCAAAGCGATATCGTGGTGGAGAACTTCAAGACCGGCGGCCTGCAGCAGTTTGGCCTCGACTTCGACAGCCTGCGCGCCGTGAACCCACGGCTGGTGTACTGCAGCGTGACAGGCTTCGGCAATGATGGCCCGTACGCCATGCGCGCGGGCTACGACCTGCTCGTCCAGGCCAGCAGTGGCCTGATGAGCATTACCGGGCAGCCTGACGACGTGCCCGGCGGCGGCCCTTTGCGCGTTGGCGTAGCGCTGACGGACCTGTTCACTGGCGTCTATGCCAGCACCGCCATCCTCGCTGCGCTGGAGGTGCGCCATCGCACGGGCGTCGGCCAGCACATCGACATGGCGCTGCTGGATGTCGGCATCGCACTTCTCGCCAACCAGGCCAGCGCGTTCCTGAACACCGGCCTGATCCCGCAGCGCCAAGGCAACAGCAATCCGAGTCTGGCGCCCTACCAGGACTTCCCCACGCGCGACGGCGCGATGATCCTGGCAATCGGCAACGACGGGCAGTTCCAGCGCTTCTGCAGGGCGGCCGACCAGCCCTCCCTGGCCAGCGATCCGCGCTTTGCCACCAACACGCTGCGCGTGGAGCACCGCGAGGCGCTGATCCAGGCCATGGAGGCCGTGACGCGCTCGCGCAGCACCGCCGAGTGGATCGCGATGCTCGAGCATCGTGCCGTGCCCTGCGGTCCGGTCAATGACATCGCACAGGCGTTCGACGATCCGCAAGTCAAGGCCCGCAAGCTTGCCGTGAAACTGCCGCGCGCCGCTGGCGATGGCATCGCCGCCATCTCCGGCGTAGCCAGCCCCCTGCGGCTATCGGACACGCCCCCGGTGTTGCGTTACGCGCCGCCGGGGCTTGGGCAGCATACGGACGAAGTGCTGGCGGAGTTTGGCATGTCCCCTTCGCAAATCGCGGAACTGCGCGACGCACGCGTGATCTAGCGCACTTGCATCCCCAACCATTCGAGCATGACTATCTCTTCGACTTACACCGACACCCGCCTCCTGATCGACAACGCATGGTGCGACGCCGCCAGCGGCAAGACCGTGGACGTCATCAACCCTGCCTCGGGCAAGGTGATTGGACGCGTGGCACACGCCAGCATCATCGATCTGGACCGCGCCCTGGCTGCGGCCCAGCGCGGATTCCAGGCATGGCGGGCGATACCCGCCAGCGAGCGCGCGGCCACCATGCGCCGCGCTGCCAGCCTGCTGCGTGAGCGCGCCGATACCATCGCCAGCCTGCTGACACAGGAACAGGGCAAGCCGCTCCCCCAGGCGCGCAGCGAGGTACTCGCCGGTGCGGACATCATCGATTGGTTCGCCGACGAAGGCATGCGCACCTATGGCCGCATCGTGCCCTCCCGCAACCCTGCCGCACAGCAACTGGTCCTCAAGGAGCCCGTGGGCCCCGTGGCCGCCTTTACGCCGTGGAATTTCCCGATCAACCAAGTCGTGCGCAAACTCGGCGCCGCGCTAGCCAGCGGTTGCTCCTTCGTGGTCAAGGCGCCGGAGGAAACTCCAGCGTCACCCGCCGCGCTGCTGCAGACCTTCGTGGATGCTGGCGTACCCCCCGGCACCGTCGGTCTGGTGTTTGGCAATCCGGCGGAGATTTCCGCCTATCTGATCCCGCACCCCATCATCCGCAAGGTCACCTTCACCGGCTCGACCCCGATCGGCAAGCAGCTGGCGGCGCTGGCCGGCGCCCATATGAAGCGCGTCACGATGGAGTTGGGCGGGCACGCACCGGTCATCGTGGCGGAAGATGCCGACGTCGACCTGGCCGTGATGGCGTCCGGCGCCGCGAAGTTTCGCAACGCCGGGCAGATCTGCATCGCCCCCACGCGTTTCCTGGTCCATCACAGCCTGAAGGATGCATTCACGGAGCGCATGGTGCGCCTTGCGCGGGACCTGAAACTCGGCAATGGTCTGATCGAAGGGACTACGCTCGGCCCGCTTGCCAATGCACGTCGCGTCGACGCGATGGAACGGATGATCGAGAACGCCGTGCACAGCGGCGCGACGCTCGCAACCGGTGGCGAGCGAGTCGGCATGACGGGGAACTTCTTCATGCCGACTGTACTGACCGATGTCCCACAGCATGCCGACGTATTCAACAACGAGCCGTTGGGTCCCGTAGTGGCGATTCGCGGCTTCGACACGCTTGATGAAGCCATTTCCGAAGCCAATCGTCTGGAATACGGGCTCGCGGGTTATGCGTTCACGAAATCCATTCGCACTGTTCAGCAGATCTCGCAGCAGATGGAAGTCGGCATGCTGTGGATCAACCAGCCGGCGGTCAGCTCGGCCGAGATGCCCTTCGGCGGCGTCAAGGACTCCGGCTACGGCACAGAAGGTGGCCCCGAAGCGATGGAGGCGTACCTCGTCACGAAGGCAGTGTCCATCGTGGCTGGATAATCCGTTGCAAGAGAACCGATAACGCCATGCTATCGACAATTCCGGAACTGGTCGCGGACCTCGCCGCGGGCAAGCTGGTCATCCTGGTCGATGACGCGGATCGCGAGAACGAAGGCGATCTGGTGATCGCCGCCGACCTTGTCACCCCAGAGACGATCAACTTCATGGCCACGCATGCGCGCGGCCTCATCTGTTTGACACTGACCGAGGCGCATTGTCAGCGCCTGGCGCTACCGCCGATGACCCTCAACAACGGCGCTGCACACGACACGGCGTTTACGGTGTCGATTGAAGCTGCCAGCGGTGTCACCTCCGGCATCTCGGCCGCCGACCGCGCGAAGACTGTGCGGACCGCCGTGGCGGCGGGCGCGACGGCGCAGGATCTGGTGCAACCAGGCCACATCTTTCCCCTGCGGGCGCGTGAAGGCGGGGTGCTGATGCGTCCCGGGCATACAGAGGCAGGCTGTGACCTGGCCGGCCTCGCCGGCCTGTCGCGCGCTGCGGTCATCTGCGAGATCATGAATGACGATGGCACCATGGCGCGACTGCCGGACCTCGCAGGTTTTGCGAGCCGGCATGGCCTCAAGATGGGCACAATTGCAGACCTGATCACGTTCCGCACCGCAACCGAAGTGCTGGTCGAACGGCTTTCTGATCGAATGGTTCGTACCGCCTACGGCATATTCCGCTGTACGCGGTTCCGGGACAGATTCGGCGGTGATCATGTTGCGCTCGCGTGCGGGCGTTGGTCGCCAGAGGATCAGGTTCCGGTAGGCGTTCATGAGGGGGGATCAATTCTGGACCTAATGGACCTGGAGGTCAGTTGGCACTCGCGGTCTCTGCCAGACACCTTGGCAAAGCTCCAGACCACGGGGCGCGGCATCGCACTGCTTGTCAACTGCGACGAGGCCACGACGGCGCCCCGTTCGACGCCGGCTTTAGGAGCCGCCAGAGCGTCATGCGACCCGAATCTCGAGGCGCTGCGACTGCGCGGCATCTGCGCCCAGATTCTGGAAAGGCTGGATATCGGCAACATGACGCTGTTGACCGATCCATGCGGGCTATCCAGTCTCAACGATCATGGCCCTACCGCGGTACCCTCGCCAGAAATGGCATAGGCAAGGCGTAACGAATAAGAAAAAGAAGGCCACGATCCTTGCGGACAGCGGCCTGTTCAAAACGGGGTAGAAGGACGGGGAATCCTTCTGCCACCCATGCTAAGCCTGATGCGGTGCTCTCCGCATCGGGCAACCTTGATCTGCCGCAGAGTTCACGCGCCGATATCTTTCCGATCCGGTGCCAGAGCGTCCAGCTTCGCAGGCTTTTCCGACACAGCGCGGGAATGAATCGCATGCAACGCCGCCATGTCGAGAAGCTGTACGCTCCGATGCCGGATGCTGATCAAGCCAGCGTCGGATAGCCTGGAGAACAGCCGGCTGATGGTTTCCAGCTTCAGTCCGAGATAGCTGCCGATCTCCTCGCGCGTCATACGGAGCCGGAACTCTTTCGCAGCGAACCCGCGCGCGGAAAGTCGCGCCGAGAAATCGAGGAGGAAGGAGACCAGCCGTTCCTCGGCACTCAGCACGCCCAGAATAGCCAGCTTGCGATGGTCTTCCCGCACCTCGGTGGAGAGCAGCCGCAGGATATTGTCGTGCAGCGAGGGAAGGTTGCCGGCAAGGGCGCGTAGCGCGGACGCATTGATGCGGCACAGTCTCGCGTCTTCCAGCGCAATGGCGTGGGTCATCTGCTGGGCCGACACAAGACTCTCAAGTCCGATCAGTTCGCCCGGCAGGTGAAATCCCACTATCTGTACCCGGCCATCGTGCGTTGTGACCTGCGTCTTCAGCGTCCCCACACGAATCGCGAAGATTGCCTCGACGGGGTCCCCCGGCATATAGAGCGTTTCGCCCTTCTGCAAGCTGATACGCCCGTGTACCAGCGAGTCGATGCGTTCACTGTCCCGGCGTGTCATGCCGCCAGGCAGACAGAAGTTGGCAAAGGTGCAGGATGAACAGCGGGGCATTTCTGAGGTGTCGTAGTGGCGTTGGGGCGACGCACCTCCAGGCCGGCGTGTCATCCGCCAGTCAAGCAAGTGCGCGAGACGTTGAAGAACCACGCGCCTCAGAAGGATTGCCAGGTATCGGCATCCGCCGTCGCGGGTTCGGCACGGTTGGCTGCCGGAGATTTCATCCTCACAGGCGTCGGCCGGGTACCGGCGATCCTCAGACGCGGCGCGGACAGCGCGCGGGCACCTTCCGACGGACGCGGGCGTGTCGCGCCCGCATCGCCGGCGAGCTGGAAGAACATGATCTCGGTCTGCATCCGTGAGGCTTGCTCCTCGAGCGACTGCGCCGCCGCCGAGATTTGCTCCACGAGGGCGGCATTTTGCTGCGTGACCGTGTCAATCTCGCTGATCGCCTGGTGCACCTGTGCCACACCGCGACTCTGCTCGTCCGACGCCGCTGCAATCTCACCCACGATGTCCGACACCATGTTAATCACCCGCACCGTTTCCTGCATGGTTGTGCCAACTTCCGCGGCCTGATGGGCGCCGGCATCGACGATCGTCGACGACTGGTCGATCAGTTCCTTGATTTGCTTGGCCGCCGTGGACGATCGCTGTGCCAGTGTTCGCACTTCCCCGGCGACCACGGCGAAACCACGGCCCTGCTCTCCGGCACGCGCGGCTTCCACCGCTGCATTTAGCGCCAGTATGTTCGTCTGGAATGCGATCCCCTCGATCATGCTGGTGATCTCTGCAATCTTCCCCGAGCTATCGGCGATCCGATCCATCGTCTGGACCATCTCAGCCATGGCGCGATTGTTGGCGTCGGACAGGTCCGTAGCGTTCTTTGCCAGTGCGTTGGCCTGCCTGGCGTTGTCGGCATTCTGCTTCACAGTCTCGGTGATCTCGGACATCGTTGCCGCGGTCTGCTCCAGCGCTGCGGCCTGCTGTTCGGTCCGGGCGGAGAGATCAAGGTTTCCGGAAGCAATCTGCCCGGACGCCACCATCACGGAATCGCTGGACGAGCGGATGCCGCGTACCGTGGAAACCAGCTTCTCGTCCATGTCGTTCAACGTGCCGATCAGTTTCCCGAACTCGTCGCGAGATTCCACCCGCACGGGCTCGCCAAGCCGGCCCGCCGAGACGCGACCGGCAAGCTCCCCCGCCCGGGCGAGTGGCCGGGTGACGGCGCGCACCAGCAGCGCCGGCACGACCAGCGCGATCAATGCCCCCGCGATCATGATCGAGATGGAAGCCATGCGGCTTCGGTTGGCCAGCGCAACGCTGTCGCTGGCACTTTGCCCAGCCTGGCTGACGTTGTCGCGCATGTCGTCGTCCAGGCTCTCGTTCAGGTGGTCCGCTGCGGGCGCCAGGCGCTGGGCCTGACGCTCGTACGCCGCGTCGAAGTCGCCGGCGCGGATCAGGCTGAGCACCTGTTCGGACTCCTCGGAGAACGTCACGAGATGGGCAGCGATCGTCTCGGCAATGGCTCGCTCACTGTCCGAACTGATGCCGTCGGGATAGTAGTGACGCCAGCTCTTGTCGAGCGCGGTGCGTGCCTTCTCGATATCGGCCGCCAGGCGCTGCGTGGCCTCGGGGTTCTTTTCCACCTGGGCGCGCCAGAGGTCGAGACGAATGCGCAGGGTTGCCGCACGAACCGACGCCACGTCGATGATCGGTGACGTATTGGAGTAATAGAGGTCGTGCATATGCGATCCCAGCGTCGTGATGCCCCAATAGCCGAAGACACCGAGGGAGCCGGTCAGGACGAACATCAGCACGAATCCGGCAATCAGCCTGGCTTTGATGGTAAGGAGAAGTTGCTTCATCGATAGGAGCGACCGCCGGCGCACCGTTGACCTGCGCGACGCAGATCCGGTGTCCCTTGGACGATTCAGGGAGTCAGGAAAAGACGGGACAGTCTTCGGCCAATCGCACGCGCCGCATGTCTATCCACAGAGAACAACGAGGAGGCCCGTTGTTCGAAGGCTATCGTATAGGCGCGGTTGTCACACCGGTAGGCGCACCTTGACTGAAGTCAAGCTTCCGGTCAATTTCGAGCGCCGTCCACCGACTGGCTGGGCACGAACGTCCCCGTGGAAACGGACTGCAACGCGTCGCGATCAAGGATCGCGATATGCCGCGAGCGCACCGCGATGAAGCCGGTGTTCGCGAGCCGTGTCAGGACGCGGCTGACCGTTTCGAGCTTGAGCCCAAGATAGTTGCCGATATCGTCGCGCGTCATGCGCAGGAGAAACTCCGACGCCGCGTATCCCCTTGCGGCAAGACGGCTGGAGTAGTCCAGCAGGAAGGTGGCAATTCGCTCGTCGGCGCTCATCAGCACGAGCATCGTCGCGAGTTCGCGGTCGCGCCGGGACGATTCTCCGAAATTCTCCACCAGCCGGTGGTGCAAGGCGGCGAACTCGGTGGCACGGGTCTTGAGTGCGTCGGCAGGGATCTCGCACAGGCTGGCGTCCTCGAGCGCCGTCGCACTGACCGGATGCGTGGCGCTGGCAAGGCTGTCCAGGCCAACGATCTCCCCGGGCAGATGGAAGCCGGCCACCTTCTCCCGCCCATTCCGGGAGGTGAAGTGCGTCTTGAGCGTACCGGCGCGCACCGCGTAGATCGAGCGCGCGGCGTCGCCGGCGCTATACGCGGCGTCGCGCTTCGGCAACCGCACGCGCCGCCTGACCAGCGGCGCCACCCGTATCACATCGGGCCGGCTCATGCCCGCAGGCAGGCAAAAATGACAAAGCTGACAGGTCGTGCAATGAGTCATGGGCGAGTTGGGGAGCGTGTGTGCCCGCGAAGCGGGCCGCGGGGCCGGGTCGGCGCTTGATAGCGCCAATCGCTGCACGTATTGTTGCAACCCCCGCCGCACAAATACAATGAGAACGCTGTCCTTCGCTATGTCGTAAACCTCATGGATGGACATTCATGGACTGGACCCAGCGTTTGCGTATACGTCAGCTCCACGTTTTGGCAGAGTTGTACAACACACGCAACATGAGTCGTACGGCTGCCCGCCTGAATATGACGCAGCCGGCGCTTTCCAAGTGGCTGGCCGAGCTGGAAAGCGACCTTGGCGTAACGTTGTTCGAACGCCATGCCAAGGGACTGATTCCCACGCCGTTCAGCGACATGCTGATCGTCCATGCCAAGGCGATCCTTTCGGAAATCAACCGCACGCAGCAGGACATGGCCCTGATGGCGGCCGGCGCAATCGGCCATCTCGCGCTCGGGGCGACACCTGGCGTGGCGGCGTCGAAGGTGGTCGCCGGGTCGATTGTCGCGCTGCGCCTGCGGTTTCCCGACGTCTTCATCACGCTGAGCGAAGGCGTCCTGCAGGACATGGTGCAGCGTCTACGCGAAGGTCAGCTCGACTACGTCATCGGACGCATGGATGCGCGCGTATCGTGCAACGCCCTCGCCTATGACGCGCTGTATGAAGAGTCGATTCGCGTCATTGCGGCCACGAATCATCCGCTTGCCGGCAAGGCTGAGGTCTCGTGGGCAGACACCCGCCCGTACGGCTGGATCGGCATGCCCAAGGGCAGCCACCTGCGCGACGAGCTCGACTTCGAGCTAGCCGCCGCCTTCGAGCCCTCGGGCCGGGTCTGCGTCGAAACCTCGTCCGTGCTGCCAACGCTGGCCATCGTCCGACAAAGCGAACTGCTAGGCCTCGCTTCAGCCAGGGTCGCGGCGGTGTTCTCCGGCTGGGGCGTGATCAGCGTGCTGGCGCTGCCTTATGCAGGGCGCAGCGGTGTTGGCATGTTGAGTCGGAAGGAAGCGGAACTTACGCCGATACGTCGCGCATTTCGGGAAGGGGTGCTGGCTGCGGCCGCGCAGATGCCCCCCTGACGACGGTGCAAGCGATTCAGCGACGGGTGGGCGCACCGAGAACCAGCGCCCGGTTAGCGGCCTGTAATTCGAGCGACGTGACGATACGCTGCAGCATGTTCTCCGCGCGGAAAGGCAGGTCGAGAAAGGCGCAACCATAGTGGGCACCGTTCGCGTCATCCGTGTCGGCAAGCCAGCATCCCATCACCTTGACATGGGCATGCAGCTGACCCAGCGCGCCAAAGTGCATGCTGGCAGCGCGGACCTCGGCGCCTTTTGCGAGCGCCAGAACGCTGCCGGCCGGCCCTCGCAACCGCACGCCGGACAATGAGAGATCGACGATCGTCGTACGCAACGACACGCCCGTACCCAGAGGCAGCACGCATGTGAAGCCGGCATCTGCGCTGACCGCCGCACGGAAATGGCGCCTCCGCTGCACGTAGTACAACGACGCGGGGAATGGCACCTCGAAAGCCAGGCGCCCCCTGTGCTTGGTCTTGCGGAGCATTCCCGTCTGGAACACGACCGGGGCGCCGCGAATGGCACCGTGAAAGCGATTGACCGCGGACACCGTCAGCGCTTGTTCGTCGACTGCCTGCATGCCTCGCTCGAGCAACAGCCGGTGATTGGGCAGGTCCGCACACAGCACGCGCGCGTCGACGGTAGCTCCGGATTGCGTGTGAATCGTGAGCGCGGTGCCGAGCCATGCAATATCGCTAAGGACAGCACCGATCTCGATATCGTCGTTCATGCGGAAATCGTCGTCGATGTCCGCAATTGCCATGGTGCCGGTGACCGCTGGACTTCGTTCCTTTAATTCGCCCATCGTACACCTGCAGCGTCGGTCCGCAGTGCATCCACGCACAGCGCCGGGACCGGGATATCGACATGCGATTGCACGTCTCCTGTCCTGCGCCTTGTTTTCGCCACACGTGGCGGTGGCGCGCACAGGCCGCACACGAAATTCCGCTGCAGATCATAGGCGTGACGCACATACCGCCCCCCGCAGCCAGTGCAGGTACACAGTTGCAGCGTGTTGCTTTCCACGAACCGAACTAGTGTCCAGGCTCGCGTGAAGCTGAGGGCGGCCTCCTCACCGATCAACGCTGCCTGCTCCGCATACAAGCGATAGGCGGCGAGCACCCGTTCGATTCTGGAAAGCGAACTACGCGCTTCGAGGAATCCGTATGCCGAAAGGAAGAGCGACGCATGAGCGTTCGGCCGCCATGACAGGAACCAGTCCGGCGAAAACGGCAGTTGCCCCTTGGGCGGCGACACGCCAAGCAGTTCCTTGTAGAGACGGATCAGCCGCTCGCGCGACATTGACACCTCCGCCTCGAGGACCTGGAGCCTGGCGCCGAACGTGATCATTGCCGCAGCCAGCCGCAGTTCATCGGCATCGCGCAGGAGGCTCTTTCGCGCCAGCAATGTTCTGACAGGTCGAGGGATAGCGCTGGTCAATTGATCGACTCCACAGGTTGCGCCATCAGGAGGATGGCAAGCTGCATCTGTTGCAGGTCGTGCTGGGGTGTCTCGGACGCCAAGCCGGCCAGCAGCGCATGGTCATCGAAACGGAAGCGGCATAGCAGCATGCTGGTGCGCGAGATCTTGATCAGCTGCGTCGGCGTCATCGCGGCGATCAGACTGGCGATCTCCTGGCTCACACCAAGCCGCAGCATCGCTTCGGCCTGGTCTTCGCGAATCATGCGCTGCGCAAGCAACAGGTATGAGAGGTTGAGTTCGGTAATGGCGTTCATGCTGTAGTCCCGTATGGAGCGGCCTGTGTGGGAGGGGGCCGACCAAGATCGCCAAATCTTAAGAGATACCTCATCCCTCTCCAGTGGTCTTTTCGCTGGAACCTTGTGTTGACGCAAAGTTCGCCCGAGTCGCGCGGCGGTGAGATCACGCCGGATGGAATCCACCGAAACCTTGGACCAGATCAAGGTTGCGGATGTGCCCGCAGGGGGCTTTCAGGATAATTGCGTCCCACCTCATCCATACCCTGGATGTCCCGCAAGACAACTTCCAGATACTCGCTCACCCCATGCCTGGTCATTCGCAACGTGTACAAGTTCGCAAGACACCGAACCGGAAGGCGCAGCCCGTCCATGCCGTTGGGCTGCTGCGCGCGGGATGCCTGGAGATGCACTACCAGCCGATCCTCGACCTGGTCTCGAACCGTATCGGCAAGGTCGAGGCCCTCGCGCGCCTGCGTGACGACGACCGGCTGGTCCCGCCTGGCGAATTCCTGCCACAGTTCGGTAACGAGGCCCTCTATGAACTGTTCGTGCTCGGACTCGACATCGCACTGCGCGACCGCAACCACTGGCTGATGCATGGCGTGCAGGTCGACCTTTCCCTGAACCTGCCACCTGCCGGCCTGGTGGATCATCGCTACTTCGACGCCACGTGCCGCGCATTGGCACGTCACGGCTGCCCGCCCTCCGCGTTGACGCTGGAGTTGCTGGAAGGCCGGGATATCGGCAGCACAGCGTGCGCAGCGGAGCAGTTCCGGCGCTTTTCCGCCCTGGGTGTCCTTCTGGCGGAGGACGATCTCGGCTCCGGGCACAGCAGCCTCAGACGGCTCCGGGAGTTGGCCTTCGACTGGATCAAGATCGATCGGGGCGTCGTGCAACGCACCGACCACAACAACGTCGAGGTACTGCAGTTCGTATATCAGCTCACGCGTCTGGGGCATGGGCTGGGTAAGTCGGTGATAGTGGAAGGCGTGGAGGATCCGGATCTGGTCGAAGCGGTGCGCATCCTCGGCGCCGATGCCGTGCAAGGCTATGGCATTGCCCGACCGATGCCAGTGCATGGCATTCTCGAAAGCTTGCGGGCGCAGACGCGACTGGAGATTGGCACGGGGTCGGCATCGGCGCTGTCACGCCTCGCGAGATTGCTACTGGCAGAGGAAAACCTGCATGCCTGCCAGCGGCACACGTTGAAGGCTACCGCGCGGCCCACTGTCCCCGCACGCTTTGTAGACACTTGCGATGGTGGTTCCGAGATTGCCGTGGCGCAGGCGTGTGACGCGTGTCAGCGTGAACGCTTCCAGGCCGATGTCGATGCCATCTACCCGGCCAACCCCGCCCATACCGATTCGAAACGTGCGTTAGTCCACGCCGCGATGCATCACGGCGTACACAGCCCGGCCTACCGGCAGGCCAGGCTCCACCTGGCGCACACGACTTGACGCCGGATCAGGCCGCCCGCCGTGGCTGCACGTCACTGAAGCAATAGCAATTCTTGCCAGAACGCTTGGCCGTGTACATGTTCTCGTCGGCAATGGACAACAGCTTGTCATGCTCGACGGAATCGTCCGGATACAGGCTGATGCCAACGCTGGCTGTGACAGAAATCCGCTGATCGTGGTTCGCTCCGAGGTCGCCAATGGCCAACACCAGCTTTTCGGCCAGCGGCGCCACGCAATCGACCTCAGTGACATCCTCGATAACCATCGCGAACTCGTCACCGCCAAGGCGCGCCACCGTGTCCGATTCGCGCAGTGCCGCCTTCAGGCATTGCGCCACTGCGATCAAGGTCGCGTCTCCCACGCCGTGCCCCAGGGCGTCGTTGACCCCCTTGAATCCGTCGAGATCGAGGAACATGACGGCAACATGCGTTCCGGCGCGCCGCGCCCGGGCGATGGCCTGAGTGAGCCGCTCTCCCAACAGCGTGCGATTGGCCAATCCGGTCAGGGCGTCGTGGGTGGCCAGGTATCCCAGTTGGTCTTGCACCAACTGGCGTTGCGTGATGTCCGCGCAGACAGCGACGAAGTTGGAGAGCTCGCCCCGAGGACCGCGGATGCCATTGATCGCCAGCGATCCGTAGTAGATCGCGCCGTCCTTGCGGCGGTTCCATAGTTCTCCCCGCCACTGACCCCGCTCACGGAGCGCCTGCCACATGTCGCGATAGAACTCGGGCGAGTGTCGCCCTGAACTGAACAGACGCGGCGTGCTGCCGATCAGCTCCGATTCACTGTAGCCGGTAAGGCGTACGAACGCCGGGTTGACCTTTTCGATATTGCCGCGTGCATCGGTGATCATCACGCCATCCTGCGTGAGCTCGAATGCCTGCTCCACCAGCCAAAGGCTGTAACGCGATGTCCTGCGCGCGTCGTCGCGCTCCCGCAGCAGTCGCACGGTGAAGGCGAAGAATACGGCAAGGCAGATGCCGAGCAGCGCCACTGCGATCTCGAAGCTTCGCTCCAGCATCTGCGCGCTGTCTCGCGCCAGCCTGCCTGCTTGCTCGACATTGGCCTCGACGACCTCCAGCATCAACCGGTCGATCTGCTCCAGGAACTCGAGGTGCCCGTCCAGGTAGGTACGCGCGGCGTCATGCTGGCCAGCGGCAATCAGGTGCGCCGTCGTCAGGATCAGCTCGCGAAACCGTGGCAATCTGTTGAGTAGCGCGGCCGCGGCCATCTTCTCGCGATCGCTGCTGACGCCGGCGGGGAAGTATTCGGTCCAGGCGGTGTTCATTGTCGCCAGAGCACTGCTGACGGCTGGGACAATGGCGCGGTCATCGTGGGGACTGGGCTTGGCGATGGCTCTCCACAGTTGCCGACGCGCGTCAATACAACTCGCGCGCAGCACCGCAAGCTCGCCTACTGGCAACGTGTTGCTGATATAGATGGCGTTGACGTAGCTGTCGAACCGCTTCATGACCACAAGCCCGCCGGCCACGAGCAGCGCCGTGACGAGGACACCGCACGCCATCGTGCGGATCAACCCAAACCGAAGTGAGTAGAGATATGTCGTCTTCATTGCCACGCGCCGTGTCGATAGTGGCCATGACTTTCGACATTGGCCCGCAGAGACATTGCAAGTTAGCGACAAACCGCTGCACCCCCTATATGCCGGATTGACACAAGTCATAGGTCAGAAGTGTTTCAGCGTTGCGGGGCAAGCATCGTCCGGGAGCTATGGAAGACGTCTCACTGAAATCGTCACAACTTTGCGTGAGGTCAATCTTGACAATCCTTCTGCGCCGGTGGCTACCGTTAGAACAGGCATGACGACTGACTTCGCCGATGAAATGCCAGGAACAGTGACTGAACATGCCGAGATGAACGTGAGCGGACCAGACGATCGTCCCGCCACTGCGCGGCAACTGCTGGACGGAGAACTTGTCCGTAGCATCGAGATCCTCGCCAACACGTCGATACAACAGGGCGCCCACCTGCTCGTGATGCGGCAATTGTTGCTCGTGCTGTGCGATCACGCTCCCGCTTCCCTCAAGGCAGAGATCACGCAGGCATTCCGCTGCGGTATCGAGGACGTCCTGTCGAGGACGGACGACAAGGCAATGCCGGCGAGCTTCTACAGCACGCTGCTGGGGGAATTCAACGCCTATATGCGTTGCCTTTGAGAGCCTTCCATCCGGCGATCCTGCCCTGACGGCCACGATACACGGATTGTCCTGCAGCGCCGAAGTACTATGATCTGACATATGCACAACGTTAATGTCAGAACCTTCGACCTGAACCTGTTGGCCGTCTTTGTGGTGCTCTGGGAGACCCGCAGTGTCACGCGCGCGAGCGAGAAGCTGTCGCTGACGCAGCCTGCTGTCAGTCACGCGCTGCGCAGACTGCGTGAGGCCATTGGCGATGAGCTTTTCGTCAGCACGAAAGCGGGGCTGGTGCCGACCTCACGCAGCGAAGCCCTGATCGCGCCAATCCGGGCCGCCCTGGAGCAGATCGGAACGGCACTCAAAGCGCAGGCGTCTTTCGACCCTGCCCTCGCGCAACGCGCCTTCCACATCGCTGCGGGTGATCTGTTCGAATTTTCGGTCATGCCGCAGCTCGTGGAGCATGTGGCAGCGCAAGCGCCGGGTATCGTGATACGGCTCGCGCCGGTTCCCGAACACGGACAGGCGGCGCAAATGCTGGAGTCGGGTGAGCTCGATGCCGTGATCGGGGCGGAGCCGTTAGACGGGATGGGCTTTTGCAGCGAGATTCTCGACCAGATCAGCCTGACCACCATGATATGGAAGCGCGAGCACCTCACGCGCCGCCGTTTTCCCCTGCCGCTCTACCTGAAGCGGCCCCACGTCATCATCCGATCGCGGCAAGCCACAATCGTGGACCAGACGCTGGCCGCACGCGGAGAGCGCCGGCAGATCGGTGCAGTCGTTCAAAATTTCATGGCGATGCCCATGATCGCAGCGAGGACGGGATACATCTGCAACGTCCCGTCGCGCATGGCAGTGACCTTCGCCGAATTGTTCGACCTGAGCATGCACGCGCCGCCCATCGACTTCAGCCCCTCACCGCTCTACATGTCTTGGCACAAGCGCCATGAGTCCGACCCCGCTCACGCGTGGCTGCTCGCGCAGGTGCGCGCCATGGTGCCTGGCGACTGATTGTTCGGCTGAAAGCAAAACGAAAGCCATCGACAGATAACGATAGGCAATCTTATTCGTTGGCATCCCGCGCACCCGCGCCTACGATGGCGCCTTCTTAAGTGTTGCACGGCTGAAATCGCGCGTTGCGGTCACGCGCTGACCAATCCGCGCTGCAGCGCTGTTTTAAGCATCGAGAAGACATGACGCGCGACGGGATTGACCGCATTGGGACGTGCCCAAAGGTAATAGGTGACATCGGGCAACCGCGGCAGGCCGTCGGCTTCGCCGAGGATGCGCATGTCCGCCGCCAGCAGGTCGATGCTGCGTGCGGTGATGCCCAGCCCGCCGCGCAGCGCCGCCTTGATGCCGATCAGGCTGGGCGCCAGATACGCAATGCGCCAGGGCACGCCGGCCTGCGTCAGCGCTTCGAGCGACAGCTTGCGAAACAGGCTCGGCTCGTCGGCCAGGATCAACGGCACCGCCGTACCACGCTCGTAGACGAAATCCGCCGAGCAGACCCAGATCGTCGGGGTGGTCCGCAGCACGATGCCGTCGAGCGTGTTGTCCTCGCGCGTGGAAACGGTCAAATCGATCTCCCCGCGTCGCAGGGAATCCATCAGGAATGGGCTTCGCCCCACGTGGATCTCCAGCCGCAAGGCGGGCGAGGATCGCGCGATGTGCGACAGCAGCCCCGGCAGGATGGTGTCGGCCACGTCATGCGGCGCGCCGATGCGGAGGGAGCCGGTCAGGTCGCCCTCGCGCAGCATGCGCAGGGCTTCGTCGTTGATCGTCAGCAACTGCCGCGCGTACTCCAGCAGCTTCTTGCCATGACGCGTCAGGTGCTTGCCACGCCCCTGGCGTTCGAACAGCGGCAGCCCGATCTGCTCTTCCAGCCGCTGCATCTGCTGGGTCACGGCCGATTGGGTGCGCTGCACGGTTTCGGCGGCAGCGCCAAAGGTCTCGTGGTCGGCGATGGCCACCAGGGTGCGAAGCAAGTCCAGGTCAAGATTACGCATTCATTAGACCTGCTAATGGATTTTCGTTGCGCATTAAGTGGTTTTCAGGACAGGTGTTCATTACAGTGAAACTCGACACACCGTTCTACCCGTCAAAAACAACGATTGCAAGGATTGATCGCAACATGTCCATCGCACAACAGCGCCAGGCAGCCGTCGGAGACACCATTGAATCCATTAGGAAAATCGTAGACAGGGGCGGCGTGACTCGCGCCAGTCTGGCCGATGTCCTGACCCATGTGGAAGACCTGGCCGCGCACACCGAATTCTGGGCCGAGGCCGATTACCCGCCCCCGGAGCCCGGCGAGCGCCAGGCGCGCTACCTCATCGCCGAGGATCCGGACAAGACCTACGCGCTTTACCTGAACGTCATGCGCCCCGGCAAGCGCATTCCGCCGCACAACCACACCACGTGGGCCTGCGTGGCCGGCGTCAGCGGCGTGGAATTCAACGACGTCTACGCGCGCACGGACGATGGCAGCCAGCCAGGCGTGGGCACGCTCGAGCACTCGCGCACGGTAGAGGTGGGGCCGCGCCACGGCATCGCCCTGCTGCCGGATGACATTCACTCGGTCGAGATCCGCGGTGACGACGTCATCCGCCACCTGCATATGTACGGCCGCGCGCTGGAAACGCTGACCGACCGGCTGACGTTCGACCTCGAGACCGGACGCTGCCAGATCATGAACATGGGCGTACAGACCCGCCGGTAACCACAGCCGCCTGAGGGGGGCCTGCGCCAGACAAGGCCGCCCCCCGACTCCTGACACAGCACGCCGAATTTTCCTCTCTGCGGAGAGGACGGCCCCCTATCGCCCGGAATTTCATGAGCCATCCACACTACACCGCTGTCGACGCCGCCACCCTGAAAGGCTGGCTGCACGATGCCGACGAAATCGCGCTGTTCGACGTGCGAGAGCACGGCCAATACGGCGAAGGCCATCCGTTCTACGCCGTGCCGCTGCCATTCAGCCGCCTGGAACTCGATGTCGGGCGACTGGCGCCGCGCACTGACGCGCGCATCGTGCTGGCCGACAATGGCGACGGCGTGGCGCAAGCCGCCGCCAGTGCGCTGGCGCGGCTCGGCTACACGGCGCTGTTCGTGCTCGACGGCGGCATGCCGGCATGGCAGGCCGCCGGCTACACCCTCTTCGCCGGGGTCAACCTGCCTTCGAAGACGTTCGGCGAACTGGCCGAGCATCACTACGGCACGCCGCGCGTCTCGGCGGCCGAGCTTGCCGCGATGCAGGCCGGCCCGAACGCCCCGGTTGTGCTCGATGGCCGCCCGATCAGCGAATTCCGCAAGATGAACATCCCGGGCGCCATCTGCTGCCCCAATGGCGAGCTGGCCTATCGCCTGCGCGATCTGGTGCCCGATCCCGCCACGCCGATCGTCATCAATTGCGCGGGACGCACGCGCAGCATCATCGGCGCACAGTCGCTGATCAACGTCGGTGTCAGCAACCCGGTCTACGCGCTCGAAAACGGCACGCAGGGCTGGTATCTGAACGACTTCACGCTCGAACACGGCGGCACGGCCCGGTATCCGGACAACGCCACCCCGCGCGACCTCGACGCCGCGCGCCATGCCGCACAGTCGCTGGCCGCGCGCTTCAACGTGCCGCACATCGCTGCGGCGCAGGCCATCGGCTGGCTGGCGGACCGGTCGCGCACCACCTACCTGTGCGACGTGCGCACAGCCGAGGAATTCGCTGCGCAGACCCTGCCCGGCGCGCAGCACACGCCGGGCGGCCAGCTGATGCAGGCCACCGACCAGTACGTCGGCGTACGCCGGGCGCGGTTGGTGCTGTTCGATGCGGAAGGCGTCCGTGCGACGGTGGTGGCGAGCTGGCTGCGCCAGATGGGCCACGACGCCGTGGTCCTCGATGGCGGGCTGCAGGCCGGGCTGGCGGCCGGGGTCAAGGCCGCGCAGGGGCCCGCACATGGCGCGATCTCGTCGGAGACCGTCAGCGTTGCGGCACTGGCTGCCGGTCTCGTGGACCGGTCGATGCTGGCCATCGATCTGCGCGGCAGCATGGGCTTCCGCGCCGGCCATATCGCCGGGAGCCAGTGGACCACGCGCGCGCGGCTCGCGCATGACCTGCATGGCGTGCCGCACGACACCACACTGGTGCTCGTCGGTGATGCCGATGGCGACGATCCGGCCGACATCGCCGTGCGCGACCTCCATGCGCTCGGCTATCCCGATGTGCGGCGCCTGCAAGGCGGCCTGCACGCATGGCGCGCCGCTGGCCTGCCGATCCACCAGGGCGCCGACACGCTGCCCGATGCGCGCTGCATCGACTACCTGTTCTTCGTCCACGACCGCCACGACGGCAACAAGGCCGCCGCGCGCCAGTACCTGGCGTGGGAAACCGGCCTGATCGCGCAGCTGGACGCGCAGGAACTGGCCACATTCCACTTCCCGCCCATCGCCTGATTTCATCTCACCCCTGCACCGCCGCCCTAAACCTGCCATATAAGAACGAGGTCGCCCCATGTCACGCCCGATGTCATCCCGTCTTTCGCAGTACCTGGTTGCAGCACTCGCCGTCACCGCCGCTGTCACGACGAGCCTTGCGTCGGCACAGCAGCCGCTGGCCCCGGTGAATGGCTTCCCGACGCAGCCGCTGCGCATCGTGTCGCCCTTCCCCGCCGGCGGCGGCAACGATGCCGTCTCACGGGTGGTGGCCACGCGCCTCTCGCAGGTACTGGGCCAGAGCGCCGTCATCGACAACCGTGGCGGCGCGGGGGGCAACATCGGCACGCGCTATGCGGCGGAATCGAAGGCGGACGGCTATACGGTGCTGACCTCGCAAGTGTCGATCATGGCGGTGAACCCGACGCTCTATCGCTCGCCCGGCTTCGACCCCGTCAAGCAGTTCATCCCCGTCACGCAGATCAACGCGGCACCGCTGGCTATCGTGGTATCGGCCAACGCCCCGTGGAAGACCTTCGAAGAGCTGGCCACCCAGGCCAAGGCGCAGCCACAGAAGATCACTTACGCCACGCCCGGCAACGGCACGCTGTCGCATCTGGTGGGCGTGGTGCTGGACAAGGACAGCAACGTGTCGCTGCAGCATGTGCCCTACAAGGGGGCGGGGCCGGCCATCAACGACCTGCTTGGCGGACAGGTGGATGTGCTGATCACGTCGACCTCCTCGGTGGCGGGCTTCATCCAGACCGGCCGCATGCGGGCATTGGCCGTCACCAGCCCGCGCCGTCTCGGGGTATTCACCAAGGTGCCGACGCTTGAAGACCTGGGCTATCGCAATGCACGATTCGAGGACTGGTACGGCTTCTTCGTGCCGGCCGGCACGTCGCCGGAACGCGTGGCGCTGCTGAATCGCGCCATCGTGCAGGTGCTGCAGATGCCGGACGTGGTGAAGACAATCAACGAAGGCGGCAGCGACGTGGTGGGCAACACGCCGGAGGCCTTCGCGGCGCAGTTGAAGCTGGACATCTCGCGCTGGTCGCAGATCGTCAAGCTCTCCGGCGCGCACGTCGACTGACCCCCGATCCGGCATTAGCACAACAGGGCACGGTCCTTGCGACGTCCCGTACAACCATGAGCCATCCCCCCAGGCCAACCATGACACCATCGCTTCCTACCCGCCTTGCCCATGCCGGACGCACATATGCCGTGCAAGGCGGCCAGCCCGTGAACCCGCCGGTGGTGCGCGCCAGCACCGTCCTGTTCGATTCCGTGGCGCAGCAACGCGAAATGCGTGCGCGCCGCGATACCGAGCGGCTGTTCACCTACGGCGCGCGCGGCAATCCGACGAACTTCGCGCTGGAAGACATGGTGACCATGCTCGAGGGCGGCTATCGCACGCGGCTGTTTCCCTCGGGGCTGGCCGCTGCCGCGATGACCATCCTCGCCTACGTGCGGCCGGGACAACATGTGTTGCTGCCCGATTGCGTCTACGAGCCCGTGCGCAACCTGGCCAACGGCTTCCTCCGCCARCACGGCATCGCCACTGATTTCTATGCGGCGGATGGGTCCGATCTCGACGCGAAGCTGCGGCCCGAAACGCGACTGGTCTATGTGGAAGCGCCCGGCTCGCTGGTCTATGAGATGTGCGACCTGCCGGCACTGGCCGCCCGTGCCCACGCCCATGGGGCGCTGGTTGCGGCGGACAACACCTGGGGTTCTGGCCTGCTGTACCGGCCGCTGGAACTCGGCGCCGATATCTCGCTGATGGCGGCCACCAAATATCTCGGCGGCCATTCCGACGTGATGATGGGCACCGTCTGCACCACCGAGGCGGCGTGGCCGGAACTGGCGACGATGGCCGATGCGTTCGGCATCACGGTGAGCCCGGACGACGCGTATCTGGTGCAACGCGGCATCCGCACGCTCGGCGCCCGTCTGGCACAGCATCAGCAGAGTGCCCTCGCAGTGGCCCACTGGCTGCTCGATCGCCCCGAAGTGGCCGACGTCTTCTGCCCTGCCCTGCCGCACGATCCCAACCATGCCCTCTGGGAACGCGACTGCCACGGCACCAACGGCCTGCTGTCGTTCACGTTGCGCTCACAGGCAGCGGTGGCGCCGGAGCGGTTCGTCGACAGTCTCACGCTGTTCGGCATCGGCGCCTCCTGGGGCGGCTTCGAGAGCCTGGCCGTGCTGGCCGACATGCGCCGCGCGCGCAGCGTCACGGACTGGGCCGCCCATGGCACCGTGATCCGCCTGCACATCGGCCTGGAAGGCGTGCCCGACCTGCTGGCCGACCTCGACCGGGCCTTCGCCGCGATTGCCGATATGGCCGATCTACCCCTCACACATCAGGAGTCTTCCCATGCCCATCATCGGTGACTGGCTGCGCCAGCAATCCGGCCCGGCCCGCACCAGCGGGCAACTTCCCGTTGGCTCGATGGCCTCGGGGATGTCCGTCACGCTGCCCTATGTCGCGGTGCGCGGCGCACAACCGGGCCGCACGCTATGGCTGCACGGCCAGGTGCACGGCGACGAAATCAACGGCATGGTGGCCGCGCTGCGCTTCGCGCGCAGCCTCGATCCCGCCACCCTGCGCGGCAATGTCGTGGTGACGCCCACGGGCAATCCGCAAGCGCTGGACGCGCGCCGCAAGCGCAATCCCTACGACGAACTCGATCTCGACCAGACATATCCGGGTAACGCCGGTGGACTCGTCTCGGAACGTCTCGCCCATGCCCTGATGAGCGAAATCCGTGGCGTGGCGGACGTGCTGATCAACCTCCATACGATGAACCCGCTGTTCGACGCGCGGCCCTACACGGTCTACAAGGTGCACCCGGACAGCCGCGTCACCGAGGCCGATGTACTGGCCGCAATGGCGCCGTTTCATCCGCATGTTGCCTGCCAGCAGGACGTCGGCGGCAAGGGCGAACTTCCCGGCAATATCGCTGGCGCGCTCGACTATCAGTGCCTGGCCGCCGGCGTCTGCGCGTTCATGCTCGAACTGGGCAGCGGCAGCCGCTTCGAGGCCGACAACATCGCAGTGGCGGAAACCGGCTTCCACACACTGGCCGTGCAGATGGGCATCCTCGATGCCACGCCGGACAGACCGGCCAAGCCGGCTGCCACCAGCCTGCGACGCGTCAAGCGGCGCGGCTGGATCACGGCCGACGAAGGTGGTCTGTTCCTTCCGGCTGCGCGCGCGGGCGATCTGGTCGCGGAAGGCGCATCGATTGGCGACACGCTGAAGCTCGATGCGTCGCTCACACCCGTGAAGCCGCTATCACGCGATGGCGTGCTGATCGGCCTACGTAGCGATCCCGTCGTCCATACCGGCGAGCGCCTGGCGTTCGTGGCCTGGGAATGGGACACGGTGTCGATTCCCTGACTTGCAGCGTCCCGCCATGCGGCGAAGTGAAGTTTTACTGGTTGACCGGAGTTTGATCATGTTTGCACGCGCGTTGCGCCTTCTCGTTCCCTTCCTTGCCGTCACCGCGCCGCTCGCCGCCCATGCGGCCTGGCCCGATGCATCGAAGCCAATCCGCGTAGTGGTGGGCTTCCCGCCCGGCGGCGGCGCCGATGCGCTCGCGCGCGCCATTGCGCCCGCGCTGTCGGAGCACCTCAAAGCCAATGTCATCATCGACAACCGTCCCGGCGCGGGCGGACTGATCGCCACGGATCTGGTCGCGAAGTCCGCGCCGGACGGCTATACGCTGTACGTCGCCACGCCGGGCTCGTTCACGATCTGGCCGAACCTGCGCAAGCTGAACTACGACCCGCAGAAGGACTTCGCACCGATCAGCGTGCTGGTCACGATGCCCAATGTGCTGGTCACAGGCGCCGATGCGCCCTACAAGGACGTACACGGCATGCTCGCGGCCCTGCGCAGCGCCAATGGCAAGTTCTCGTACGCGTCGGGTGGCAACGGCACCATCGGCCAGATCGCGGCCGAGCAGTTCAAGATGCTGACGGGGCTGCAGATGCAGCATGTGCCGTACAAGGGCACCACGCCCGCGCTGACCGATGTGATGGGTGGCATCGTGCCGATCACGTTCTCGGATCCCTCGGCAAAGCCGCTGATCGCCTCGGGAAAGCTGCGTGCGCTGGCCGTGACCACCGCCACGCGCTCGCCGCAGTTCCCCGGCGTGCCGACCGTCGCGGAATCGGGCGTTCCCGGTTATGACGTCACCAACTGGTACGGGCTGGTGGCGCCCGCCGGCACGCCGGCCGAGGTCATCGCGCAGTTGAACAAGGCACTCGTGAAAGTGATGGCCGATCCGGACATCCGACAGCGTCTGGCGGTTTCCGGCATGGACGCCACGTCGGACACGCCGCAGCAGTTCGCCAAGCTGCTGAATACGGAGCGCGCCAAATGGGGCGACCTGATCCGCAAGGCTGGCATCCAGGGCGATTGAGACCGTGACGATTCGCCGCTACCCGCAACTGGCGCATTGGGGCGCCTTCACGGCAGTCGTGGAAGACGGCCGGTTGATCCGCTGCGAGCCATTCGCGGCGGATCCCAACCCCTCGCCGTTGCTCGAATCGATCGCGCCGATGGTCTACTCGCCCACCCGCATTCGCACGCCGATGGTGCGGCGCGGCTGGCTCGACAAGCGCGAGGCTGCCGATGGCCACGCACGCGGACGCGATGATTTCGTCGAAGTGTCGTGGGATGTGGCGCTCGATCTCGTCGCCAGCGAGATTACGCGGGTCCGCGACGCCCATGGTCCGTCCGGCGTGTTCGGTGGATCGTACGGCTGGTCGTCGGCAGGCCGGCTGCACCATGCGCGTTCACTGATCCGCCGGTTTCATTTCAGCGGCGGCGGCTGTGTCGATCAGGTCGGCAACTACAGCTGGGGCACGGCGCAGTTCCTGTTGCCGCATGTGATTGGCACTGACCGCCCGCTGACCGGCCGCGTGACCGCATGGCCCAGCCTGATCGCGAACACCGAGATCTTCATCGCCTTTGGCGGACTGGCGCTCAAGAACGGCCAGGTGTCATCCGGCGGCGCAGCCGAGCACACGCAGGAAGGCTGGCTTCGCAAGCTGGCCGCCAGCGGCGCCACGGTCATCAACATCAGCCCCACCCGCGACGACTGCCCCGACTTTCTTGGCGCCGAATGGATTCCGATTCGACCGAACACCGATGTTGCGCTGATGCTCGCGCTGGCCTACGAGTTGCGCCGCGCCGATGCGCACGACACGGCGTTCCTGCAGACGCACTGCAGCGGCTGGGCTGAACTCGAAGGCTATCTGCTCGGACACAGCGACGGCTCGCCAAAGACACCGGCCTGGGCCGCTGCCATCACTGGCATTCGCGCGGCGCGCATCGAACAACTGGCGACGCAGCTCGCGGGCAAGCGTAGCTACATCACCTGCAGCTTTGCCGTGCAACGCCAGCACCGCGGCGAGCAGCCGTACTGGATGGCCATTGCGCTGGCGGCCATGCTCGGCCAGATCGGCCTGCCCGGCGGCGGCTTCGGCTTCGGCCATGGGTCCATGAACGGCGTCGGCAATCCGCGCGTGGCCACACCGGGGCCGGAGATGCCGGTCGGGCGCAACCCGGCCCAGCTGGACATTCCCTGCGCGCGGCTCTCGGACATGCTGCTCCATCCGGGCACCCCCTATCGCTTCCGCGGCGAAACCCGCCACTACCCCGACGTGAAGCTGATTCACTGGGCCGGCGGCAATCCGTTTCATCATCACCAGCAGCTGTCGCGGCTGCGTGAGGCGTGGGCGCGGCCACAGACCGTCATCGTCCAGGACATCTGCTGGACTGCCACGGCGCGCCATGCGGACATCGTGCTGCCCGTGACCACGGCGCTCGAGCGCAACGACATTGGCGGATCGTCGCGCGACCGCTACGTGCTGGCGATGCATCAGGCCATTGCGCCGCTGCATCAGGCGCGCAGCGATCTCGACATCTTTACCGATCTGTCGGACCGGCTGGGGTACCGTGAAGCCTTCACCGAGAACCGCGACGAGAACGGTTGGCTCGCCGCCATCTACGCGCGATGCCGGGACGCCCAAGCGCAGGCCGGCATCGAACTCCCGGCATTCGAGGCGTTCTGGCGCACCGGCTACGTCGCGCTGCCGCCGCCCACGGAGGACTTCGTGCTGTTCGACGATTTCCGTCACGACCCCGCTGCACACCCCTTGCGCACGCCCAGCGGACGCATCGAACTCGCCAGCCCGACCCTCGGAACCCTGTCGGACGATTGCGGCACGCATCCCAACTGGCAACCGCCGGTGGAATGGCTGGGCGCCCCGGCGGCCGACACGTATCCGCTGCATCTCGTTTCCGTCCAGCCCGCCGACCGGCTGCACAGCCAGCTCGATCCTGCGCCGCTGGCGCAAGCCGGGAAGATTGCGGGGGCGGAGCGGATTACGCTCCATCCCGGGGATGCGGCGGCGCGCGGATTGCATCCCGGCATGCGGGTGCGCGTGCACAACGCGCGGGGCGCGCTTTCCGCCGGACTGGCGATCAGCGACGGCGTCACGCGCGGCGTGGCCGTGATGGCCACCGGCGCCTGGTACGACCCCGATCCGGATGGCGTGGACCGCGCCGGCGCCGCAAATACCCTCACGCTGGACATCGGCACATCAGACCTGACGCAGGGACCGAATGCCATGAGCTGCCTGGTGGAGGTGTCGCGGGATAGCTGAAGCAGCGGCGCCTCGTAAGTCCTGGATACTTCGTTGCCGTCGGCATTCCAGGCCCCTAGTTGTCGTTGACCGTCAGTTCCTTGTCGGCCGAGTCGACGACGAACACAGCCAGCAGCTTCGCGGGCTTTGTCTTGCTTGCATTGCGGCTTACCGGATGACGTGAACCCGGCGTCTCGAAGAAGCTCTCCCCCGCCTTGTACACACGTTCCGGCTCGTCATTCACCTTGCTCGCAATGCTGCCCGAGACGACATATGCATAGATGAACGACGACTTGGCGTGGCGCAAGGCCGGTCGCCGCACAGGCGCGTTCAGTCGAGACGGCCTGGACGAGCCCTTGATCGTGGCGGCGCTGGACGCGCTGACCAGGGTGTGGGGCTAGCATCGGCGCACTGTTGCGGGATGCATTTCGCATCATGTGCTGCCGCGCGGCACGACCTCGAAGCCCAGGTCTTCCGTCATCGGTTGCGCGCGCTCGTCCTCCTGCCGGGACACGATCAGCTCCGCACTCCGGACGCCGATGCGATAACGAGGAAAACGCACCGTTGTGATGGGCGGCACCATATGTTGCATGAGGTCGTTGTCGTCCGACCCCGCGATGGCAATATCCCGCGGCACGCGCAAACCACGGCGCGTGCACTCGAGGATGGCGCCGGCCGCAAGCACGTCACCGGCCAGGAACAGGGCCTGTACCGAGGTGTCCCGGCGCATAAGTTCCGCTAGTGCATGGCTGCCGTTTTCCAGGCCCTCGCCCACTTCCAGCACCATCGCCGGATCGACCTCGATGCCCGCCGCGCGCAGTCCGTCGAAAAAGCCGTCGCGCCGCTCGCGCAAGCGCTCGTTATCGCTGATGGGAAGACTGGCAAATCCAAACCTGCGATATCCCCGCGATAGCAGATGGTTCGCCATGGCCCGCCCCGCTTCCCGATTCGAGTAACTGACGGCCATATCGATCGGCTGCGTCGTCAGGTTGCCAGTTTCCACGCATGGCACGCCGGCATCCTGGAGCAGGTGGCGGGCCGCTTCCGTATGCGTGGTGTTGTGCAGGATGAGGCCACATGGCCGCTGGGACAGGTAGGCCGAGATCAACGCTTCCTCGCGCTCCAGCGAATACCCGCTGTCCGAAATCATCAGGTGCAGGCCGTGGCGCTGCAGGACATCGGAGATGCCCTGGATCGTCTCCGCATACAGCGCGTTCCTGAGGCTGGGGACGATCAAGCCGACCAGGCTGGTGCGCCGCGAAGCCAGGCTGCCGGCCACGCGATTGGGTACATAACGCACCGCGCGGATGACGGACTGCACCTGCTCGAGGGTCTCGGGCTTCACGAGGTGCGGCGCGCTGAGGACACGCGAGACGGTCATCGGCGAGACGCCGGCCAGGCGTGCCACCTCCTTCATGGAGAGTTGCCCCGTCGGCTGGGGCTGCGTTGGGTCAACTGGGGCAGACATTGAGATAGTGGACGTTAGACCGCTTGCGGCTTTCGCAGTGTAGCAGCAAGGTTTATCGGGAAATCACTTATATGGTAGCGCTACCAACTATTCCTATGATAGCGCTACCATTCCCTATACACCGGAGCTTTCCATGAGTCGCAACCAGCGCTTCCGAGCCTTGTTCCAGGCCGGCGCCCCCTTTGTCTGCATGGGTGCCTACGACGCGGTTACCGCGAAACTGGCCGAAGCGGCCGGCGCCAAGGCGTTGTTTGTCAGCGGCTTCGTCGCGTGTGGCGTCGAGGCTGGCGAACCGGATATGGGGGCGCTGTCCCAGCGCGACATGTTCGAGCACATCCGCCGTGTTTGCCGTGCCACCACCCTCCCCGTCTTTGCCGACGCCGACACCGGTTATGGCGGCATGCTCGACGTGCAGCGCACGATCCGGCTCTGGGAGGAGGCCGGCGCCTCTTGCCTGCACCTGGAAGACCAGTCGCTCCCGAAGAAATGTGGGCACTACGCGGGCAAACAGCTCATCAGCCGACACGAGATGGTGCAGAAGCTGCGCGCCATGGTCGATGCACGGCAGGATCCCGATTTCTTCATCGTCGGGCGGACCGACGCCATCGCGGTCAATGGCCTGGATGACGCCATCGCGCGCCTGATCGCCTATGCGGAGGCCGGGGCAGACGGACTCTATGCCGATGCGGTCGAAAGCACGGAGCAGATGCGGGAGATCAGCCGCCAGCTCAAGCCGCTTGGCAAGCCGCTGTTGTTCAACATGGTCACGTCGGGCAAGAGCCCTCGTCTCACGCTGAAACAGATTGGGGAACTCGGCTTCGGGTTCGCACTGTGTCCCGTCGAGCCGCTGCTGGCGATGCACAAGGCCGTGAAGGACATGATGGAAACGTTCCTGCGCAGCGGCGGCGACGTGAGCGCCATCGCCCACATGCTCACGCCATTCGAGGAATACAACGATTTTGTTGGCTTGCACGAGGCAATCGCGCAAGAAGCTCGCTACACCGAGGGCTAAAGCCCCATCGACCGAGGAGACAATGTATGAAGAATGCCCTGATGCCAGCCGTGCTCGCGGGCGCGATGCTCGTCAACTTTGCTCCCGGCGTTGCGGCCCAGGAGTGGCAACCCACGAAGCCCATCCGGATGGTGATTCCGTCCACCCCCGGCGGTGGCACAGACTTTATCGGTCGCACCCTCAGCGCCAGGCTATCCGAAGTCCCCGGGTGGCGGGTGGTGCCCGAAAACCGCCCGGGCGCGGCCGGCACCCTTGGGTTGGCCGAGGCCGCGCGCGCGCAGCCGGACGGATATGAGCTGGTCATTGGCCAGACCGCCAACGTCGCGCTGGCGCCCTGGTTGATGAAGCTGACGTTCGACCCGGTAAAAGACCTGACGCCGATCGCCTTTGCCGTGGAAGCGCCGATGGTGCTGCTCGTCAACGCTTCGTCGCCGTACAAGACCTGGGCCGAGCTTGCGACTGCCGCGAAAGCAAGCGGCAAGCCAGTTTCCTTCGCGACATCCGGCACCGGCAGCGTAGCGCACGTGGCCGGGGTGATGTTGCAGAACACGGCGGGCATCAAGCTTCAGCACGTGCCGTACAAGGGCTCGTCACCCGCCATTGCCGACCTGATGGGCGGGCATGTCGACCTCGCGGGAACGTCGGTGGCATCGGCCATCAGCCTTGTCCAGTCCGGCAAGGTGCGCGCGCTCGCCGTGACATCGCAGAAACGCAGCCAGGTCCTGCCAAACGTGCCGGCGCTGGCCGAACTCGGCTACCCGAATTTCCATCAGGTCGAGTGGTACGGCGTGTTCGCGCCACCAAACCTGCCGCCGGCGATTGCGGAACGCCTCAACAAGGAGATCAACAGGGTGCTGCAGGACCCGGACGTGCGCAACACCATTGTGGTCCAGGGCCAGGAACCGCGAACGGAAACCCGCGCGGCATTCGGCGCGTTGGTGCGGAACGACAGTACGAAAGCGAAGGAGATCGTCTCGCAAGCCGGCATCAAACTCGAATGAACACGGCACTGCCGTGGCCGCGCCCAGGCTTGGATCCGTTCATCGTGATGAACGGCGCAGGTAACACTACGAGCGGCCGTCCGGTCAATCCCTGCAGTAGCCTTCGCCCTGGCGAACCGTCAGACAGTTCTTCTTCTCGGCGAGCCATTTCATACCGGTCTCGGCGCCGTTGGTGGCGCGAATGACCTCCTTGGTCCCGTCGCGCTCGAACTCGATCGCGCCGTCGGCATACCGGCCCTCGAACTGGCGCGGGCCATCGAGGTTCTGCACGGTGACGTCGTACTTGCCATGGCCGCCGGCAAGCTCGAGTAACGTGCCTTCGGGGCCGGTCCACTTGCCGAGCCATTCGTCGGTGCGCGGTGCGCTGGCCGTAGCTGGCGTGTCTGCCGTCTTCTGTGAAGACGCGTTGCGGTCCGAGCATCCTGCCACGGACACGATGGCGATCAGCAATGCGGCGAGGGATAGATGGGTTGTCTTCATCAGTCGATTGACGTGGGAATGCATGCGCGAATTCTCGCACGGCTGAAAACGAGATGATGCGCGTCTACCACTTGCGGGCGAGCCATCTGACACTGTATATTTATACAGTAGTCACGACCCCGGAAAACTGGCCGCCCAAGCCCAGCCCGAGCGTCGTCTCCGCTTTCCCCCCACATCGAAAGGCAATCATGTTCGTGGACCGCACCGAAATCATCAACGCCGCCAAGACACTGCGCGCCAGCCAGGAAGAATCCAGGTACAGCAAGCTCGTCGCGCTCGCGAACAAGCAGCTCAAGGCTATGCAGGCAGCGATCCAGAAGGGCAAGGAAGAATTCGAGACCACTCTGGTACTCGATATCAACGAAGACAATCCGCAGGCAGTGGTGGAACCACGCGCGCAACGGCTGGCCGACGACCTCCGGGCACAGGGCTACACCGCAATGGTTACCACGTTTGCGGACGCCAGCACCGACCGCAAGGACTGGATGCCCAATATCACGATCGTCATCGGCCTGGGCGACATGGGCGCCGAAGCCGATAACGCGATCGCCGAAAGCACGGTGACCGAGGAAACCGAAGCAATGTCCTGACAGTTGCCCGGCAATGCAGGATGCCTGTTCCCTGCTGCTTCGATCCCAGTTCTTACGCCTGCATGCCTCCTGCTCTTCCCGGCTTGACGGAATAAAAAACGGCGCCAATCGATGGCGCCGTGAGTACTGCATGGTTCTGCGATTATCGGATCAGAACCGATGACGCATGCCGAGAAACACCCCAACGCTGTCGTCATGCCCGCCGTACGGGCCGTTCATGCTCGCGCTGACCTTGTTGTAGGTCGCCGCGAGGTAGGTGTCGGTCCGTTTGGAGAAGAAGTAGTCGCCCACGAGGAATGCGGACAGCTTGTGGCCACTCCCTCCCGCCGCGTTGACGTTGTTGGCGGCATCGTAGATTGCGGCCGCCTTCACGACCACGGCTTGCGTGACCTGGTACGTGGTGCCGAACTGGAACACGTGGTCCGTTCTTGCGGCCGTGCCAGTGCCGATGTTGGTGATACCCGGGTTGGCGTAGAACTGCGCATTGGTGCCGTAGGTCGGCGCGAAGTCCTGGCTGGCGGATGGGGCGAACGCTGCATCCCGCCGCGTGTAAAGGTAGTAGCTGTGGAGCGTAACGGGACCCATCACGTATGACGCGCCAACGCCGGCGTTGGTCTGCTTGTTCCTGGCGGGATCTCGCGCCTGCTGGCCCACCAGACCCAGACCGAGCGGCCCGCGGGTATAGCCCACGCCCGCCGCATAGGTCGAACCCGCCGATGCACCGCCTGCAAGTTCGCCAGCCGAGTAGGCCGCCTCCACCTTCAGCGGTCCCACGACCTGCTGATATTTGAGCGAGTTGTCGAGCCGCGAGCCTTCCAGCAACTGCACCCAGACATCACTCGCGCCGGTATTGCCCCAGCCAATGGTGTCGAACGGGAGCAGGATATCGAACGGCACGCTGTACTGGCGGCCGAGCGTGATCTGCCCGTAGTCTGCATTGAGCCCGACCCAGGCCTGACGGCCGAACAACCGCCCGCCCTGCAGCGACACCCCGGCATCCGGGCTAAACCCCGACTCCAGCCTGAAGACCGCAGAAGTACCGCCGCCAAGGTCCTCGCTGCCCAGAATCCCCCAACGCGATCCGTTGAAGAAGCCCGGCACGATGCCCACAGCGCCGCCACTGCCCGTGGCGCGCCCCGCCGCGTTCGTCGCAGCCACCTGATGCGATTGATAGGCAATCGCCGTATCGATCAGTCCGTATAGCGTGACCGATGTCTGAGCATGCGCGGCACCCGCAACCGTCAGCATGATGCCAAATGTGGAAATCCTCTTCATGACGTCAGCCCACCCTTCGTGCTGGCCTTTGTCATGGCTCCCTTACCGTCCATTCCGTCTCCTCCTCTTGTTTTACCGCCCTTGAATTGGTTTCCAATGTAAATTACATGATGGACATCGTCAACTATATGGGCGTGGCAATCTGTCGCTTGCTGTGGACAATGCAGTTAGAATCGTTGACAGATTCAACTAACGGGAACCTTCGCCAATGAGCGCAACGAAACGCAACGCCGGTGCCGCGCCGCGGATCATTACCGACCTGCTTTCCTCACGTCTGCACAACCTGGCAGGCCTCTCCGCCGCGAGCGCATCGTTGCGCGTGCAGCGCAAGTTCGGGCTGACACTGCTGGAATGGCGATCGATTGGCATGCTCGGCGCGCACGCACCGCTTTCCTTGAAGGAGCTCGCACGACGCGCCGCATTGGACAAGAGCTATGCCAGCCGCACCGTATCGGGTCTGATCGAGCGCGGACTGATCGTCAGCGAGCGTAGCGATACCGATGCCCGCGCGGTGCTGCTGAGCCTGACCAAGGCCGGCGATGCGCTCTACCGAAAGGTGATCGTTGACGCCAACGCGCGTAACGAGCGGCTGCTGAGTCCGCTCAGCGCCGAGCAGCGCAAACAGTTGATGGAAATGCTGTCGATGCTCACCACCAGCGCGCGCGACGTGCTGGACGAAGAGCGGCGGGCCGCCGCGGGAGAGACCATCGACGAAGCGGAGACCCCGGCGCCCGCGGCTGACGCCGCCACGGAACAGGGTGGCGGCGCCGACCTCGATCTCGCCGAAATCCGCTCTCTGGTGTCGCGCCTCAACCGGCTGGTGGGTGGCTCAGGCGGCGTGTAATACGGCGCGTAGCGGGTTCAGGCCGCTACGCAACACCCGGCTGTGCAACGGTCGACCGAGCACGGCTTCGCATTGCTGCGCAACCGCCAGCATGCCGTCCAGATCGATGCCGGTTCGGACGCCCATCGCGTCAAGCAGCGCCACCCAGTCCTCGGTGCACACGTTTCCGGTATGTCCGCCCCCGTACTGCACCTTGGCGGGATGACCGCCCACGCCGCCCATCGCGCAATCGAAGTGAGTCACCCCGGCTTCCAGCGCGGCAACATAGTTGACCAGGCCAGTGCCACGTGTGTCATGGAAATGCGCAATCGGGGTAACGTCCGGGAAGGCCTTCCGCATGGCGCGGAACAACGCACGCACGGTTAGGGGCGTCGCCATGCCGGTCGTGTCGCCGAGCGTCACGAACCTGACACCGGCATCGCGAAACCGCCCCACATCGCGCAGGACTTCCTGCGGATCGACATGGCCCTCGAACGGGCAGCCGAACGCGACCGAGATCGTGCCGATCATGCGGAAGCGCCCGCGCGCCGCATCTGCCATCGCGCGAATGTTCAACCATTGATCGTCCCGGCTGCGCTTGAGGTTGCGCTCCGAGTGCGACGACGAGGCCGACACCAGCAGGCTCACCTCGGTGGCCCCGAAACCGGCCTCCAGGTCCGCGAGCGCGCGTTGCACCGCGTGGCCGTTAGCGCATGTCGCCTTGTACATCACGCCTTCTCGGCGTGGCAGCGTACGCAGTAGCTCGGTAGCATCCGCAAACTGCGGCACGACCTTCGGATTCGAGTACGACGTGGCCTCCACGCGGGGAAAGCCGATGGCCGCAAATCGATCGACGAGGGCCACCTTGGTTTCGGTGGGCACAAAATCGGGCTCATGCTGCAACCCGTCGCGGGCAAAGCACTCACAGAGGACGACTTCGGCAGTCATGGATGTCTCCGACGCGGGATTCATGGGTTCGACGGGTGAAACAACGCGATGGCGTGCTCGCGCAGCTTGTTCTTCTGCACCTTGCCGCTGGCGGTCATGCCGATGCGCTCGAAGTCCGTCACGATGGCGGCGTAGCGCGGGGTACGGAAATTTGCCATGCGCGGCCTGGCCCATGCGAGCAACGTCTCGGCATCCAGCGTCGCGCCGGCCTTGAGCGTGACGAACGCGGCCGGCACTTCGCCCAGCCTCGCGTCGGGCACCCCCACCACCTGGGCTGATGCCACGGCGGGATGGGACAGCAGGGCCTGTTCCACTTCGGCAGGCGCCACGTTCTCACCGCCGACGCGGAACACGTCCTTGAGCCGGCCGACCAGCCGCAGGCGTCCATCGGTGCGCAACGCCCCAAGATCACCGGTGCGCAGCCAGCCGTCCGCGGTGAATACCTTGGCGTTCGCCTCGGGCTGCTTGTAGTAGCCCCGCATGACGCCCCAGCCCTTGACCTGGATCTCGCCCACCTCATCGGGGCCACAGACGACGCCCGAGGCCTCATCGAGGATACGCACCGCCACGCCTTCATGCGGGAGCGCGAACCCACCCACGCGCAGCGCTGCTTCGTCGCGCCAGTCATTGATCGCGACGTTGGGTGACGCCTCCGACAGCCCATAGGCCCAGCAAATCGTCTCGATGCCCATCTCGTCGATGATGCGCTGCATCGTGTCGGCGCCTGCCGCGGCCCATCCACCGCGCAAATGCAAACGCGAGCGGTCGAACGACGGGTGGGAGATCAGCATTTGGAACAACGTCTCATTGCCCGAGATGAACGTGCAGCCCTCCCGCTCCATCATCGCCAGCGCGGCGCCGGCATCGAACGTCGGCAGGGTGGCGATGCTCGCGCCCGCGCACAGCGCGCAAAGGAGCGACAGCGTGGAGCCGGCCACATGAAAGAACGGCCGACAGTTGAAATAGCAATCCGATGCTTGGATGCCAAGCCGCTGCCCGACAGCCGAAGCGTTGCGCAGCATATTGTCGTGCGTGAGCATCACGCCCTTCGGGTACGCCGTGGTGCCCGACGTGAACTGGATCAGCAGCAGGTCATCCGGCGTCACGGCGCGCATGGCATCCGCGAGCGCTTCATCGCTTAGGGCATCGCCGGCGGCGAGAAATGCCTCCCAGCCGAGCCCAGCGCGCGGCACATCGTTGCCGACCACTACCACGTCGCCGAGCAGTGGCAGCGCCTGCCCCGGCAGTTCATGGTCGACAGCGGGTTCCACCTCACGGAGGAAACCCATGAAATCGATCTTCAGGAAGCGGTCCGCCAGGATCAGCAGCCGCACATCGGACTGGCGCAGGCAGTACTCGATTTCCGCAGCCTTGAAGCGGGTGTTGACCGGCACGGTCACGGCACCGATCAGCGCAGCGCCGTAGAAGCTCGCCACCCAATTCACATCGTTACCGCACAGCAGGCCGACGAAATCTCCGCGCTTCACGCCGCGCGCCAGCAGCGCCTTGGCAACGCGGCGCGATTGCGCTTCGAGGTCGCGCCACGTGGCGGCCCCGTCAGGCGTGACCAGCGCGCGCCGCGCCCCACCCAGGCTGGCCTGCTGCGCCAGCACCGCTGCCAATGTGCGAGGTTCCCACGTCATGCTCTACCTCCAAATCCACCAATTCCCGCCCGCCAGTCGGAGCGGGCCAGGTTCTCTTCGATTGCCAGAAGTTCTTCCGCCAGCGCACCGCGCGGGCCCAGCTCGATGCCGCGATCGATGCAGCGTTTGGCCAGGCGCATGCCCAGCGGCGGTGCCTTGGCGATGCTTGCCGCCATGGCGGCCACTTCGGCGTCCAGGCTCTCAGGCGCGACAATGCGCGTGACGAGGCCGACGTCCTGCGCTTCCGCCGCCGTCAGTCGTCGTCCGGTGAACATCATGTCCTTGGCCAGCCGCTTGCCGACGATGCGCGCCAGTCGCTGGGTTGCACCCACGGTGCCCCACTGCGCCTCAGGCGTCCAGAAGGTAGCGTCGGGCGTGGCCACAGCCAGGTCGCAGGCGGCAGCAATCTCCACGCCAGAACCGGCCGCCGAGCCGGCTACCACCGCGATCACTGGCATCGGCAGGCGTTCCAGCGCGTCGTAGGCAAAGAATCCACGCATGCGGCGGGCCAGCACCTGCGCTTCATCCATCGTCTTGCGCTCCTTGAGGTCGGCGCCGGCGCAGAACGCCGGACCGGCAGCGCGCACCAGCACCACGCGCACGTCCGGATCGGCGGCAGCCGCCGTGGCGGCGGCCTGCAACCCCTCGCACATGGCCAGGTTCAGCGCATTGCGGCTATCCGGCCGGTTCAGCGTGATGGTGGCAACGCCGCCTTCCACCGCGTAGAGCACGGCGGGGGCTGTGCCCGTTTCGTTCGATTCAGTCATGGTTATCTCGATACGCCTCGGTTTGGCTACACCTTAGATGGCCTTGGCTTCGCGCAGGGCCTTCACGCGTTCGGCGTCCATGCCCAGCCAGTCGCGCAGCACGTCGCCCGTATGCTCGCCAAGCAGCGGGGGCCGTCCCACCTCGGGGTTGTCCCAGCCGTCGAAGCGCAGCGGCACTGGCAGCGCCTGAAACGTGCCGATGACAGGATGGTCGAATTCCGCCACCATGCCCCGCGCTTGCACATGGGGATCGGACAGGACTTCATCCACCGACTTGATCGGGCCGGCGGGCACACCCGCGTTGTCCATGGCCTCGCACAGCGCGGCACCCTCACACGCCGCGATGGCCTCGGTCAGCCGCTGCATCACTTCATCGCGCCGGCGCACGCGGCCCGCGTTCGTCTGGAGTTCCGGATCGGCGCCCCATGTCTCGAGTTTCAGCACCTGGCAGAGCGGCACCCAGTGCTGGTCGCTCGCCGTAATATGGAGCCAGCGGCCGCACGCAGCCTGGAAACTCGCCGATGGCACGCGGCCGGGGTGCTCCGTGCCCATGCGCGGCGGCACTTCGTGCAGCGTGAACCAACGCGCCGCAGCCAGCGTGAGCAGGCTGACCTGTGCGTCGAACATCGAAAGATCGATGTGACAGCCCTGCCCTGACGCACTGCGGCCTTGCAGCGCCGAGAGCACGGCGATGGCGGCCCACAGGCCGGACGTCAGGTCTGCCATCGGCAAGCCGGGCTTCACGGGCCCACCGCCGCGCTCGCCGGTCAGGCTCATCAGCCCGCCCATCGCCTGGAACACGGTGTCGTAGCCCTTGCGCGCGGCGTAGGGGCCGGTCTGCCCGAACCCGGTACAGGAAAGATAGACCAGCTTCGGATTGATCTCGCGCAGCGTCTCGGGGCCGAGTCCATAGCGCTTGAGCGTGCCGACCGGGAAGTTCTCGATCACCACATCGACCTTGGCCGCCAGATCCCGCACGATCTGTTGCCCCGCCTCATTGCGCAGGTTGACCGTGATCGACTGCTTGCTCCGATTGAACGCCATGAAGTAGGCGCTTTCGCTCCCCCCCTCGGCCTCCACCTGCGGTTCGAAACTGCGGGTCTCGTCACCGGCGCCGGGCTGCTCGACCTTGATCACCGTGGCACCGAGTTCCGCAAGGATCATCGAGGCGAACGGGCAGGCCAGCACCCGCGAGAGGTCGAGAATCGTGATGTGTTCGAGTGGCTTGCTCATGGCGCGCTACCGCTCCGTCCGCACAAAGCTGCGCATGCGCTTGTTGGCTTCGCGCCCGACCTCCAGACCCGCTTCCAGCGGCAGGTCCACCACGCGGTGGAAGGTCTGCTTGGTGGTGGCCATGGCCGCACGACTGACCTCTGCCAGACGACTGGCCAGCGCCATGGTCTCCTCCATCAGCAGGTGGTCGTCATGCACGGCGTTGACCATGCCCAGCGCGACAGCGCGCTCCGCATCGATCGATTCGCCGGTGGCCACGAGGTGAAATGCCGCCTTGCGGCCAATCTGCCGCGTCAGATTGGGCAGGACGATCGCGGCCACGATGCCATGCTTCACTTCCGGATAGCCGATGCGGGCCGAGCGCGCGGCGAGGGCCAGATCGCATGCAATGGCCAGCCCTGCACCACCGCCCATCGCGAAGCCGTTGATGGCGGCAATCACCGGCTTGCTCATCCGCGAGACGCTGAGATGCAACTGCATCGTCAGCGCGGCGCGCTCTTCCACGCGCGACATCTGGTCCGAGGTCAGGTCCTTGAACTCGCCGATGTCGGCACCGGCGCAGAAGGCCGAGCCATTGCCCGTGAGCACGACGACGTGCACGGCATCATCGGCTTCGGCCGCCGCCAACGCCTCCACCAGCCCACGCGTCAGGGCATTGTTCAGCGCGTTGCGCTTTTCCGGGCGGTTCATGCGCAGCACGCGCACCTGGCCGACATCCTCAATCTGCAGTTCACTCATGTCCCCACCTCTCTACTTCCATTGATTTGCCATACGCGCCATCGCTTCGCGCGTCTCTGCCGCAATGCGTTCGACCAACACGCCGGCGGGCACTAGCCCATCGATCAGCGCGGCGCTCTGGCCCGCCTCGACCTTGCCCTGCTCGACATCGCCATCCAGGGCGGCCATCTTGAGCGACCGGCTGCCGAACAGCGCCTCCAGCGCCTCGCGCGGCTGACCTGCCCGCTCCGCCGCCTCGTATTCGTCGGTGAACGCATTGCGCACCGCGCGAATCGGCAGGCCCCGCCAGCCCACGAGCGTGGTATCGCCCACCCCGGCCGCCAGCACCTTCTCCTTGTAGGCGTCGTGCAGCGAGGCCTCGGGGGTCAGGAGGAAGCGGGTGCCCATCTGCACGGCATCCGCGCCGAGGCAAAGCATGGCCGCAACGCCCGCGCCATCGGCAATCCCGCCGCCGGCCACGATCGGCAAGTCAACGGCACGCGCAATCAATCGCACCAGCACCAGCGTGCTCGTACCGCTGGGCGGCGGATGTCCACCCGCCTCGCCGCCCACCACGACCAGCCCATCGACGCCGGCGGACGCCGCCTTGCGCGCATGGTCGGGATGCGCCACCACGTGTAGCCACTTGACCCCGGCGGCCTTGAAGCGGTCGATGTGTTCGCGCGGACTGCCTTGTGACGCGATGAGGATCGGCACGCCTTCGTCCAGCACGATCTGCAGATGCTCGGCCGCCCGTTTGTTGTACAGGGCGACGTTGACCGCGAACGGCGCATCGGTGATCTCGCGCACTTCGCGAATCGCACGGCGCAGGTCGTCGGGCCGCATCGGGCCAGCCGCGATCACGCCCAGGCCGCCGGCCTTCGACACCGCCCCGACGAGCGGAGAACTCGACGACGCCCAGCTCATGCCCGCCTGGATGATGGGGTAGCGGATCCCAAGCAATTCGGTGATTCGCGTCTTGATGCTCATCTGTTGATTCCTCTGCAAAAGCGGTTACTCCGCGGTGATGCCTGCTGCCTTGATCACCGGCCCCCATCGCCCCTGCTCGGACTTGATCAGCGCGCGGTAGGCGTCGGGGGTGCTGGACTGTGCGATACCGCCCTGCTCGGCAAACTTCTCGATGAGGTCGGGGGTACGCAATGCGGCGGTGACGGCATCGACGATCTTGCGGGACACATCGTCGGGCAGGCCACGTGGCGCGACGATGCCGTACGCCCCAGCGGCAAGCACCTTCGGCAAGCCGGCTTCGGCCGCCGTGGGCACATCGGGAAGCGCCGCGAGCCGCTTGGTGTCCGTCACCATCAGCGCGCGAAGCTTGCCGCCCTTGATCAGGTGCGCGACCGCCGGGACTTCGGCGATGAACATGTCCACCTGTCCGCCCATCAGGTCCTGCACGGCGGGCGCGCCGCCCTTGTATGGCACGTGGCGCAGGCGGATGCCCGCTTCGCGCTGGAATAGCGCGCCAACCACGTGCGTGCTGCTACCCACGCCCGCAGACGCAACGGTGAACTTCTCCGGCTCGCGCTTGGCCGCCGCCTGCAGATCGGCAACCGATTTGAAGGGAGAGCTGGCATTAACGACCAGCAGGTTCGGGGTGGAGACCATCGTGCTCAGGTAAGCCACGTCCTTGAGCGGGTCGAATGGCATCTTGGGAGAAATGAACGGTGCGTAGACCATCGCGCCCGTACCGGCCATGCCCAGCGTATAGCCGTCTGCCGTGGCACGCGTCACGCCCGAGATACCCACGAGCCCCCCGGCGCCGGGCCGGTTCTCCACGACGATCGTCTGCCCGATCCGCGTGGTCATGGACTTGGCGAGCGTGCGCGCCATCACGTCAGCCGGCCCGCCGGCCGCGAACGGCACCACCAGAACGATCGGCCGGTCCGGATAGGCCGCCTGCGCAGGGCTGACCGTCAACAGGGCAGCCGTCCACAGCGAGTACATCATCAGGCGCAACATCATGTCTCCTTTATTAGAACTGCCTGGATATTTGTGGACATAGTATTTTATATCGTTGCGTTTGTCCACTATATGGTTGTACGCATCTCGCTCTATACTTCATCCGTCGTTTCACTCCGCACTGAACTATGGAATACGCTCCTGGCATCAGCCAGCTTGCTGGGCTGCTGGCCGACCCCGGCCGTGCGGCCATGTTGTGGGCGTTGATGGATGGCAGCGCGCGGCCGGCCGGCGAACTGGCGATGATTGCCGGGCTGTCGGCCTCGTCCACCAGCGGCCATCTCGCCCGCATGTCCGAAGGCGGCCTGCTCGCCGTGGAGACGCGTGGGCGCAATCGCTATTACCGGCTGGCCACGCCGGAAATTGGTGTGGCCATCGAGGCGCTTGCGTCGGCGTCGCTGGCCAGCCAGCCGCCGCGCGTGCGTGCCGTGCCGGTCTCCCGCACCGCGCCGCCGGCGCTGCGGCAGGCGCGCACCTGTTATGACCACCTCGCTGGGGAACTTGCGGTGGGTCTTTTCGAACGAATGTCCGAAGCGGGCTGGCTGATCGTGTCGGGCAGCGCCGTCGACCTCAGCGCCCCCGGCGCCGAGGCGATGGGGCAGCTTGGCATCGACCTGGGCGCCACCCGCCGCAAGCGCCGGCAGTTCGCCTGCACCTGCCCGGACTGGAGCGAACGCAAGCCCCATCTGGGCGGGGCGCTCGGCGCGGCGCTGCTCGACAGCCTGCTGGCACGCGGGTGGATCGAGCGTACGGACACGTCGCGCGCCCTGCGCGTGACGCCGCGCGGCCAGCGCGAAATCGTGAACGTGGCAGCCTGACGGATATGAATACCGAAGCCAGAGGAGGAGCAGATGGCAATTGAACTGGACGACGACGCGCAAGACGCCATCAGCCGGCTATTCGCGCTGATTAACCTCGGCGACAGCGCCCAGACCAGCCGGCAGTTTTCGCTGTTCGAGGAAGCGCTGGAAGACGCCGAGGAAGACGAGATCGATGCCGCCGGCCTGCTGTGGCAGGTCAAGGACATCATCGATTGGGAATCCGGCTTTTATGTCGACTGGAAAGACGCCGAGTCCTTTATCGGCTGCCTGAACCAGCTTTGCGAGCGGATCGACCTCGAAGTGGACTGGGGCACCGAGGACACCGAGGACGAAGACTTCCTGGAGGGCACGAGCGTGCCCGAGCTGATGGAGATCGTCGCCACGCAGCTACGCATGGCCGGCTACACGCTCTGGAACTGGGATACCGGCGGCGACGCCTACGGCGGCTGGATCACGCGCAGCGAAGACGACGAAGAGATACTCGAGATCGCCGACACGCTCGGCTTCGACATCCGTCCCGGCGACCAGCCCTACTGACCGACCGGCTCGCCTGGAAACTCAGTCGAGCCCGATCACCACCGCGCCGCCGTCACCGTCCGGGGTATCGGCGATGTCGGCGCTGTCCGATCCATCCGTGCCCGCCAGCGCCTTGGCGCGCGGCGCCGGGCGCCGGGTCTCCGGCACGCCCAGCGTTTCCTCCAGCACAGTGAGGAAGGCCCGCACACTCGGCGGCATCAGCTTGCGCGCGGGCATCAGCACGTACACCTTCAGCGGCGACGACGTATAGCCGGGCAGCACGCGCACCAGTTGGCCGTGCACCAGATGCTCGTGCACGAAGCGGGGCGACATGCGCGCCACGCCCAGCCCATCCAGCGCGGCCTTGAGGCGGACTTCAGCGTTATGCGTGGAGATGCGCGGCGAGACGTCCATGGCGAAGGTTTCCACCCCATCGCGCAGGAATTCCCATTGCACATCGTCGAGGTTGCCGAGCGTCGGCCAGCCCTTCAGGTCCTGCGGCGCGCGCGGCAGGCCGTGCTCGCGGATCAGCGCGGGCGCCGCATAGAACGCACGCTCGATCAGCACCACGCGCTTGCTCGCGAACGAGCTGTCGTGGAGGTTGGTGTCGGTCATGACGAAGGCGAGGTCATAGCCGTGGCGAATCAGGTCGGGCTGGTCCCAGCTCATGTCCAGTTCCACATGCAGCGACGGGTGCAGCTTAAGTAACCTGGAGAGCGAGGCGGACAGGTGCTGCGAACCCACCTCGTATGGCGTGGCGATGCGCAGCGTGCCGCTGACCTCGGCACTCACCGAGGCGGCCTCGGCGCTGATCTCGCGCAACTCGCCAAACAGGGGCGCCACGCGGTCATAGAGCTGCTGGCCGCGCTGGGTCACGCGCACGCGCCGCGTGGTCCGCTCGAACAGGCGCACACCAAGCTGGGTTTCCAGCCGGGCAACCGCCGCGCTGGCCGATGACTTGGGCACTTCCGCCAGTTCGGCGCCCTGCGTGAAGCCGCCCCCTTCCACCACGCGGCAGAAGATTTCCCAGTCTTTCCAGTCTATCGATTTCATGCAGACACCTTCGTCACCCACGCCCTGTGGGCGAGGCGGAATTGTCCCACAGCCCGGACAATCCCGCTGCCGACGTTCACGCCGATAGCCGCCGCGCCGGGCGGCGAGCACGGCATTTGATGCAGGTCATCGTGCGGGAAAACATTGATTGGGAATTGTTCTTGTTACCGCGTACGATTCCGGCATCCGCCCCGGATGGGGCTTCTTGCGGGAGCTGCAATGCTGAAAGTGGCCGTACTTCTCATCGCCGGTGCGTTTTCCACGGGGGCCTTCGCGGGCGCCAAGTGCGACAAGCATCCGAAGTCCGAATGGATGCCCGAGGCCGACGCCAAGGCCAAGATCGCGGCCCAGGGCTACAACATCAAGAAGTTCAAGGTGGACGGCAACTGCTACGAGATCTATGGCACCACCAAGGACGGCAAGAAGGCCGAGATCTACTTCGACACGAAGACGCTCGACATCGTGAAGTCCGAGATCGAGAAGTAAGCATGTCGGTGCCGGCCGGCCATCTGCGCGAACCCACCACGCTCCGCGTCTGGGACGTGGTGGTGCGGCTCACGCACTGGAGCGTGGCGGCCATCGTCTGCTACGACCTCATCGACGATTCCGGCGACCAGTTGCACCGCGTGCTGGGCTACGTGGCCGCCGGACTTGTGCTGTTTCGCATTCTCTGGGGCTTCATCGGCAGCGAACACGCGCGCTTCCGCGCCTGGCTGCCGCGCCCCGCCGGCGTGCTGGCCCATGCCCGGGCCATGGCCCGGCGCCGCACGCCGCGCTTCATCAGCCACACCCCGCTCGGCGCGGTGATGATGCTGGCGATGTGGACCCTGATCCTGCTGCTCGCCGTTACCGGCTGGCTCTCCCGCCTCGACGCGTTCTGGGGCGAGGACTGGCCCATCGACATCCATCGCTGGCTCTCCAACACGCTGCTCGGGCTGGTGGTGGTGCACGCGCTGGTGGCCATCGTTACCAGCGTGGCCGGCAAGGAAAACCTGGTCGGGGCGATGATCACCGGCCGCAAGCCGCGCGACCTCGACTAGCCGGGGGTTGCCGCGCCGGCGCCGCCCGTGGCATAGTGCCCCCGTCGTACCCGTTTTACCCGCGTTATCGGGAGAGACTGTGCCTGCCGCCCGGCAGGCCGGCGCCGAAGGAGCAACCGCCCCGGAAACTCTCAGGCCAAAGGACCGGTAACGCCATTGCACTCTGAAGAACCCCGGCTCGCGTCAGCCGACGGTACCGAAGGAGCAAGCGATGCGCCCGCGCGCATCGTGAATCTCTCAGGTCAAGGACAGAGGGGGCGTGCGTCGCGCATGGTGCGCCACGTACCCCCCATCCACGACGTCCTGGAAGACCTGACAACATGAAGACAATCGCTGTCATCGGCGGTGGCATCACCGGCGTGACGACCGCTTACGCCCTCGCCAAACGTGGTTTCGCGGTCACGCTGCTCGAGCGCCATCGCTACGCCGCCATGGAAACCTCGTTCGCCAATGGCGGCCAGCTCTCCGCGTCGAACGCCGAGGTCTGGACCCACCGCTCCACGCTGGTCAAGGGCATCAAGTGGATGCTCCGCAACGACGCGCCGCTGCTCGTGAACCCCCGCCCCACCTGGCATAAGCTGAGCTGGTTCGCCGAGTTCATCGCCGCCATGCCGCACTACCGGGCCAACACGATCGAGACCGCCCGCCTGGCCATCGCCGCCCGCGCGCACCTGTTCGGCTGGGCCGAGGCGGAAGGCATCGACTTCGATCTCAAGCGGCAGGGCATCCTCCATATCTACCGGGACAAGGCCGGCTTCGACCATGCCGGCGAGGTCTCCAGGCTGTTGGCCGAAGGCGGACTGCCGCGCCGCGCGGTCACGCCCGAGGAAATGCGTGCGATCGAGCCGACGCTGGCCGGCCAGTACTACGGCGGCTACTACACCGAGAGCGACGCCACCGGCGACATCCACAAGTTCACCTCCGGCCTGGCCGCGGCGGCCCAGCGGCTGGGCGTGGTCACGCGCTACAGCCAGGACGTGCAGTCGGTCAACTCGGACGGCCGCACGGCCACCATCACCGTCCGCGACGGTAATCAGACAAGTTCGACAACCTTCGACGCCGTGGTGGTCTGCGCCGGCGTGGCCAGCCGGCAGTTCGCCACGCAACTGGGCGACCGCGTGAACATCTACCCGGTGAAGGGCTATTCGATCACGGTGAACCTGCCCGACGCCGCCAGCCAGGCTGCGGCGCCCACGGTCAGCCTGCTCGACGACGAGACCAAGCTCGTGACCAGCCGGCTCGGCGTGGACCGTTTCCGCGTGGCCGGCACGGCCGAGTTCAACGGCATCGACCGCGACATCCGCGCGGACCGCATCCGGCCCCTGATCGACTGGGTCAACACCTGCTTCCCCGGCGTGAGCACGCGCAGCGTGGTGCCGTGGGCAGGGCTGCGGCCGATGATGCCGAACATGATGCCGCGCGTGGGGCGCGGCCGGCAGGCCAACGTGTTCTACAACACGGGCCACGGGCATCTGGGGTGGACGTTGTCGGCGGTGACGGCCGAGATGGTGGGCGATGTCATCCGGCAGGCGGCGGTACCGCGTGCTTTCTCCCCTCTCCCGCTTGCGGGAGAGGGGTTGGGGGAGAGGGCCGGCGTGACCGGACGCGATATCGCTGCCTGAACCGCCAGCCCTCTCCCCCGCCCCTCTCCCTGAGGGAGAGGGGAGACAACCATCGCGCCAACGAAAAAGGCCCCGCTTGCGCGGGGCCTTTTTCTTCAATCTTGGTGCCCAGGAGAGGACTCGAACCTCCACAGTGTTGCCACCGCTAGGACCTGAACCTAGTGCGTCTACCAATTCCGCCACCTGGGCAAGGTGAGCGGCGCATTCTACATGAGCTTGCGGATTTTGCAAGCCCCTGCGCGTGCCACTATGCCTGCAGGCCCATGTAGATCTTCCCGTCCTGGACGAAGCGATTGCGTCCGGCGCGCTTGGCCTGGTACATCGCGCTGTCCGCGCGGTGCAGCAGCGGCTCCAGCCGTGGCGCGTCCGGCACCGCACAGGCCGCGCCCACGCTGATCGTGACGAAGGGCTGCACTGGCGTGCCGTTGTGCGGGATCTCCAGGTCGCGCACCGCCGCCACCATGCGGCGCGCCACGTTGCGCGTCTCGTCCTGCGAGGCGTCCGGCAGCACCACCGCGAATTCCTCGCCGCCCAGCCGCGCGCAAAACTGCTCGCCCACCAGCACGCTGGTCAACGCGGTAGCCACCCGGCGCAGGCAATCGTCGCCGCAGGGGTGGCCGTACAGGTCGTTGTATTGCTTGAAGAGGTCCACATCGAGAATCAGCAGCCCGATCGGCTCGCCCGCCTCGAAGGCCCGGGTCACGGCCAGCAGCGACTCGCGCTGGAAGAAACGCCGGTTGGGGATGCCGGTCAGCGCGTCGATGTCGAGGTCCGCCTCCACGCGCGAGAGCTTCGCCTCGGTCTGGCCGAGCTGGGCCGTCAGCGCCAGTTCGCGCGACTGGTAGCGGCTGATGTCGCGCATGAAGACCAGCGTGCCGATCCGCTTGCCGTCCAGCCGCATCACCGGCTCCGCCGTCACCTCGTAGTGCGCGCCCTGGGGAATGTAGGGGATGGCGCCGACGTCGGCCCCTGCCTCGCGCGGCTGGCGCAGCGCCTCGTCCCATACGGCCGGCATCGGCTGCCCCCGGCGCAGGTCGGGCACCAGCCGCAGGGCGGCCGGGTTGAACTCGACGAGCCGTCCCTTCGCGTCGACGATCACGCAGCCGTCGCCAATCGTGTCGAACACGCGCAGCCGCGCGTAGTGGCCGATGTCGTCCAGATGGGTACGCAGCGCACAGATCCAGACCACCACCGTCATCAGGGAAAACGTGGCCGGGGTCAGGTCGCCGCCGAGGGGGCTGGTCCAGCGCTGCAGGTAGGCCATGTGGGTGAGCAGCGGCAAGGTGAGGCTGCTGGCCACGATGGCCCGGCCCCGCCGGGTCAGCGCCGCATTGGGCACCTCGGCCGTGAGCAGGAAAACCAGGCTTAGCAGCAGCATGAAGTAGGTCCACGCCGCCACCACCACGTAGCCGGGGCCATGGTGGAAGATCGCGCCCGGCGAGACGCCGGCCGGCATCAGGTCGATGCGCGTCCAGATCAGGTGATGCCGCTCGTTGGTCAGCACCAGCACCACCGACGCCACGGCGGCCAGCACCGGCAGCCACAGGCGCGACCACGGCACCACGTAGCGCGGCCGGCTCAGGTGGATCATCGCCACCAGCCAGCCGATGGGCACCATCACGATGCCCGCGTACTGGGCCTTGGCCCAGAAGATGCGCCCGTCCAGATCGGTCGAGCTGACTTCGAGCAGCCGGCCGCCGCTCCAGATGGCCACGCCGCCGGCCAGCACGAGGAAAGCCTTGATCGTGGGATCGTCGCGGCGCGGCCAGGTGGCGATAACCATGCCCACGCTGCACACCACGGCTATGGTCAGGCAAAGGACAAGAGGGTACGAGGGCATGAGAACGGCGGGGAACCTGATAATAGCCGCCGCGCCCGACATGGCGGAGGCGCCCCATTATAGGGGCTAGCCGGGGCGCCACCCCATCGCCCTCACTTACTTGGAGCGGCTGCGGTCCCCGCCGCGCGAGTCCATGATGATCATGGTGCGGTCCAGCACGCCGGCGTCATCGAAATAGACGCTGAAGTGCGCCGGCAGGTTGCCGGCCATGTACATCCGATAGCTCCATGCCTCGCGCTTCATCAGGGCGAAGTACTGCACCGGCTCGCGCGGGAGGCCGAAGCGCTCGGCGATGTCGCGCTTGGTCCAGATCCCGGGGCGCGCCTCGTAGATCTCCTTCTCGGTCAGGGTCTGGCGGAAGCCGGCCAGCTTGCCGGCGGCGTCGAAGTCGGCCGCGTAGACCTCGAAGCCGTAGGGCTGCTTGGAATAGATCCAGCGCTGGGTGCCGTCGGCCAGTTGGTAGGTCTCGGTCGGGTTGCCGAATGTCTCGCGTACCGAGCTTTGCGGGCTGCCGAGCATCGACTGGGCGGTCTGCACCGGCTGGAGCGTGGCGCAGCCGCCGAGGACCACGGCGGCCAGGGCGGCAAGGAGGGCGACGCGGACGGCGCGCCCGGAAATCGGGTTGGGCATGGCATGTCTCCAGAGTCCATGCCAAGCATAGCCCAGGCGGCCGAACTCAGCGTTGCGGCTGCGGCCAGCCCGCGCGGACGATCTCCCGGTCGTCGATCGGCCAGTGCAGCGCGGCGGCTACCACCCCGAGCGCCATCGCCCCCATCCACACCAGGTCGTAGGAGCGCGTGGCCTCGAACACCACCCCGCCCAGCCAGACCCCGAGGAACGAGCCAAGCTGATGGCCGAAGAACACGAAGCCGAACAGCGTGGTGATGTAGCGCACGCCGAAGACCTGCGAGACGATGCCGCTGGTCAGCGGCACGGTGCCGAGCCAGAGGAAGCCCATCACCGCCGCAAACCCGTAAAGCGTGGCGGCGCTGAGGGGCAGCAGCACGAACAGCGCCATCGCCGCCGTTCGTACTAAATAGATACCGGCCAGCAGATACTTGCGCGAATGCCGCCCGCCCAGCACGCCGAACCAGTACGTCCCGGCGATATTGGCCAGCGCGATGATCGCCAGCGCCGCCATGCCTTCGGACGGCTGCATGCCCTTGTCCCGCAGGTAGGCCGGCAGGTGATTGGCGATAAAAGCCAACTGAAAGCCACATGCGAGGAAGCCGAGGTTGAGCAGCCAGAAGCCCGAATGGCGGAAGGCCTCGCGCACCGCCCCGAGCAGCGGCGGCTGGGCGCCCCCGGCACCGGCACCGCTGGCGGGGTGCGTCCGATCCTGGAATGGCAGCGCCAGCGGGAGCATGGCGGCGGCGGTCACGGCCAGGATCACCAGCGCGCCGCGCCAGCCGGCCTGGAGGATCATCACCTGCGCGCCCGGCACCAGCAGGAACTGGCCGATGCCACCCATCGCCCCGGCGAGCCCCAGCGCCCGGCTGCGCTGCGCCGGCGCGATCATCCGGCTCAAGGCGCCGTAGACCACGCCGAAGGTGGTGCCGGACAGCGCCACGCCCACGCACAGCCCCGCCGACCAGACGAACGCCGCCGGCGTGGCCGCCTGCGCCATCAGGAACAGGCCGACCGCGTACAGCGCCAGCCCGGCCAGCATCACCCGGGCGGAGCCGAAGCGGTCCGCCACCATGCCCGTGAACGGCTGGGCCAGCCCCCAGGTCAGGTTCTGCACGGCCATGGCGAAGGCGAAGGTCTCGCGCGTCCAGCCCCGGTCCGTGATGATCGGCAGCATGAACAGGCCCTGCACGTGGCGCGCACCGAGCGCCAGCCCCATCACCAGCCCGCCGGCCAGCAGCAGGAACCAGGCGGTGCGCCACCAGGGTGGCGAACCGGTCGGCAATGCGCCGGCGGCATGGGAGGCGGGGCGTTGGGTCATGTCGGGAGGATGGGACGATCGGGTTGGGAGATCGCTCTATTTCAGGCGATCGGGGGCGCAGGCTCAAGCGACATTTCCGCCCTCCTGCCATGCGTGGTGGTCATGGCAGCGGGGGCCGAGCCGTGCTTTAATCCCAACACCTTCCCCACCCATCCCGCCATGTCCGTCCCGCTCGCCCGGCTGTTCCCGCTCGATCTGCTCAAGGGCTTCGTGGCCGTGGGCCGGCGCATGAGCATCACCCAGGCAGCGGACGACCTGTGCCTGACGCAGTCCGCCGTCAGCCGGCAGATCCGCGCGCTGGAAGACCATCTGCAAGTGCGGCTGTTCGTGCGCCAGCATCGCGGCGTGGCCTTCACGCCCGAAGGCGAGCGGCTGTTCCGCAGCGCAGATGGCGCGGTGCAGCAACTCCAGGACGTGGCCGGCGAACTGCGCAAGCGCGATGGCCGCCAGCCGGTGACCGTGACGGCCAGCATCGGCGTGGCGGGGCTGTGGCTGCTGCCGCGCCTGGGCAGCCTGCAGCGCGCCCATCCGCAGTTGGACGTGCGGCTCTCCGCCAGCAACCAGATCAGCGACCTGCGCGCGGATGGCATCGACCTCGCCATCCGCTATTGCCGCGAGGCCGACGCCCCGGCGGACGCGATCCGCCTGTTCGACGAAACCATCGCCCCGGTCGCCCATCCCTCGCTCGGCGCGCACCGGCTGACCGCCGTGGAAGACCTCGCCCAACTGCCCCTGCTGGAATTCGATGACCCGCGCCCGTGGCTGCACTGGCGCAGCTGGCTCGGCGCGCACGGCTACCGGCAGGCCAGCCGGCGCGGCATCCTGCGCTTCAACCAATATGACCAGATGATTCACGCGGCGCTGGCCGGCCAGGGCGTGGCGCTGGGGCGGCTGGAACTGATCCAGCCGCTGATCGCGGGCGGGCAACTGGCGGTAGTCGATATGCCCGGCGCCGCGCTGGCCAGCCCCAACGCCTTCTGGCTGATCCACGCCACCGACCACCCACGCGAAGACGTGGCGCGCGTGGCCGCCTGGATTCGCGCCGAGGCGGCCCGGGTGGCGCCCGCCTCAGCGCAGCGGCAGGCTGTGCCAGCGCCACCGGGCCCGTAGCGGCGGGGCAGGCGGGGCGATGACCCGGCACACGGTCACGGCGCCATGGCCCAGCGCGGTCAGGAAATAGGTGGCGTCCTCGGTCACGCGGTGCCGCTGGCCAGCCGTCAGCACGATATCCGGCGAGCGCCGCGGCCGGGCGCCTTCCAGCGTCAGCCACAGCGTGCCCCCGGCGCAGGCCAGTTCGGCCCCGGCGCGCAAGGCCATGGGCAGGCAGTCATTCTCGATCATCAGGGTGTAGGTCATCATGGGCTCCGGCAACGCTTTTATCGTCGCCGACCGGCCGGGCCGGTGCCATGAGGGTTGCGGCGCGCTGGCATGACTTTCGCGCCGACTTTTACGCTGACTTTCGCGCACCGGCTGTCAACTTCCGGCTGGAGATGCCGATAGAATGCGGTGTCGGCGCGCATTCCGCGCCGTCTTGCCACCGATTGCCATGGACCCGATTTCGTTCGAATTTGTCACCGTCGAGGAAGCCAGGAAGATTCTCGACGGCGAGGTGCCGACTACCGGCACCGTGGACTGGCGCGACGCCCGCCAGCCGCCGGACCCGGCCACGCAGGCGCTGACGCCCGCCGCGCTGAAGTGGCTCGCGCAGCTACCGCGCGAGGTGCGCCCCTTCGAGCTGTTCCACACCTATCCGCGCATCGCCAACCAGCTTGCCGCGCTGGCTGGCCAGCAGGGCTACCCCACCCCGGTCACGCTCTTCCTGGCCGACCTGCTGATCGACAAGCGCGGGGGCCGGCAAGGCTTTCCGGGCGGCATCGCCCCGGAACTGTCGCGGCTGCAGGAGCACCTGCTCCAGTCCGCCGAGCCACCCGGCGCCGATCCCACCCTAGCCCTATAGCTGATCCTCCACCGGCAGCACGCGCAGGATGCCGATGCCCATGTGCTGCCACACGCTCATGCCGGGCTCGCTGTCCACGGTGGAGAGCTGCCCCTTCTCGCGCGTGGTCCAGGTCATGGACTCCCCGCCACCCTCGCTCTTGCGCAGTTCCACCTTGTAGGCGATGTCTAGCAGCCCGTCATCCATGCTCTTGACCAGCCGTTCGGCCAGCGCGGGGCTGTCCAGCACCACGCCCATCTCCGTATTGAGCTTGATCGAGCGCGGATCCAGGTTCAGGGAGCCGATGAACAGCAGCCGCCGGTCCACCACATAGGTCTTGGCGTGCAGGCTGGCGCGGCTGGAGGCGAACATCCGGCTCTTGCGCGCCTGGCTGCGCGCCAGTTCGGCGTTGGCGGTGGGCTTCAGTTCATAGAGGTCGATGCCGGCCCGCAGCAGCGCCTTGCGCCGCGGCGCGTAGCCGGCGTGCACGGCGGCCACGTCCGTGGCGGCGAACGAGTTGGTCAGCACGCGGATCTTCACCCCCCGCTTGGCGATGCCGGCCAGCCAGGCCATGTTCTCGTCGTCGGGCACGAAATAGGGCGACACCAGCACCAGCTCGCGCTCCGCCTTTTCCATCATCGCGCGCAACTGCGGAATGGCGTGGGAGGTGGGGTCGTCGGGGTCTTCCTCCACCTTCTCGGCCTTGTCCGAGATGACGCGCGCCCCGCCCCAGTAGCCGGGCAGATGGCCCAGCTCGATGCCGCGCACCAGCCCCGAGTCGAGCAGCTCCTGCACGAACTCGCTGGCGCGCACCTGGTCTCCGCGCGCCTCGATGGCCTTGCGGAAGGCCCGCAACTCGTCCGGCGCCTCCTTGCCCTCGGGCACCAGCGTGGCCACCGGGTAGGCGCTCTCGCTGTTCCAGTATTCGTCGAACACGGCGCTCGCGGCCGGCACGGCGGGGCCGGCCACCATCACGTCCAGATCGCTGAAATCCATGTCCGGCTTGGCCGAGAAATAGGCGTCGCCGATATTGCGCCCGCCGACGATGGTGACCAGGTTATCCACCGTCATCTGCTTGTTGTGCATGCGGCGGTTAAGCCGGCCGAAATCAAACGCCAGTTCGAACCAGCGCGCGCGGCGGCTGGCGAACGGGTTGAAGATGCGCACTTCGATATTGGGATGGGAATCGACCGCCGCCCAGGTCTTGTCCTGCTTCTCGGTGTGGATGTCATCCATCAGGATGCGCACGCGCACGCCCCGGTCGGCCGCGTCGATCAGGTCGCCCATCAGCACGCTGCCGGTTTGGTCGATGTCGAAGATGTAGTACTGGATGTCCAGCGTCTTCTGGGCGGCGCGCGCCAGCGCCATGCGGGCGGCCAGCGCGTCCGGCCCGGCGCCGAGCGGGTAGAAGACCGACTTTCCGGGGTTCTGCGCCAGCCGGGGCGCCAGGGTGCGGGCCAGCAGCGTGCCGCTGGTGTCCTTGGCCGCGTAGCTGGGGGTGCGGCCGGCATTGGCCGGCAGGCTCGCGCAGCCGGCCAGCACGGCCAGGCAGAACGAGGCCAGCAGCAGCGCCACCAGCGAGCGGCCGCGCCGCCAGCCGGTCCAGTCCGGCCCGCCCACCCCGTCCATCCAGAGCCTCAGCATCGGCGCCATGGTCCGCTCTCCTCGAAGATCCCCGTCCGGCCATCTTGCTGCATTGCGGGATCGGCTCTGCGTCCGATCCCTTTTTCATCTTCCTTCCACCTTATACCGCCGCCTCCGCCTGCGGGAGGGTGCACGCGCGGTAGTAGCCGCGCACGATCTGCTGGGCCACCGGCAGGCGCGCGCTCACGGGCACCGGGAACCGTACGATGGCGTCCACCCGCTCCGCGTCCACGGGATCGAACAGCACGCGCGGCTCGAACTGCGACAGGTCCACGAAGCGCATGTCGCCGTAGCGGCGCAGCGTGCGGCCGGCCTCTTCCATGAACGGCTCGCACGCCTGGCGCGCCACGGCCAGCAGCTGCGCCTCCACCACGTCCGGGTCCATGCCCACCGCCAGCGGAATGCGCACCATGTCCAGCGTGTACTTGCCGGCCTGCGAATGGTTGCGCACGGCCGTGGTCATCAACAGGCTGTTCGGCACCTGCACCGTGAAACCCGTGTACTGGCGCGTGGGTGCCACCTCCACCAGCGTGGTCGACATGACATCCATGTCGATGACCTCCCCGCCGAACGGCCCGATCTCGACCAGATCGCCCAGCTGGTAGGGGCGCGTGATCATTCGCATGAACGCGCCCAGGAAACACATCACCAGTTCCTTGCCGACCAGGATCAGGGCCGCCGCGAACGCCGCCAGCGAAATGGCCACGCTCTTCAGCTCCGACACCCAGATGCCGAGCAACAGCAGGAACATCACCGCCGCCACCACGTTGCGCGACGCCACGGTCCAGGCGCGATAGGCGCCCCGGTTGTCCGCCTGCAGCCGCCCCGAGAAGAAGCGGTTGATCAGCTTGACCACCAGCGTGCCGGCCAGGACCACCACCATGCTGGCAACCACGTTGATCAGGAGACTGTCGTTGGCGTTGAAGTGCATGGGGGCGTCCGGGGCACGCGCCGATGGGGTCTGTAACACATTGTTGCAAACCGCGGCGCGGGGGCGGCGCCAGCTAATCCGATGCCGATGCCGCCCACCCGGATTCTATCCACACGCCACTGTGCCGGGCGCGCGATGGCGCCGACAGGGGTCGGCGTCTGGTTTGCGTGTAGGCGTTTTCTTAGGTGCGCCAGCCCAGTCCGAGCGCCTTCTGCAGCGAGACGTAGTCCTTGAGCAGGTTGGCATCGCCCGAAATCCGGTCCTGCTGGGCCACCACGCGGGTGCGCTCCACGTCCAGCCATTCGAGCATGCTGGCGGTGCCCGCCCGGTAGCGCTGCTGCTGGAGCGTGGAGGCGCGCTCGGCGGACGCCTCCACGCGGCGCAGCACCACCACGTTGTCGCGCTGGTGCCCGTAGCGGGAGAGCGCCACGTCGGCGTCGCGCAGCGCCTTGAGCACCGCGCTTTCGTAGCTGGCCTCGGCCTCGTCCCGGCCGGCCTCGGCGTTATCGACACTCGCCGCCACCCGGCCAAAATCGAGGATGTTCCATTGCAGGCGCGGCAGCGTCAGCCACGTGCCGTTTTCCTTGCGGACGAGGTGGCCCGGGTCCATCGCACTGAAGCCGAGCGAGCCCAGCAGCGATACCTTCGGGAACCAGTCCGCCTTGCGCTCGCCGATCTGCGCCGTGCGCGAGGCCAGCCGGCGTTCGGCCACGCGGATGTCCGGCCGGGCCTTGAGCAGCGTGGCGGGATCGCCCACGGCCACGGTCTCGGGCAGCACCGGCAGGTCTCGCGAGGGACCCAGCGCGGTGTCCAGCGTGCCGGGCGGGCGGCCGGTCAGCAGTGCAAGTTGATCGAACGATTCGATCAAACCCGCTTCCACCGGCGCGATGCGGGCGCGCGTGTTCTCCAGTTGCGTCAGCAGCCGTTCCACTTCCAGTTCGGAGGCCACGCCGCGCGCGCGGCGCTGGCGGGTCAGGTCGAGCATGTCGGCTTCCAGCGTCTCCGACGCGCGCAGATGGGCCAGGCTGGCCTGCTGCTCGCGCAGCGTGACGTAGGCCTGCGCCACTTCGGCGGCCAGTTGCACGTGGGCGTCGGCCAGTTCGGCATCGGCGGCCTCGGCCTCGGCGGATGCCGCTTCGATCGCGCGGCGCGTGCCGCCGAACAGGTCGAGTTCCCAACTGGCATCGAACCCGGCGATATAGAGCGACAGCGGCCCCCGGCCACCACCGCCCCCGCCCTCTCCGCCGAACGAGGCGAGGTCCGGCTCGCGCGTGCGCAGCATGGCGGCGCTGGCGTTCACCTTCGGCATCAGGTTGGCGCGATTGCCGGCCAGCCCGGCGCGGGCTTGCCGCACGCGGGCGCGCGAGGCGCGGATGTCCGGGCTGTCACGCAGCGCGGTTTCGATCAGGTTGGCCAGCAGCGGGTCGCCCAGCGCGCGCCACCAGTCGGCCACGTCAGGCTGGCGTGCCTCGGCCAGTTTCGGTGCGTGCGGGAAGGTGCCGGCCGCCACCGCATTGCCGGCCACTTCCGGGGCGGTGCGGTAGTCGGGGCCCACGGTGCAGCCGGCGGCGGCCAGGGCGGCCAGGGCGGCCAGGGCGGCCACAAGGAGAATCAGCGCCGGCCGGGCGGCGCGAAGGGGTGCGTACATATTAGGTACCGCTTTATTTATCGATTTAGTGACCGGCTTCGACCGGGGCTGCGCCCGGACGGGGCGCCTTCAGCAGCAGCGCCAGCGGCACGCAGCACAGCAGCGCCAGCCCGAGGGCATAGAAGGTTTCCGAGAACGTCATCACCGCAGCCTGCCGGGCGATCTCGCCGGACAACTGCGCCACGGCCTGCAGGCTGGCGTGGGCGTAGTCGCCGCCCTGCGCCACGAAGCTGGCGATGCTGGAGGACATATGCTCCTGCCCGATCGAACTATTGCCCGTGACCGATTCGCGGATCACCGCGTCGTGGTAGGCGTTGCGGCGGTCGATCAGCGTGCCGAGCAGCGCCAGCCCGATCGAGCCGCCCAGGTTGCGGGCCATGTTGTAGAGCCCGGCAGCATCGCCGGCCTCATGGGTGGCCACGGCCGCCATCGACGCCTGATTCAGCGGCATCATCGCCAAAATCTGCCCGAAGCCGCGCAGGATCTGCGACAGCGTGAAGTCATGCCCCACGCTGTCCGTCGTCAGGCTGATATCGAGCATGCAGCTGCCGAAGAAACACACCAGCCCGGTGATGACCAGCCAGCGGCTGTCCACCTTGCCGAGCAGGCGCGGCAGCACCGGCATCATCAGGAACGCCGGCAGCCCGGACAGCAGCATGATCCCGCCGGCCTGCTCGGCGTTGTAGCCGGCAATCGTCGCCAGGAACTGCGGCAGCAGGTAGGACACGCCGTACAGCCCCGCCCCGACCACCGAGACGATCAGAATCACGCTCGCGTAATTCTTGTTCAGCAGCAGGCGCAGCCGCACGATGGGCGTCTTGGCCGTGAACTGGGCGACGAACATCATCCCCAGCCCGATGGCCGACAGCGCGGAGAGGTAGACGATAGTCGCCGACTCGAACCACTGCTCGCGCTGGCCCTCCTCGAGCACCACGGTCAGCGAACTGAGGCCGATGGCCAGCCCGATAATGCCGAGCCAGTCCGCCTTGATGAAGGCCGACAGGTCCGCGCGTTCCTGCTTGAGCCCGAAGTACAGCAGCGGCACCAGCACGGCGGTCACCGGCAGGTTCAGGAAGAAACACCAGCGCCAGTTCACGTTCTCGGCCAGCCAGCCGCCCACCACGGGGCCCAGCAGCGGCCCGAGCAGCACGATCAGGCCGAACATCGACATGCCGATCGGCATCTGGTGGCGCGGCAGCCGGGTGCGGACGATGGTCTGCGCGGTGGGGATCATCGCCCCGCCGGCAAAGCCCTGCCCGATCCGGCCGATGACCATCTCCGGCAGCGAATGGGACAGGCCGCACATCATCGAGAACGCCGTGAACAGCAGCGCGTTCCACATCAGGAAGCGGCGCAGCCCGAACACCCGCGTCAGCCACGCGGTGAGCGGGATGATGACGATCTCGGCCATCAGGTAGCCGGTGGAGACCCACGTGCCCTCGGTGCCGGCCGCGCCGATCTGGCCCTGGATCTGGGGCAGCGCCGAGTTGGTGATGGAGATGTCGAGCGTGGCCAGCAGTGCGCCGAGCGAGCCGGCGGCCACGGCGATCCAGTCGGCGGCGGTGGCGTTGGCGGGCTTGTCGTTCGGTGGCGTGGCGGGGGCAGCCCCGGCGGGGAGCGCCGCTTCAGCCATGGCGGGCCTCGCCGGCGCGGGCTTGCACCGGATGCATGTCGCGCGTATCGACATCCACCACCACGGAGAGGCCCGGCATCAGCACCGCGCGCGCCTCCGGCGTCACATCGATATGAATCCGCACCGGCACGCGCTGGACGATCTTGGTGAAATTGCCGGTGGCGTTCTGCGCCGGCAGCAGCGCGAACTGCGAGCCAGTGCCGGGCGAGAGGCTGTCCACCACGCCGTGGAGGTCTTCACCGGGCAGCGCATCCACGTGCAGCGTCACGCGCTGGCCGGGACGCATGCGGCCCACCTGCGTTTCCTTGAAATTGGCGGTCAGGTAGAGGTCCTGCACCGGCACCACGGTCAGCAGGCGGGTGCCGGGCTGGGCGAACTGGCCCACGCGCACGCCCTTGTCGGCCACGCGGCCGGCGTTGGTGGCGCGAACCACGGTGTCATCCAGGTCGAGCCGGGCCTGCCGCGCGCTGGCCTGTCCCACCTCCAGTTGCGCCTGCGCCTGCTGGAGCCGCGCCTGCAGCGTCACCACCTGGCTCTGCTCCACACGCAGCGCGGCCTCGTTGGCGGCCAGCGTGGTACCCGCGCGGGTCTGGGCGTTACGCAGTTCGGCGGTACGTTCCTCGGTCTCGGCACCGGACTTCACCAGCGGCGCGTAGCGCTCCACCTGCGAGGCGGCGTAGCGGGCGTTGGCGCGCGCCCCTTCCACCTCGGCGCCGGCCTGGGCGATGCGGGCCTTCTGCTGGGCGAGGTCGGCCTCGGCCCGCGCCACGTCCGCCTGGCGCGAGGCCACGGTGGCCTGCGCCTCATCGAAGGCAGCCTGGTACTGGCGATTGTCCAGCCGCACCAGCGCCTGGCCGGCGATGACCTGCTGGTTGTCGCGCACGAAGACTTCGGCCACGTAGCCGCTTACCTTCGGCGCCACCGTCACGCTGTCCGCCTGGAGGTAGGCATCGTCGGTGCTTTCGATAAAGCGGCCTATCAGCCACCAGCGCACGCCAAACACCACGGCGGCCAGCAGCGCGAGCGCGCCCAGGGCGAGCAGCACGGTGCGGCGGCGGGAGACGGCACGCGGCTTGCGCGCAGAGGATCCAGCGGAAACGGGGAGGCCGGCAGCCGGATTGGCGGCGGCAGTAGATTGGGGGGCGGACATGGGGGCGCGGGGCTTCGACAGCACTATTGAGGGCGATCGCGCAATTATTCCACTTGGAATAAATGTGTCAACTGATATATTTCTGCCTGCCCACGGACTGAGGAAAACGCAACATGGCCCGACACAAGCCCGCAACCGAAGGCGGCTACCAGCGCGGCGAGGAAACGCGCGCGCGGATCATCGACGCCGCGCTGCGGCTCTTTGGCGCGCACGGTTTCGACGGGGCCTCCACGCGCGACATCGCCCGCGAGGCCGGGGTCAACGCGCCCGCGCTCCAGTACTACTTCGACAATAAGGAAGGCGTGTACCTGGCGTGCATCGACTACTTCGTGGACCGCGCCTGGGGCCTGCTGGCCGATGTGGTGATCGCCGCCGAGGCCGTCGTGGCCCGTCCGCACGCCACCGACGCCGAGTTGATCGATGCCTACCTGGGCCTGCAACTGCGCTTCACCACCTTCCTGCATGAATGCCCGGACACCGACCACTGGCGGCAGTTCATGGCGCGCGAGCGCGCCGGGCTCGGGCCGCCGGCCGCGTTCGAGCGCATCGACGCGGGCATCAACCGCCGCATTTTCGCGGTGACTTCGCAGGTGATCGGGCGCCTGACCGGTCAGCCGGCCACGGACGAGGCGACGCGCATCCGCACCATCGCCATCGACAGCCAGGTGGCGGCCTTCAAGGTCATGCGCCGCCACGTGCTCAAGGCGCTGCACTGGGAGTCCTTTGGTGAAGCCGAGACCGCCCGGGTGCAGGAAGTGATCCGCGAGCAGACGCAAACGTTGCTCGAAGCGCTCGTTGCGCAGCGCAATGCAAAGGATCTGCGAGGCTAGAGCATTTACTCTAATTCTCGACGTGGCAGGACGGAACCTTTATGGTTATGTATAAAAATCAATGACTTAGCTCGTCACACCATCCAGCCTGCCGGGGCAAATCGCCCACTTTTCCAAGGAAATACGATGGCGCGGCGCAAAAAGTCCTTGCCTGTCTATCTAGTAGTAGATAATATTCGAGCCATGGACAGCACTGCATCACCTGGCAAACAGAAACAAGCCCCGCGATGCAGTCCCCGTCCACGCAGTACAAGTAGTCGATCAGTACCGGAAGGCGGTCTTTTTTTTAGCGCTGAATATCTACCTACCAGTAGATAGCAACTGAGAAAAAACCCGCCACAATGCAGCAAAACAACGCAGCACCGACGGCCCCGCGATCCACCTCCAAACGAGATCGCCCGGCCCAAACGAAGACAAGGAGCCACACCATGAACGCCAAGACCATCCTTACCGCCGCCGCCCTCGCCGCCGCCTTCGTCACTGGCGCTGCGCAAGCCGCTCCCGCCAACAAGACCGGCGAAGTCTACGGTTACAGCTACCGTGTGAACGACGCCCGCAACGCCTTCACCGATGGCGCCCGCGCCAGCGGCGTGAACGAACCGCGTAGCCCGTATGTCGATGGTGCCCGCGTTGGCAAGGCTGACCCGTTCACCGACGGTGCCCGCACCGTTGCCGGCCTGGATCGTACCGGTGTCTCGGCCAGCCCGGCCCGCACCGCCGACCCGTACCTGGACGGCGCCCGCCAAGGCAAGTTCGACACGTTCAGCGAAGGCGCCCGCACGGTAGCCGGCCTGGATCGCACCGGTGTCTCGGCCAGCCCGGCCCGCACCGCTGATCCGTACCTGGATGGCGCCCGCCAAGGCAAGTTCGACCCGTTCACCGAAGGCGCCAACGCCTGAGTCCCGCCCGATGACGGCGGATTGGAAGTACGTCAGACAAACGGAGCAGTAGCCTCGGGGCTCCCCGAGGCGGGCTCCGGGTTGTCATTCCTGGAGTCCATCATGACTTTCCGTAACAGTGCAGTACTCGTAGGCGGCTGGGTGGCCGTCGTCGTGGCGAGCGGTTCCGCCGCCGCCGTGGTCGCGCAGACGCTGATCTGAGCGCCAGCGTGATTTGCTCCCCTCTCCCGCGCGCGGGAGAGGGGAGAAAGGCATCAGCCCTGCAAGACGCCGAGAAATGCCGGCAGCGCGTAGGGCTTGCGCAGCGTGACCGCGTTTGGCAAGGCGGCACGCTGCACGGGCGTGAGCACCACGTCGTAGCCGCTCACGAAGATCACCCGCAGCGCCGGTTGCAGCCGGCAGGCATCCATCGCCAGGTCCACGCCCGAGGCGCCGGACAGGCCCACATCGGTCAGCAGCACATCGACCGGCCCTTCGCGCAGCACGGCCATCGCTTCGGCATCGGTGCTCGCTTCCACCACACTTAGTCCGAACGTCCGCATCAGCTCCGCGGTGCTGGCGCGCACCAGCGCGTCGTCCTCGACGAAGAGGATGCGTTGCGGTGCCAGTTGCACCACGGGTGGCATCTCCGGCATCGCCAGATCCGGCGAAGCCAGGGCCTCCGCCGGCGCCGGCCCCAGTTCGGCCCCGCCGCTCACCAGCACGTGGCGCACCTTGCGCGCGAGCGCTTCGCGCGTGTACGGCTTGCTCAGCAGTTCGATGCCCTCGTCGAGCCGCCCGCTGTGGACGATGGCGTTGTCCGTATAGCCCGAGGTGAACAGCACCGCGATGCCGGGCAGCCGTTCGCGCACCTTGCGCGCCATTTCCGTGCTGCGCAGCGGGCCGGGCATGACCACGTCGCTGAACAGCAGGTCCACCGGCACGCCGCTTTCGACGATGGCCAGCGCGCTCAGCGCGTCGCGCGCCTTCAGCACGCGGTAGCCCAGGCTGGCCAGCATCTCCACCACGGTCGCGCGGACGTCCTCGTCATCCTCCACCACCAGCACGGTCTCCGTGCCGCCGCCCGCCGGGCCGGCCTCGACATCGGTCTCGAGGTCTTCCTCCTCGCGCACGCGCGGCAGGTAGAGCCGCACCGTGGTGCCCTGCCCCGACTCGCTGTAGATCTTCACATGCCCGCCGGACTGCCTGACGAAGCCGTACACCATGCTCAGGCCCAGCCCGGTGCCCTGCCCCTCGGGCTTGGTGGTGAAGAACGGCTCGAACACCTGCGCCTGGATCTCGGGCGACATGCCCGTACCGGTATCGGTCACCGCCACCATCACATACTGGCCGCGCGCCACGTCGGCATTGCGGCGCGCGTAGTCATCGTCAAGCACCGCGTTGCCGGCCTCGATGGTCAGCCGGCCGTGGCCGCTCATCGCGTCCCTCGCGTTGATCGCCAGATTCAGCAACGCGTTTTCCACCTGGAACGGGTCCACCAGCGTGTTCCACAGGCCGCCCGCCACCACGGTCTCGATCTCGATGCCATCGCCGAGCGCCCGCCGCAGCATGTCGTCCAGCCCGCGGATAAAGCGGCCCAGGTTCACCACCTTCGGCGCCAGCGGCTGGCGCCGGCCGAAGGCCAGCAGTTGGGACGCCAGCTTGGCCCCGCGCGCCACCCCGGCCAGCGCGTTGCGCACGCGTGCCTCGGGGCGCTCGTTGCCGGACACATCGCGCGCCAGCAGTTGCAGGTTGCCGCCAATCACCTGGAGCAGGTTGTTGAAGTCGTGCGCCACGCCGCCGGTCAGCTTGCCGATGGCTTCCATCTTCTGCGCCATGCGCAGCGCCTCGTCGGCATGGCGCAGCGCCTCGGCCGCTTCCTTGTCGCTGGTGACGTCGCGGCCCACGCCGTGGATGCGGCCCGTGGCGGGGTCCACCGTGAGCGTCCACGCCACCCAGCGCAGCCCGCCATCGGCCCGCGCCATGCGGCATTCGTAGCGCACCGCCGTGCCATCGTGGCGCAGCGCGATCATCTGCTCGGTCACGGCCACGAGGTCGTCCGGGTGCACGAAAGCCATGCACGAGCGGCCCAGCAGCGCGCTATCCGCATAGCCGAGCGTGCGTCGCCAGGACGGGCTGAAGCGCTCCAGCACGCCGTCGAAGCTGGCCACCATCAGCAGGTCTTCGCTCAGCTCCCAGAGGCGGTCCCGGTCTGCCACGGTCTCCGCTACGCGGCGTTCGAGCGAGTCGTTCAGCTCGCGCAGCGCCTCCTGCGCCCGGGTGCGCATGGCGATTTCCTCGCGCAGGCGGCGTTCGGTGGTGCGGCGCAGGTGCGACAACTGGAGATTGCTGGCCACACGCGCCAGCAACTCGCGCGAGGTGAACGGCTTGGTCAGGTAGTCGTCCGCGCCGGTGGCCAGGCCGCTGACGCGCGCTTCCTCGCCCGCGCGGGCGGAGAGCAGCACCACGGGGGTCTCGCGCAGCGCCGCGTCGGCGCGCACGGCCTGCACCAGGCCGAAGCCGTCCAGGCGCGGCATCATCACGTCCGAGACGATCAGGTCCGGCGCGCGCGTGCGGGCCATGTCCAGCGCCTCCTGGCCATCGGCGGCCACCTCCACCGTGTGGCCGGCCCCGCCCAGGATGCGGCGCATGTATTCGCGCAGGTCGGCGTTGTCATCGACGATCATCACATGTCCGCGCACCGCGCCGGGCACCGCTTCCTGCGGGGGGGCGCGCATGGCGAGCGCCGCAGCCGGCATCACCTCCGCCTCGGGGGTCCAGCGCCGCGCGGCTTCCACGTAGGCCAGCGCCTGCTGGCTGGCGTGGGTCGACAGGTTTGACGCAGCCCCGGGCGCGGCGGGCTGCGGCGCGGCCGCCCGGGCCGTGCGCGGCAGGGTGACCACGAAGCGCGTGCCTTCGCCCACCTCGCTTTCCACGCGGATCACGCCGTCGTGCAGGCGCACCAGTTCCAGTACCAGCGCCAGGCCGATGCCGCTGCCCTCGATCGACCGGCCCACCGCGCCGGACACCCGGTGGAAACGCTCGAACAGCCGGGGCAGTTCATCCCCCGCAATGCCGATGCCGGTGTCGCGGATGCTCAGTTCCACGCCGCCGTCCTCCGCCTCGCGCACCGCCACCGCAATCGCCCCGGTGTAGGTGAACTTGAACGCGTTGGAGAGCAGGTTCAGGACGATGGTCTCCCACATGTCGCGGTCCACCGCCACCGCGAAGCCCAGCGGCGCGCATTCCACCACCAGCTGCAGGCCGGCGCCCTCGATGGCCGAGCGGAACAGCGAGGCCAGTTCGGCCGTGAACGCGGGCAGGTCGGTGGGCTGGGGATGCTTCTGCACCCGGCCGGCCTCGATCCGCGAGAAATCGAGCAGTGCATTGACCAGTTTCAGCAGCCGCAGGCCGTTGCGGTGGGTGATCTCCACCAACTGGCGATCGGCGTCGTCAGGGCTGGCGGTCTCGTCCGCACGGTTCAGCAGTTCCTCGAGCGGCCCGAGCATCAGCGTCAGCGGGGTGCGGAACTCATGGCTGATATTCGAGAAGAAGGTGGTCTTGGCGCGGTCGATCTCGGCCAGCGCCTCGGCGCGGCGGCGCTCTTCCTCGTAGGCGTGCGCGTAGCTGATGGCCTGGCCGATCTGGCCCGCCACGAGGTCGAGGAAGGCGCGGTAGCGGTCGCCAAACAGCCGGCACGGGTTCAGGCCCACCACCAGCACGCCGCTGCGCGTGGTCTCGCCCGAAGGCGTGACCGGCACCACGGCCGCGTGGCGCGGCGTGAACTGCCAGGCGCCGCCGGGCAGCGTCGCCCCCCCGAAGCGCGTGGACAGGTCTTCCACCAGCATCACTTCGCCCTGCGCCAGCACCTCGGCAAACGGCCAGGGGCCGCCGCCGGTGCGGATCTCGGCCGGCGCGGCCGGGTGGCCCACCTCGATGCCATGGTGGCCGCACAGCGTGGCCGTGCCGGCGCCGCGCTCGCCCAGATAGAGCAGCGCGAAGGGAATGTCATAGGGATTGGCGCCCAGCGCGCGCAGGCTCAGCGCGCAGGCTTCGTCCCAGGAACGGGCATTGGTGGCCGACGAGGCCAGTTCGCGCAGCAGCTTGAGCTGGCGCTCGGCCACCACGCGCTCGGTGTCGTCGCTGTTGGCGCAGATGATGCCGCCCGTGCCGCCGTGGTCGTCGGGCACAGGGCTGTAGGAGAAGGTGTAGTAGGTCTCCTCCGGGTAGCCGTTGCGCTCCATGATGAGCAGCTTCTGCTCGACGAAGCTGCCCTCGCTGCCCTCCATGGCCGTGGTCAGCATCGGCCCGATCTCGTGCCAGATCTCGCTCCAGACGCGCTCGGTCGGCTCGCCCAGCGACGCCGGATGCTTGCCGCCGATGATCGCCTTGTACGGGTCGTTATAGAAGAAGCGCAGATCGGCGCCCCAGCCCACCCAGATCGGCTGGCGGGACGTCAGCATGATGCGGATGGCTGTCTTCAGGCTCTGCGGCCACGTCTCGGGCGTGCCCAGCGGCGTGCGCGACCAGTCGAAGTCGCGGATCAGTGCGCCCATCTCCCCGCCACCCGCGAGGAAGGCAGGGGCGATGCCCTCGGCATGCAGCGGCGGCACATTGCCCACCGTGTTCTTCATGGAACCTCCGGATTCCGGCATGTATCTTTTTCTTCACTTTCTCGGCATGCGCCGCATGGTGCATTGTCAGCGTGCGGGCGCTTCTATAGTCTGCCGGGAAACACTGCGTCAGAAAACCACCCTTGCCGACTATGGAAGCCACGGCCTCCCCATACCTGATCGCCATCCTGATCACCGCCACGCTGACCATCATCTGCGTGGCCGTGCACTACGAAGCCCTGCGCCTGATCTCGGCCATGCACCCGCGCCACTGGAGCGGCAAGGTCAACATCGGCGTGATGATCCTGCTCATCATCCTGGCCCACGTGCTGGAAGCCGTGCTGTTCAGCACCGGCTACTGGCTCGGGGCGGACGTGTTCGGTATCGGCGAACTCAAGGGCCTGCACGATCATGGGGCAGCGGCCTATGTCTATTTCTCGCTGGAAACCTTCACCACGCAGAGTATCGGCGACGTCATCCCGATGGGCCAGTTGCGGCTGCTGGCGTCGGTGCAGCCGCTGGTGGGGCTGATGCTGATCGGCTGGTCCACCTCCTTTACGTTCCTGGTGATGCGGCGCGACTGGCGTACGGACGAACTGGCTGACCGCGACTAAGATGCGGCCACGGTGACTGGATGGTAGGCAACGGGGGCCGCCGGTGAAATGGGCGTCCTTCCTACACGCTTGTGGGATTCGAGGAAGTTGCGCGGGCGGCGCGCCGGTGAAAAGATGATTTGCCGTCATGCGAACCACAACAATCAACGGGAGGACCCTGACGTGTCCAGACATCCGGAAGCCCACACACCACCGCTGGCCGGGTGGCTCGCCGCGCTGCTGCTCGCGCTGGCCCTGCTGCACGCGCCGGCCGCCCGGGCGCAGACGCCCGCGCCGCTGGCCGAATGGCAGTACTCGGTGGGGGTGCCGCTGGTGGAGATGTTCCAGGGCCAGCCCGAGGGCTGGAAATTCCGGCTCGGCGCGGCCATGACCGTGCGGCCGCGCTACGACGGCGCGCACGACTACTACGTCTTCGGCGGGCCGACCATCGACATCCGCTACGCCGACAAGTTTTTCGCCTCCACCGGCGAAGGGCTGGGCTGGAACATCGTCTCCAACGACCACTGGCGCGCGGGCATCGCCCTGACCTACGACCTGGGCCGCCGCGAGAAGAAGGACCACGACAACCTGGCCGGCATGGGCAATATCGGCATGGCGGCGGAGACCAAGCTGTTTGTCGACTACGTGGTGTCGAAGTCGTTCCCGCTGGTGATCCGGGCCAACGCGCGGCGCCAGTTCGGCGGCGCCAACGGCTGGATTGGCGACCTGGGCGCCTATATGCCGCTGCCGGGCAGCTCCGAGAAATTCTTCTGGTTCGCCGGCCCGACCATGACCGTGGCCGATTCGGCCTACATGGGCCGCTGGTTCGGCGTGACGCCCGAGCAGGCGGCACGCTCCGGCCACCCGGAATACCGTGCCAGCGGCGGGATCAAGTCCTATGGCGGCGGCGTCTCGGCCATCTGGTTCATCAACAAGCACTGGTTCGCCACGGCGGACTTCGGGGTATCGGCGCTGGTCGGCGATGCCAAGAACAGCCCGATCGTGCAGCGCACGACCAACCTGACCGGGGATATCTCGGTGGTTTATCAGTTCTGACCAGACGCCCCTAGGCCGGGCGGCGCAGGTACCCCTCCACCACACTGCGCAGGCCCGGCAGCTTGCCGGTGAAGAAATGCCCGGCGGCCGGCAGGACCACCACCGGCAGTTCCTGCGGCCGGGCCCAGTCGAAGACATTGATCAGCGGCACGCGCTCGTCGCGCTCGCCATGCACCACCAGCGTGTGGGCCGGCACGGGCGGGGTGTCGTAGCGGAGCGTCTCGGACAGCGCGCCAGCCGGCATGCCGGTCAGGATCAGATGCTGGATCGATTCCACGGACGAATCTCCCGCCTCGGTCAGGCGCGCCACCATCAGCGTCTGCACGAAAGCGCCGAACGAGAACCCGGCCAGCGCCACTGGCAGGCCCGGATATTCGGCTTGGAGATGGCGCAGCACGGCTTCCACATCGGTAGATTCGCCGGGGCCGCCATCGTAGCTTCCCTCGCTTTGCCCGACGCCTCGGTAGTTCGGCCGCATCGTCACGAAACCATGGGCCTGGAGCATGCGCGCCAGCAGTTGGGGAATCTTGTGCTCGGCGGTGCCGCCCTGCCCCGGGTGGGGGTGCGCGACCACGGCAATGCCGACGGGCGGGCCGGCGGGAGTGTCCAGCAGGGTTTCGATCTGGCCGGCGGGGCCGGCAATGAATAGGGAGGTGGAAGCGGACGTGGTGTAGGCGGAAGACATAAAGCGGGGGCGACGGATGGATGTGCATCCGCAGCATACCCGGTCCCACCGGGAACGATCAATGGTGCTGACTGGCCTTGACCACCGACGCGATCTCCTGGCGCCGCACGCTGACCACGTCGTCCAGCTCCAGGCCTTCGGCCACGACCAGCATTTCGGCACCGCGCGTGATGGCATGAATCACGCCGTACCACAGCTCCGGTCCGGCCACCGCCGTCAGGCGGACGCTGAACTCGGTTTCCATATCCTGGCTGCAAACCGTCACCAGGTCGCCGACCTCGGGCATGGCGGCCTTCTCCGCCAGCAGGGATTCCCGGGCCGCCACCGTCAGTGGCATCTGCGCAATGCCGCGCGCAAACCTCGCTTGCATGGCTGTCTCTCCTGCGCGTTGTTTTCCCTACAAGAATATATAGGCGTGTCCCGAAAAGGCACGGTAAACCGTCACGCGCCGGACATAAGCGATGCGGACGCCGCCCCCCGGCGGGTGCCCGGCGCCTTCCCGGCGCCTCTCAGGTGGCGTGTCAGACGGCGCCGGATTGTGCCCTGCGCCATGGCATCCATAATGGAAGGATCATACGATCCAGGAGAACCATCATGCAGACCAACCTCCATGTCGTGCCGCACGGCACCGGTTGGGACGTGATCCATGAGGGCGCCCGCTACGCCGAGTCGCACCATGCCACGCAGGATGAGGCCATCCAGGCCGGCACCGGACTGGCCCGGCGCCAGAAAGTGGAGTTGCTGATCCATGGCGTCGACGGCAAGATCCGCGCACGCGACAGCTACGGCCATGATCCGAGGGAGGTGGCTGGCTAGGTGGGGTCGGAGCCACATCCGCAGTTTTCGGCTATCCCTTCGGCACCGTAGCAGGAACGCTGCGCACCAAGCCATGCGGCTCCCGACCCAAAAAGATCCGCGACGGCAGGACGAACCCGCGTAGCGCCAGCAACTCCAGCGGTCCCTGGCCGACATCGGTGCGCATCAGGTACTTCAGCGGGTAGACCATATCCGCCGGCGGTGGGCGTTTGGCGGCGCGTGCCATCAGGCTTTCCGCATCGGCATCGGCGCTATCCGGCCCGGTGGCCGCCGCGCGCGTCTCCGGCATGCCGTGCCAGGTCAACTGGTAGGTCGCGCTGTCCAGCGGCTCAATACTTGCCCGCTCCAGCATTCGCACCCATCCCCAGTAGCCGCCAAACTCGTAGTGTCGGTTCGTGCCGGCGCCCTCGCTCTGCCATTGCAGGCGAGCACCCGGTTCCTCCACCGTATTGGCCGGCCAGCGCATGGCCTGCCAGCGCTCGCGCTGGTTGTAGTAGTGGAGCTTTTGACCATCCAGGGTCAGCACCGTTTCGGTCAGACCCGGAGACGGGATCGGCTTGACCTCGAAGCGATACTGGGGCTCGCTCTGCGCCATCATGTGGGCCGCCACACGCTGCAGAGCGTTCACTGCCCTGAGGAAGGCCGGGTCGAAGGCGAGTACCTCGCCCCCCGTCTGCCCGCCGGGCGTCACCGGTACCCATTGGTCGCCCTGCAATTCCAGCGCGGCGGCCAGATGGGTGCCGAGGAACGCCGCGAGCAACCCGGTCTCCGGATGCAGGAAGCGCGCCAGCTCCGTCAGCGAGGCATCATTGGCCGTGTCCGCAAAGGGGTAGCGCCCAGCGAACGATCGGCCCCACGCCGTGGCGATGCCCTGCCGCCAGGCAGCGTTCAGGCTCGCCTTCGCGGGTTGCAGCACGGTTTGCATGGCCTGGGCGATGGGGCGTACGAACAGCGCCTCGCCCATCCCGGCCCATTCGCTGCCAAGGCTGGCAGCCACCAACTGCGCATAGGACTGGGTATCGGCCAGCGCCGACGCCTTGCCCTGGAACAGCGCCTGCGCCATCTGCCGCGCCTGTGCATCGGCATCGGCGCTGTGGCTGATCTGTTGCAACCGTAGCCGCAGCGCGGTGGCGCGGTCGAGGAAACGTTGGAGGCTCAGGTCGTCGTTAGTGCCCGGAGCCTGAGCCGTCAGCCGCAGCACCGGGCCGAAGGCGGCGCCAAGCGGCCCTGCCGGATCTGGCTGTGCGGCCTCGGCCCCCGCCGCCTTCCTGCCGAGCAGATCCTGAGCCCTGGCCACGAGCGTATCGGACAGCGAATCCTTGCGCGCGCCAGCACCACCCTGGTAGGCGAGTGATTTCATCAACGCGATCACCGGCGACTGACGTGCATCGGCCATCAGCTTGAGTTGGTCGATGGCTGCGGGAAGCGTCGGCGCCTGCGCCCACTGCATGCTGTTCATGAAGCCGCGCCAGTGGTCCGCATAGTCCGCAAAATACTGTTCGGTCAGCGCGGCCTGCAGGGCCTCGGGCGAGCGGCCCGCGGGCTGTGGCGCGTCCTCCGGCCTGCCGTCGGTCAACACCCAGTCGCTGGCGACCGCCGTGCGCCTGGCGGCCGACTCGATTGCGGCGGCGACATAGCCCTCGTAGGCCTGGCGGGTGAAGACGCCGGGCACGATGCCCGCTGTCCGGAGCAGTCCGCGCGCGTCGGTACCGGCGGTGAGCGAGGCCAGGGTCTGGTCTGCGTACTTGCCGTCGAAGGCTCTGAGGATGCCCTGATAGATCGCGCCTTCGGCATTGCGCTCGCCGATGACCGCCAGCAGCGTCTGGCGCGCGCCCGCCACCAACTCGGGCCGCGGGAGGATGCGCCACCCCGGATGGGCCGACAGGTACTGCGCATGAAAGCGGAACAGCCGTTCGCCAAGGTCCTGCTGCGCGCCGGGCGTCAGCCGCGCTTCGTTAGACCAGTGGCGCGCCAGCTGCGGCGCCAGAAACTCCGGCTCGGCCCGCTCGGGGTGGGCCAGCATCAGGTAGGTCTTGAGCCCTTGCTGACCGTCGAGCGCCCACCGGCTGGTCTCCTCGTCCAGCGCGTTCGTGCGCATCTGCGCCAGGTCGGCCAGCGAGGCTTCCAAATCTTGCTGCACGGGCAAAGTGAGCCACTGGCGGCTGGCCTGCGCATAGGGCTTCCACAGCGCTTCCAGCACCGCCGCATCACGGTTCAGGCCAAAGCGCGTCGCGATGGGCGCATGATGTTCGGTGCGATCGACGTAGCGCTCGATCTGCTGCTGCAGGGCGAGCAGCGCGTGCAGGCGGGCGGCCGGGTCTGGCGCCGACTGGAGGCTGTCGATGGCCTGCTGTGCGGCGTGAATGTCCCGCCCGTTTTGCACCCCGGACACCAGCATGCCGGCGCTCCACAGGCCGATGGCCGCTAGGGCCACCACCGACAACACCGTGGCCGGATGCCACCCCATGCGCCGCCCGGCATGGCGCCTTGCGGCTGCGCCGATGTGTTGCCAGAGCGGCAGGTCGATGCCGGCCTCGCTCTCTGCATCGCCAATCGCTGCCGGATACCGCGCAAACACGACGCCGCGCAACGGGATGCGCCGCCGGTGGCGGTTCACCCATCCCCCTACCCAATCGGCAATGGCCGTGGCGCGGGTATCGAGACGAGCGGACAGTTCGGCCATGTGGCGATGGCGGGGGTTCTGAATCAGTTGCTCGATGCTGTGATCCGATAGCCGGTTGCGCAGGGTGGTCAGTGCACGCCTGACGGCATCGGCATCCCATCGGCGCGGCAACTCGCAGCCGACTGGCGCGCTATCCCCGTCGGGAGCGGCATTCTCCTGCGCCACATCGATCAGGAAAACCGGCGCGGACCAGCGCAGTGTCTCGGCGATGCGGGCGAGGGTGAAGGGATGGGGATGCGTGATGTGGCGTTGCGACGGCAGTTCAGCTTCGCCGTTGGTGACGAGCAGCACCGCATCGATGGGACGACGGCGATGAAGTTTATAGAGCTGCGTGAGCCAGGCGATATCCGGTTGGCCGTCCTTGCCCGCCTTGCTCCACAGCAGCACCGCATCAGGGGTGCTCAGCCAGCCTTGTCGGTCCAGTCCGGGAACCAGCCGGCCGACTGCCGCGTCGTCCCCAGTCAGCAGTAGCCACGGCAGGGGGTCACGCCAGCGGAAGCCCCTCTGCGCGCGCAGCACTGCCCGGAGTTCTAGCAGATTCCCTACCGCCGACGCAGTGCCGGCCTTAGCCTCCATGATTGCCTCGCTGGCAGCCTCGGGGGGCTCCAATCCCTGCGCTTTAGACGCCTGCCGAACTTCGTGGCGAACCAGTCGCCGCCGAAACAATGCAACAACGGCCCACATCAACGCGCCCAAACCTATGGCTGCAAGCGCTACACGATGCTCAGTCAACCAAGGACGGATCTGACTGGCCTCCACCGAGAGGCCGACGTAGATGGCTGCCGCAACGAACGCGCCCGCAAGAATCAGCCATCGTCCCAGTGTGTAGCTTCGCAATTCACGCTCCTCCAGGCTGTACCGGCGCGACCACGCACAAGTGCACGCGCTCCGCGTCGGACTCCTGCCACGCGACCAACTGATGCGTCTTGCCGTGCCGTGCTGCTTCCAGTGCAAGGGCAAGGGCCATCCATCCGCTGACGGGCCCCGGGACGCCCAGCGCGTCTTCCAGCTGAATAACCGTCGGGTTATCCGCGCCTCCGGTGGATAGCGCGCCTAACATCGCAGTACTGCACGCCCGATTCAAACCGCTTGACCAGACTTGTTGCAAGCTGCCGGGCACGACCTGCATGTTCAGCATCGTGGAAACATCATCGGCCATAGCGGAGGATTGCGATGTCATGGGCCGACAGATACGTCCTGCCAACGCCTCAGGCTGCGCGCCAGACACTGAGCGACCGGCCGTGCGGGGACTCAGCAGTATTGCCGCGCCACCTTCGCTGAAGGTGTTCTCGCCGGCATCTGCCCAGATCTGCGCGGCAACAATCAGCTGTGCGGGCATCTGATCCTGACCGAGATTGGCTTCCAGTCGCGCCACGCAGCTTGTGGCGTCGGCAACGCGGATGTCGCAAGCGATCCCAGGCAATGCTTCCGCCAGCAGGCGTCCGCTCTCGGCTTTCCATTGGGCCGCGCCCGCCTGTGATGTGCCATCCAGGATCAGCACGACCTCAAGGGACCGAACATTGGCCAGATCATCGGCAAACCGGTCCACCACCAAACCAAGGAGTCGATCCCGCCGGATGTCGGCCTTGTCCTTCTCGCCCCAGTAGAAGCCGACCGAGCGTTGCAGGTTCACCGGCATGGCCACCTCACCCGCGACAAGCTGCTCCGCCGTTTGAATGGTTGGCAGAAACGCGACTGCGCGCACTGCCCCCAGATGATGTCTGGCCCACGCACGCCAAAGTGAAGCCAGCCGCGTCGCCTCCCGCTCGCTCTCGTCGGCAACGACTTGCTTCCGCTCCCACCGCGTGAGGATCATGCCGAATAGCACTGCGCAGACGCTGGCGGGGGCACCGACCAGAAGCAGCCAAAACTTCGGCGTGTGAGTCGATCTGTCTTGCGGCCAGAACAGTAGTACGGCTGCTGCGCCAATCCCCATGATCACGACGAGGATGGGCAGCCATATGTGTAGCTTGATCGCTTCCGGTCGCTGACGCGGCGGAACGCTGGGGATGGACCACGACATGGATCAACCGGCTGAAAGTGTGGAGTGCGTGGCAAAGATCGTGCATCCGCACGCCGATTTGCAGAGATGGGTGACCAGACGCTTCCCATCGGAAAACATGGTCTCATCGGCCTCGATGATCGGGTTCACGCCATGCCCTTCCCGTGGGCAGTACACGAGATCACCAAGCAGGGCCGCGCGCTTTCCGCCTTCGAAAATGGTGGACGTTGCTGTCATCACATAGCCGCCATGATCGGTCGGATCCCCTTCAAATACGATTGCATTCATGATTTCTCCTCGGTTCGTGGATGGAAGACGCTGGGCGATGGGGTCATTGCGGCTGTGCGATAGCGCGGTCGATGTTTGCCACACAGCGAACAGTGTGCGATACGTTGAATCCGGGTCCAATGGCGCCCGTTCGGATGTCTTTCCCAGTCATCATGGGATCGCGCTTAAAGCGCTTGATGTTGAGGCCAGAGATATAGTCGCCCCCCGAATATCCCCGAATTGAACGCAAGGATCCGGTCGGCGGTCCCTTCGGATCGTGCTCGGGGCTGACGCGGTACCAGTCCTCGTCATACCAGTCCTGCATCCACTCCCATCCGTTGGCGTTCATGTCATATAACCCGAGCGGATTGGGTGGAAAGATTCCCACCGGGAACAGCATGGCACGGAGGGCATAGGAAGGTTCATGAGGGCGGGTCCGAACCACCGGCCTGAGCTTTTCCTTTTGCTCATCGGAAGCCATGTTGCGGCCCTTGTCCATATGCCCGTTGTCCGTCGCCCAGAGGAAGTTCTGGCCACGGCTACGCGCGGCATA